>MWCA01000093.1 GCA_002069785.1 Lentisphaerae bacterium ADurb.Bin242 | reverse complement strand
ATGAGAACCATGCAGGAAATCGTCGCCGATTATGTGGTGGACGAGGCGAAATTGAAACCGTATACCCTCCCTTCCCCGCTGGACAAACCGGACGGGACCAGGGTCTCCACCGCCTTTGAATGGGTCAATTTCCAGCGCAGAAACATCCTTCAGCTTTTCAAAACGGAAGTCTACGGCGAAATCGTTCCCAGTCCGGACAGCGTTTCATTCGAACTGCTTTCCCGGCGGGATGACGCGCTCGGCAATACCGCCGTCCGCAAGGAAATCCGGCTTCATTTCGGCATGAACAACGGCCGGAAGCACTCCGCCGACATGCTCCTTTACATTCCCAAAAACGCCGCGAAACCGGTTCCCGTGTTCCTCGGCCTCAATTTCAAGGGAAACCACGCGACGACGGACGAGGAGGATGTCCGCAAGACCGGATTCCGCGTCCCGGGAGAACTGGTCCATCCCGACGCGCGGGGCGAACAGACTTGCCGCTGGTGCTTCAAGGAAGTCGTCGCCCGCGGCTATGCCTCCGCGACCCTCTGCTACCACGATCTGTATCCGGACTTCAAGGACAGTGCCGGAAACAGTGTCTACCGTCTCTTTTTCGAGCCGTCCGGAATGGCGTCGCTGCCCGACCGCTATACCCCCATCGGCGCCTGGGCTTTCGGGCTCAGTCGCATGCTGGACTATCTGGAAACGGACCCGGAAGCGGACGCCTCCAGGACCGTCGTCCACGGACACTCCCGGCTCGGCAAGACGGCGCTCTGGGCCGGCGCGATCGACACCCGTTTCAAGATCACCGTTTCCAATAACTCCGGCTGCGGGGGAGCCGCCTTGCACAAACGGAAATTCGGGGAAAATGTGGAGGCTCTGATCAGCCACGATTGTGCGGACTGGTTTGTCACCGCGTTTCATAAATACAGCGGACGCGAGGAGGATATGCCGTTCGACCAGCATGAGCTGATCGCTTTGCTGGCGCCCCGTCCCGTATGCGTCGCCAGCGCCACGGAAGACATCCATGCGGACCCGAAGGGGGAATTTCTTTCCTGCGTGCATGCGTCGGAAGTCTACCGGCTGTTCGGCGCAAAGGGACTGCCTGTGACGGAAATGCCTCCGCCCGACACGCCCGTGACGGGAGACATCAGCTACCACATCCGGACCGGCGTCCATGACCAGACCCGGGAAGACTGGCAGCACTACCTGGACCTGGCCGACCTGTATTTCCGGTGATTTCCGGTTCCGGAAAAGAAAAAACGGCGATGGGAAAAGTCATTCCTCTTTTTTCACCTGTACCTGGCCCGGAAGGACCGTGCCGACGCTGACGATCAGGCGCATGGCTTCGGAAACGCTCATGTTCAGGAAAATGCAGCGTTCCCGCGGAATCATGAGGAGGAATCCGCTGGTCGGGTTCGGGGTGGTCGGCATGAAAATGCTCACGACCGGTTTCCCGAGCTTTTCCGTGACTTCAAACGACTCGTTGTTCTCATTGGTCAGGAACCCGAGCGCGTAGGAGCCCGGCATGGGATACTCGAAAAGCACCACCTGATGGAACATGCCGCCGCTGGAGGAACGCACCGCGTCGCCGATCTGCTTGCAGGTGGAATAGATGAAGTTGACGATCGGCAGATGAAGCAGGAGTTTCTGCGTGAGACTGATCATGCGCCTGCCCAGGGTCATCTTGGCCAGCTGCCCGATGACAATCAACGTAACGAGGATCAGGATCAGCGACAGCAGACGGATCCCCTGCTGAAGCCAGAAGGAACTGTTCTCTCCGTTGAGGCCGGGCATGTCGAGATGGGTCGCCAGTCCGATGGCCCAGACGGTCAGCCAGTCGTAAATCCACCACGCCATCCAGAGCGCAATGAAAAAGGGGACCACGACAAAAAGACCGGTCAGCAGAAGTCCTTTCATGCGGAAGATCAGGAAACGGCGGCAGTTTCGGACCGCAATCCGCAGCCGGATCAGGGAGAAAAACTTATTTTTCTTCATGGTCGTCCACTTTCAATTTCAGGAATTCTATTTTCCGTTTATCCGCCTTGAGGATGGTGGCGGCCAGCGGAAGGTTTCTGAAATGGATTTCCTCGCCTTCTTCCGGGATCCGCCCGAGTTCGTAGCAGATATGCCCGCCGATGGTGTCGGCGGCTTCGGTGTCGGGAATATCGGTGTCCATGATCTCGTTGACGTCGGAGATCGGGGTTCTGGCCTCGAAAACGACGGCTCCGTCGGGCATGAGCTGAGGCTTGCTTTTCTCCTGCTCCTCGTCGTCGAACTCATCCTGAACATCGCCGACGATCTCCTCGATGATATCCTCGAAGGTCACGATTCCGGACGTTCCGCCGTATTCATCGATGATGACGGCGAAATGGTTGTGCAGAAGCCGGATCTCCTCCAGAAGGTCGCCGACCTCTTTGGATTCCGGGATGAAAAGTGGTTTGTGGGAGAGCTGGTCCAGCGTTTTGCCCCGGATGGCTTCGTCGTTGATGAAATCCTTGGCATAGATGATTCCTTTGATTTCATCCACGGTGCGTCCGTAAATCGGGATGCGGCTGTGTCCGGACTCGGTGAAGGCCCGTTTGGCCTCCTCGATGGAGAACGAGGCGGGAATGGCAACCAGATCGACGCGCGGAGTCATGATTTCCCGGACCGACATGTCGCCGAGGTCCAGAATTCCCTTGATCATGCGCTTTTCCCCTTCCTCCAGGTCGTCGTTCTTGTGTTCCCCGTAGTTTTCGACGACCGACAGGATCTCGTCTTCCGTGCTGACCTTCTGTTCCGGGGCCTCCGCATTCTGCCAGTTCTCCGCGTTCTGCCGGAGTTTCCGGGTCAGCAGCGTGAACGGCAGCAGGATCGTGTTTGCGATCAGCGAGATGACCGGCAGGGTCACCCGCAGAATCAGCATGTCGGAACGGTAGAGCAGCAGCCGCGAAACGATCTCGCCGAAAGACCAGAAAAGAATGATCGCCCCGATGATGAACGGAAGCATCCAGTCGTTCACGCCGTTTCCGAGCCAGGAACGGGACAGGAGAAACGAAAACATGCCGAGGATCGAGGCGAGAATGAACAGCAGCAGCTTGAAGACGGCACGGATCGAATCCGAGTTTCCAAGCCAAGCGTTGAGTTTGACCGCCAGCTCGGGATCGGTCTCCTCCAGCTTCCTGATCTGGCTGCCGGATAAACGGTCGAACGCCTCGAAGGCACAGAAAAGCAGAAGAAAAAGCACAAAACTCAGAAGAAAAATTTCCAGCTCGAAAAACATATAACTCCCTGTTTAGGAACGAACTGCGTCCGGAAAGACTTTTGCAAAATCGAAATGTTCTGCCAGTTCGTTGATTGTTTTCAATTCCCGGCGCCTCATGATCCGTTTGAGTCCGGGTTTCAAATCGTCCTCCCCGGCCGCATGGAGAAGACCGTGCACCAGGTACAATACCACTTCCTTCGAATAAGGCAAGCCGCGTTTGGCGGCTTCCCGCCGGGCCACGGAGGGACACACGATGATCTCCACCTCCACGGGATCGGTGTCGCCCTCTTCCTTCGGAAGCCCGCACCCGGATTCGCGGTAGTCGAAACAGATGACGTCCGTCAGCCCTTCATGGCCGACATACGTACGGTTGATTTCCTCCATCTCCGTCTCGGAAACAAAAGAAACGGAGAGGGTTCCGGCGATTCCGCTGCCGGTGATGACAGCCGCGGCTTCCATCAGTTTCTCCAGTCTATTCCTGCTGGGCCGGGGAAACGCTCCCTCCGGCCGCCACGAATAAATCGTCCTCATCCTTTTTGTCATCCTTCGGATAAATGATCCGCCCGTGATTCATGTGCTCGAGCGTATTGATGAAACTTTTACGTATCAAGGCCAGCTCTTTGAGAGTCAGCGTGGAGCTGTCCAGCTGCCCGTCCTTGATTTTTTTCCGGAATATTTCGCAGACCAGCTGTTCGATGGCCGCGGGTGTGGGTCTTTCCAGCGAGCGGGAAGCGGCTTCGCAGCAGTCGGCCAGCATGACCAGCGCCACTTCCTTTTCCGACGGAAGAGGACCCGGATAGCGGAATTCGCTTTCGGAAACATGCTTGTCGGGATGCATCGCCTGGGCCTTCCTGTAAAAATAGACGATCAGGTCGGTGCCGTGGTGACAGGTGATGGTGTCGTACAGAATCTTTTTCAGTTTGTATTTGCGGGCGAGCTCCGGTCCGTGCTTGACCACATGGCTGCGGATGATCATGGCGCTCATGGCCGGATCGAGGTCCTGGTGCATGTCGGTCCCCGGGCTGTTTTCAATGAAGAATTCCGGCTGCTGGATTTTGCCGACGTCATGGAAGAGGGCGCATACCCGCGCCTTGATCTGGTCCAGCCCCGCCTCCCGCGCCGCCTGCTCCGCTATGTTGGAAACCATCAGGCTGTGATGATAGGTGCCCGGCGCCCGGAACTGAAGCTCCTTCAGGAGCTGATGATTGAAGTCGCTGCAAACCAGCAGCGACATGGTCGTGCTGATGTCGAACAGCCATTCCAGCAGGAAAAGCAGCAGCTGGGCGATGATGGCGGTCAGCAGTCCCGTGACGAACGAAAAAAGAAGCAGCCACCAGATGATTTCGGTCTCCGGATTCCGTTTCAGGAAGAAGATGAGCGCCACCGCCAGCGACGAAAACGCCGTTCCCAGAAACGCGCGGATAAAAAAACTCCGGTAGTTCTGGGCTTTCCGGACGGCCATGCTTCCGCCCGCGTTGACAAGGAGTCCGGTCAGCATCATCTGGAACTGGTTCTCCATGGGAAGGGCCGCCACCACGGAAACGAAAAGCCCGACAAACGTAGCCGCGCGCACGCCGTAGATCACGGAGGTCAGAACCGAGGCAAGTCCCACCGGCACCGCAAAATAAACCAGGTCGCGGGGAATGATCACCTGCTCCGTCAGCATCCGGAAGGCGTCCACGAAAAGACGGTTCAGCAGAAGGGCCAGAATCGTGACGAGCCCCAGCAGCCAGAGGGAACGGTTGCTCCTGGCCAGTCCCGGCCTGATGTGGTGCAGATACATCCCCATGGACAGGATCACCGCCAGGCAGAGGAGGACGTTTTCCCGGATCATCTTGTAAACGCCGGACGGATCCGTCCGGGAATGGAGCTCCTTGTAATAGGCGTCCTTGACCGCGATGTCGTCTTCCGTCACCTTCTTGTTTTTCTCGAGGATGACCGTTCCCCGGAAGATTTCCTTCCGGACGGGGGCGAGAAGACCGGCCGCCTCGGACTTCTTTCCTTCGGTGAAGGCCTGGTCGAACTGGAGATTGCCCGGCTGGAAAATCTTTTCGAGGCACTGGGTCACGTTGTCGACAATGGCGTTCTTGTCGGGAGCGTCATAATATTCCAGCGCTTTCTGCGTGACGTCGCGCGCGGCCGAAAGCGGAGTCACCAGCTGGGCGAACGAAGCGGACCGCCGGCGGTTCAACGGATCGATGATCTTGATCCGCACATTGCTTTTGAGGTTGTCGCGGACATCCTGCCGGATGATTCCCTCATTCAGCGCCTTCCGGAAAAGGGAATCCATTTTTTCTTTCTGCGCCGGATTGTCGGCGATCCGCAGAAAACATTTCAGCGTGTTCGCATCCAGTTTGGCAACCAGGACCTGCATCTCGTTTCCGGGAGCCGCCACAGAACTCCGTCCGGTCTTTTCAAGCGCATCGCGTTTTCGGACCTCGGCGAAGAAATTCTGGTATTGCTCCGAAATCCGGCGCGTATCCTCATGACTGATCTGATAATAATCCGGCTCCCTGTCGGCGACCTCCTTGCGCAGGGCGGCGGTCTTTTCCTTGTCCTCCACCAGGAAGTCGAATTCGGAGCACAGCGTGAAGGGCGCGATCTGGCCGGGAATCAGGGACACGGAACCCGTGCCCGTCGGCAGGATGACCACGAACAGGCTGGCCGCAAGGAGCAGGAACAGGATCAGAAAAAGAAAGAACCCGGACCGGTCGAACAGATCCGACAGGGAACTTTTCGAAGAGGTTTCATCCGAGGGAGACATGGGCCGGCTCCTTTTCAGAAGATTCTTCGTGATAGGCGTTGATGATCTTCTCCACCAGTGCATGGCGGACCACGTCCCGCGAGGTGAAACGGCAGATTTTGATCTCCCCGATGCCGGAAAGCCGCTTGACCGCGTTCAGAAGCCCCGAGTTTTTCCTTCCCGGAAGATCGATCTGGGTGGGATCGCCCGCCACCACGCATTTGGAGCGGAACCCGAGCCGCGTCAGGAACATGAGCATCTGCTCGTTCGTGGTGTTCTGTGCCTCGTCCAGAATGATGAATGCACTGTTCAGCGTCCGGCCGCGCATGAAAGCGAGCGGCGCCACCTCGATGATCCCGCGCTCCGTGAAGGACGTGGCTTCCTCGAAGTCCAGCATGTCATACAAGGCGTCGTAAAGAGGACGCAGGTAAGGATTGATCTTTTCTTCCAGCTTTCCGGGCAGAAACCCGAGATTCTCCCCGGCTTCGACCGCCGGACGGGTCAGGATGATCCGGTCGAACCGGCCCGCCAGGAATTCCGAGACGGCCAGCGCCATGGCCAGATAGGTTTTCCCGGTGCCCGCGGGACCGATGCCGAACACCACGTCGTGTTCCCGGACAGCCCGCACATACGCCAGCTGGTTGGCCGTGCGGGGAACGATTTCCTTTTTCCGGGGACTGACCTTGATCCGCTGGGCAAAATAATTCTGGAGTTCGTTCTCCGTGGAATTCTGAAAAGCGGAAAGAAGCTGGTCGAAGTCCTGCTGGTCGACGCGCCTCCCGGCATTTTCCAGCCGGAGCTGTTCCAGATGTTTGAGAAAGGCAAGCGCCCGCTGCACTTTCGCCGGTTCGGCGGAAATAAGCTGGAGACGCAAATCCCGCACCACGGGCTTCACCCCGAAACAGTTTCCCATCCTGCGCAGATTCTGCTGGAAACAGCCGGCGAACAACGCCTCCATTTCCATGGGAGTGCTGAAAAAATATTTACCGGAAGGCTCTCCGGAAGGTTCGTCTTCACGGCTGTTCATTGAGGGACGGACACCGGTATCGTCAATTCCGTTCCCGGCTCGAGATGGTCAGGATTCCGGATCTTGTCTTTGTTGGCTTCGTAAATCAGCGTCCATTTCGCCCCTTTTCCGTAATATTCCACCGCCAGACGCCATAAACTGTCATTGGTCTTGACGACATGCTTGCAAGGCAATTCGATTTTTTCCGGGAGAGAGACTTTCGGAGCCTCCTGTACCGGAGCCGCTTCGGATTTCTTCCCTTCCGGAGCGGGCGCGGTTTCCTGTGTCGAGGCCGCTTCGGACTTCTTCACTTCCGGAGCGGGCGCGGTTTCCTGTTTCGGGGCCGCTTCGAGTTCCTTCACTTCCGGAACGGACATCTCGAGAGCTTCCGGTTTCGGCGCGTCGGTTTTCGCCGCGGGGGCGGCCGGCTGCGTCGTCGGAGGCGGAAGGGTCTTATCGCAGGAACAACTGCTTTGTTCAAAGAGGCCGCAGGAATTGAGAAAGACAGGCAGAGACAGCACTGCCATGGCGGTGAATACAGCCTTTTTCATAAACACATTCTCCGTTCCGGGCAAGGCGCAGTTTCAGACAATGATCCTCTGTTGAAAGGAGAGCCGTTACTCTGTGAATTTCTTCAGGACCAGAACTCCGTTGTGTCCGCCGAAGCCCAAGTTAGTATTGATTGCCGTATTGATAACCCTTTCACGGGCAGTATTCGGTGTATAATCCAGATCGCATTCGGGATCGGGTGTTTCATAATTGATCGTGGGCGGCACGATTCCGTGTTGAATGGAAAGGGCGCAGATAATGGTTTCGAGGCCGCCGGCCGCGCCGAGGGAATGTCCCATGGTTCCCTTGGTGCTGCTGATGGCAACCTTGGAAACGGCGCTTCCGAACACGGTTTTCAACGCCTGGGTTTCAAATTTGTCATTCAGGGGAGTGCTGGTGCCGTGGGCATTGACGTAATCCACATCCCCGGGATTGAGCCCCGCATTTTTCAGGGCGACTTGCATGGCCCGGGCGGCGCCCTCGCCTTCAGGGGCGGGAGAAGTGATGTGGTATGCATCCCCGGTGGCGCCGTAACCGACGATTTCCGCATAGATCGGAGCGCCGCGCCGTTTGGCATGCTCCAGTTCTTCCAGGACCAGGATTCCGGCGCCTTCCGACATGACGAATCCGTCGCGGTCGCGGTCGAACGGGCGGCTGGCATGCAGCGGATCGTCGTTTCTCTGGCTCATGGCTTTCATGGCGCAGAACCCGGCCATCCCCAGTTTGGAAACGGAAGCTTCCGCGCCTCCGCTGATCATGATGTCGGCGTCACCCCTCGCGATCGTGCAGAAGGACTCGCCCAGCGAATTGGTGGCGGTCGCACAGGCGGAGATCACCGTGAAATTCGGTCCTTTGGCGCCATAGCGGATAGACAGGGCGCCGGACCCCATGTCCGCAATCATCATGGGAATCAGGAAAGGAGATACGCGGGAGGGGCCTCTTTGAATCAGGACTTCGCACTGTTCCTCCAGAGTCCGCATGCCGCCGATGCCGCTGCCGATGCAAATGCCGACACGGTCAGGGTTTACGACGGAACCGTCCCGCAGATCCAGCGGGAGGCTGGCGCTTTGGAGCGCCTCATCCGCGGCGGCGACGGCATAGAGAGTGAAGTCATCCAGTCTTCTGGCTTCTTTTTCAGACATATAACGGGTCGGGTCAAAATTCTTGACTTCTCCCGCAATCTGAGTACGATACCCACTGAGATCGAAGCGCTCGACTTTTCCAAGTCCGCACTTTCCATGGATAAGAGCATCCCAAAATTCCCGGACATTGTGTCCGATACAGGAGATGGCTCCGATTCCGGTAATAACAACACGCCTCGAGTACATTCAACCCTCCGTGGATAGCAAAAGCGGGTCTCCCGAAAGAAGGATGACCCGCAATCATAAGCAAAAGAACGGAATCAAGCCTTCTGCTTGCCTTCAATGTATTTGATGGCATCGCCGACGGTCGTCAGCTTTTCGGCATCTTCGTCCGGGATATCGGAACCGAATTCTTCTTCGAGAGCCATGACCAGTTCGACCTGGTCAAGAGAATCCGCGCCGAGATCTTCGATGAACTTGGCATCTTCCGTAACCTGGTCTTCAGCAACACCGAGCTGCTCGACAACGATCTTTTTCACTTTTTCTGCTGTGGACATTCCAAATCCTTTCATATAGTTAATTTTCGGGTTGGTTTTTGATACCACATGGGATATAATATCGCATGCCTTTTCAGAAATTCAAGTCATTTTGCGAAATAGCCTGTTTTTTTTTTCAGGTCAGGACATCAGGAAACCGCCGTCCACATTCAAAACCTGTCCGGTGATGTAGGCGGACTCCTCCTGGCAGAAGAAGAAAACCGCGTTGGCGACGTCCGCGGGCTGTCCCGCGCGCTTCAACGGAATGTTGTTCAGGAACGCATCCCGCGCCGCCTGCGGCAGCTTCTCGGTCATCTCCGTCTGGATGTAGCCGGGGGCGATCGCGTTGGCCGTGATGTTGCGGCTTCCGAATTCGCGCGCCGTGGTCTTGGTCAGGCCGATCACGCCCGCCTTGGAAGCGGAATAGTTGGCCTGTCCGGCGTTGCCCATCCGCCCGACGACGGAGGCGATGTTCACGATCTTTCCGTAACGGGCCTTCATCATGACGCGGGTCGCGGCCTTGGTGAAATTGAAGGTCCCCTTCAGGTTGACCGACAGCACCAGGTCCCAGTCCTGCTCCGTCATTTTCATCATGAGAGTGTCCCGGGTCACGCCGGCGTTGTTGACGAGGATGTCCAGCTTGCCGTATTTGTCGACAACGGCCTTCACCGCGTTTTCCGCTTCTTCCGGCTTGGCCACATTGGCCTGGATCGCCATGGCCTCATATCCCTGCGCCTTGAACTCCGCGGCGGTCTTTTCCGCGACATCCAGGAGGATGTCCACCATCGCGACGGCCGCGCCTTCCGACGCGAGTTTTTCACAGATGGCCCGGCCGATGCCGCGCGCTCCTCCCGTTACCAGAGCGATGCGCCCTTCCAGTTTTTTGCTGCTCATACTTTTCTCTCTCCTTTGTTTTCGAGTGCTTTGGTGTTATTGCAGTTCCAGTTTATTCAAATCCTCCGCCGAAGACACGTTCCAGGTCGTCTTCGACGCGTCGATTTTTCGGATCAGTCCGGTCAGGACCGTGCCCGGCCCGAACTCGATGAAGGTATCCGCCCCCAATGCCGACAGCGACCGGACGCAATCCACCCAGCGGACGCTCCCGGCAACCTGGCGGACCAGATTTTCCTTGATCTGCGTATAGTCTTCCGTCACCGCCCCGGTGAAATTCTGCGCCACGGGAATTTCGTTCTTCGCGACGGCCACGTTCTCCAGGACCGGACGGAGCTGTTCGCCCGCGCCGGTCATCATCCGGGAGTGATAGGCGCCCGCCACATTCAGGGGAATGATCCGGCGCACGCCCTCCTTTTCCTTGAGGATCGCGGAAGCCTTCGCCACGCCGTCCGCCGTGCCGCTGATGACCGTCTGCGCCGGCGAATTGAAGTTCGCCACATCGATTCCGCATTCGGCGCAGACCCGGGCGAACACTTCCGGCGGAGTGGTCCCGTCGGTCAGGATGCTGGCCATGGTTCCGGCTTCCGCGCGGCAGGCGGCATCCATCAGTTCCGCGCGCCGGGCGACCAGACGCAGCGCATCCGGGAAACGGAAGTATCCGCAGCAGCAGAGGGCGCCATATTCGCCGAGACTGAGCCCGGCCGCGCCGACGGGGCGGATAAGGGGGAATTTTTCCTGAAAGGCCGCGAGACAGGCCATGCTCGTGACGAAGATCGCCACCTGGCAGTAACGGCTTTCCGTGAGTTTTTCCTCGGGTCCGCTGAAACAAAGCCCCGAAACATTCCAGCCAAGAACGGAATCGGCCTCGGCATACACTTTCGCCGCGGCCGGACACTGTTCAAAAAGATCTTTTCCCATTCCCACTTTCTGGGCGCCCTGTCCTGAGAATACGAATGCAGCTTTCATTTTTTTCCTTTCGGAGTCGTTGGGTTTTGTGAACGGATCATCTGGAGTATTTTCTCCCTGTACGGGGCAAAGGCAGGGTTTCCCCCGTGCCGTTGGAGCGCTTCTTCCGGCGGAATCCGGAGTTTTTCGTCCACGCCGTGGAATTTTTCCCCGGAGAGGAACCGGTAGTAGGCGTCCCGGAGCTTCGGAAGCTCCTGGAGGATAAACGGATTCTTTGTATTTCCCGCCTCCATGAAATCGGCGGTCAGAAGGAAATAAGGCGCCAGGGCATCCTTTTTCCCTTTCTTTCCGGCCGCGTATTTGACAAAGGCTTTCCATTCCAGCGGATGAAGCCCGGAGAACGGAATCCTTTCATTCGGGCTGTCCTTGTAGTGAAGCACGACCTCATCGCGGATAATGGTCCCCAGCAGCATATTGTTCCCTGTTTTCGGAACGGTGAACGAATATCCCGAGAAGGTTCTCCTGGAATCATACAGCATGTTCCAGATTTCCCGGGCCTGTCCGGTGACGTCTTCCATGGAGTCAAGCCATTTCTGGTGTTCGGCATTGAGCGTTTTCAGGACGGGAGCGTCGTTTTTTTGCGGAAATGGAGCGAAAACAGGATTTTTCTCCCCGAATTTCCTCAAAGGATCTTCCACGATCAGAAGGATGCGGATGCGGTTTTTTTCCTCGGAAAGCAGCTTGTCATAATGGGCCCGGATTCCGGCCAGACGCTTCTGCTCCTGAAGCTTCCGGTCCTCTTTCTCTTTTTCTTTCGGCGGCTGGGACGGAAGAGCTGCTACGGAAGGGGAGGCCTTCCCTTTTCCGGGAGCGGGACCGGGTGCCGCTTTCGCCTCCCGGGCAGGAGGCGGAACCGCCGGCCGGCCGGGAGAACGGATGAAGTGATTCTGGCGGAGGGTCCGGTGGATCGTTTCGGCGGCGACATTGACCCGCTGGCGGAGCATATTCGCCCGTCTGACGTTCGCCGCCACCGTGAATTGGGCGGCGTTGATCTTGTCTTTGGCTTCCTGAAGATGCCGGGCGGCCGCCAGGTAATGAGCTTTTGCCTTGCCGGCATCCTTGTTCAGGGCGTTGTTCCCCAGAGTCGCTTCCGCATCCGATTCCTGAAGCTTGTTTGCAACGAAGGTATCCAGCGCGTTGATGACAGCCTCTTCCCGGAGCGCCGCGGACTTGTATTCCTCCACCCGTTTCCTGAGTTCCGCGAAATCCCGCTTGACGGAGGGGGCGACCCCGAATTTGTCAAAATATTTCTCGGATTTCTTGACATAGGAGTCGATGGCCGCCATATCCGGGTGCGGAGAGGAAAGCATTTTCCGGACCGGGTGGAGATAGGCGGAAGCGTTCGACGAATTCTTTTTGGCCGCCAGATATAGGAACGTTCCGCCGGTCAGGGCGGCAGCGAGGAGGAAAATGATCATTCCGAAGAAAGCGAAACGGAGCGTGGACGAGGGGCGCTGGACGACAACGGGCGGCAGGGCGGGCGAGGAGGAGGTCCCCAGGATCATGCGCCGCCGCGTCTTGGAAACCGGCGATCCGTTCAGCTCCCAGTAACAGGTCAGGATGTGCCGGGCGGCCTCGATGAACTCCTCCCAGGAGGCGAAACGGTCGGCGGGCGCTTTGCCCATCATCCGGCGGAGCAGCGCGGTCAGCTGGGGCGACACATAGATGTTGGGAGCCCGGACTTCCGGCTCGGGAAAAGGGGCGGAATTGTGTTTGAGCAGAATCCCTTCGAGGGTCGGGGCGTCGTAGGGGAAAACGCCCGTGACCATCTGGTAGATGGTGGCGCCCAGGGAATAGAGGTCCGTGCTCCAGGAGAGGACATCGCCCCGCGCCTGTTCGGGACTCATATAATAAGGAGACCCCTCCACCTGTCCGTTGATCAGCACGCTGGCGCCGCGGCTCTGGGCGATTCCCATGTCCAGGATCATGGCGTCGTTGTCGGGCGTGAGCATGATGTTGCCCGGCTTGATGTCCTTGTGGAACATCTGGAATTTGTTCCAGATGGTTTTGAGCGCGCCGGCGACCGTGAGGGCGGTCATGAGCGCCTCGTCCTCGGTGAAAGTCCGTCCGCGTCCCAGCAGAGCCTCCAGTGTTTCGCCCTCCACATACTGCATGGCGATGTAATACAGGCCCGTCTCCGAAACGCCCGCGTCAATGACGCTGACCACGTGCGGATTCTGGAACTTGGCGGTGTTCCGCGCCTCCTCCAGGAAACGGCCCACATTCGCCTCGTCGATCAGCCGGGGGTTCAGAATCTTCAGTGCGACGGTGCGTTCCATGGAGAGCTGTTTGCCTACATAGACGTTTCCCATTCCTCCGGAAGCCAGATGCCGGATGATTTCAAAACCGGCCACCCGGGTGCCCGCCGGAAGCGGGATGTCGGCGGAGGCCACCGGAAAAGCGGCGCCGCAGGAAGTACAGACGATCGTTCCGCTTTCAGTCGGCTCCGCCTGGAAGGAAGTTCCACAGTGGTCACAGATGAATTCAGGCATGGATTCGGTTCCTGTGTCTCGGGGGGTTCAGAGGATTCCTTTGGTGGAAGGCACGCCCTTTTCCCGGGGATCCGGGGAAACGGCCTGTTCCAGCGCCCGGCCCAGTCCTTTGAAGACGGCTTCAAACACGTGGTGGACTTCTTCGCCCGCCAGCAGCCGGATATGGAGATTGACGCCGCCTTTGACGCAGAACGCCTGAAAGAATTCGCGGAAGAGCGCGGTATCTATGTCGCGGATCCGGGCGGCGGGCGGTGTCAGGTCGTATACCAGCAGCGGGCGTCCGGAAAGGTCCAGCGCAATCAGGGCCAGGGCTTCGTCCATCGGAAGCAGGAAACTGCCGTAGCGGCGGATCCCGGTTTTGTCTCCCAGCGCCTTGGCGAAGGCTTCGCCGAGAACCAGCCCGAGGTCTTCCATCGTATGATGACAATCCACATCCAGATCTCCGACCGCCCGGACGGTGAGGTCGAACTTGCCATGGCGGGCAAAAAGTTCCAGCATGTGATCCATAAACGCAATCCCGCTTGAGATTTCGCTCTTGCCGTCTCCGTCCAGATTCAGGGAGACACCAATGTCCGTTTCCCGCGTTTTACGTGCTATTTTGCATTCTCTCGGCATGATCAGCCTCCATGATTATCCGACAATTTACCCTCTGTTTGGCAAATTGTCAATTTTTTTCATGGAGGGGAGCCTTGTTTTTTCAAAAGATATTGCGCGATACACTCAAACGGGGGTTTTCCCTCCCTCCGGGGAACGGCGATCCTTTTCCCTCTTTGCGCCCCGCGGCGATGTCGCCGTGCTTTCCATGCCGTCCCGTTTCCCCTTTTTCCGGCGCACGCCCGGAAACAAACCGGGAGGTTCTGAAAATGTCAGAAAATGCTAATTTTCCTTTCAAAAAGTGAAGGACGGCTGAAAAATTCATGCTATAGTATTTCGTAAACCCACCATTATCAGGAGGAAAAAAGAGTATGCTGAAACAAGTTCTGGAACAATTTTCAAATCCGGGAAGCGAGTATCGGGGAGCCCCGTTCTGGGCCTGGAACGCCAAACTGGAGCCGGAGGAACTGCGCCGTCAGATCCGGCTGATGAAGGAAATGGGATTCGGCGGATTCTTCATGCACTCGCGCGTGGGGCTGAACACGCCCTATCTGGGCAAAGAATGGTTCGAGTGCATCCGCGCATGCGTCGACGAGGCGGAAAAACTGGATATGATGTCCTGGCTCTACGACGAGGACCGCTGGCCCTCCGGCGCCGCCGGAGGACTGGTCACAAAAGACCCGAAGTTCCGCCAGCGCCATCTGGGTGTGGAAGTGCTGGACGCCGTTCCGGAGAAAAAAGACGGCCTGCTGGCGGTTTTCGCGGCAAAGGTCGATGAAAACCAGGCGTCCGGAGTCCGGCGTCTGGCGGAGGGCGGACGTCCCGCCGCCGGAGAAAAGGTGCTGGCGTTCTCGGTGCGGGAGGCCGAATTGTCCTCCTGGTACAACGGACAGACCTATCTGGACACAATGAACGATGCCGCCGTGGACAAGTTCATTGAAGTCACGCATGAAGCCTACCGCCGGGAAGTCTCGAAGGATTTCCGGACCCGCATCCCCGGCATTTTCACCGACGAGCCCAATTACCTTCACGGCGGCGGAAACATCGTTGCGTGGACGGCGTCCATTCCGGAACGTTTCCGGGCCAAATACGGATATGACATTCTGGACCGTCTGCCCGAACTCTTCTTCCGGGTCGACGGCGCCGTCTTCTCGAAGGCGCGCCTCCATTTCCGAGACCTCTGCACGGAGCTGTTCGTCCACGCCTTCGCAAAACGGATCGGCGACTGGTGCGGGAAAAATAAATTGGAGTCCACCGGACACGTCCTCGCCGAAGACAACGTAGTCTCCCAGACCCATATCGTCGGAACCGCGATGCGCTTCTACGAATTCATGCAGACCCCCGGCATCGACCTCCTGACCGAACACTGGGGCATTTTCCTGACCGCCAAGCAGTGCTCTTCCGTGGCGCATCAGTTCGGCCGGGCGCGCCGCCTCTCCGAAACCTACGGCTGCACCGGCTGGGATTTCCCCTTCGCCGGACACAAGGCCTGCGGCGACTGGCAGTACGCGCTGGGGATCAACTACCGCTGCCAGCATCTGGCGTGGTATTCCATGGCGGCGGAGGCCAAGCGCGACTATCCGGCGAGCCTTTCGTATCAATCCCCGTGGTACCGGTATTACGACACGGTGGAGTCCTATTTCGGGCGTCTGGGCGCCGCCCTTTCCGGCGGCGAAGAACAGCGCGAACTTCTCGTGATCCATCCGATCGAATCCACCTGGGGAATTCTCATCCCGGCGGAAAATGAGTCGCCCGCCATGAAGGACGAGGCTCAAAAACTGATTCATCTGACCAATTTCATTCTGTCGGAGAATATCGACTTCGACTTCGGTGACGAGGAAATGCTTTCGCGCTTCGGCTCCGTCCGCAAGGAACGGATCGCCGTCAACCAAGCCTCCTACAACACCGTCCTCCTGCCGGAGATGCGGACGGTCCGCAAGTCCACGCTCGACCTTCTGAAGCATTTCGCGGACAAGGGCGGCAAGGTGTTCTACATGGGCAATCCTCCGGAATTCGTCGACGGCGAAAAATCCGCGGCGGCGGTCCGGGTTTACCGGGCGTTCGCTCCGGTAACCGAAGAGACGTTCGGAAAGAAGGTCGGCGCTTCCGCCCGGCTGGTCTCCGTCACGGGTCCGGACGGACACGAGCTCCGGCCGGTCCTCTCCCTGCTGAAAAAAGCCGGGGACCATTCCGCGCTGTTCCTCTGCAACCACGCGGAAGAGTTCCGGGACGACCAGATGAATTACGGCCTCGTCCGTGATCGGAAACTGACCTTCCCGTCCGCAAAGGTGAAGGTCAAAGGAGCGCCCGGCGCTTCGGTGTTCGAACTGGACCTCTCCACCGGGAAAATCTGGAAAATCAGAAGTTCTTCCGCCCGGGGAGTCCATTCGTTCGAGACTTCGTTCGCTCCGCTCCAGTCGAGGCTCTTCTTCCTTACGGAGAACGACATTGCCAACGTGTCCGCGCCGGAAGCCGGACTTGCCTGCCGATCCACGGAAAACCTGCCGGTGCACGGCTGGTCGTTCTCGCCGGAAGACTTCAACGTGCTGGTGCTGGATCATGCACGCTATTCCGTGAACGGAGGGAAGAAGTCGGATCGGAAGTTCATCCTGAAAATCGACGACGAGCTCCGGGAAAAGGAACTGGGCGTCGCCGCCCGCGGCGGAGCCATGGTCCAGCCGTGGCTGAACGCGAAGGCGCCGACCCCGAAAAAAGTTCTTTCGCTGACTCTGGAATATACCTTTGAATGCGAAAAGCTCCCGGATTCCGACTGTTATCTGGCGCTGGAGCGTCCGGAGTTCTACGAAATCGAAGTCAACGGCAGGAAACTGGAGAAAAAGGACGCCGGATTCTGGTGCGACATCTGTATCCGCCGTCTCGTGCTGAAACCGGAACTCCTGAAGCCCGGGAAAAACACGATCCTCCTGAAATCCGGATACCATCCGTATCTGCCCGGATTGGAAAGCCTCTTCCTGCTGGGCGGTTTCGGGGTCCGGGGCGAAACGGTCACCGCCGCGCCCGGAACCCTTTCGATCGGGGACTGGGTGGAACAGGGCTTCCCGTATTACGCCGGAAACATGGTCTACCGCACGACGCTGGACCTCCGCAAAGAGGAAGGCGACAAGCTGACCCTTTCCATTCCGGAATGGCGCGGCGTGGCGCTGGCGGTCAGCGTGAACGGGTCTCCGCGCAAAGTCGTGGCGTGGCCTCCGTATGAACTGGACATCAGCAATGAACTCAAGGACGGCCGGAACGTCATCGAGATCACGGTCCTCGGACACCGCCGCAATTCACACGGTCCGTTCTACCTGAAGGAAAAGTGGCCGGCCTGGACCGGTCCGTGGCAGCTCAAACAGTATGACATCCCGGAAAAACAACTGGTCCCCTGCGGCCTCCTGAGAGCGCCGTCCCTGAAACGCGCTTGATTTCCGTCTGCTTCTCCCCGGAAATGCAATTCCGGGAAAAAAATAAAGATTCCGGGGAAAAGGAAAACTCTTGCAAGGGGTTCTCATTTTCCCCTCTTTTTATTTGTACCGGAAGTTCGGGTTGACGTCCGAGCTGGCGCCGGTGACTTCCGAACGGTCGTTGTAGGCGTAGCTGAGGGTTTCGGTCGGATTGAAAAGGCTTCCGGACTTTGCCATGCTCTGACGGCGTCCGAGGACGTCGTTGACATAGGAATACGTGCTGAGATTACCGTTGGCGACAGCGGTCACGAGATCGCGGTTGGTCTCATAGGACCAGGTGGTGTTTACATTGTTCGGACGTGTGACCGTGCCCGGAAGATTGCTGTTGGCGAGGGGGGCGTAGGTGAAGTTCCCGGCGGAGGTCGTGAGGGTGTTCAGCCGTCCGTAGGCGTCATAGGCGTATGAATAGTTTCCAGCCGTTCCGATACTCATACCCAGAATCCTTCCCTTTGCGCCGGTATCGGTGTAGGTGCGGGTGATCGCCTTTGTATATATACCCTCAATTGCTTTACTTGTCAAGGCGAAATTGGTATGTAGGCAAAAGCCGGAGGGGATTATGTACCAATTGTTCAATTCGCCGTTCTCCTTTGGAGATTCACTTCCGACTGAAATTTCTTTACAGTCATCGTAGACAACGTCTTTTTGATTTGGGCCAGCCATTCGGTAATCCCAAATCAATCGGGAACATCAAATGTGCGAAAAATTCCGGACACTACCTGCTCTTTAGTCAGTCTATACTTATTACCTATAGAATCTGTTTGTTCGTTTTGTCTGTAATTTTTTTCCTGGTGTTCCTTTACGCTGAGGATCGCATCCTTTTCTATCCCGAACTGCTTGCCGTTCTGCCAAGCGCATTTAAAAGGATGAATCAGAAAAATTCTTCCAAAAACAAAAAAATGTGACACAATTTAATCTTTCAATTCCTTTTCCCATTCCCACACGATGCTGAGTTGTTCTCCTAACAAAAGAGTGAAGACTTCTTTCTGTTTTTTTGATAAAACATTCCACACGCTTGCAGTATACTTTTTCTCAATGGCGCTCAGTTTTTTGATGGCATCGTCTATCTCATTTCTTACTTTGAGTTTTTCTTTCTCATTGGAAGTCCTTTTCCATTCAGAAATTGAGCACCGCCCTAGCAGTGCGGCGTATTGTTTCCTTTCCAAGTAAAATTTATAGTACAGATCATACAGCCGGTCCCATTGCTGCTGAGAAATATCAAGTTTACGAACCATATCTTCCGGGAGATTGGTGCGGATTACCATTAAATTGATTATCCCATATACTTGTAAATAGATCTCAAAAACGCGGTGATACTGTACCGGAGATAAAATCTTTTTTATTTCCCGCAAATACGAATCCCGAAATAACGAGTTGATTTCAAGAGTCAGATGCGGAGATTTAAGTTTATCCTTGTGTTGTTTCTTCATCAGGTCATGTATTTTCATCTGTTCGTCATGGTACAAATCCCACCCGTCATTCAGAGAAAATAGTTGCCGGATTTGCTGATCAGTCAAATGTAAATCTTTTTGAATGAGCTTGTTTTGGAATAAGACCAGCATCTGTTCAGAAAAATCATCCCAATAATACGCATGTATTCTCGCATTTTCAGGAAGCATATCTTTCTCAAAACTGAATAGTGAGATTGGGAATAGAAAAATTGTCGCAACAATAAAATTATAGAAGTATAATTTTAATAAATATAAATCCATACATCTGATGATATATTTGAATATTGGGTTCATGGTAGACATTTTTTCTCCATACTTTTTATAGCAATATATCAACACTTTTCCCTCCTATTTATCATAATATCCTATTATTGCTTGATAAACTATCTTTCGTCTTGTTGCTTTGGCTTTGGGATAATCAAAGAGAATATCATTTGAATCAAATAGCGCCTTTGCACATGATACCAGTTGTTTATCACAATCTTTCTTACAGTTATATTGTGATTGAGTTTTAAGTTTTACTTCACATGTCAATGGATCTTTCCCTTTCTCACATTTCACATAGCATGCATCATGTTTTTTTGCACACTCATCTAGTGGGCAAATCCCTGGAACTGTCCAATCGATAGGTTTATTTCCTCTTTCCGCGTCGGTGAGTCCCCCAGAATATCCTTTACCTGCCCAATTGCCATACCATCTTCCTATACCAGGAAAAAGTCCAAGCTTATCAAAAAGATCTAGAGGAGAATTATCCACAAAGATAAATAAATTCCCTCCTCCCTCTTCCCCGATGGAGTCCTTCTTAATCCACCTTCCGAGCTGAGGAGAGTAGTATCTGTAGTTGTAGTAGACGAGCCCAGTTTCCGTATCATAGTATTCTGAACTGAAGCGGAATGGGTTCTCGTTTGCAAACGCCCCGGTGGCGACGGTCTGGATTCCGAATGGCGAGTATTCATAGTGCGCCGCGAGAGCGCCCAGATTGTCGGTCATTTCGGTCACATTTTTATTGGCATCGGCGTGATAGAAATACGTCTTGTCGGTGGCCGTGTCGTACATGGAGACAGGTACATCCAGCCTTACGGAGTCCGGCTGCCAGACATAATGATGATAAAGAGCATCGGAATTCAGTCCATCGAATTCCTCGGCTAATTTATATCCATCATAGACGAATTTCAAGTATTTTGTGAGAGTTTCCCCCGGAATAACCCTTCTTGAAAATCCGGCGTCCATGTAGTCATATGCGAATTCCAGTCGTTGCGTCCCGTTGACCGCGGAAACGAGATGGTTTTCCCATTCCAAGCAACATTGTTCCATACCTTGTCTTGTGAGTCATTTTATTGGAGAATTTAGTATTGTGTTATCTGTTGGAATACCTATTTCCTTTATTAATAATAATGTAGCCTTTGTTGTAATAAACAGGCAATTGGAATGCTTGTGGTTTGGATCAATTTCCACGATTCCCCACTGTAATTCACCTCTTTTTGTGAAACTAATAACTTCAAAAACATCTAATGGTGTTACATTTTCTCCATATGTTTCATGAAATTCCTTTTCCCATATTTCATTATTTTGGTAGTTTATTTTCCCATTTAAATATTTTTTGAAATTGTTCATGGAAAAGAGGATGTCCGGATATTCTTTCTTATATCTTTCCAGTTGAGACCAGTAGTTGTCTAGTAATGCAATTCTTGTCCGCCAAATAATCTGTTGCCTTGACAACCGCTTACCGAACAGCGGAGAAATGAATCCGATCAGAATCAATATTGCAAGAAGAAAGCCAACAATGATAATGATTACTTTTTTGTTAGTCATAACTGCATCCTCAGTATAATGGTTTTGGAAATTTTTTTCGGAATTCTTCTACTGTAGTTTCTTTTACATCTGTTTGAACGCTTGGTGCCCTTCCCCAGGTAATCTTTCCCTTGTAAGGATCTAAGATAAATTCTGTTGCACATTCAGAACATACTGGGGTTATCACTGTTACATTGTGTTGAATAACATATCCGAAATCAAAAAGTTTAAGGTCAACTTGCCAACCCTTATGCGCTTAGCCCTTGGCTTGGACTGATTTTGATTCAAAATTGGTGTCAACGCGTTTGGCATACTATACCGCTTTCGATTGAAGATTGCAACCCTTGAAGTAAACTTCATCCGGAGTCTGGAATCCGGGCAGAGCCGTGTGATTCCGCCGATGGTTGTAGAAGTTCACGTAACTCTGGACTCCGAGTCGCAGGGCATTCAAACTTTCGTAATCCTTGAGTTTGATGTCCTCGTATTTGAGAGACCACCAGAAACGTTCCATCTTCGCATTGTCGAGACAGCGTCCCCGACCGTCCATGCTGATCCGGATTCCTTCCCGCGTCAGAACCTCCGTGAATTCCGTGGAAGTGAACTGGCTGCCTTGATCCGAATTGAAAATCTCCGGTTTTCCGTAGCGTCTCATGGCGAAATCCAATACTTCCACGCAGCCACTCGCCTCCATTGTGTTGGTGGTTTTGTATCCCATGATCCGACGGCTGAAAAGATCGATGACTGCGATCACAAACGCCCGCTTCCCCTCTAGCGCCGTATACGTGATGTCTGTTGCCCAGACCTGATTCGGATGTTCAATCTCAAGGTCTTTCAACAGATACGGATATTTCCGGTTTTCGGGCGCGGGAACCGACGTGTTGAATTTCGAATGCGGATAGATCGTCCGCATTCCCATTCCCTTTTGCAAACGCCGAACCCGTTTGTGATTCACTTTATAGCCCCGTCTCTGAAGCTCGTTCGTCAGCCGGGGAACTCCGTAGAACGGGCATTCTTTATAGATTTCTTTCATTTCGTCCTCCACATGAGAATCCGAGAACTTCCGGTCAAAATTCACGACCGGTTTGTAGTAATGA
>MWCA01000092.1 GCA_002069785.1 Lentisphaerae bacterium ADurb.Bin242 | reverse complement strand
ACATTGCCCCGCAATATTGTAATACCGACTGAATTGCGAATCCTGAACAGTATTGCTTCTAAGCAGAATAATATTCAATAGGAGATATAGAATGAGAAACGGAAAGAAATTTACCTTGATTGAGCTTCTGGTGGTGATTGCGATCATAGCTGTTCTGGCTGCAATGCTGTTACCTGCTTTGAACCAGGCCCGGACAACCGCAAGAGATATCGCATGCATAAGCAACATGAAACAGATAGGAGGTGGAATGTGCTTATACGAGCAGGATAATAATGGTTTCCTTCCTAAGTATATGGATTCTTCGATGAACTATAAGAAGTGGCAGGATAAGCTGATGACATATGTATTACCCGGTATGCCAATTGTTGAAGGTAGCAATAATTATTATATCAGCGGGACTCCGGGAACTTACCGGCCTCTTAGTATTTTTGCCTGTCCGTCGCAGAACTTCATGGGAGAAACCAAACAGGAGGTTAACAGACGGCACTATGGTATCAACTATTATTTATCGCAAAAACTAGCATTCCGTATACAAAAACCGTCAAAGAGAATGCTAGTCGCCGATTTGGGCTTGTCCGAGTCAACAAGTGACCCTTACATCTGGACGCGCGGCGAGTTCTTGAATGAAGAGGGAGCCTGTCGGCATATACATAAGGTCGGTGTGAATGTTTTGACTTGTGACGGAAGTGTTCATGGCATGAAATACATGGAGATTCCGGTGGAAGGGGCTAATGCTTTCTGGGCTGCGTGGGTGGTCGAATAGTTCATATGTCATCCTCAATACTGAAACATCAGAGAACTGAGACAGAAGACAAATATATATAACATAAGGAGAGATTTTTCATGCGCTTATTTATGGCGATAATATGTTGTACGATACTGATGGGAGATTTGATGTCCGAAGATCTGTTTCCGGCTTTTTCAAGCCTTAGCGAGCAGATGAAAATCCCTCAGGGGGCGGACTTGAGCGTGGATAAGTCCGGCAGTTTTCTGATTAACGGAGAGCCGCGCTACCTAATCGCCACATTGTATTATGAGGAAGTGCCGCGAACCCTGAGTAAACATACCGCAGGATATCCGGCTGAAATGAATTGGCTTTATGAAGATGTGCTGGATTATGAGGGGCATCAGCGCTTGGGGTTTGATGCCACCGGAATATTTTCCACATCGAGTTGGATTCGCCAATACCGCAACCGCGGCGATGATGCGATAAATGATCCGCAGGTGCTTAAGATTGTCAGATCCGGCCTGCCGCTTTATCTTGATTTTACCTGTGCCCCCTGGCATCACGGCGCCATAAAGTATGAAAGCGGAAAACTGCCTTCTGCGGCGGCATTCAATGTGCCGGGAGAAGGCAATAATCACTGGATGCCTTATAGCGCAACAACGCCGGAAGGACGTCAGCTTTATCTGGAAATGTGGAGATGCGGAGCCGAAACAATGCAGAAAATAGGCGGAGCGCCATTCGTTTATGAATTATTTAATGAACCGGATTACAACGACTGGAGTACTTACAACCGTAAAATGTTTTGCGACCTGATGGAAAGCCGTTATGGCAATATAGAAAACCTTAATGCAGCCTGGCATACTTCATATGGGAATTTTCAGGAGATCGGTAACTTTAAGCATACAAGGGAAAATACTGCTCTTTTTGTAGAGTGGGCAAAATTCATGGAGGCATGCTTTACTGATATCTGCCGTGCGGGAATTGAAGAAATCAGAAGAGTCGATAAACGACCGGATATCCTTTTCTGTTATCAGCCGATGGGAAACCTGACTTCCAATGCCAACCTGTATGAAACCAACCGGTATATGAATGCCGTTTGCGCTCCGACAAACGGAGGCAATGCCTTATATGCCCGTCTGCTTCATGCGATAGCACGGGGAAAACCGATATTTGACGGCGAAACATATGTCGACAATACTAGGACAAGCATCCGTAACAAATTCTGGTTGCAATATGCACGCGGATTCAATGCATCATTCGTTTTTAAATGGGATCGTCGTCCGTTCGATCAATATTGGACTAAGGGCGATGAAGCGGGAGGAAAACTTGTCGCCGAAAGATTTCCTTATCTGATGCTCAATACTTATGCATTGCCCGCCAAGGAACTTCTGGGGATCATGGATGCAAAGCGCGAAATACTTAAAGTCAGTGATCTGTTTACTCCCCGGGACAGAGGAATAAGTCCGCAGATTGGAATGCTTTTTTCTCTTACTTCCAAGAGGCTGGCGCGCGCCACAGGTTCTGTGCGGCATATGCAGAATGAAGACTATGCATTGGCCTTGGAATATGTTCCGTTTTCGTATGACGCAGTTTTTGAAGAACAACTGTCTCAGGGACTCTTAGATAAATATCCGATAGCTGTGCTTGCCGGCATTGAGGCTACAAGTAACGGCACTCCCGAAGAACTGGAGCGGTTCGTCAGAAAGGGCGGCTGGCTGATTGTCGGACAGGAGGCAATGCAAAATGACGAATATGGTTTTGCCCGGACAGTTAATACATTCCCGGGAATCACTCTCGGAAAAGAACTGGAACTTGAACCTGCAAAGTTTGCCTGGGCTGATGGCGAGATTATGGCCGCCCCATACAGAGAGGTCGGATTCGACAGCTCATGGAATGTGGAGAGATCGCTTGCCGGGCATCCTGTGTTTTTATCTAAATCCATCGAAAAGGGCAAAGTAATCTATATCAATGCGAGAATGCCTCTGGAGTCGCTTTGCGCGTTGATACATTCCATCGCAACTGAGAAACAGATCGTTCCTGCATGCAGACTTACAGACCACCAGACAGGGAAGCCTGCATTGCGCATTGAAGTGAATAAGGCGGTTCGCAATGATATGACCGGCTATATCTTGATCAATAATGGACTCGGAACTCAACTTGTTCGTTTCCGACCGGCGGAAACAGGGTTGGACTGGGTAGATCCTCTCGCCGGAAAGCAGCTTGCCGATCGTAGCGGAGAATATTTCCTTTGTCTTCCGCCAAATGAGCGCGTTGTGCTTGTCGGCGGTACTCCTGCAACCTTGCAAAAACGTTTCGGGAAGCTGTCCGTTGAACGTTTTGAGGATGCTGAACGCGCTGGGATAACTCTGCTGGAAGATAATAACAATAAGAACAAGAAAGAGCGTCGAGCATTCAATATAGATTCAAACAAGATAAAAACAGTTGATTTGCGAGCTAAAGTTAACAATGGCTTTCATGACTACGCCACTTGGAAAGCTCCCGGCGAGAATGGCATCCGGAACGTTCCTCCATGGGGGATCGTGGAGTGCAATGGAATTCCATTTGAATTTGTACGGGGCGATCACAATGACGAACGTACTTGTATTTATGTCGATCCCCAAAACGTCAGCCAAGTCAGAAGTATAGCTGTCGCTTTGCCAGTAAGAAATATCTATTTCCTTCATGCTTCCACCAAAGACGGGCAGGGGACAGCTTTTCGCTATGTTGTCAATTATATTGACGGCAGCAAGGCGGAAATTCCGGTTCATAACGGTAGTGAGATCGACTACTGGAAAAATCTGAAGTCAAAATCATCCGGACGCAAAGCGCTGCCGGGCTGGAAAAATCTGGATGGACACGGACTTTGGATTTACCGGTGGCATAATCCAATTCCGGAGAAAACAGTTTCATCATTGGATATCGTAGCCGGTAAAGGCGATACCGGCGGACTTCTGGGGGCTGTGTCTATTGAACTGCCATCTTCGGATAACGAGGAATTTTATCCCCTGAAATTTTACCCTAAAAACTTTAATCCACATGTATGGGGTGGGTTAAACGTCTCGTTTGATGGAGATCAGACTACCTTCAGGCTTGATGAGAAATCAATTAACTGGTGCAGTTGCTTATTCCAGTTTCAGACTGCGATTGATATTCCACCGGGATTTGAAAACGGCACACTGGAATTTGAGGTCAATGGCGGAACCGATATGTGGGGGACTCATCGCGGAGGGCAAACATTACAGTTCCGCCTGGATTGTCTGGATGCTTCCGGCAATCCGGTGAAAAGCGGAGATGCTCAGATGGCTACTCCCGACAGTGTCGACTCAGACCCTGAAAGCTGGCAGTCAATCAGGCTTCCCTTGAAGCTAATGCTCTCGGACAAGTCTGTAAAAATGAAGGCGTTATTTATCCAGTTTATGCATTTGCCTCAGGAACGTGTCGGCATACAAATCAGGAATATCCGCTTGAAAAAATCACTCTGATTCAAATTGAAATTGGACTTTTGGCTTAAGCAGACAATAATAAGGTTCTTCGACGGTTTATGACACAACTGAGGTGAAATTGCTAAAAAGGTAGAGATGGAATAGAAAAAGACCGACATTGTTCCTATTTTTGAGTAGCCAAAAACAAAGATAGGAGTATTACAATGTCGATCTCTACCATACGGAAGGTATCCGAGGATTTCAACAGGAAGAGCACAGCTATTCGGGAAGAACGATGCGACTGAACTTGAAACGGCGAGATTCCATTGCAGGCACTGCGGTTCCGAGGATGCCAGCGCAGAAGCCATTAATCTGCGTCATGCGCATGTTGAACCGATGGTGTATTGCCGTGAGGTCGTGCTGGAGTTTATCTCGCATCGTCTTTATTGCCGGAATTGTCATAGCCGCGAGATGGAGCATATTCCGTTTCTGTCGCATCCGAAATCCCGCCTTACGCAGTCTCTGGAACGTACTATACTGGAACTGCAGCCGCATCTGAGCGTTCAGGCTGTCGCCAGACATTTTCACGTGCTTTGGCATACTGTCAAGGATCTGGAGAAAAGGGATTTAAAGAGGAAATATGCACGCATCCAGACTGCCCATGTCAAGGCGGTTGGGATTTATGAAATTCATATTGGACGAGCTCAGCTGGAATCACAATATCTTACGATTGTCCGTGATTTGAATTTCGGTGCAGTCATTCATGTCGGAGACGGCAAAGGAACCAAGGATCTTGAAGGAGCGCTTAGAAAATTGAAACGGAGCAAATTGCGCATGGTCACAATGGATATGTCCAATGCTTAGTATTCCTGGATCAGTCGGCATTTTCCAAAGGCACAAATCGTTTTCGACCACTTTCACGTCATCAAACTGATGAACGAAAAGCTCGACAAGGTCCGGCGACGAATTGTTTCCAGACTTGATGAAATACAGAAACAGCAATTAAAAGGACTACGCTTTGTTTTCCTTCTGAACAATGAAGAACTGTATGAAGATTCCAGATCGATTCTGCGGAATATGCGCGGCGTATTAAAGGAACTCGGAGACGCATATATGTTTAAGGAAGCGTTGCGATGTATCTATCTCAGAGCAAACAGTTCCTATCATGCTAAAATCGCCTTCCATCGATGGTGCAAAATGGCCGAGGAAACCGCTATTCCAGAACTTTGTACAATGGCGCGAATCATTCGTGATAAACTCAATGGTATTTCTGCCTTCTGGACTTTTCATCATATCAGCAATGCCTCTATGGAAGGATTTAATAACAAGATTCGCTGGCTGATCCGACAAGCCTACGGATTTCTCGATCGTGAATACTTCAAATTAAAAATCTTTCAGCTGCCGGAAATTTCGAGCGTAAGGCAAATATGATTTATGTCATAAAGCATCGATGAGGCAATAATTTGCAGAATCTATCACTTAGCGATCCGCCGGGCAAGCAATATCATTCAAGGCGATGATTCGGTCAATTCCGGCCTTATGCCTACTGTCTTTGAAAGAAACAACATTAACAGGGATTCAGCAATGTGGAACACAGCGGATTATGAAACTCGGAAAAAAATGGTCGTCCAATCTCCGTTCTTTCTAATTTTTCAGCAGAGAATTTGAGGCGGGACAAACGGATTTTTGACAGGGGGTAAATCCCAGCGTTCAAAATTCCGTTACTATTACATTATTTCATGGTTTGCGTTGTTCTCTGTCACTGTGCTTATTATACCATGGATCGACTGCTTAAGCCACTCGGTTTGAGGTTAATATCCGGTATTAAAGAATCATAAATCTTGCGTATTTCTCTGGACTTTTCGATATATCACGCTGTCATAAAGTTCGGCGACGAAAAGGCCGGGATTTTCACCCGGCCTTGTGCTTCAGAAGGAAGGATCGCGGTACTCGTCGCGGCGGCCCCACGCGAGGTCGATCTTGCGACCGCTGTCGGTGCGCCACGATTTGTATTTGTATCGGATGTGCATGGTCTGCCGTTCATCGAGCAGCGGATTGCCGTCCGCGTCATCGTATTCGTATGATTCGTCGCCGTAGGCTTTGTCGATGTACTTCGGCGTGTACCGGGTCAGTGTCGCGCCCTTGCCGTCCGCGTCGACGGCGGTCACGCGCCATGCGCGGCGGTTCGTCCACATACATTCGGACACGTCTTCGCCGAGGTTCGGTTTGCGGTAGTTCGGGTTTGCCATCTGCCAGTTCATGATGTTTGCGGTGTCGGTTCCAAGTTTTATTTTTATCTGCTCCTGATTTTATGTTTTTGCGGTTGCCTCATGCTTCCCGCCACGCTCATATTAAACCATGATAAGTCGCTTATAGCGAATGTTTTTATGAAGACAAACCGAACATAAAAATCACAAAAATATGCGTTTTCGTCTGGACTTGCGGCATCTATGCGCTGATGTGGAAGAATAGGTCAAAAAGCCGGGATTCGTACCCGGCACTTGCGGTTTGTCAGAAGCCGCCGTCTTTCAGAATATCCACCGCTTTGCGACAGGCGTTCATACTCGCCACGATCTGCCGCCGTGCCTTTTTCAGTTCGGCGGTGATACCCGTGCTCACGGTGTCGGAGATCGCCCAATTGAGTGCGCGTTCAACGCTGTTGAGCATGTCCAGCGCTTCCTGACCGTCGCCGTGCATGACCTCGCCCAGCCGGATTCCCTGCGTGAAGTCCCAATATTCCGGCGGTATGACGCTCCTGGTGATTTTTCTCATTTTCTGTCGCTCCTGTTGGTTGGTGTTTTTTCAGTTCTGGCGGAAGGTCGGCAGTTTGAAGGCACTGGCGACCGCTTTCCGGATGGAGAGGTCGTTACCCAGATAACCGCTTCTTTTGATGATCCGCTCTTCGCCGGTAAGTTTGCTGACGGCGATCATTCCGCGCAGGATGAAGTCCGAGAAGGTTTCGAATTCGATTCCGGCGACCGTGGTTGTTCCCCTGGCGATTTTCATTTTGCGTATCTCCTTGATTATGTTTTGTTTCTGACACTCTATCGTCCACAGTTCTTAATTAAGCGCACGTTAATGCTTTATCCAGAATAGTTTGCAAGATATATCGAGAAAAGAAAAAGCCCGGAGGCAGAGCAAAAAGCACTGCCTCCGGGCATGGGTTATTTGGTCGCGGAAGTCGCGGCGTCCGTCTTGGTCAGAGCGTCAACCACCTTGTCGGCATCAGCACCGGCTTTCACGAGATCGACGGAGGCTCCGTTGATCTGACGACCGATTTTGATTTTGAGCGTGCCGTCCGTACGCACGGCGGCATTGCCGGATTTCTCCGTACCGCTTGCGCCGTTTGCATCGGTTTTGCCGGTCAGGAATTGTTCGCATCGTAACGCCCGTAGTTATTTGAAATCAAACAGCGTGAAATTTTATACCGCCCGTACCACTGATAACATTGCAATACTGCACGGAAAAGCGTTGCGGAAGCATTGATAGTGTTGCATAATTGCAATGCATCCAATGCGACATTTTTGATGTAAGCATTTCACTGCAAATGTTATTTGCGAATTTAATACTGGACTGGCACGATATATGCTACATCAACAATAAAATTTATGAACAGGGGTTTGCGGAATTGAAAATTGCGATTACCGAGTGGAACGATCGAATTGCTCCGGTTTTTGATGTAACCGGTCAGGCGATAATTCTGGAGGTAAACGATAACGGTATTGTCCGTGAAGAGAAAGTCGCCTTGCCGGATGGATGTGTCCATGACAAAATCCTGTTTCTGCGGGAACTGGGTGTAGAACGGTTGATTTGCGGCGCAATTTCCCGTCATGCCGGAATGGAGGCGGAGATCGCCGGCATAAAGGTATATGGCTTTATCGCCGGAAATTATCGAGAAGTAATCGAAGCGTGGCGCAAGGGGCTTTTGTCGCGTGATCGGTATGCGATGCCGGGCTGCGGACGGCAAAAAAGGTGTCGGCGGCGGCAGCGAAACCATTTTCCCAATGATATGGAACAGGAAAAATAAAATAACCGCCGGGCGGGTCGAATTTCCGCCGGGCAACAGGGAGAGATTATGAAAATCGCAGTGACGACCAGTGGAAATGACCTTAACGGAAATCTGGATGCGCGGTTCGGACGAGCTCCGCGTTTCCTGATCGTCGATTCGGAAACCGGCGGTTTCGAGGTCATCGACAACGCGCAGAATTTGAATGCGCCCCAGGGGGCCGGAATTCAATCCGCCACCACCGTGGTCAACGCCGGAGTTCAGGTTTTGATCACCGGGCATTGCGGCCCCAAGGCGTTTCGGGTTCTGAAAGAGGCCGGAGTCCGGATTTTCAACACCGGAGCGAAAACGGTGAGAGAAGCGGTGGAACTTTACACCCGGGGAGAATTGGTCGAGACGGCAAACGCCGATGTGGAAGGGCATTGGATGTAAATGCAGACGTATCCGGATTGCATCCCATGCCTGTTGCAGCAGGCGCTGAAGGCGACAGGGCTTTGTGGAATCAACGAAAGCCGCGTTTTTCCAGTCATGAAACGAATTCTGAGGTGTATGGCCAATTTCGACCCCGATTTGTCGCCGCCGGAAATGGCCATGTACATTCACCGGATCATTCGCGGGGAGTGCGGAAATCCCGACCCCTACTCCGGGATGAAGCATCAGGCGATCGCCGCGGCGCTGGGTCACGAGAGCCGCATCAGGCAGATGATTATGGCTTCGGAAACGCCGTTCCGGACCGCGGTGCGGTTCGCGCTGGTGGGGAATGTCCTGGATTTTGCCATATTTGACTGGAATCCGCAACGGCTAGAAGAGCAATTGGAGCTGGCGCTGCATCAGCCACTCGACGAAACGGCGTTGACCCGGCTTGAAAAAGAGGTGGAGTCCGCGACGAAAATCATGGTGCTGGGGGACAACGCGGGCGAATCGGTTTTCGACAAGCTGCTGATCGAACAGCTCGGCGGCAAACAGGTGACATACGCGGTGCGCGGTAATCCGACGATCAACGACGTCACCATGGCCGACGCCGTCGCCTCCGGGTTGAACAAGACGGCCAAACTGCTGGGCAACGGTTCGGATGCGCCGGGAACTTTACTGGAACGGGTTTCCAGGGAATTCCGGTGCGAGTTCGACTCCACGGATCTGGTCATTGCCAAGGGACAGGGGAATTATGAATCGTTGAGCAATTCCGGTCGGCGGATTTTTTTTCTGACGCAGGTCAAATGTCCGGTGATTGCCCGCGACCTGCGAAAGCGTATCGGCGATTGGGTTATCGCGGAAAGCAAAGCAACGGTCAATTCCCAATGCGGAGCGTAATAATGAAATCCAGTCAACCATATTCGATACATGTCATCGGCGATAAAATATTGAGAACTCCGGCGGCGCCGATTGTTGAAATAACCGATGAAATTCGGAACATGGCACAGCGGATGATTGCAACCATGTTTGCCTTTAACGGGATCGGGTTGGCGGCGCCGCAGGTCGGCATAAGCCTCAGGCTGGTGACCCTGGGGGTACCGGCCCGCGGCAATGGCAACACTCCCGGAGAGGCGGCACTGTTGGCGCAGATGCCGCTGGTTCTGATCAATCCCCGCATCATTTCCCATTGTGAAGAAACCGCAATGCATGAAGAAGGCTGCTTGAGTGTTCCGAATATTTACGGTCATGTGGAACGTCCGTCCGTGGTTTTATTGGAAGCGCTGAAACTCGATGGTTCCCGATTGGTCATGGAATGCGGCGGATTGACGGCCTGCTGTATTCAGCATGAGATTGATCATCTGAACGGAGTTTTGTTTGTGAAAAAAGTCATCCCGGATGAACAGTATGAGATACGCCGCAAGGCGGATAAGTTGGAACAGCGGTACAGTGTGATGAATAATCATATCCGGATTGATCCCTGAATTTCGGATAAAAAAAGCAGGCAATGTTTAAATATGTGGAAATCAAAATACATCTTCGGTCCGGTTCCGTCGCGGCGGCTTGGCAGATCGCTGGGCATCGATCTGGTGCCGTATAAAACCTGTCCTTTCGATTGCATCTACTGTCAGTTAGGGCGGACGACGACGAAAACCATGGAGCGCAAGGAATATTTCCCGCTGGACGAAATCATAGGGGAAGTGGACCGGAAGCTGAAGGAGAACTGCGCGTTCGACTATATTACCCTGTCCGGTTCGGGCGAACCGACGCTTCATTCCCGAATCGGCGAATTGATTGAAGCGATCAAGAAACGTACCGCGAAACCGTTGGCGGTCATAACCAACGGGTCGCTGCTCTGGGACGGGGACGTTCGCTCCGCGCTGATGCCGACCGATGTTGTGGTGCCCTCCCTGGATGCCGGAACGCAGGAGTATTTCGAAGCGGTGAACCGCCCCTGTCCGGGCTTGCGGCTGGATCGGGTGGTGGACGGGCTGGAAACGTTTTCGCGGGAATTCAAAGGGCAAATGTGGCTGGAGGTTTTTCTGTTGGGCGGGATGTTCGATCCCCGTTCACGCGCCCGGGAAATTGCGGAATTGACCAGGCGGATCCGTCCGACGCTGGTTCAGTTGAACACGGTGGCGCGTCCACCTTGTGAAAGTTTCGCCGCGCCGGTTCCCCGGGACGTGATGATGGAACTGCCGTCATATTTTTCCGGGCCGACCGAGGTGATCGCGGAATTTTCGGCCAAATGGCAAAACACGCCCCGCCCGGCAAACCGGGAGGAAATTCTCAATCTGCTGTCGCGCCGTCCCTGCAAAAGCAAGGATGTCGCGGCGAGCCTGGGGATTCACCACCTGGAAGTGCTGAAGGTTCTGGAAGAACTGGTGCGGGAACGGGTCCTCGCGGTTACGGAAGAGAACAGCGAGACTTTTTATGAGGTAATCACCCGGAACACGGAAGGGGAAAAATGAAGATAGCAGTAGCCTCCGGAAAAGGAGGAACCGGGAAAACCACCATCGCGCTGGCGTTGGCGGAAGCAGCCGGGAAAGGGACGGAATTGCTCGATTGCGATGTCGAGGAACCGAATTGTCATTTGTTTATAAAGGCGGAATCGGCGAAGGAGCCGGTGACCGTCCCGAAACCGGTGGTCAATGAGCAGCTCTGCAACGGATGCCGTCAGTGCAGCGAAATCTGCCAGTTCAACGCCATCGCTGTATTGGGGAAGAAGGTTTTGCTGTTCAATGATTTGTGCCACGGATGCGGCGGTTGTATCCGGGTCTGTCCGACCGGGGCGTTGACCGAGAATCCGTACCGGATTGGGGAAGCGGGAAGCTGCCGGGTGAACGATTTGACGTTGATCGACGGACGCCTGTCCATCGGACAGGCCATGTCGCCGCCGCTGATCCGCGCGGTCCAGGAACGCGCCGGAAAGAGCGCCGGGCATGTAATCATCGACAGTCCGCCGGGAACGTCGTGCCCGATGGTGGCGGCGGTCCGGGATTCGGACTTTGTCGTTCTGGTCACGGAACCGACTCCGTTCGGTCTGCACGACCTGACTCTGGCGGTCGATGCCCTGCGGCTGCTGGAGCTGCCGCTCGGAGTTGTCATCAACCGTTCCGACAGCGGAGACGACCGGGTAAAAGCATATTGCGGGAACGAAAAGATTCCGGTGCTGCTGGAAATTCCGAACCGGCGGGATATCGCCGAAGCGTATTCCCGGGGGAAGACCCTCCTGGAAGCCGCGCCGGAACTGAGGCCGGAATTCGAGCGGGTGCTCGAAACCATTGAAGCGGCGTTGTCGCAGGAGTCGGTAAAATGAAAGAATTGGTCATTATCAGCGGCAAAGGCGGTACCGGAAAAACCAGCCTGACCGCCTCGCTTGCCGGTCTGGCGGGGAACGCGGCCTTGGCCGATTGCGACGTGGACGCGGCGGATTTGCACTTGCTGCTCCATCCCGTTATCAAGGCGAAACACGAATTCATCAGCGGGCACGAGGCCGTAATCGACGCCCACCGCTGCCGGGGTTGCGGGGTTTGTCTCGATTTGTGCCGCTTCCGGGCGATCCAAATGGTCAACCGCGTCGCGCAAATCGACCCCTACTCCTGCGAAGGATGCAAGGTTTGCGTAGAGTTTTGCCCGGCGCGGGCGATCGACTTCCCCGAACGGTTTTGCGGCGAATGGTATGAATCGGAAACCGGTTATGGTTCCATGGTGCATGCGAAACTGGCTCCGGCCGCGGAGAATTCCGGCAAACTGGTGGCGCAGGTTCGCAAAGCCGCCAAGGAGCTTGCCGAACGGCGGGGCGTCGGGCTGATTTTGGTGGACGGTCCTCCGGGAATCGGGTGCCCGGTGATCGCCTCCGTCGGCGGCGCGTCGGCGGTGCTGGTGGTCACTGAACCGACGGTATCCGGGGAACACGACCTGGAACGGGTGCTGAAGCTGGCCGGGCACTTCGGAATTCCGGCGATGGTATGCGTCAACAAATGGGACCTGAACCGGGAAGCGACTGTGCGGATCGAAGACAACGCCGCAAAAGCGGGAGCGCAACCGGTCGGCCGGATCCCCTATGACAAGGTCTTTACCGAGGCCATGGTCAACGGGAAACTGGTGATCGATTACGCCCGGTCGGAGGCGGCGAAGAGTATCGTGGAAATCTGGGAGAAAATATGTCAGACGATGTGAACAATGGCGAACGGTCCGGCTGCGGCGGGGCCTGTTCGGAACAGGACGAGAAAAGAATGCTGTCGGAATGCCTGAATCGGATTCATCACAAAATTCTGGTGATGTCCGGCAAAGGAGGCGTCGGGAAAAGTACGGTGGCGGTGAACCTCGCGGTGGCGCTCTCCATGGCGGGGAAGAAAGTCGGGCTCCTTGATGTGGACATTCACGGGCCCAGCGTTCCGACGATGCTGAATCTGACCGAAGAACGGCTTGCGGCGAAGAACGACAAGATGCTTCCGGTCCGGATCGGGGAATTGAAGGTGATGTCGATCGGGTTCCTGCTCCGGGAACAGGACGATGCGGTCATCTGGCGTGGACCGATGAAGATGGGGGTGATCAAGCAGTTCCTCACCGAGGTGGAATGGGGCGAACTCGACTATCTGGTGATCGACTCCCCGCCGGGAACCGGGGACGAACCGCTGTCGGTCTGCCAGCTCATCGGCCATGTTGACGGGGCGATCGTGGTAACGACGCCGCAGGAGGTTTCCGCCGCCGACGTCCGCAAATCAATCGATTTCTGTCTGAAGCTGAACCTGCCGGTTCTGGGGATCGTGGAAAACATGAGCGGATTCGTCTGTCCGAAATGCGGCGAAATCACGGAAATCTTCAAATCCGGGGCCGGCGAGGCGCTTGCAGACAAATTCGGCTTGCGGCTGCTCGGAAAAATTCCGCTGGACCCACAGGTCTGCAATGCCGGAGACAGCGGAAAACCGTTTGTCTATCATTTTTCCAAGACGGCGACCGCCAAGGCATTCGAGTCGATTATCGCGCCGATCTTGGCGTTGTCGGAAAAACATAAGAGTAACGGATCATCCAACCAGGAAAGTAAAGCTATGAAAATCGCAATTCCCCTCGCCGCCGGAAACCTCTGCATGCATTTTGGACATTGCGAGCAGTTCGCCTTGATCGATGTTGACCCTGCGGGAATCGTTACCGGGAAAACACTGGTTACGCCGCCACCGCATGAACCCGGACTGTTGCCGAAGTGGCTGGAGGAAAAGGGTGTTACTCAGATTATCGCCGGCGGCATGGGACAGCGGGCGCAGGAGCTGTTCGTCGAAAGCGGAATCGCCGTCGTCACCGGAGCAATGGGCGACACTCCGGAACAACTGGTCGCCGAGTTTCTGGCCGGCACTCTGATGACCGGAACCAACAGTTGCGAACATTGATCGGGAACGGTGAAGTGAACACCTATCATCCGCATTGCCTGCTCTGCGGCGACCGAAATCCGTGGGGGCTGAAACTGCGGTTCGCCGCCGCCGAAGACGGCGAAGTCCGCGCCGTTTTCAAAGGCCGCCGCCTCCTGGAGGGATACGACGGGCTGCTGCACGGGGGCGTCATCGCCTCGCTGCTGGATTCGGCCATGACCAACTGCCTGCTGCAACAGGGGATCGAGGCGGTGACCGGAGAGTTGAACGTCCGCTACCTCCATCCGGTATCCTGCACCGCCGAATTGGAACTGCGGGCACGGGTGGCCACGGAAAGGCGGCCGCTGTATGTGCTGACCTCGGAACTGGTGACGCAGGGGCGTTCCGTGGCACGGGCTTCCGCAAAATTCATGATGAAGAGTTGAGCTTATGACATTGACCAGATATGGAATCCGGGAATGGGGCGGAGGAGGAATCATTGCGCTGCTGATCATATCCGCAGGCGTGGCGATCGGCATGAAATGCCAGTCGGCGATCGGTTGGAGCATCGCCGTCGCGGCGGGGTTCGCGTGGCTGTGCCTCGCCGCGTTTTTCCGTTCTCCGCAACGCAAGATTCCGGCTGACGATTCAAGCATCGTTTCCCCGGCGGACGGGGTTGTGGCCGATATCAGGATCCTCGACGGCGAAGAATGGGGCTTCCCGGAAGGAAGCGAAATTCTGCGCATCGGAATCTTTCTTTCGGTTCTCGACGTCCACCTCAACCGGGCTCCGACGGACATGACGGTAAAGGCGAAACGGTACAAGCCGGGAAAATATCTCGACGCCCGGCATCCGGATGCGACTTGCGAAAACGAATCGATGCTGATTGTCGGAGAAGCGGAATTCGGCAAGATGCGTCTTCCGATCGGCGTGCGCCAGATTTCCGGCGCGATTGCCCGCCGGATTGTCTGTCGCGCGGAACCGGGGACGGAATTGCGGAAAGGCCGACCGTACGGGATGATCAAATTCGGTTCGCGGACCGAACTCTATCTGACGCGGAACGAATATCTGACCATAACGGTCAAAGTCGGCGAAAAAGTTTATGCCGGAACCTCCGTAATGGCGAAAATTGAAAAACAAGGAGCCGTATCATGCCGGTCGTAAAAGCGAAGAAAGCTTACAAGCAGGAAAAACTCAACTGCGCCCAAAGCGTCTTGCGCGGGTTTCAGGAACACTTGAGTGTGGATGAAGATCAGATTGCCGCCGCTAAGCAGTTGGGCGGCGGCCGTGCCGAAAACGGCTGCTGCGGGGCGCTGTACGCCGCCGGGTTGCTGATCCGCGAGGAGGAGGCGAAGGAGTCGATCCGACTGCGGTTTATCGCGGAGGCCGGCTCCGACAAGTGCCGGGAAATCCGCAAACTGGGACGCCTCTCCTGCGGCGAGTGCGTCGAACTTGCCGCCGGGTTGCTGGCGGAAAAATTGGCAATCCGGTAACACATTGTTCGCGCCGGGAGGCGAGAAATGAAAGAGAGAAGTTTCCTGTCATGAACAAAGCCGTCATCACAATTATCGCGGACAATGTTTCCGATCGCGGATTGACCGCGGAACACGGCTTGTCGTTCTTGATTCAAGCCGGATGTGAATCTATCGTATTCGATATCGGGCAAAGCGAGGCCGTTTTCTCCAACGCGGCGATTCTGGGCATCGACATGACAGAACCGCAAATGCTTGTGCTGAGCCACGGGCATTATGACCATACCGGCGGCGTCGCCGAATTGTTGCGGATCAATCCGGAGATGATGGTCTATTATCATCCCGATGCGATGATCACACGCTTCAGCCTTCACCCCGGAAAGCCGGTAAAAGAGATTTCCATGCCGCCGGCTTGCCGGAAAGCCCTTTTGCATCACCCGTCGGAACTGCGGCATCCGGTGACGGGGACTTGCTGGATTGCCTCCGGAATCGGGATTACCGGAGAAATTCCGCGCCTGACGCCGTTCGAGGATACCGGCGGGCCGTTTTTTCTGGATTCCGCCGGGAACGAACCGGATCGGATTCGCGACGATCAGTCCCTGTGGCTGGAAACGCCGTCCGGACTGGTGATCGTGCTCGGATGTTGCCACTCGGGATTGGTCAACACGGTGGAATATATCCGCAAAACCAGCCGGATACAGCGAGTCAGGGGAATAATAGGAGGGATGCATCTTCTCCATGCGTCGGAAGTACGCCTGGCCGCTACCGCGGAAAAGTTACGGGAGTGGGCTCCGGAATTCATCATCCCCTGTCATTGCACCGGGGACAACGCGATCGATTTCATGCGTTCCCGGCTCGGCGACACGGTTCGGACCGGATATGCCGGCATGAAAATCACGATATGACGGAATCGGAAAAGGATTGAATGTGAATTATGTTGAATGCCAATGAGCAGGAGTGGAAGAACGAACGGCTGCGGCGAATCGGGGAATGGGAGGAGCACTGCCCCTGGGATGACTTCATCGATGAACCGGCGATATGGTCGCACCTGAACCGTCCCGCGCCTTCGGCGGAGCGGTTCCGGGATATCGTTGCCAAGGCGCGGGACAATGCCTCGACCGGGCAGATGCTGCCGCCGGAAGACGTCGCCGCGTTGCTCAACGCTCGGGATCCCGAGCTGTGGGAGGAGGTCTTCGCCACCGCCAACCGGATCAAGCAGACGGTATACGGCGACCGGATCGTGCTGTTCGCCCCGCTGTATCTTTCCAGCTCGTGCGTGAACAATTGCGCGTATTGCGGATTCCGCGCGTCCAATGAAAGCATCGAACGGCGGGCATTGAACCGTGCCGAGGTTGAAGCTGAAGTCCGGGCCCTGGTGAACACCGGACACAAGAGGCTCATTGCCGTATACGGAGAACACCCCGAAAGCGACGCCGATTACATCTGCCGGACCATCGAGCAGATTTACTCGGTGCGGGTCGGGGACGGCGGCGAGATCCGGCGCTGTAACGTGAACGCCGCTCCGATGTTCGTCGAGGAATACCGGAAGATCAAGCAGGCCGGAATCGGAACCTATCAGATCTTTCAGGAGACCTACCACCGGGAAACCTATCGTAAAGTCCATCCCGCCAACAGCCTGAAGGGTGCTTACCGATGGCGGCAGTTCGGGTTGCACCGGGCATTCGAGGGCGGAATCGACGATGTGGCGATCGGCGTCCTTTTCGGCCTGTATGACTGGCGTTTCGAGGTGATGGGGCTTTTGTATCACGCCATGTCGCTGGAGAAGGAATTCGGAATCGGGCCGCACACGATCTCCTATCCGCGCATGGTTTATGCCGAGAATTCTCCGCTTTCGGTGCGGTCGCGCTATCTGGTCGGTGACGAGGATTTCAAAAAAATCGTTGCCGTCATCCGGCTGATGTGTCCGTATACCGGTTCGATTCTCACCGCGCGCGAGGCTCCGGAGTTACGGCACGAAATGATCGTCAAGGGCGGCGTTTCCCAGATGGACGCGGGCACGAGAATCGGGATCGGCGGCTATTCGCGGATGGCAAAGGAACACCTGGAGCATCGGGAACAGTTCATGGTCAAGGATTCCCGCAGTCTCGACGAATTCATTCTCGGACTATGCAAGGCCGGACACCTGCCATCGTTCTGTACCGCCGGATATCGTCAGGGGAGAACCGGAGCGGCGTTTATGCCGCTGGCCAAACATGCGACGGTCAACCGGTTCTGCATCGCCAACGGGATGCTGACATTTCGGGAATACTTGGACGATTACGCCTCACCGGAGGTGCGCAAAATCGGGGAATCCGAAATCATCCCCAAATACCTGGCATGGGTGCGGGAACACGTCCCGGATATGTATGGCGAAGTCGAGGCAAGATTGGTCAGGACCGAAAATCATGAACGCGATCTGCGTTTTTGAAACACGGCGTTTCTGATTTGCAATTTTCCGTAAACCAATGTATAATGTAATGGATTGACGACATGGAGAAAAATTTTATGGATTTGCTGCCGGAAGAAGTCTTGCTGGCGTGGGGGAGCCGCGCTGAAGCGGTGATATTCACCACCGTGGCTCCGGACGGGACGCCCAACAGTGTTTATGCCACTTGCGTGGGGTTGTACGAAAACAGCCGGATTGTAATCGCCGATAATTATTTCTGCAAAACCCGCGAGAACATCCGCAACGGTTCCTCCGGCGCGGTGCTGTTCATCACCGACGCGGGCAAGGCGTATCAGATCAAGGGCGGGATTGAATATCACGACAGCGGGATATTCTTCGACTTCATGAAAGAATGGAATCCGAAACAACACCCCGGACACGCCGCCGCCGTAATCATTCCCCGCGAAGTTTACTCGGGGGCCAAAGCGCTGAAATGAGAAACTTATGGCGAAACAGCGACCGGAAATATTAACCCCGCCGGATCTCCTTTCGACAGTCCCGTTCGAAGCCGTGCTGGAAAGCATTTCCGACGGGGTGTTCACCGTTAACATGGATTGGCGGGTCACCTCGTTCAACCGCGCGGCGGAAGAAATCCTGGGCATCCCGCGCAAGGAGGCCATCGGAAGGCTTTGCACGGAAATTTTCCGCTCGAACATGTGCCAGACCTCGTGCGCATTGCGACAGACGCTCGCCTCCGGAGAGCCCATCATCAATCGCGTCTGCTATGTGATCGACGCCGACGGCAACCAGCGCCCGATCAGCGTTTCCACCGCGGTGCTCAGAACCGCCGACGGTCAAATCATCGGCGGCGCGGAGACATTCCGCGACCTGAGCGAAGTCGAGGAGCTCAAGAAAAAACTGGAAGGCCGGGTCCAGATCGGGGAATTCGTCAGCCGCAGTCCGTCGATGCGAAAGGTGTTCGACTTGGTACACGCGGTTTCCGCCAGCGCCAGCAATGTTCTGATCCAGGGCGACACCGGAACCGGCAAGGAGCTTCTCGCCCGCGCGATTCACGGGATGGGTCCGCGCGCCGACCGGCCTTTCATCGCGATCAACTGCGGAGCGCTGCCGGATACGCTGCTGGAGTCGGAACTCTTCGGCTACAAAAAAGGCGCTTTCACCGGCGCAGCGCAGGACAAGCCGGGAAGGTTCGCCCTGGCCCGCGGCGGAACCCTCTTTCTTGACGAAATCGGCGAGATCTCTCCGGCCATGCAAGTCCGGTTGCTCCGGGTGCTGCAGGAGCACACCTATGAGCCGCTGGGAGGGACCAAATCGGAAACCACCGACGCCAGGATAATCGCAGCGACCAACCGCGATTTGCACGTCATGGTGAAGGAAGGCAAATTCAGGGAAGACCTGTTTTACCGGATCAACGTGGTGCGCATCGAAATTCCGAATCTTTCCCAGCGCAAGGAAGACATTCCGTTGCTGGTGGAACACTTCATCCACCGTTTTAACAAAGAGCAGCGGCGCGACATTGCCGGAGTTTCCCCGGAAGCGCAATCGGTGCTGATGTCGCACGACTGGCCGGGGAATGTCCGGGAATTGGAGAATGTAATTGAACGCGCATTCGTGGTCTGCCCGGACCAGTATATCAAACCGTGCCATTTGCCCGAGGACCTCTATCCGTTCGGCGGGCCTCCCGCCGCCATTGCGGTTCCCGAACACTCCGGAGTTCAAGCCGCGCTCCGGCTGACGGAGAAGCAGATGATTGTCAATGCGCTGAAGAAGAATCATTACAGTCGCGTCAACACCGCGCGCGAACTCGGCATTCACCCGGCCACGCTTTTCCGGAAAATGAAAACGCTGGGGATCGAGTTTCTTTCGAAAAAAGAATCCCGCTCCTGAAAAGAAACATTGCATTTTTGCATCGCGTCCGTTTCCGCCGGATTGCAAAGAGACAGTCATATTCGCTATCCCGTTGACTTGTTTTACTCTCAAAATCTTCCCAATCAATGCATTACGCTTGCGCCAAAAAGCCTGGCACGCTTGTTGCTATAGATAAATCAGAGAACAAGAATAGGTGGATCAATGAAAACGGCTTTGATTGCATGGAACGATCGGAACCTACTACAGAAACATTGTTCCATTCTGCAAACATTTTTACATAATTGGAGAAATTGGTGAGCAATATATATTCACCAAAGTTGGATAATTTTTCCCCTGTATAACGGGACAAATAAACAACCAACACACAAGGAGGTGTGCCATGCCGAGAGGTGATGGAACGGGTCCCGCCGGAATGGGATCGATGAGTGGTCGGGGCGCGGGTTACTGCGCCGGGTTTGGAACTCCCGGATTCGTGAACCGGGGTGCGGGATTCTGCGGTGGATTTGGTCGCGGACTTGGCCGTGGATTCGGTCGCGGGCTTGGGCTTGGCTTCGGCCGGGCGACAACCCCGTGGTTCGGACTAACCGGACGTTCCGGCGGAGAAGCGGAACAAACGCTGCTGAAAAACCGGGCCGAGGCGCTGAAAACCCAACTGGACGCGGTTCAGCAACGGTTGAGCGAACTCGAAAAGGCCGACTGAACAATAACCCGGGAACGAATGAATCTGTTCCCGGGTTCGTTGTAACAAGACCGGAAATTGCGAATTATTCGAAAAAGTTCACGCCAGGACATTGTAAGTCGTAATTGAAACCGGGAGCGAATATCCGTGCTCGGCGCCAATTCCCGTATCATCCGTGGTTTGAGTTTCTCTGGCACTGGAGAGTAAAACAAAAAAATGAGGGTCTTCACTGGAATTTGTGGGTAAGTCGGCATGAAATACATCCGAACCATTGCATAAAAATAGCGCATGGCGTAATATTTTGTCGCCAAACAATGTATTACGAGGAACCATGCGCCTGAAAACTATACTCAACAGCGGTCTGAATTTCAAATGCTTTTGCATCGGAAAATCGGAATTTAACGAAAAGAAAGATTCCATCATCGTGGAAATCAAAGCTCGAACTAACAGCAAGCCTGTTTGCAGCATCTGCGGAACAGCATCGCCCGGTTATGACACATTACCGGAACGGCTGTTTAAGTTCGTTCCGATGTGGGGACTGCGCGTTTTCTTTCGCTATGCGATGCGCCGGGTCAGTTGTTCGCGCTGTCAGCGTGTTGTGGTTGAGAAAGTTCCGTGGAACGATGGAAAAAATCATTTCACCAATCATTACGCCGCGTTCCTTGCTTCTTGGGCAAAAGAACTTTCATGGAAGAGCGTGGCGGAACATTTTCATACCTCCTGGCAAACGGTCTGCGCCGCTGTCGAATGGGTGGTGGATTACGGGCTAACACATCGAAAAATAGATTTCGTAACGGCGTTGGGAGTCGATGAAATCGCATGGCATAAAGGACACAACTATTTGACGCTGGTCTACCAAATTGATCCCGGAGCACGCCGATTGCTTTGGATCGGAGAAAATCGAACGCAAGGAACCATGTCATCGTTTTTTGCTGATATAAAAATGCTGAAAGCAGATTTCTCTGCTCAAATCAGAGTGATCTGCTCTGATATGTGGAAGCCGTATTTGAAGGTCATCGCCAAACATTTGCCGCAAGCGATCAACGTGCTTGACCGATTTCATATCATGCAAAAATTCGGAAAAGCTCTCGATAAAGTTCGGGCAGACGAGGCAAAACGTCTGCGTCAAACGAAGCAACCGCCACTTCTCGCAAAAAGTCGTTGGTGTTTTCTGAAACGCCGGGAAAACTTGACTGAAAAACAAGGCTTCAAACTCAATGAGTTATTGAAGATGAATCTGCGAACGGTAAAGGCATACCTGTTACGAGAACAATTTCAGAAGTTTTGGGAATATCGTTCGCCGATATGGGCGGGGAAGTTTCTTGAACAGTGGTGTCATTCCGCAACTTTCAGTCGGATTGAACCAATGAAAGACCTTGCGAGAATGCTGACCGTTCATCGACCTTTGATATTGAATTATTTCAGGGCAAAAAAGCAATTCAACAGCGGGATCGTTGAGGGGTTGAACCGGAAAATAAATCTGACCATCAGAAAATCATTCGGTTTTCGTACGCTCAAAATTGCAAAAGTGTGCTTATATCACCAGCTTGGGGAACTGCCGGAACCGGAGTTCGCCCATAAATTCTGGTGAAGAGGCAAAAATAAGGATCGTGTTGTACCCATTTTCTAACAAAGCTGAATGGAATAATTTTTCACAAAAACCTCTCCTCCTGCTCTCGCCAAAGTTCCGGTATGGGATTGCGGAGCGCGGCATCGGTCAGCTTGGCGGGGATGTCTCCGGAGAGGATGCGGTG
>MWCA01000091.1 GCA_002069785.1 Lentisphaerae bacterium ADurb.Bin242 | reverse complement strand
GATCACGCAGATTCCGCTCTGCTCCATCATGCGTCCGCTGGAAAATGAACTGATCGGCAATTTCTTCTATTCCCGCCGCGGCACGCACGGACATACGACCGTCTCCAAGGAAAAGGGAATCCGTCCTCTGCTGGCCGCGCTCAACGCCCATCAGTCCATCGCGATCGTTTCCGACCAGCACGCTTCCAGCAAGGAAGGGGTCGAAGTCACTTTCTGCGGACATCCCGCCCGGGCTCACATGACGCCCGCCCTGCTCCATTTGAAAACCAAAGTCCCGATCTTCTGCCTGGTCGTGGTCCGGGTGGACGACGATTTCCACTTCAAGCTCACCGGATACGGACCGCTTCAATACACTCCGACCGGCGACAAGGAGGCCGACATCCAGGCAATCACCCGGCTTTACACCGGCATGATCGAAAAAATTCTCCGTCAGTATCCGGACCAGTGGCTCTGGGCTCACCGCCGCTGGCTGGACTGCAACCGTACATATCAACCCAAAGAAGAAAACAAAAATGAAAAAACTGCTGTCTGAATTCGATTCCCGCAGAATCCTTGTGGCGCCCTCCCTGCTGGCCGCCGACTTCTCCAGACTGGCCGAGGAAATCCAGCGGATTGAAGAAGCCGGAGCCGATCTGCTCCATCTGGATATCATGGACGGGCATTTCGTGCCCAATCTGACCATGGGGCCGCCGGTCATCGCCGCCATCCGGAAGCACTCCTCCCTGCCGTTCGACACGCATCTGATGCTCACCGATCCCATCCAATACGTCAAGCCGTTCGTGGCGGCGGGCTCCGACCACATCACCTTCCACATCGAATCCGGCAATGACCCGCTGGCCGTGATCGCCGCCATCCGCGACGCGGGCGCCTCCGTCGGCGTCTCCCTCAGGCCCAGGACCCCGGCCTCCGCCCTGGCCAAAGTCCTCGACAAAGTCGATCTGGTGCTGGTCATGTCGGTCGAACCCGGGTTCGGCGGACAGTCCTTCATGGCGGACATGGTTCCGAAAATCGCGGAACTCCGCCGGATGGCCAATGAGACCAACCCGAGAATCCACATCGAGGTGGACGGCGGCATCGACGGCGAAACCGCGAAGCTGGTCGTCGCCGCGGGTGCGAACATGCTTGTGGCGGGGACTTCCGTTTTCCGTGCCGAAGACGGCGCCGCGCCCGCCATTGAACGCCTCCACGCCACACAGAAGCTTCTGCCGGCACAGGAATGAAGCGGATTCGCTTTTTCGGCGATCTTCTTGCGGAACGGTTCGGAACACCCCTGCACCGGATTGCGTTCGATCTCGGGCTGTCGTGTCCCAACCGCGCCGACGGTTCCGGTCCCTGCGCCTTCTGCGCCGCGGACGGTTCGGCGGCCCGGCATCTGGCGTCCGGGATGAGCCTCGCGGAACAGGCGGAACGCGGAAAAGAATATCTCCGGGAACGCTATGGTTCGGACGGTCCGTATCTGGCTTACTTCCAAGCCTACACCAACACGTATGCGGATGTGAAAACCCTTCGCTCGCTCTATTCGGAAGCGCTGAAAACGGCGGATTACCAGGCGCTGGTGATCGCCACCCGCCCGGACTGTCTTGACCCCGAATGTCTCGACTATCTCACCGAGTTGAACCATCGATATGAACTGTGGATCGAGCTCGGGGTTCAGACCGCGAATGACGAAACGCTGAAACGGATTCGGCGCGGACACATTTTCGCCGACGTCCGGAACGCCGTAAACCGTCTTGACAAATGCAACATCCGCTGCGCCGCCCACGTGATCCTCGGACTTCCCGGCGAAACCCGCACCGATTTTCTCCGCACGGCCGATGAACTCGCCAAACTCCCGTTTTCAGCGGTCAAACTCCACCATCTTCTGGTCCTCCGCGGCACGCCGATGGCGAAAATGCTCCACGACGGGCTTGTCCGGCCTCTGAATGAATACGAATATGCGCAGGAACTCGCGCTCTTTCTCGAACGCCTGCCGGAAGAGGTCGCAGTCATGCGCCTGAGCGCCGACGCCGCTCCCGAGGAAATCATCGCGCCCCGCTGGTGGATGAAAAAAGGACAATTCCGCGAGATGTTCCTCCGGTTTTTCCAGACCCGGACCGCGGACACCCCCTTCGAGTTCGCCCCCCGGACCGCGGACGGCTCCTACACGCTGTATCATCCCGGCTACCGGCAGTATTTCCACTCCACGGCGGGCGCGCTCACCGAGTCCGTCCGGAAATACATCGAACCGTGCCGCCTCCCGGAACGCCTCGCGCAAGGAGAATCCCTGCGGGTTCTCGACATCGGTTTCGGGATGGGGTTCAACGCATCCGCGCTGGCGCGGCTGGTCCGCGAAATTCCCCGGGGGAGCTTGTCGGTCATCTCGCTGGAAGCGGACCCGGCAGTGCTGAAAGCGGCGCATCAGCTGCCGGAGCATCCGGACCGCGCCCTGCTGGACTCCGTCACGGAACATTCCGTCTACGAAACCGACCGTTTCCGCCTCGAACTGCGTCCGGGAGACGCCCGGAAGACACTTCCCGCGGACCTTTCGTTCGATGCGGTTTTTCTGGACGGCTTTTCGCCGGAGACCAATCCCGAACTCTGGACGTTTGAATTCCTCGCCGCGCTGAAACAGCGGATGAAGCCGGACGCGCTTCTGGCCACATATTCCTCCGCTTATCCGCTGTTCGGCGCCCTGCTGGAAAACGGATTTTCCATCCATGAAAGCAAACCGTTCGGACGGAGGCGCGGGGGAACCGTGGCGGCCCTTTGTCCGCAATCCCATCTGGAAGCACTGTCCGAAAAGGATCTCCTGATTGCGACCCGCTCCACCGCCGGAGTCCCCTACTCCGACCCGGACCTCTCCCGGACAAGGGAGGAAATCCTTCGTTTGAGGCAGGAAAAGGTCGCCCGGATGCGGGCCGAAGGAATTCCGAAATGGTTCCGACGGAAAACCTGAATTTGCAATCATGTCCGGACAATCGTATATTATGGAATCCGGCCCCCCGGATTTCATCGAATGATCCCGATATGCAAGATAGATATGGAAGGAAAGAAACGTGAAAAGGAACAGAAAGTCATTGGACAAGCTCGGCGCCGTATCGGATTATCACGGTTTCAGAATGCACGATTTTGAACTCGACGGATGCAAATGCAAGATCGTCGAACCCAAAACGCCGCGCCCCGGCAAACCGTGGGTCTGGAAAGCGGAATTCTTTGAAGCGTTCCCGGGATTCGAACTGGAAATGCTCGCGCGCGGCTTCTATCTGGCCTTCATGAGCGTCGGGAACACCTTCGGCTGTCCGAATGCCATGAAGCATTTCGACGTGTTCTACCGGGAACTGCATGAAAATTACGGTTTCGCGCAGCACGCGATTCTGCTCGGACTCAGCCGGGGCGGTCTTTACATCTACAACTGGGGAGCCCGGAACCTCGACAAGCTCGCATGCGTCTACGGCGACAATGCCGTCTGCGACTTCAAGAGCTGGCCCGCCGGGCGCGGAACCGGCATCGGCAGCAAGAACGACTGGGACAAGCTGATCCGGGATTATGAGTTCAAAAGCGAGGCGGAAGCTCTCGCGTGGCCCGGAAATCCGGTAGACAACCTCCGTCCGTTCATCAAGGCCGGAATCCCCCTCGTCCACACGGCCGGAACCGACGACACCGTGGTGCCCTCCCCGGAAAATGTCGATGTCCTCGAAAAGAATTATCGCGGGCTGGGCGGAAACAACCTCAAGGTGTTCCGTCATCCGGGAGGCCACCATCCCCACGGTCTGGAGGACCCGGCTCCCCTGATCGAACATATTCTGAACGTCGGAATCGGACTCCAATCCTGACAGGAAAAACCATGACCCTCACTGACTTCACAAAACTGCGCTACGGAATGTTCGTCCACTACGGTCTTTTCAGCCGGCTTGCCCGCGGCGAATGGACCATGAACCGGGAACAGATTCCGCCCCCGGAAATCGATGAAACCGCCAAGGACTTCCACCCGGACCGCTTCAACGCCGACGAGATCTGCGGGCTGGCCGTCGCGGGCGGCATGAAATACATTGTGTTCACCACCATGCATCACGAAGGGTTCCGACTCTACGACACAAAGTGGACGGACTTCAACTCGTTTCACGTCTGCGGGCGTGACCTGACGGCGGAAATCGTGCAGTCCGCCCGGAAACACGGTCTCAAGACCGGCCTGTATCACAGCCTCAACAACTGGCACGACCGTCCCGACGCCGTGGATGCGCTGGAAAATCCGGCGGACTACGAGGTCTTCCTCCGGAACACGTTCGCGCGCCTGGCCGAACTGGTCGAAAAGTTCAACCCGATCGACATCCTCTGGTATGACGGCTGGTGGCCCTTCAACCGGGACGGTTGGCAGGCGGAAAAAATGAACGCCGCGATGCGTGCCATTCAGCCTCATCTGCTGTTCAACGGACGCAACGGTCTGCCCGGCGATTTCGGCACCCCGGAACAGCACCTGACCGCGCCGAACCCGTGGCGGCCGTGGGAGGCTTGCCTCACCCTCAACGACCACTGGGGTTTCCATGCGGGAGATTCCAACTGGAAATCCCCTCTGAATGTGGTGAAAATGCTCCTGACGGCGGCCTCCGGCCGGGGCAATATTCTGTTGAACATCGGACCGCGCGGCGACGGCTCCATTCCGGAGGAATCCGTAAAAATCATCCGGACGGTCGGACAGTGGCTCCGGGAGGGCGGAGAGGAAGCGGTTGCCGACTGCGCCCCCCTGCCGTTCAGCCCAATTCTGCCCCGACCGGGCGACCGGGGCGACTGGGATCACCAGGGCACGTTCACCGCCTCCGGGAACCGCCTTTTCCTGACGATGGCCTACTGGCCGGGTCCGGTCTACACGCTCACCGGACTGAAGACCCACGTCCGGCGCATCACAGTCAAAAATGTCGGAGACCTGAACTTCCGTCAGGAGGGAGAGCGCGTCGTCGTCCAGCTTCCCGGATCACTCGGGAAGAAGTTCTGTCCCGTGCTGAATTTCGAATGCGATGCGCCGCCCGTCATCTACCGGACGGGCGGTATGCGGGTTCCCAAAGTGGAGCATCCCCGCTACGATCCCGTCCTTCCGGACATCCAGTATTGATTCATGAATTCAAACGTCCGCCGCAAAGTTTACGGATTCTTTCCGGCGGGTGTTTTTTCAAAAGCGTCCAGGAAGGCGGATTTGTAGATTTTCCAGTTCATCACGGCCGCCGCGAAGATCAGCAGGGCAAATGCGGAACAGAAGCCGATGAACACGTCGCCGTAGAGAGTGTAGAAGGTGGGCTTCGGGTTCGGATTGTAGTGGACGTACAGCGTTCCGCTCTGCCGCCCGGTCCAGCCGGGTTCCCCTTTGCGGATCGAATCGGAGACCCGCCCGGTCGAATCGATCACCACGCTGTAGTTGGAATTGCCGCAGCGGAGCATGGGCAGGCGCGTTTCCACGGTGCGGAACACGGAGTTGGCGAAGTGCTGGATGGGTTCGTCGCTGGTCGGGTACCAGGCGTCGTTGGTCACCACCAGCAGAAGGTTCGCCCCGTTGAGGGCGTGCGCACGGGAAATGTAGGCGAAGACATCCTCGTAGCAGATGGCGATCCCGGCGCGGACGCCCGGAGCGATTTCCAGCGGACGGAACTGTTTGCCCCGCGAGAGGTTGCGTCCCATTCCCACCAGCCGGTTCAGCCACGGAAAAGTCTCTCCGTACGGAACATATTCCCCGAACGGAACGATATGGACCTTGCTGTAAAGGTCCTCCACATCCCCCCCGCTCCGGATGAACAGCGCGGAGTTGTATACATCGACCTGTTCTGGATTTTTCTGGTTCCAGTCCAGATAGAGGCTTCCGATCAGAAGCGGAATCCGGTAGGTTTCGTTCAGGCGTTTCACCTCGTTCCGGTAGCGTTCCGACAGCGGGGCGTCCGCATTGTACGGCACAGGCACCGAGCTTTCCGGCCAGACCAGAAGCGCGGGCGGATCGGTCGCCTTTCCCTTCCCGTAATTTTCCATCAGTTTTTCGGAAAGGGAAACGCAGACGTCGATCGCCTCGCGGGTGCGCTCCACCCCGCCGCTCCGGCGCTGGGACAAGTTCGGCTGGACCACGCCGACCCGGAGCGTGGAATTTTCAGGGGTTCTGACGATAATCCCGATCACGTTTTTCATGCAGCCGAATATCACAAGCTGGATCAGCGCAAAGGAGAAGATCAGCGAATAGATGCGGACCGGACGCCGGTTTTTGTCCGTCCCTGAAAAAAGCTGCTGCAGAAATACTCCCAGGGAAAAATTGACCATCCCCGCCAGGAAGCTGACGCCGTAGACACCGGTGTATTCACAGATCTGGATGAGGGCGTTGAACTTCCACTGGCTGGAGCCGACCAGATTCCAGGGCAGTCCGGTGAAGATCCAGGAACGGAGCCACTCGGTCACACACCACAAGCCCGCCAGCGCCATGCAGAACGCAATCTCCTTGAACGGATTTCCGCTCCGCCACGAGGCAAGCGCCCCGGCTCCCTTGAGACGGACTTCCGGAGGAATCAGGAAGTTCCTGAAAAGGAACGGCACCGTCACGCCCCAGAGCGCCGGAAACAATCCCAGCAGGAACGCGAACACGAACGGGATGGGAAAAAAGATCTCGCGCAGCCACAGGAAGGAGAAAAGACTCCAGAAATATCCCCACACATACGAATACCAGAAAGCCTTCTTCGCATTTCTCCCGGCAATCAGGCAGTACAGCGGAACCATTCCGAACCAGGCGTACCAATGCCAGCCGGTTCCGGCGAAAATCGCGGCGTACAGCGCGCCGGAAAGCGCGGCCGCAAGAATTTCCAGAACGATCCGCATGCGTCCGGAAGCAAAGGCAAGAATCCTCGCTTCCCGGTCTTTTGACTGCAAACTGTCGCTATTCATAAAAAAGTCCCGTGAAAGTTGCCGGAAAAATTCGCAAAATGACAAAACTGCATGTAATTTACTCGCTCAAGTGGTATTTTGAAAACCCGCAAATGAAAAAAGGCGCGGAAAAATGGCATCGACACAAGAAATATTTTTTGACCATCTCATCATCGGCAGCGGACTGGCCGGGCTTTCCAGCGCTCTCACGCTTGCCGAAAAATGCACCGGTGAAATCGCCATTGTCACCAAAGGAAACATCGACGACTGCAACAGCAAGCTCGCACAGGGCGGAATCGCCTGCGTCATGGACAGCGCCGACAGCTTCGACGAGCATCTTGCGGACACCCTCAACGCGGGAGCGCACCTCTGCAACGAGGAAAACGCCAGACGCATCATCGAGGCCGGTCCCGAACGCATCCGGTGGCTGACCCAAAAGATCGGAACCCACTTCACCACCCGCGGGGAACTCGGGGACACCCAGGAATCCCGCCGGGATGAATTCGACCTTGCCCGCGAGGGCGGACACCTCAAGCGCCGCATCCTCCATTCCGGCGACATCACCGGGGAAGAGGTCGAACGCTCCCTGATCGCGGCATGCCGGAAAGAACCCCGCATCCATATTTTCGAGAACCATATCGCCGTCGACCTCATCACCAAGGCCCGCCTCGGGCGCGGCATCGACAACGACATCTGTCTCGGCGCCTATGTGCTCGACATCAACAGCGGAATGGTCAAAACCTTCGCCGCCTACACCACCTCCATCGCCACCGGCGGCTGTGGAAAAGTGTATCTCTGCACCTGTAACTCGGACGTCGCCTGCGGCGGCGGGGTCGCCATGGGATACCGCGCCTATGCCAGGATCGCCAACATGGAGTTCTTCCAGTTTCATCCCACCCTGCTCTATCACCCGAAGGTGAAGAATTTCCTCATCAGCGAGGCGCTCCGCGGCGAAGGCGGCACGCTGAAAATGCAGTACCGCAAGAACGAATACACCGAATTCATGCAGAACTACCACGAAATGAAGAGCCTGGCCCCCCGCGACGTCGTGGCGCGGGCCATCGACAGCGAACTCAAGCGGACCGGCCAGCCCTGCGCCTATCTGGACATGACCCATAAGAGCGAGGCGTTTCTGCGCAGGCGCTTCCCCCGGATTTTCGCCCAGTGCAATGAACTCGGGATCAATATCGCCAGGACGCCCATCCCCGTGGTGCCGGGTGCGCATTTCAGTTGCGGAGGCGTCCAGACGGACACCGCCGGATATACCGGAATCCAGGGGTTGTATGCCGTCGGGGAGACCGCATGCACCGGGCTTCACGGGGCGAACCGTCTCGCCAGCAACAGTCTGCTGGAAACCATCGTCGTGCCGAACCTTGCCGCACAGCATATTCACGACCGCCTCGAAAGCATCCGGAAAGCGCGTCCCCTGTTCGTCATTCCGCCGTGGACGACCGGAAACGCCACCGACTCGGACGAACTGGTGGTCATCTCCCACAACTGGGACGAAATCCGCCGCTTCATGTGGGACTATGTCGGGATCGTGCGCACGAACAAGCGTCTCGAACGCGCCAAGCGCCGGATCAAGAACATCCAGAGCGAAATCGAAAAATATTACTGGGATTTCCACATCACCAGCGATCTGGTCGAACTGCGGAACATCGCGACGATCGCCGAACTGATCATCGACTCGGCCATGCTCCGGCACGAAAGCCGCGGTCTCCACTATAACGCCGACTATCCGGAACGGGATCCCGCCCTCGACGGCGTCGACACGGTTCTCCAAAAACCTTATCTGTATTGAATATCATGCAAATCAAAGAAAAAATCCTGCCTTATATCACCGATATCATTGCACAGCTCCAGCAAGCCGGGTTCGACGCCTACATCGTCGGAGGCGCCGTCCGCGATCTTCTGCTGGACCGCATTCCCAAGGACTACGACATCTCCACGTCCGCCACGCCGGAGCAGATCCGCAAGGTCTTCCGCGACCGCCGGACCATCATCATCGGCAAACGCTTCCGGCTTGTCCACCTTTTCCACCACGGCGACATCGTCGAAATCAGCACGTTCCGCAAATGTCCGCAGCCGCAGCAGGAACTCCGCCGCCCCGGAAAGGAAGCCCCCGAAAACATGATCTTCCAGGACAACGAATTCGGGACCGCCCGGGAAGACGCCTGGCGGCGCGATTTCACCGTCAACGCCCTCTTTTACGATCCCGTCAACGCCCGGATTCTGGACTATACCGGCATGGGGCTCCACGACATCCAGAACAACTGCGTGCGTTCCATCGGGAACCCGGCCCTCCGCTTCGAAGAGGACCCGGTCCGGATCCTCCGCGCCCTGAAACTGGTCGGACAATACGGCTTCAAGCTGGAAGAGGAAACCGGGAAAGCGGTTGCGGACTGCATGGATTTCATCGACCACGCCTCCGGCTCGCGTCTCACGCTCGAACTGGAGAAGATCCTCAAGAATCCCTACGGACACCGGATTCTCCGCGCATTTCACGAATACAAGTTCCTCAAAAAGTTCCTGCCGTTCATCGAGCAGCAGTGGGATACTCCCGCCTGCAACTACATGCTCGCCCTGCTGGAGGAGCGCAACCGCCGGGTCCGGTGCAGATTGTACCGGGACAGCATTTCGCTGGCCATGTCCATATTCACGCTTCCATTTGCGGAAAAGATCATCGGCGCGAACGAACCGGGCGGACTCTGGCATTTCCTGCCGGATATTCATGAGGAGTTGTGGGATCTCCTTCATACGGTCCTGGCGCCCGCCGCCCTGACCCGCCGCGCGTCTTCCGCCGCCATCCGGACGCTTTCCCTTCAGGAACGTCTGAAAAACCGGAATCTCAAGCGGCTGTTTTCACATCCCGGGTATCCGCATGCCCGCGAACTGGCGATCATCCAGAACAATGTTCTCTGGCACATGGACGATTTCGAAGATTCGCTTCCGTCCCCGGCTCCGGCGCAGGAAAAACACCGCGTCCGCAGACATGAACGCAGCCGGAAGGAAGCGGGAAAAAATATTGCGGAGAGAGTTTTCGTCTGAAAAAAAAGAGGTGATTGCGAAAAAACGGGAGGGGAATTATGTCGTATCTTTTGCGGTTTCTTTTATTTTTATTGTTGACGCCCGTGTTCCTTGTTTTTGTCTTCATTTTCATTCCCGTCATGCTGCTGATCACCAGCATGACGGGAAGGCTGGCACGGGAGGTTCATGTACAAACCTTTACAACATCACAGAGTCCGGAACAGGCCTCCGGGCAGACGCCTCGCGTCGGGTCCTCCTCCCCTGACGAGACTGTCTATGATGTGGACTGCACGGTCATCGCTTCCACCGTTGTGGAAGGAGACCGGAAAAAACCGGAAGAAGGGCAATCATAATTTTTTTTCAAAAAAATTTGTAAGTTCATATTTTTCAACTATATTATAGAAGAAGAGAACTTTTTCAAAGTCCGATGATGGGCTGAAATGCACAAACAAGAACGAGGGAAATCATGAAAATGGCAAAGTACATTCTTTCACTGGGTGCAATGATTTGCACGGCCACCGCTTTTGGTTCGTTTCAGTATGACTTCAGCAACGAAACATTCAAAACCAACGATGCCGGCTATCTTGAAATCCTTCAAAACTCTGTTTTGAACATTTCATACAATTCGCCCGGAAGCAAATTCGGACAGGTCTCCTCTTTCGGATATTTCACTCTTGACTCCCAGGGAAACATTCTCTCTTCCCAGGAGTTGAGTGTCAAGCCGAATACCACGGTAAGCACGGTTGAACTGAAATCCGGCGACAAGGTCGGATTCTGGTTGAAAAGCGGCAAGAACAATCCGACGCTCTATTCCGTCAGCGCCCTCAACCAGAACGGAACGAACTATTTCAATGACAGCCTTTCCAAAGACGGCAGCGTCCTGTTCAGTTTCGGGAACCAGAAATGGGACAGCAAAGTCCTGTCCTTCCACATCGCCTATACTAATTTCAACCATACGGGACAGCCCCTCCCGGGAATCCTTGCTACGCTGCTTCTCGGCGGCGGCGCATTGGCTTTCTCCCGGATGAAACGGGCAAAAACAAAATCGTAACTCGTTCCCCCGACGAACTTTTCCAGGGAAGGCCGGAACAGCAGCAGGTTCCGGCCTTTGTCTTATCCGGAAAATACCTGCCGGGAAACGGCGGAAATAATCCATCCAACTCTTCGATCCCGAAATGCTTCTCACGGATTCGACGGCGCAAAACATCCGGCCGCGGGAAAAAAGACAGGATACGGAAAACGGAATTTATTCATTCCTCTTATGGGACGCGGGCGACAAAACCTGAAAGGAAAATCCCGGCTGATGCCGGACCCAGTTGTCCACCAGCGGCTCCATGATGAAGTCCTCCAGCTCATAGGAGCTTTCAAACTTATAGGCGCAAAAGGGACACGTGGAAAACCCTTCAATGTCCGCCCGCATCAGGACCTCCCGGCAGACAGGACACACCAGCACCCTGTCGTTGGCCAGCATCCTGGGATGCTCCACTTTCTGGAAGCTGTAGCTGACACTTTTGTTTTCCTTCTGCATTGAAACACCCGCATTTCAGGAATATTTTACTTTGCGACGAGTTCGGGAGCCGTCTGCTTGTAAAAGGAAGTTGCCATGCGTTTCAGGAAAGGCAGATCCTGTTTCCAGGCAAGGGCCTCTTTGCCCAGGGCGGCCTTGACTTGGGTATTGTCGAAAATGATCTGGGAAGCAAAGTAAGGCATCAAGTCCTCGATCATGCGCTGGACGAGTTTTTCATCCATGGTGGGATTCTCGACCACTTCCTGAACTTGAAGCCCTTTCACTTTCAAAACCGAGGCAATCGCCCTTTCAATGTTTTTCGTGGAAACGGGGCTTTCCCCGGTAATGTGATAACATTTGTTTTTCACCGGTTTGAAGAAGATCGTGGAAATCGCCTTCTGGACATAATCGATCGGAACAAAATAAATCTTGTCGGAAATTTTCGATTCCAGGCGAAGACTGATCTGGATCGGCGAGTTGAGGGCGATTCCGTGCTTGATGCAGTAATGTTTCTTGAACTTTCCGAGAAACTCCATGATCCGGTAAAAGGCAAGAGGCTTGCGGATCAGGCCGTCGGAAAGCCGCCCGACAATGATCGAAGGACGATAAATCGTGTAGGGGATTCCGCATTCCCGTACCAGTTTTTCCGCCTCGAATTTGCTTTTTTCATACGAATTGTTGAAGGCCGTGGCGGGAAGAGCGCCTTCCATGACGCGTCCGGCCGTCGTTCCCGCCACATAAGCGGTACTGACATAGTGAAGCTCCTTGACCTTGAGCAGATGGGCCAGGGCCAGAGCGTTGCGCGTTCCGTTGAGATTGGTGCGAAAGGTCTTCCCCTCGGGGTCTTTGCCGAGATTCACATCCGCGGCGCAATGGAAGAAAACATCATACGGACCGTTTGCAATGATTTCCCTGACCGGAAAATCGGAAACGTCTCCGGCGATCACTTTCACATGGGAAAGCATGTGATCCGCAAGTTCCGGAACCCCGTCAAATTCACATTGTTCTTCAATGACCTTCCGGGCACGCTCAGCGGCGGTTTTTCCGCGTCCGCTTCGGCAGACGGCCACAATCTCAATATCATCTCTTTTACGAAGCACCGCTGTTACAAAAGAGGCTCCCACAAGCCCGGTTATTCCTGTCAATAAAAGTTTCAAATCTCACAACTCCCACGTTAATATCTCATTATAATGCAATATACAAAAATACTATACCATGTCTTCCGGCATTTTGCAAAGGGAAATACCATTTTTCACGAATATTTCACAGAATGGCACGCTCAAAAAAGCAAAAAAAAATTGGAAAAGAAAAAAAAGTCCTTTTCCAAAATAAAACGTCAACTTTTCTCACCGCCGCCCGCTTCCCGGAATTCACCTGATTCACGCATGCGGAACATCCTTGGAATCATCCTTCTGGCCGGGAGCCCCGGCGAAAGGAACCGCGGGCGCCTGCCTTTGCATTCCATCTTTTTTATCCGCGTCCAGAATCCGGCGAAGTTCTTCCGCGAGGGTTTTGATGCGATGCGGTTTCTGGAGGAACCCGACCGCTCCGTTGGCCAGCAGGTCGTTGACCGCCGAAGGCGCCACATATCCGCTGGCCAGCAGGATTTTCATTTTCGGATCCAGAGCACGAAGCTGATAGAAAGTGCTGTGCCCCCCGAGCTTCGGCATGATCATATCCAGCAGGACGAGATCGATCTGCCCCGGATTTTCACGGCATATTTCAATCGCATCCAGTCCGTTTTCGGCCAGGATCACCGAATAACCGAGATTCTGAAGTGCCTCGATCAAAAAATCCCATACCGTTTCCTGATCGTCCACGACCAGAATCGTTTCATGTCCTTCGGGAAGTTTCTCCGCCATGTCGCCGCCTCAATTATTTTGGGTTTCCCCGATAGTATACATAGGATTTCTCAAAATTCAAGCTGTTCTGTGAAAACATTCCCCGAAATCCTGAAAAAAAGACGAGGCGGCGCCCGTGACTCCTTCCGGGGAAAGCAAGCCTGCCGCCGGAATCCGGACGCATCCCGCGGAAAATATCTTTTTTTGAATATATTTCCATTTCGGAACTTGACAAATCGCAGAAACGGCATTATTGTTTAATCCCGAAACTATTACGTTTCTAAATCAAAAAAAAGGAGGCGCCCGTGACCGATGTGAACAATCCCGCGGAAAGAAGCTGGAAACTTCTGTTTCGAGTCGTCGACACCCTCCGGAGCCAATCCCAGAAGAAGAATCCGGACCCCATGAAAAAAATCACCCTGGCCCGGCTCCGAATCATGGGATGTCTTTTTGAACATAACGGAAAGAGCCTGATGCTCAAAGAGATCGCTGAAAAATTCGACTTCACTCCCGGGGCGGTCTCCCAGACCATCGATTCCCTTGTCCAGGAGGGAATGGTGGAACGTCTTGCCTCTCCCGTGGACCGCCGCGCGGTCTGCATCCGTCTGACACGGGAGGGGGAGAAAATCCGGAATCAGCTGGACCGTTCTTTTACCGAATCGATGGAAAAAATGCTGAAGGAAATGCCGAAGGAAAAACTGGAAATCTTTCTGGAAGTCCTGGAATATTTGCTTGCCGGGCTTCAAAACAGGAATAAAATCCGCCGCTGAAATATGAACAGAACTCTTTCACCGTTCCCCCTCCCGCATCCGGGAAATCTTCTTCGCTCCGGACTGAAAAAAAGGATCGCAGGCCATGGAATCCCCGTCTTCCGCGGCGGGAAGCAAATCCGCCGTCCGGACCGGAGCCGCCCATCATGAAAGAAAGCGCCGTCTACACCCGGGGGCCGATCGGAAGAACGATGCTCCGGACCGCCTTCGCCATGCTGGCGGGAACCCTGGCGATGTCCGGCTACAACATCGTCGACACGTATTTCGTGGGGAATCTTGGAAAAATACCGATGGCGGCGATGGGTTTCACGTTTCCGGTCATCATGCTGATCGGATGCGTTTTCAGGGGGCTCGGCATCGGGATGATGACGACCGCCGCCCATGCGGTCGGACGCGGAAGAAAGAAAAAGGCCGCAATCCTGATCAGCAACGGGATTCTGCTGACGGTTCTCTTTTCGATCCTGCTGGCGGTTCTGGGAATGATGAGCAGCCGCTGGATATTCCGGATGCTGGGCGCCTCGGAAGAAGTGCTCCCGCAGGTCGTCGCCTACATGGATATCTGGTATTTCGGGTGTGTGACCGCTTCGCTTTCCATGACGGGGAACGATCTTCTGATCGCAGTCGGGGATTCCGGGCGTGCAAGCATGATGATGGTCATTGGTCTGATTCTCAATGCCGTTCTCGATCCGGTCTTCATTTTCGGCTGGGGAGGAATTCCCGCGATGGGGATCCGGGGAGCCGCACTGGCCACGGTCATCGCTCAGTTCGTCGCCGCTTTTCTCGTGCTGTATCTGCTGTGGAGGCAACACCGGCTGCTGCGCTTCGGGCCGTTCCCCTGGCGCGAACTGAAAAGTTCCTGGAACATGGTGATCCGTTTTGCCGTGCCGTCCTCCCTCGGAATGCTCATGATGCCGGTCGGCTCGGCGGTCGTCACCTGGATCGCCGGGCGCCTGGAAATGGTGGCTTTCGTTTTCCCGATGGCGCTGGGTATTTCCATCACGCCGATGGTCGGACAGAATTTCGGGGCGCGGCTGTATGACCGGATCCGTGCCTGCCGCAAATTCGCCATGCGGTTCGCGTTCCTGTTCCTGCTGGGAATGGCCCTGATTTATTTCTTCGCCGCGGAATTTCTGGTGCGGCAGTTCTCGCCCGATCCCGAAGTGAGGAAGATCATGGTGACCTGCATGCATATCATCCCGTGGGGCTTCGGCATGGTGGAGATCCACCGGTTCTCCGGATTTTTCTACACCGGCTGCGGACGCCCGGCCATTTCGGCGTGGCTGAACGCCTTCCGGATTCTCGGACTGATGATTCCCTTTTCCTTTGCCGCGCTTGCTTTCCACTCGCTGGAAGGTCTGTTTTACGCCAGGCTCGCATCGGACCTTTGCGCGGGCACGGTCGGATTCCTTCTGGCGCGCCGCATGGTCGAACGGCTCCCGCGAAACGGAGAACCGCCGGAAATTCCGGTCGCCGACTGGAACATATGGAAAAAGTGCTTCCGGATTTTCCAGCCGTAAAGGGAAAGTTTCGCGCCTGACTCTCTCACCGCGGAGACGGCGGGGATTTCCGGTGCACTTTCCGGTACAGCGCATGCGCCGTCTCATCGGCCGCATGGTAGAACGCGCGGTCGCGGGAAAGCGTTTCCCGGAGGGGTTTCTCCGAATAGGCCCGGATGAAACGCAGAAGATCATGACGCGTCAGACCGGCGTCCATCGCGGAGAAATAAAGTCCGCCCATATCCTTGATCCGGTAACGGGTCGGAACACTTTTCCGGATCTGCGCCCGATGGAGATCGATGACGAAAAGCGAGGGAGACTCTTTCTCTTCCGTTCCTTTTTCGAGCAGGAAATGACAGAGATAGCAATCGCGGTGATTCAGGCCGGAACGGTGCATTTTCCCGACGGTCTCCCCCAGTTTCCGGGTCAGGGCGGCTTTCACGGAAAACGGAGGCGGATCGGCGGACCAGTCCCGGCAGTAGTCCTCCAAGCTGACGGTATTTGTCAGTTCCGCGGTAATCAGGAAGGAAACTCTTCCCGTCGGATTGATTCCCATGCGTCCGAACGCGCACGGCGTCATGGTGTCCACTCCAATATGTTTCAGATGAATCAGCGCGCGGTATTCCGGACCGGCGTCCATGACCGGCCGTTTGAACTGGATGAGATTTTTGAAGACTTCCCGCCAGCCGCAGCCGGTATGAAGTTTGGCGAAATACCCCTTTCCGCCGATTTCAAAACGGAAGGTATGCCTGGATTTGACCCGGCGGAAACTTTCCCCGGTCAGCCGGAAGGCGGCTTCAAAGGCGTTTTCCCCCTTCCAGAGCTCCCGGAAATCTTCGTTCAAACGGACTTCGCACATCCTGCCTTCTCTTTCAATATCTCCACAACTTTCCGGACAGGACGGCCCCCCCTCGGAGTCCGGATATGGGAAATGCCCGGACGAGCCTTTTTCCGCGGTCTGGAAAAGACCGCAATTCATTGCGGCGGCAGACTCCTCCATGATATTCACAGCCGTCCGGGCGCGATGATAATAATCCATGGTTCCGGAATAGCGGATAACCTCGCGGCGCATCTCCTCCAGCCGTCCCGGTGTCTCCAGGACGGCTGCCAGAGTGTCGTTGAACTCACTCTGCGAAAACGGCTCGGAAAGCACCCTCCCGCCGGACTCCCGCACGAAAGGCGCATATCCGCAATTTCCGGAACAGACCAGCGGCAGACCGGCCGCAATCGATTCCACCAGGACGGTTCCCGCCGCCTCGTTCCGGGCGGGATGCACCATCAGGTCGGCCCCCAGCAGGAGACGCCCGACATCATCGCGGCTTCCCGTGAAAATCACGCGATTTTCCAGATTCAGGGCGCCGGCCAGCTTTTCAAACCGCCGGGATTTTTCATGTCCGACGATCACCAGTTTGCTCCGCCCGAGGATTTCCTCCGGAAGCGACCGGAACGCATACAGCACCCGGTCCACCCCCTTGGTGTGAAACCCCGAACAGACCTGAACCAGGAACAACGTGTCGTCGTTCATCGAAAATTCAGCGCGGACTTCCGCGCGTATCCGGCGGACCTCTTCCTCGCTGTCGGGACGTTTCCGGTCGGCATCGATTCCCGGAGGCAGAAGGAAAAATTTTTCCTCCGGGGTCCGGTAAACCGACTGATATTCTTTCTTCTGCCGGTCGGTCAGACACAGAATCACGGGGATCCTCTCCCCCGCGAAAACCGCACGCTCCTGACGCTCATAGACCGAATAACGGCGGGTGAGGAAACGAAGCAGTTTCGGCTTCCGCGCCGAATTCATGGCAAAACAGTTGTCCGCCGCAAAAAAAACATCCAGTCCGGACATCCGGTTGAACCCTGCGATCAGGTCGAATTTCTCCCGCTGGAAATACATCATCGCATTCCACTCGAAGGAAAGAGCCTTCCCCCAGTTCGTCAAGGCGAAGGGCGGCAGAACCCGGTAGGTCGCTCCTTCGACGAAAGGGCCCTCCCAGCGGCCGTACAGCACCGTCACCTGATGGCCGCGCGCCACGGCTTCGATGAGCATCCGGCGGAAATCCAGCTGGAGTCCGCCGTAGGGAAAATATTTGAAAATCAGAAACGCCATCTTCATGGTTCGGGTTCCTTCATGACAGCATCAATATATCTTTTCCGCTCATTTCCGCAAGGCGCGCGCCGCTTTTTTTTCCGGAGGTTTTTCCGACGGTCGTGCAGAAACATCTGCGCCGCGTTCCAGAGATTGTGCCACAGCACGTAAAACGTCGGACCCATCGCGGCCAGCGGACTTGAAAACGTCAGCGCCAGATACAGCGTGAACATCGTGTTCTTCTGTCCGAGCGACTGGCCGGCTTCCCGCCGGTAACGCCACCCTCCCAGAAAATAACCGACCGTGAAATTCAACACGCAAAGCCCCAGGGAGAGTCCCGCGATCGACAGCAGAATCAGCGGCGAAAGATCCGGCGTGCTCCGGATGAACGAGGACGCCGATCCCGCTGTGATGAACAACATCAGCAGCCAGAGGGTAAAGGACAATAACGGAAGACGTTCAGGCCACTCGCGGGAAGAGGAAATGAACTTCCGCGAAAGCAGCGCCGCCAGCGCCGGAACGCCCAGAACCAGAAGCAGATTCCCGGCCACATCCTGAAAGAAACTGAATGTGAAGTTGCCCGTCACCAGCGGAATCAGCCCCAGAAGGGATGCCGAGATTCCCACGTTCGTGATAAGAAACGACACCACCACATACGTGACGCTCCCGCCCAGAAAACGGGTAATGACCGGCGCCGCGCTCGCCGTCGGTGAAATCCCCGTGAAAAAGACCGCGCAGGCCAGCTCGGGATAGCCGGAGAACAGCAGGACCGCCCACCCGCAGGTCCCGATCAGAATATTCGCAAGAAGAATCTTCCAGTGACTTCCGCGCGGCTTCAAATGGACGATCTTCACCTGGAGACACACAAAATAAAGCATCGCCAGCAGCAGATAGCGGATCAGAAAGGTCAGGCTTCTCGCTTCCGGAACGCAGTATCCCGCCGCGAAAGCCGCCACAATCAGCAGGGGCCGAATCAATGTCTTGAGCATGATGATCCTTCGTTATTCGATCAGTCCGAGACCGGGTCGGAAACCGTAATATAACCTCGGTTCGTCTGAATTCAAGAGACTCCGCCTCAAGTCTTCCCCCCGATCCCGCGCCACCCGAAAAAACAAGGGACCGGCAAAATCTCCTTTCCGATTTGCATTTTTCAATTTCGAGAGTAAATTACAACCTTGTCCGTTGTTTGAACAGGAACAACGGACAAGGTTATTTTTTCTCAAAAACAGGAGTTGCCGACGCAGCCTTGTCACGATTCCGCTTTCCGGCGGCAACCTCCAAAACCGCATTTTGTTGACTTTCTGTAGAATCCACATTGCAAATGACGGGAAGGCGCGGTATATTATCCGCTTCCAAAAACGGGGCAGCCTTTTCCGCATTCGGCGGATCGGGATGTCTCGGGAAAATCGTTATACGGACGCCGGACGATTTCCCAGGCCGGAAATTTCGTCCCGCGATTCTTTTCCCGCATACAGTTCCCGGCGCATCACACAAAGGTCTGCCATGAAAGAAACTTCCCTCTTCCGCACGATGGGGCTCTCCGGCTCCATGCTCGACGCTCTTGAAAAAAAAGGGTTTGACGAACCCACCCCGATTCAGGCGCTGACCATTCCCCGGCTTCTCGCCGGGGAAAAGGATATCATCGGACAGGCGCAGACCGGCACCGGAAAGACCGCCGCGTTCGGAATCCCCATTCTGGAAAAACTCGAGGAACTCCCCGGAAAATCCAGATCGCCCCGCGCCCTGATCCTCGCCCCCACCCGCGAGCTTTCCATGCAGATCGCCGCCGAACTGGCCTCCCTCCGCGGCGGCTCCGGACTCCGGATCGGGGTCTTCTACGGAGGCCAGCCCATCGGGATTCAGCTCAAGGAGCTGTCCGCCGGGGTGGACATCGCCATCGGAACCCCCGGCCGGCTCATCGACCTGATGGAGCGCAACCGTCTTCCCCTCGAACACATCCGGTTCGCCGTTCTCGACGAGGCCGACGAAATGCTGGACATGGGCTTCATCGAGGACATCGAGAACATCCTTTCCTCTACTCCGGCCGAAAAACGGATGCTCATGTTCTCCGCCACCATGCCCCATTCCGTGCTTTCGATCGCGGCGCGGTTCATGCGCGACTACGAAATCGTCCGTTCCGAAGGCGGGGAGCTCACCCACGACCGTACCGAACAGGTCTGGTATGACGTCCGCCGGGAAGACAAGCTCGAAGCGCTCTCCCGGATCATCGACCTGGAGGAATCCCTGTACGGCATCGTCTTCTGCCACACGCGCGACGATGTGGACGAGCTTTCCGGACAGCTCGCCAAGCGCGGATACGCGGTTGCGCCCCTCCACGGCGACATCGTCCAGACCCAGCGCACCCGCACGATCGAAAACTTCAGGAAGGGCCTTTTCAAGCTCCTGATCGCCACCGATGTCGCCGCGCGCGGCATCGACGTCAGCAATCTCACGCACGTCATCAACTACTCCATGCCGAACAACGAGGAGATGTACGTCCATCGCATCGGACGCACCGGACGCGCCGGCAAAAGCGGAAAAGCCGTCACCTTCGTCACGCCCGGGGAACGCAAGCGCTTCGCAAGCCTCTGCAAAAAACTCGGCCTGGCGATCCTCAAGAAGAATCTGCCCGATCCCGGCGAAATCGTCTCCGCCGCCAAAGGGCGTTTCGCCAAACGCATTCTTGCCGCCGTGGAAGAGGGAAAACACGAAGTCTATCTGGATTTCGCCCGGGAACTGATGGAATCGGCCTCCTCCCACACGGCGCTGGTCGGCGCCCTGATCCGCACCATCGCCGGAGATTCCCTGACACCCGAACGCTATCGCAGCCTGGCCACCTCCGCGCCGAAGAACAGCCGTTTCGAGGCCGGAGAAAGCAATGCTCCGCTTCCCAAAATGGTCGGCGTCAAGCTGGGAATCGGGTATGATGACGGAATCAACAAGCGGCGGGTCATGGAAATGATCCTCAAACGGACGGGCATTCCGACGCGCGCGCTCGGCAAGGTCGACTGTCACGACAGTTACACCTTCCTCAACGCCGTTCCGTCCGACGCCGCCAAACTCGAACGGGCCTTTCGGGATGAATTCGAAGTCGCCGTCTACGAGGAAAAACCCGCGTCCGCACCGCACACCCCCGGTTCGGACCGTCCGCGGAACTCCTTTCCGAAACGCTTCCGCGAATTTCGCGGCGATGCGGTCCGCGGCTCGCGCGTCAAACATTTCACGAAAAAGGCGAACCCGTAACGCCCCCGACCGCCCCCTCCCGGAAGGATGTCCAGACCGACGGAACGGAGCCGAGGCGGATTTTCCGTTTTTTTCCTTGTCTTTTTCCGGGGAAAGGGTATATTGTGTTTTTTCACGATCTGCGCCGGAATGAAGCAAACGACAGAAAAAGTCCGCAGGAGAAGGACCCCATGAACAAAAACGAACTCAAAGAACGGATCTATCGGGAAATCGACCGCCGTAAAGAGGAACTGATCGAACTTGGAATCCAGCTCTGGAAGAATCCGGAGCCCGGCTACGAGGAATTCAAGTCCGCCGCCCGGATCGAACACATTTTCGCCTCCCTGAATCTCCCCGTCCGGAGCAAGCTGGCCCGGACCGGCGTCCGCGCCGACCTCCAGACCGGCAAGCCGGGACCGACCGTCGCCATTCTCGGTGAACTCGACGCCCTCCTTATGCCCGAGCACCCGGAGGCCGATCCGCAAACCCATGCCGCCCACGCCTGCGGGCATAACATGCAGATCACGGCGCTGGCCGGCGCCGCCATGGCGCTGTCGCTCCCGGAAGTCCGGGAACACCTGTCCGGCAGCCTCGCCTTCATCGCGTGTCCCGCGGAAGAGTGCCGGATCGGAAACCATCTGGAAGAAATCAAATATCTCGGCGGAAAAGCCGAACTCATCCGGCTCGGCGTCTTCGACGACGTGGACATGGCGTTCATGACCCATGCCAACAACGACTACGGCGCGGCCCGGACTTCCAACGGATTCGTCATGAAAAAAATCGTCTTCCGGGGACGGGCCGCCCATGCGGGGCGCCCGTGGATGGGAGTCAACGCGCTCTCCGCCGCCCGCATCGCGCTGGATGCCGTCGACGCCCAGCGCGACACCTTCCGCGACGAGGACACCGTCCGCATTCACGGCATCGTCAAGAGCGGCGGTTCGGTCGTCAACATCGTCCCGGAAGAAGTCGAACTCGAATATCAGATCCGGGCGCAGACCCCGGAAGCCATCCGCGACGCCGCCGACAAGTTCGACCGTTCCATGCGCGGCGCCGCCCTCGCCTTCGGCCTGGATGTCTCCATCACCACCTTTCCCGGCTATATGCCGCTTTACAACGAGCCCGAACTTCTCCGCATCCACCTCGACAATCTCCGCACTCTCAAGCCCGACGTCCAGTTCGTTGATTTCGGACGGCGCACCTCCTCCACCGACATGGGGGACGTCAGCGCGATCATGCCCGCCATGCATCCCTATTCCGGCGGCTGGACCGGCGTGGCGCATTCCACGGCTTTCCACTGGCAGGATGAGGCGGAGACTTTCGTCGAACCCGCC
>MWCA01000090.1 GCA_002069785.1 Lentisphaerae bacterium ADurb.Bin242 | reverse complement strand
GCGTCTTTTCCGGAGAATACGTCCGGTTCTTTAAGTTCTCCAATCCGGCTTCCGGAAAGATCTTCGAGGATGACAGTAAGGTCGACAACTCCTTCCTCTCCGCCGGGCTCGAACTCGAGTGAAAGCAGCCGTCCCGACGGAGTCAGCGGGAATTGTCTGCCGGTCTGCCTGCGTTCATCCAGCACGGCATAAAGACGCGCCCGTTCGAGCATCTGAATCTTCGGACAACGTATCAGCGCTTGTTCGAAAAGGACTGTCGTTTCGGTTATTTTCGGTTTCAACCGGAGGGGAACACCGACATCCCGCACGGAAACGATCGCAAGGAACACCGGATCGACAGCCGTCAGTTTGTCCGAGGAGCGCCGGATTTCCTCACAGATGGTTTTCAGCGGCGGATTTTCATCGGGAGGGAATGTCCGGTCCGCCAGTCGGAATCCGTTTTTCGCATTGAAAACGACGATTTTGTTTTTCTCGAGGACGGCGAAGAGATCGATATGGGAAAATGCGGACGCAAGACGGGAAAACGCCAGTGCGTTCCCGGAAAGCGCGTGTTCCCGGAGAATCTTTTCGACCGCGGCGCGTTCCATCAGTTCAAAGTTGCCGTCCCGGGAAAGTTCCGCCGTCACCAGTCCGGACAGGAACGGATCGCCGACGACCGCCAGCTTTTTCGGCGGGTCCGCCGCAAAGACGAAGCCGCTGCATGAAAACAACAGGAGCAGCAGAGGAAAAACATGATTCATCTTATTTTTTCCTGTTGAAAAGGATGATGCCGCAATGATTTGAAATGGCGAAGGAACGGTCATCCAGTTCCATCACCGCCGACCCGTACGGCAGCCACAGCGGGAGGGTGGAAGCCGGGGCTTTCAGGTTCACATAAAGCCTTGTCGCCGGGGCGATCAGGGTATCGTCCTTTGTTACGAGAGCCGGGAAAAGGGGAACCGGGCGGAGATTCAGGCGGTAACTCCCGGAAAGACCGGACATGCCGGAATGGGTGACGAAACTGAGAAACGGATTCGGGCGGAAAGAATTCCGGTCGATCACGAAAATCCGGATATAGTCATAGTTTCCGAAAATGCGTCCGTCCGGGTTCTTCCACAGAAACGGCATCGAAGTCCGCATGGAGGACACCCTGGAAAGTTTTCCGGTATCCGTATCAAACAGAAAAAGTCCGCCCCGGTTCATTTGCACGGGCACATCCATCGTGAAGAGCAGTTTTCCCGGTTGGGCTTCCACCAGCTGCGATGTCTGCGCGGTTCTGACGCCTGCCAATTCGGGAAGCTCCTGCGAGCGGCTGGAGGCGAAATGCACGTTTCGCTTCCCTCCTTTCAGATCGCATGACACAAGGGAAACCGGAACCAGGTGTCCGGCAAGGCGGTACAGCCGGTTCCCGGAGATGAGGCATCCCGTTGCCTCGACATCGCTCAGGTCACGGATGGTTGTCCATGTTTTGTCCGCAAGATCGAAAAGGTGGACGTCGCCCCCGGAAGCGACGATCAGATATCCGGCGGAAGCGAAGAACTTCGGGCGTGTCAAATCCGCCTTCAGCGGCGGGAGTTCCGAAAAAGTGCCGGTTTTTGCGGAGAATACGGTCAGGCGGGGAGAACTGTTTCCGAGCAGGAAATAGAAGTTTTTGTCCAGAACACAGACATGAACCCCGCCGTAAAGATTGTCCGGCCTGTATCCATCGTCCGGGAAATGAATCTCCCGGATTTCAAAGTCCGGAAACAGTGTCCTGACCGTATCGAATGCTTTCGGATTGTGCATATTGTACAAGGCATCCGCCACCATCCCGTAAGCGAGGTCGACGGGATTCCCCGTCAGAAGGTCATGGGATTTCCATTGACGGATGATCTTTGCATTCTTCGCGATTTCGTCCATTTTACGGAAAACGGCGCTGCCGTCCCTGGCTGACTCCAGGTGAATCGGAACAAGAAACTGTTCCGGCATGAGGGGGGTCTCCGTCTTTTTTCCGCGGTAGGAAAGCACTGCGCGTTGAACGGTGTCGCCGTCGATGGATATTCCCGACCGGGCGGCATGCAGCCTTACGACGGCTTCCATGCGAGCGGCATATTCGTAATAATTTCCGGAAGTCACGGGACGGCCGGTCAGGGACTCGACTTGTCTGAAAAGCTTTTCAAGGGCATCCTGATACTCTTGTCCGGTCCGATTTTTCGAGTTCAGAAATTGTCCAATAGCGTGGAGCTCTGCCGCCCGAAGCTTGAAGAAGGGACGTCCGATCCTGTTTGCCAGGTCTTCGTACTCTTTCAGAGAGGAACAGATTTTTGCGATCTCCTCGAGCGTTTCCGCCGCCAGAAACAGGTCATAGTCACTGACCAGTCCCGGAAAACGATAGCGGGGCTGATACACGTATTGCTCTTTCAGTCCGGGGTTCCGGCGGAGAGCCGCCTGGAAACAGCGCATGAACTCCAATTCCAGGTTGTACGATTCGCGAACCATCGTCAGGTTGTCCGTGACCCCCCGCAGGTTCTCCGTACACCAGCTGGCCAGCCTTACCAGATCGAATTGTTTCTCGAGCGTCTTCCGGAAGTCGATATCCTTATATTTTTCACGGATTTCCTCTGCCATGACGGCGCGGAAACGGCTGAATATCCCGGCAAGCTGCCGCCGTTCGGCAGACGTCGCATCTTTTTGAATGAGAGAAAAGGGTTCAAAAGGCATAACCGGAATATCCGGATTGTAAAACACGCTCCGGAAGCGTGGATTTTCTATCTTCGGGAAATCTTTTTTGAAGACGGCGACATCCCGGAAAAATTGTTCATAAAGGGAAAAACGGTCCTGCCATGTATTATTTTCTTTGTAAATCCCGCAAACACGATGAAACATGGCGTCGTGACGGTAGACCATGTTCTGGGGAACCAAAACCGCGGCGGAAGCAATTTTCTGTCCCGCGGAATCCCATTCCGGAGGAACGGTATTCTGGCTGCACTGAATTGTTTTCAACTGTTTCATGTATTCCCGGTAAAATGCGTCCGCCTCCTTTTCGCGGCTCTGGGAAAAAAGCATGAAACAGAAAACGAACCCTATTGCGCATACGGAAAATTTCATCCGGCCCTCCCTCTTTTAATGTCCCGCGAACAATCCTTCTTCCAATTCGGATACAATACAATGCACATCCGGATTTACAAGTTTCACCCGCAAGCTATCCATAAAATTTGTCATTCATACATTTGTAATGGAAAATGTCCGATGCATGTAAAATTTCCGCGGGATGGACCGCTCCGGGGAGATTTCGTGCCCGGCACAACCGGCTTACAGGTGCCGCCGTACCCGCGCCAAAGTATTCGCATAGTCTCACAAACTCTTTCTTCCGTTCCAGTTTCCATGAAAAACTTTTTATGAAAGGAAACTTGACTTTTCAGACGTTTCGCATATATTACACGTTACAGCATCCCTTTAAATATGGATTTTTTTCGGAATACAGTATGGATTACAAGAGAAACAGTTGCAGTTTTTCATCCGGCGCCGGAGTTGCTTCCGCGCCGTCCGTTCCCGTTTCCGCAAGCTCCCTCCTTCTGCGACTTACTTGCGCCGCCCAGGCATGAGCAAGGACGCCCGCGTTTCCGTTTCGGATTCGGTCTCAGCCCGGTCGGCGGTATGACGTTTCGGCTTTGCAAGGCATGATCCGCTCGTCTTTCCGTATTTTGCCGGTGCAAAGTCCCCTTTCAGAATGTTTGTTCATCCCATGCCGGAGAAAAAGAAAATGAACTGTTATCCGAAATACCGTGCTCCCGAAACAGTCGAAATCGAAAACCGTGTCTGGCCCACCCGCCGGATCGTCAGAACGCCCATTCTGGTGCCGGTCGATCTGCGCGACGGCAACCAGGCGTTCGTCAATCCCATGAATGTCGAAACCAAACTCCGCTACTTCGATATGCTGTGCCGGATCGGATTCAAGGAGATCGAAGTCGCCTACCCCGCGGCCTCGTCGGAAGAATTCGAATTCGTGCGACGCCTCATCACGGAAAACCGGATTCCGGACGAGGTGCGGATCGTCGTCTTCACGGCCGCGCGCAAGGACCTGATCGAAAAGACAATGGCCTCGATCGAGGGCGTCCGGCGGGCGATGGTCCACTGTTACATCGCGGGCAGCGAACTGCACCGGGAATTCGTTTTCGGCAAAACGCACGAGGAACTGGTCCGGATCGCCGCGGACGGCACCCGCATGATCGCGGACGCCATTGCGGAACGCGGCTTGCGCGGAGCGGTCCACTACGAATTCTCGCCGGAGGAGTTTTCCGACAGCAACATCGATTTCATGGTCGAACTCTGCGAAGCGGTACGCACGGAATGGCGGCCGCGCGGCAAGGGGGATTTCATCCTGAACCTGCCCTCGACCGTGGAACGGCGCGCGCCCAACGAATACGCCGACAAGATCGAGTATTTCTGCCGGAAATACAGCGGCATGGCCGACACCGTCATCAGCATCCACACGCACAACGACCAGGGATGCGCCATCGCCGCGGCGGAACTGGCGGTGCTGGCCGGAGCCGAACGGATCGAAGGCACGCTGGCCGGACACGGCGAACGCACCGGCAATATGGACCTGATCACGTTCGCTCTGAATCTGAAGTCGCGCGGCGTCGAAACCGGATTGGATTTTTCGCATCTGCCGGAAGTCACAACCTTCATCGAAGGGGTGTCCGGAATCAAGATCAGTCCGCGCACGCCCTACGCCGGAGAACTGGTGTTCACCGCCTTTTCGGGCACCCATCAGGATGCGATCCGCAAGGGAATGGCGCGGCGGAAGGAAATCAGCGACTATTTCCGGCAGGGCTGGAAAATGCCGTATCTGCACCTGGATCCCGCCGACATCGGGCGGAGCTACGAGGGGCTGATCCGGATCAACAGCCAGTCCGGCAAAGGCGGCGTGGCCTATGTGCTGGAAAGCGTATACGGCATCAGCGTGCCGAAAGGAATGCAGCCGGTCGTCGCCCGAGCGGTCCAGAACGAGGCGGAAAGAACCGGCAGGGAGGTCACTCCGGCGGACGTTCACCGGATCTTCCACGAAAAGCTCGTGTCGCCTCCGAACCCCGGATTCGAGATGCTCCATTTCCGGATGGGCCGTCCGGCTTCCGCGGATGAAAAAACGACGGAAGTCGAGATCGAAATGAGCGTCGACGGCAAGGCCTGCCGGGTCTCCGGCACCGGAGGCGGCCCGATCGAGGCGACGGTGACCGCGTTCCGGCAGTGTCTGGACATCCCGGCGATTCAGGTGGAGGAGTATCACGAACATGCGCTCGGGAGCGGTGCGGATGCCCGCGCCATCGCGTTCATCGGAACGAAGATCGGCGGCAAAACCGTCTACGGCACGGGCATTGACGAAAGCATCAACCTGGCGGCAATCTACGCGCTGGTCAATGCGCTGAACCACAGCCGGGACTGATCCCGGAAACTCCCCCCGGCATTCTCCGGCGGGATGAAAACGCAAGGGAGGGAAATCTTTCAAATGAGGTTTCCCTCCCCTTTTTGAAAAAAAATCAAATTTATTTTTTCGGGCCCCTTGCAAAATGAAATTCTTCGTATATAATAGTACATTAAGATACATTAATATGGAGAAAAGCATTGGTTTTCAAACAGAAAATCCAAATCAGGCCCCTTGGGGTGGAACCGGTTTACCGCCAAATAGCGGATGCTCTGCGGAACGCCATTCTGTCCGGCGAACTGAAGGAAGGGGACCGGCTGCCGCCGGAAGCGGAATTCGCGGCAAGCCTGTCCGTGAACAGCCGCACGCTCCGGAAGGGACTGGCCATTCTCTCCGCGCAGAAGCTGATCACCCAGACGCGCGGCCGCGGAACGCTCGTCTCGTTTCCGCAGCGGAAGCTGACCCGGATCGGGCTGGCGGTCGGCAGCGATGCGGTTCCCTACGGTCCCTACACGCTTCAGATGTTGAGCGAAATCATGCGTTACAGCACCTCGCATCCGGAAATCCAGCTGACCCTTCTGTCGGAAAACGATCCGGAAAAAGTTTCCACGCGCATTCAGGAGACGGGCTGCGACGCCCTGATTATTTTGATTTCAGCCAAAGCCATTCAGAGGAAACTCTGCGAACCGGAATTCGATTCGCTGCCGATGGTTTTCATCAATTCCCGCGTGGAAGACCTTGCCAGGTTCGGCCGCTATGAGGTCAAAACCGCGCAGGGCGCCATGGGAATGGGCGTGGAAAAATTGTTCGAAATGGGACACCGCCGCATTGCGTTCGTCAGTCAGGAGGCTTCGCCGAAAGACTTCGTGATGGCTTCATATCATCAGGATTTTCTGGCAGCCTGTAAAAAGTACCGGATCAGCACGCGTTACGCCCGGCTCGGAAAGATCACGGAAAACTGGTATGACATCGGACATGATCGGACCGTGGAGCTGTTTTCCGCCGAAAAACGTCCCACCGCCATTCTTACGCCCGGAATCACCTTTTCATCCGGAGCCTGGCAGGGGCTGAGCGACCTTGGAATCAAAATCCCGGACGATGTTTCGTTCATCGGCGCCAACCCGATCAAGGAATACAACCCGAATATGTCCGGACTGTTCGTCCCCATCCGCCGAATCGCGGAAAAAGCGATCGAATTGGTTCTCGACCAGTTTGTTCCCGGCAAACATCTGAAACAGAAGGTCTATGAATTTCCGGTGGAATTCCTTGACTTCGGCAGCTGCCGGCCGCTTCAGAGGGCATGAAAATTTCAGAAACAGGATATTGATCATTCATGAAGGAGGTAAAAAATTAAAATGTCTCGAATCACTCTTGCTGCGGTCGGCGACATCTCACTTGCCCGTCAGGTGGAAAAAACGATCAAAGGTCACGACGTCTCCCATCTGCTTGAAAAAGTGAAGCCCGCCCTGGATCAGGCCGATGTTCGTTTCGGCAATCTGGAATCGGTAGCGGTTCCAGAAAATTTTCCATTGGAACAAGCCAGCGGCATTCCGCTTTACAGTTATGATGCCGCCCTGGAAGCTTTGCGGCCGGCGGGTTTTGACATATTGCATTCCGCGTCCAATCATGTTCTCGATTGCGGATGGCGGGGCTTGCTCCATACGTATGAGCGCATTCAAGCCATTGGCGCCCGGCCGTTGGGAACCGGTTGTTCGCAGAACGAGGCGAGAGCGTTGCGAATCGTTGAGAAAAACGGCATAAAACTGGGATTTCTGGGGTATTTGCAAGCGGGCGACTGGACCCTGGAAGGCGGCGGCGGACGGATTGCCTATCTGAAGTTGGAAGACGTGGCGGCCGACATTGAAAAACACCGCAGTACGGTGGATGTGCTGGTGATAAGCATTCACGGCGATATTGAGTTTCAACCGGCGCCAAGTCTTCCGCGTTTGAATTTGTGCAGAAAGATCGCCGAGGCCGGTGCGGACCTGATATTATGTCATCACCCCCACGTCCCGCAGGGGGTGGAAAAGTGGGGGAATTGCCTGATTCATTACAGCCTGGGAAATTTCATCTTCGATCCCAACGGGTATCAGACCGGAAATTCTCCGAATGTGGTAAAGAGTCACATCTTTTATGTGGACATCGAAGACGGACGAATCGCCGGATGGCGCCGGAAATATCTTCGAATCGATCTGCAGGAAGGCCGCCCGCATCCCCTTGCCGGGGAAGAATGCCGGGAGGAAGATCGATATTACCTCGGTCTCGATGAAATATTGAAAAATCCGTATCAGCTCCGGGATTTGTGGCATACAAACTGCCTGAGACGTCTTTCATGGATGATCGACCGTATCAGAAACAGTCCTTCTCTCACACCGGAATCGTTTCTTCAGGAATACGGAAAGCTTCTGTTCAGCGACATGAGCCATGAATATCTGGACGGACTTTATGAACTGGCATATCAGGAATACCGGAAGAATGCGTACAACGATTTTGAACTGAAAAGACCGTATGCGCCTTATGAATGAAAAGACGAAGGATTTCCGCCGGCGCTGAAAATATGTTTGACGTGACGCCGTTGCAGCCAGAGTCCTTTCAGGCAGCCGGCGGATGATGCGATTGACTGGATTTAACATAGTGTGGAAGAACCTGAAAAAGGGAGGGTGCAATCATGATAAAGTCCGATACCATGCGGGAGTATCGCCGCAAAAATTTCAAGCCGTCGGCAATGAATCGCTTCACTCTTATTGAACTTCTCCTGGTGATCGCGATCATCGCGATTCTGGCGGGAATGCTGCTGCCCGCCCTGAACAAGGCAAAGGAGAAGGCGCGCAAAAGCAACTGCGTCGGCAACCTCAAACAACTGGGACTGTCTCTCCACTCTTATGTGAATGACTATGACTGGTATGTGCCCGGATTGGAGAAAAATTCAATCTGGGACAACAACATCTGGTCGAGACGTTTATACCTGAACGGCTATACCGCAAACAAATGGCAGATTTTTTATTGTCCAAGCGATCCGTACCGTACCCCGAACAACGGCAACAACGGCAATTTTTATCCGCCCGCAGCCAACTTCTTCTGGCGTCATGCAAGTTCTTACCGTATGAGTTCAGATTTCGGCGTTCCTTATGTGGCGGGCTATCCATGGCAGAAGTCCGGCCGGAAGTACAGTTCCGTTCCCATGCTGTCCAAGCAAAGCTACCTGATTCCGCCCAATAATGCAAGCGGCGAGGATGTGCCGTATTATTTCCCCTACAACTACCACAAAAACCCGAATTATTGGCATGGTGTCTTATGCCCGGCGTTGTTCGCCGACGGTCATGTATCCGATATTCCCTCTTCTTATTACCAATAAACCAATAAAACTGAAAGGAAAATGATTATGTGGAAAAAAACCTGTCTCGCTCTTTTCGTCCTGTCTTTGGGAGTACTGCATGCCGCGGATGACTTCAATGTAAAAAATTTCGGCGCATCGGGTGATGGAACGGCCGATGATGCGCCCGCCATCCAGAAAGCCATCGACGCGGCCCTGACCAATGGCGGTGCTGTTTATTTTCCCGCCGGCCGTTACCGTTTGAAAAGCACGCTCACCATTGCGGGCAGTCTTACCAGCGACAGCATCAACTGGCTTACGCTGCGCGGCGATGGCGGCGGCAGCAAGCTGCTTGGGGACGGCATCGAATACATCCTGGCGGGCCGCGCCAACCCCGACACAAAGTCGCTGTATATGAACGGCGCCAGGATTGAAAACCTGACCTTCAGCAGTTATGATTTTAAAAATCGTTGCAGCGGCATTGACGCTTCCTTCATGCTCCGTATGTATATAACCTCCTGCAATTTCATCAGGCTGAATTCCGGCATCGCCTCCGTCAGGGAACGCGCCAAGCCGGAGGAACGGCATTCAATCTGGATTGTCCGGATTGCCGATTGCATTTTCAGCCGGAACAGCGACTGGCCGATCAATATCCGGCGCGCATTTGACCTGGTGATTCAAAATAATGTTATCGAACACGGCAACGGCGGAATCCAGATCGGATTTGAAGAGGATGCCGCCGACGCCGCATGCAATACGCTGCGGATTGAGAATAACGTGATCGAAGGACTTAACGCGAGCGGCAAGGCGGCTGTCCGGCTCCGCTGCGTGGTCGGCGGCCGCATCGTCGGAAATTATTTCGAGGCAAATCCCGGCGGCGACGTCGAAATCATGCCGAAAAAAGGCGGCTGGACCCGCGGGTTTGTCATCGCGTCCAATACATTTCAGCCGACGAAAAAACAGCAGGACACCGGTATCTACGGCCCGATAAAACTGGAAAAAGCCATTGACACCAGCATTTACAACAATTTCACCACCGGACCGCGCCTGCTGCACTCGGACAGCAAACCACTGGGGCGCAATGTCGTAATGTTCGGCAACACGATGAATAACCCGCATTCGATGGGATTCGAGGGGGCGAACGAGCAGGAACGGAAGCTCTACGAACAGGCTGTCAGAGCCAATGAAATGAACTGCAACCGTTTCATCCTGAGCGACTTCAAGGAAGCGGTCGGCATTGATTCCAACCGTGGAATTGTTTTCGGCCAAAATGCGATAGCCTATGCCGACGCCGCGCCGAAAACCGGAACTTCCGGTGACATCGTATTCAGCCGCAAACCGGAAATGAAAAACGGCAAGGTCGTCATCGGCTGGTATTGTATCGCCGGCGGCAAAGCCGCAAAGTGGCTCCCCGTCAGCATCGACGGCGCAGATGATCGATTACCTTCAAAACCCTAAAACACGAATTGCCTCCATTGGTGAACGCTTCGGAAACAAACTTGTTCGATCCGGAAAAATCCCGGGGAAAAATGATATTTCCCGGAGCCCCTTCCCTCACGGTTTTCCGAAGCGTTTTCCATTCCGGTGGATCAAGTTCAATTCCGCGATGTTTTCCCCCAGTCCGGGCGGAACCGGAGCTGTCGGGATGCCGTCGTCATTGAAATGAATCCAGCCGTTTTCCGTTTCATTGCCGAACATCCCGGCCGGACGTATGAAGCGATAGACCTCTCCGCCGCATGGATTCCTTCAATTCTTCCAGATGTTTTTCATAAATATCGCGCGGGAAACACTGATTCCGGATGCAAGATGTCCGCCGGATTTCCGCGACTTCCCCCCGGCGCAAACGGCCTCCGTTTCAAGCTCATCGGGCATGCTATCCCATATTCGACCGCCGATTGCAACCGCTGAAAAAGGCTTCTGCGGAAATGACTCTGAAATGCCTGCCTGTCCGGAATCGATCACTCCAGATCGTATACGATTTTCACCGGCTGACCGGTTTCGGCGGACCGGATGGCGGATTCCGCGAAGAGAACGGTTTTGGCTCCTTCATATACATTGGTGGGAGTCGGCTCGTTCCGTTTCAGGTAATCGATGAAATCCTTGAGTTCCGCCGTGTGGTTATGGCTTTTCGGGGAAACGGGGATCTCGGCAAACGCGACATTGGCGGTCGGTTTGTAAAGACTGCTTTCACTGATCTGGATCGAAGGACTCGTATTGTCGCAGATGATCGTGCCTCCCGTGCCGTAAAGGCTTGTCCGCATGGTGTAGGGCCGCTTGACTCCGATTGAAACGAAAACCCGCCCGATGGCATCTCCCGGAAATTTGGCTATGGCGATTCCTGTGTCGGGAGCCGGCCAGTCCGGCAGAAACAGGTGATTCATATAACAGAATACTTCCAGAGGATCGCCCGCAAGCCAGCGGGCCAGGTCCAGCGCATGACATCCGCCCCCAAGGAATCCCTGACGTTTGATCGCGGGGTCCCGGCGCCAGTTCATGAAGCCCGGAGAGTGTGTGTAGTCATGCGCGTATTCCGTCTCCAGACAGACCAGACGGCCGATGCGCCCGGCATTCAGGAGCGCCCTGGCCGTCTCAAAGCCCGGCGAATAACGGCCGACCTGGGCGATCATGAACTGCCGCCCCGACTCCTTTACCGCCGCAATGATCCGGCGGCACTCATCCAGTGTCGGAGCAAGGGGTTTTTCACAGATGACATGCTTGCCGGCACGAAGCGCCCTGACCGACTGCTCCGCGTGAAAGTGGTCGGGCGAAGCGACTACGACAACATCGGCATCGGAAGCATAAATTTCATCCTCGGAAGCGGCGATGCGAATATGGTTTTCTTCATAAAACTTATAGTCTATGCTGGTGTTCTCCCGATAAAACCGGTCGTATGCAATGACCAGCTCGGTATCCGGCAGACTGACCGCGGCCTTTGAAAAACAGGTTCCGATTTTCAAACCGATGACAGCCACTTTGAATTTCATTCGGGTCCTTTCTGTTCCTGATATTGACTTCAATGGTGCTTCATGACATCCGGCATTGCACCGTCCGCCGCGGGCGTGATCCGGACATCGTCCACATCCACGATCCCGGCGGGAATGTTTTCGCTGTAAAATTTCAGGTAAAAACTTTTTGTACCGGGAACCGGGCATTCGATCACCGCGGAGAAAAAAGTCCATGTTTCATTCCCGACCGCGAATTCACGCTCCCGATAATATCTGCCGTTGCAGTAAATGGCCGGAACAACGACTCCTTTTCCCTTCAATTTCATCGAAATGAAAAATCGCTTCACCGCATTGTCCGTGATCCGCATAGGCTGAGACAGGATCGCGCTTTTTTTCACGGAATTCATGCGGAGATAGTATTTTCCGGAAGCAGGATCATCCGAACGGACTTCGGCCTTTCCCGAATTGGCTGTCGGATAACTCCATTTCAGCGGCATCCCTTCGGAAAGGAATTCCCATTTTCCTCCCCATTTGTCGGGAACGGGGACGGGCGGCTTCCCGAGGTCCTCAAAGTCGCCGTTCAGGATCACCGGCCCCACGGCTCCGAAACAAATCACCTTGAAATATTCCAGCGCGTGGAATCCGCCGCCGCTCCAGGAGCTGTTGACCGAAGCGCCGGACTCGTTCGCGGCGGAACGGCCGATGTTTATTTTCCAGCAGTCCCCGTCCTCGATGCTGCCCATTTCCGCGGCAGGAACCATGACTTCGGCAATCCAGCGATCCGGAAGGTCCTTGATTTTGAACCGGAAGGGGATTTGTTTGTCCGGGTCGCGCGTCCTGCCATCCGTAGTCAGTGCACTGAACGTTTTGCCGTTGTGCGCAATTCCGAGATGGTAATATTTCCCTTTCAGGGCGGGCGGGACAAGAAACAGCTCGATGCGGCTGCCCCGCAAAGCGTTCAGCCCGTTTTCGGCCGCGACATCGATTGTTTTGCCGCGTTCCTTCATGGCTTCGACGGCAATATAAAGGTTCCCCCCGTCATGGAGGAGCTTGACCTTCGCGCCCGGATGCGCTTTCTCCTTTCCTCCTCCGGAAAGGATGGAATTCAATTCACCGGCCCATTCAGCCCTGATCCAGTCATTCTCGTCGAGAACGCCGTCAATGACGATCGGATTTTCCGCCCGGCGGACCTTGACCGTGTTTTCAAAGTTCTTGAAGGTTGAAAAGCCCGCTTCTTCCCAATTCGTGCGGAAATACTCCCTGTCCCTGGCGACGCGGCGCAGATGGACGGAGCTGTTTTTTGCGGTATTTTCCGCCTGATCCAGCAGTTTTTTCACTTTCACGGCAAGACCGGGCTGTTCATAGCACTTTCCAAGGCTCTGCACCGTGGAGGAAATCCCGTATCCCATGTGCACCCCGCTGTCCAGCATCGTTTTCTCGAGGAGTTGTCTGTATTCCTTCATGTATTTCCATGCCGGACCGTAATATTTCGAGTTGACGTCCTCCCATACCTTGTCGAAATCGTCATCGATATTCCAGGCGAAATGTCCCGTAAGCCAGGCCAACTGCCAGTTGGAAAGCCACATGTTCCGATAGCGGTAGGTTTCATAATACGGATGCTTGTAGTAAGGCTGCTCGCCATCGGTCAGGTGAAGGGCAAAACCGTCCGCATCCAGGGACTTGTAATACTTCAGGTCCTCGACCCACGCACGTTCAAATGGAATATACACCGATTTTCCGGGGCACTGCGTATGATACTCGAAGGTTCCGATCTTTGCTCCGGCCCGATGCCATTCCTCGAACATCCTGCGGTATATCGACGCATTGACCGGACAGGACGGGTCCGCGAGGGAATGAACATAACAGCGTCCGTGGGGGCAGATCACCACCGTGACCCGGGGATCGGGCTTGACTCTTGTCGGAGGAGACCTGAAATCCTGATACGCCATGACTTTGAAGTGAAGTTTCGGATTCTTTTCAAGCATTTCCTTTGCCATGGCATTGACGAATGTCCACCAGCGGTCGCTCCGGCGGCCGTCCGCCGACGCGGCGGGATTGTCGAGTTTCCGGCAGTTTTCACATTCGCACCAGTGAGTGTGGTCGTCGTTCAGGAACCGCCAGGTCAACTCCTGATCCTTGAATTCCCTGTCGATCACTTCCTGCATGTGCAAAACCATGCGCTTCAGGACCTCCGGATTGCTCGTGCACGGTTGTGAAACAGGCTGTTTTTTCAGGTAAAGGTCATCGCCGCAAAGCACCCGGACTCCGTTCTTCATGCCGAAGAATTCCGGATGTTCTGAAAAAAGCCGCTCCCTCGTCTTCTGCAACCCTCCCGGCGGATAATATCCGACCAGCAGATTCGTCATGTGGTGCCCGCCCGTGCCATAGGTCGGCCCCAGTTTCCATTTCATTTCCATGATGGGAGGAATTTTCGGATCGCCGATCCGGACGTGCTCAAACTGGAGTCCGTTCCGAATCCTCCAGAGAAGACGCGCGGGCAGAGAGAAGGCGGAAGGCGGAAAGTCGGGAAAGCGGAATGCCGGATTTTTGACGATGAGCCGGTCCGGAATAATGAAATTCTTTTCGGAAGGCACAAATTCATCCTCGTCGGGATGAAACCAGTAAACGGAACCGAATTTCTTCAGGAGAAAATACGTGCCGTAAAGAAGCCCGCGGGGTTTCTTTGCGACAATCTGAACTCCGTCCGGTCCGGACTCGATAACAAATCCATTTTCCCGGATATTGCCCGCAGCTTCCCGCAGCGCCGGAGTCATGACAATGCTGTCCGCTTCCGCCAGACCGATCCGGATCGGAAGCATCCCGCTCCGGAATCCAGTTTCCAGTCGCGCCCCTGTAATTTTCCCGATGTAGGAAGAAAGTTCTTCCGCCGCGAATTTCTCCACCGGAGTTGAATCTTTCGGAATCACAATACTTGCCTTTGCAATCCCGTCTTTCACTATCTCGGTTCCCGCTGCCGGGAAGGAAATATAAAAAAGCAGCAGTATCCGGAACGCTTTCATGAACGTCCTTTCTCTTTTGGTTTTTCCCGCTTCTTCATCACCGGAAAATGTTCTCCAGCCCGCAGCGCCCCCCGCTCCAACGGATGGAATTGTGTCCATCAACGCTTTCATGAAAGTCCTTTCTTTGGTTCCTCTTTCGGGTTTCCCCGCTTCTTCATCACCGGAAAATATTCTCCAGTCCGTAGCGTCCCCCGCTCCAACGGACGGAATTGTGTCCATTTCCTCCTTCATAGTAGTCCAATCCGTTCTCGCCGTTCGGACGGAACGGATTTCCGACCCTGAGATTCTCCACCCGGCCGTCCGCCATGCCGACATTCAGCTTCGAATTATGACGGACCGCGTCGGGCGCCGCCGTGGAGGTCAGCACATCCACATTCCGGCAGGAAGCGGAATAGCTTCCCCGCCTGTTGGAATAATTCCACGCGTCCATGGTCTGATACATTTTCGATGGATACCGGAGTTCCGTCGCCCTTGCATTGGAATTGTTGTTCCACAAAGCGGCCTTCCCGTTATCCGACCCCAGATTCATGTAATTATACCCGTAGGCCGGATACGAAACACCGGAAGCATCAGTCGGCTGCTCGTGCACAAAGGAACTGCATCGCAAAACCCTGAATCCGATATACCTTTTGTATATGAACAGCTGCGGCCAGGCCAGGTTGTTGTAATTCGGGCATACGGAAGCCCCGCCCGGATAAAATTCGCGGTTGTCGCTCAGATAAAAACTGAATGCGATGCCCAGCTGTCTCTGGTTGCTCACACAGGCGGTGGAACGCGCCTTTTCCCGCGACGCATTCAGCGCAGGCAGCAGAAGGCCCGCCAGAATCGCGATAATCGAAATGACGACCAGCAGTTCGATCAATGAAAAAAAGTTTTTTTTCCATTTCATCGGAAACCTCCATTCACGATAAACATTTTCAAAATTCAGATAAAAAACAATTTGCTTTTTCCAGATCATGAGTTAATTTAGCACTTGAAAAGAAACTTAAAATACATAAATCGAACATGAACAATACGGAAAAAACATATCGCATCGAACGCTGCGGCAAAAACCTCCCCGCCCGGATGCGGGAATACGGATTCTGGATATATCCTTCCGGATACATTGCCCCACGCGCTTCAAAATCGACTTCCCCCTATGAGAAATGCCCGAAGAGGGAATTCGGTTTTTTCACGATTTCACACATGCATGCCGGGCATGGTCATCTCTGGCTCGGAGACGGACGCGAATTTGAAGTTCATCCGGGGGATTGCATTGTCGTGACTCCGGGCATGCCGAACCGCTTTGGCGGAATAAACGGAAAGGGATATATCGAAGACACCTGCGACTTCGGAGGCCCGGCCGCCGTCATGATGCAGCGGGCCGGAATCATTCAGTCCGGACTGTTTCCCCTTGACAGAAAAGTCAGGCGGCTTGTCCCCATCATTGAATACACGCTGGATCCTTCCGTGGAATCTCAATTCACCGCAGTATTCAAACTGCAGCAGCTCCTGATGCGTATTTATGAGGACTCCCTCACGGAAAAGAAAGAAAATCCGATGCTGGAAACCATTACCCAGCATATCAACGCATATCCGCAGAAATGGTGGACCGTCTCCGAGCTCGCGGAAATCTGCCGTATGAGCACAACCCATCTGCGGAGACTTTTCCTCCGGAAAACGGGACTTTCTCCCAAAGCATACATCGACGCGATCAAAATGAATCTTGCCTCGTCCCGGCTGCTGAACACGGACACCGGCATCCGGGAAATTGCGCTTTCTCTGGGATACAGGAATCAATATCATTTTTCCTGCCGTTTCAAAACGATTACCGGCCTCTCCCCCAGGAGTTACAGAAGTAAATCCAAACCTTCACCGATTGGATAAAACGGTGAAGGCTCTGTAAGCGGTCAGCCGCAAGGCAGGGAACGCCGGGCTAAAAAATTTTCTCCCGATTCACGGTCACTTTCAGTTCAATCGACGATATTGGGCTTGAAGGTTTCGCCCCGGTCACGGTGATCGGCGAACGTGTGCGTTGTTCCCGGCTCCGGCGCGATCCTGGTTCCAAGACGGCTCAGGTCTCCGATTCAAGAAAAATATCACACATGACCGTTCTCCCGGTTCGTTCTGAAAAGTTCGGCAAACGCCTCCCATCAGGCAGATGTCCTGCACCATCGGCTGGATCGTGAGATCGGGAATCGCCAGGTGATCGGGCGTTTCCAGGATTTCCTGACAAGGACGCCGAGTTCTTCCGGACGGGTGCATTTCGAGGCCAGTTCCGGATTTTCGGATACGCCCGTGATGTTCGCCGCCTGATTGAACGCGGTCTGTCCCCAGGATGGAGTGAGGCATGTCACGCGCACCCCGAACGGGCGAAGCTCCGTATAGAGTCCGTGGCTGAATTTGGCGACGCCCGCCTTCGCCGCGGTATAGACGCTCCAGCCGGGCAACGCGAAGAAAACCGGAAGCGGTTTCAGAGGGAATCCAGCAGGGAAGGCATGCCTCTTTTATCGGAATAAATCCGGCTGCAGGCGGCATTGGCCGCGAGCTGCTCCAGAAGATCGATCCGGCGGACCGCGCCCTCCCCTTCGGCTTTCTTCCGGGCCTTTGCCAGGACCGGGGCAAGCCGCTTGAACAGGGAAAGAGGAATCCACGGCTTCATGGCCGCCAGTCCTTCCTCCGCCAGATGTCCGTGTTCGATCCGGAGAATGTCGAAGAATTCCAGAATCTCCGGCGCGGCGGCTCCGAAAACGCCGTTTGCCCAGACCCGTTCCTGCGTTTCGATGTCGCAGTCCGGATTCCAGAGCATGTTGGCATACGCGTACAGTTCTTTGGCCCAGCGGCAGTCGGCCCCCATCAGGTTGTAGGTGAAGCCGCACCAGCCGTAGGCTCCTCCGGCGCCGAGGGCGCGGTAGGCCGAAAGGGTGCGCTGAACCAGACGGGAAAGAGGAATCAGGGGCGGCTGCCAGCCGAAGTAGTCGAAGACATTGACCCGGCCGGGAGGCATCTTCCGGATCCACCCGGCCATGTCGTCGAGGAATTTCGCATTGTACGGAAGGTCCGGCATGGAATAATGGTAGTTGGTGCGGATGGGACAGAACCAGAGCTGCTCGTTGTCCGCGCCGCGGAGTTTTTTCGGAGGCGACAGCAGATCGATGTAGGCGATGATGCTGAGACGCTTGCCCGGGAACTCGGAGGCCAGAGCCCCCGCGATCTCGTTCCAGAAGTCGAGATATCCGTCGGCGACGTTCATTTCCGCGTCCGGGGGCGGCATGGAGGAATCGCCGGGCCACAGCCCGACCATGTCCAGTTCCGGATTGTTTCTCACGTATGCCAGATACCTTTCGCAGAGGATTTTCCGGACCTCGGGCAGTTCGATCCGGACCTGTCCGTCCTTGTACCAGCCGGGATGCATCGCATAGTAGGTGGAGGGGCCGAAATCCCCGTAGTCGTGCGGTTCGTCCGGAGGGAAGAAGTAGCCGATGGAATGGTGGCAGACCTCGAGCCGGAACCCGCGGTCGAGGAAGGCGTCCAGAATGGAGGATTTGTGTTTTTCCCACAGGTCGTAGCGGTCGTAGTCGATATAGAAGTTGTAGTGGTTCAGCTTGCGCTTGGCCATCCAGTCGATCTGCGGCAGATGGTGGCCGGGTTCGAGGCCCCGGTACACCGCGTGCTTGTCGGGGATGATCTGCTCCCGGAAGATATTCCGCAGTTCGAAAGCAGCCTCATACTGTTTCCGCAGGACCGGCAGTTCCAGACGGGTCCGGAAAGGAACGGTTTCGATTCCGGGCTCCACGAAGGCGCATCCGGCCGTTTCCAGCAGTTCGTAGACTCCGTAGAGCGCGGCCCGCGGAGACGAGGCGTCGATCGTAATTCCGTCTCCGGCGATATTCAACTCGAAACGGTCTTTTCCGGAAGCCTCCTCCGTCCCCGCCGCAAGCCGGATGGATTTCTTCCCGGAAGGTTCCGTGACAACGGGGAATTCCGCGCCGCACATTTTCCGAAGGTAGGACGCCAATTCGCGCGCGGCGAAACGCATCACGCGCCCGGATTGGGGCGGAATCCATATTTCCAGTTCCGTGGAACGGTTGTCCGCAAGCAGAATCTGATTCATTTTGAAGCAACTCCTTTTTGGAATCGAGTGGACCGGATCACCGGAGGAATTCGTCTTCCGGCGGGACGCCGTGCGGACAGAGCCGATAGACACAGGCGTTCAGCATAGCAACGTTGACCGCGTCGATGCGGTCGCGAATCCGTTCGGAGGAAGCGGCGGCCCGGGCTTTGTCGAGGACTTCCTGCGCCTCGTGACAGAATTCCAGGTCGATCCACGGCGCGGCGCTTTTCATCTCATACTGCGAAGAAAGCGCATCGTGCCGGACTTCCAGCAGACGGTAAAACTCCCGCATGTCTCCGGCCGCTTCGCCGAACATGCCGCGAAGCCATTGTCCGCGATACTCTTCCACGTCCTGGTCCCCATTCCACAACAGGCCGGAATACACATAAAAATCCAGGGCGCGGCGGTTCCGGGCTCCGAGGAAATTGTAGGAGGGTCCGGCATGCGCGAACGCGCCGGAAACGCCCAGGGCTTTATAGGCTTCGAGATTCTTCCGGACGGTCCCGGCAAGCGGCGTCAGCGGAGACTCGGCCCCCAGGTGGTCGATCCAGACGGACGGAATCCCCGCCGTCCATTGTTTTCCACGGGCAAATTCCTTCGCATTCACGGGAGAACGGCAATTGTAGTGAAAATCGACGGCGGCAGAGGAGAAAAGAGGCAGGACATTTTTCTCGAAAGCAAAACCGGCGGGGAGGTCCAGAAGGGCGCCGTGAAGAAGGACCGGCAGCTTCTTGTCCGGGGCAGAAACACGCAGCCGCCGCGCGGTTTCGTTGAAAAGCTCAAAGAAGGGCGCGACGGAAGAGTCTCTGTTCAGAATTCCCGCGAGGAGCTTCGGCGAGGGCGACAGCGCCGCGGATTCCAGTTCGGCGTGAGAAACGATGAAATCGACGCAGCGTTCCGCAACGATCCTCCTCACCGCGGGCATTTCGATCCGGAGAAGCCCGTTCCCGTCATAATATTCGGGATGTTCCGAAGCATAGGTCGAATCGCCATAGTCTCCGGCGTCCTGCGCATGGGACTGCGGGAAAAAATATTCCACGGAAGCATTGAGCAGAAGGATCTTCAGTCCCCTCTTTTCCAGTTCATCCGCGGCTTGAAAACGGAAACTGTCCCACAGGTCGTAGCGGTTGAAGTCCACGGAAAAAACGAAGGTGTTCAGCTTCCGTTTCGCCAGCCATGCGATCTGGGGCAGGAAACGTTCCGGAGCGAAACCGTCGAAGTGGACCGACCGGTTGAAGATCAGAAGCGTGTTGTAAACGGAACGCCGGTCGAAGGAAGCCGTCTGCTCTGTGGAAAAGTCCTCCAGTTCCAGGGTCGGGATGTCCGGCACAAACTCGTCGAACGGTCCGGCGAAGACGCACCCGGCGCGTTCCAGCAGTTCGTATACGCCGAACAGCGCCGCGCGCGGATTCGACCCGTGAATGGAAATCGAGGAATCCCGCGCCACGATGGAAAATGCGTCCCTCTCCTCTTCGTTCCCGGCGGAAAGGGCGATCACGCCGGGACCGTTCTTCCCGTCCGGCAGAATCCGGGTTCCGGCCCGGCTGATCCGATAGAGACAGGAAGCCAATTCCCCGGCCGCGAACGCCAGGACCTTTCCCGGATTCGGAGGGATGGAAATCCGAAGCCGGGCGAATCCGTTCTCCGTAATCTTTACACTCATTTTCCGATCGCCTTTCCGCAGGTTCAGAAGGAAACCAGCGACTGGACGTTCAACGGCAGCCGGTTGAAACATTCCACGGAACGGCCCGATTTCCCCAGCGTGTTTTCGATCACGAGATAATCGAAGCCCGGAATCACCACGTCGTTCCAGTGATTGCCGATTCCGCGCAGGGCGACATCCAGCATCGTGACAACCCTGCCGCCGAGCGGTTTTTTGGAATCCAGCGTGATCGCGCCGTAGAATTCCTGGCATTCCGTATATCCCGAGTTGTGGGTGCCTGTGTACGGCTTGAGCATCTCCAGCTGAATCTTCTTTCCGATCCGGCGCGAAACTTCCTCCGAGCGGGCGGCGAAGAAATCGACCAGCGCCTGTTCCTGGAAATAAGCGGGCGAATTGTTTTCGGTGATCTCCACATACGCTTCATAGCCGGTGCGGTAGGCGTCCTCCAGCATCTTGAACCAGTAGTTCTGATCTTCCGTGAGCGCGGACGGAGACGGAGCGGCAATGACGGAGCGCCGGATGCACGCATTCAGGCCGTCGCGCTTCGTGCCGACGCCGAGATGCACCCAGTCGCCTTCGACGATTTCGCGGTTGAGGGCCTTCCCGATCAGGGAGCGGTTCGCCTCGTTCGCCCCGACCATGATATCGAATCCCAGTTCCTCGGCCCCGAGTTCGCGCGCCGCGTAATATCCCCACGCCGCCACCTGGGTTTCGAGCATTCCGGGCTTGAGCACGACCAGCATGGTCTCCATGACCGCATCCGCGATCCGGGCTGCGTCATGGGTCAGTTCCAGTTCCGTTTCGCTTTTCTCGTATTTCACTTTCTGATAGAGTTCCTGCGCGTCCACGATGTTTTCTTTCCCGGCCAGCTGTTCGCAATATTCCACCAGCGACGCCGGAATGACTTGCCGGGGCGTCAACAGGGCGATACGCTTCGGGAAAACTCCGTTGTTGGCTTCTTTCAGGATATCCTCGATGCGCTCGGCAGCAACGGGATATTTCTCATCCGCCAGCTGGAGAATCTCGGCTTTGTGGACTTTCGCCCCGGACCGCCCGACCAGCTGTTCGGCGACATATCCGCCCTCCAGCCCGGCGACCACATGGAAACCGGTGCGTCCGACCACGCCCGCCACCTGCTCCACCGTGATATTCGTGTTTCCGCCGAGGTAAGGAACATCGCCGCAGTAATGCTCGTCGGAAAAGACAAGCCCCACCTCCAGATTCTGTGCCAGAAGCGCCGATTCGACCTTGGAAACCCTCTGAAGGAATTCCTCTTTCCCGATCCGTTTGAACGGATCCACCCGCGGCGTCCGTTCCAGAACCGCCAGCACCTTTTCAAAATCCCTCCGAATCCGCCCCGAATCTGTCTTCAAGAATTTTTTCATTTCACTCCCGTTCCAATAATGAGGTTAGTTTCCGGACCGCGCGCGGACGGTAGTCCGAACGCCGGAAAGCTTCTCCGTATTTGACTCCGATGGTATAGCCGCGCTCCAGCGCGCGCCCTTCCATCATCTGAAATATACTCCCTACAATGCCCTTTTGCGAGCCGTAAAGCTCCATTGCCTTCTTTTTCAATTCAAAAGTTCCGGTAATGTCCACGATATGCGTGGGGGCGTTCATGCGGTTGATCACCTCGAATTCATACAGCGGAACCATCGGCCACAGCGGATGTTCCTCCATGGCGCAGGCCAGCGCGGCATGAAACCAGCCTTCCCGCGTGACGCGGCTGACGGCGATGTGGTCGCTGTAATCCAGTTCCGCGTGCGTGAAGATCACATCCGGCTGAAACTCCCGGATATGCCCGATCACCGCCCGGTAAGCGGAATTGTTCACGGAAAGGTTCCAGTCAAGGCCGCGAAGGTTCTCATATTCCTGAATCCCGAGGAGGCGGCAGACCGCTTTCGTCTCCCTGTCGCGCGTTTTCGTGATGGTCTTTTTTTCTTCCGGGACGGAATACCCTTCCGCGCCTTCGGAGAACATCACAAGCCGGATGCGGGCTCCGGCGTCGGCAAAAGCGCGCAAGGTGCCGCCCGCGCCGATCACCTCGTCATCGGCGTGGGCGCAGAAGACCAGAACGTTCATTTTGTTTTTCCGGGCAGAGCTCATATTTCACCGTCCAAATGTGGCGGTGCGGAACATATCGGTTCCATGGAACTCTCCAAGGCTCCAGCTGGAGTATTCCCCTTTGGAACCGTCCGAGAGAACGCGT
>MWCA01000089.1 GCA_002069785.1 Lentisphaerae bacterium ADurb.Bin242 | reverse complement strand
AGCGTGCGTGGAAATCGCAAGAGCAGAGTTGGACAGGTGGTCAGCGACGTACAGGCCAAGACGATCATCGTCGAAGTTGAGAGGCGCACTCCCCACAAGCTGTATAAGAAGGTCGTGAAGTCCCGCAAGCGTTACGCGGCGCACGACGAAACCAATCAGGCCAAGATAGGCGACACCGTCCGGATTTCCGAGACCCGCCCCATCAGCAAGAACAAATGCTGGCGCCTGGTTGAAATCATCAACCGTCCTGAATAAGCGCTTCCATAAGGAGTATTGAATCATGATTCAGATGCAGTCAAATTTGGAAGTCGCCGATAATTCGGGAGCAAAACGAATTACCGCCATTACGATTCTCGGACAGAAAAGACGCTATGCCCGGATCGGCGACATCATTACCGCTTCCGTGAAGGAAGCCATCCCCGGGGGAACCGTGAAAAAAGGCGAAGTTGTCAAAGCGGTGATCGTCCGTACGGCCGCCCGGATCAGCCGTCCCGACGGCTCCTATCTGCGCTTCGACCGGAATTCCGCCGTGATCATCGACGCTGAAAAAAATCCCCGGGGAACCCGAATTTTCGGTCCTGTGGCGCGTGAACTCCGCGAAAAGAATTTCATGAAAATCATTTCTTTGGCTCCGGAGGTGCTGTGATGTTTTCGGAAAAAAAGGCGAAAAGCTACCATGTCAAGAAGGGTGATGCCGTTGAAGTCATCACGGGTGAATGGAAGAAGGAAACCGGCAAGGTGATTGCCGTTTTGAAGAAGAAAGATCGTGTCGTTCTCGAAATGCAGGGCATTCCTCAGGAGAAGCTTTCCGCCAGGCTCGGCAAGCGGACCATCAAGAAATCCCAGGCAAACCCGAAAGGCGGACTCGTCGAACGCGCGGTCTCCGTCCATGTGTCAAACGTCAGGAAAAAAGACTGACACGAACATAATGAGATCGGAGTAATAGAAATATGCCAGACATGAAGAAAAAGTACAACGAAGAGGTTGTACCGGCCCTGATGCAGAAGATGGGCTACAAGAATGTGATGCAGGTCCCGAAGCTGAAGAAAATCGTCCTCAGCATGGGAATCGGCACCAAGATGGAAAAGGATGCTTTCACCGAAGGCAAGAATATTCTTGCGGGAATTACCGGACAGCTTCCTGTGGTGACCAAGGCCAAGAAGAACGTGGCCAACTTCAAGCTCCGCGTCGGCCAGCAGGTCGGAATCATGGTGACCCTTCGCGGTCGCCGGATGTATGAATTTCTGGACCGTTTCGTTCACAACGCGCTTCCCCGTGTGCGTGACTTCCGCGGCGTTCCGAAAAAAGGCTTTGACGGTGTGGGCAACTACAATATGGGAGTCCAGGATGTCTCGGTTTTCACGGAAGTGGATCTTGAAAAACTCAAGTATCCGATGGGTCTCAACTTAACAATAGTCACCAGCGCCGGGACGGACCGGGAAGCCAAAGAGCTCCTCGCGCTGATGGACGTGCCGTTCGCGCGCTAATCAGGAGAATGTGAAAAATGGCTAAGAAAAGTCTCATTGCCAAACAGAAGCGCGGTGCCAAGTTTTCCTCGAGAAACTACAACCGCTGTCAGGCTTGCGGTCGGCCCAGAGCTTACATGGGAAAATTCAAACTTTGCAGAATCTGCTTCAGGGAAATGGCTCTCACCGGCCAGATCCCCGGTGTGGTCAAGGCAAGCTGGTAAACCAAGGAAGGTAGCACACTATGAGCATGCAGGATCCTATCTCTGATATGTTGACGCGCCTTCGCAACGGCGCCATGTCCATGCAGAAGGAAGTCGCGATCCCCTCTTCCAAGATCAAGGTTGCTATTGCGCAGGTTCTTGAGCAAGAAGGTTATATCAACGGATTTCGTGTCGACGGCGATGTCAAAAAAACATTGCTGGTTGAGATGAAATATTTTCAGCGCCGCCCCGTCGTCGAGGGCCTCCAGCGGGTCTCCAAGCCTTCCTGCAGACTGTATTGCGGAAGCAAGGATATTCCCAAGGTGAAAGACGGGCTTGGCATTGCCATCATCTCCACCCCGAAGGGGATACTCAGCGGCAAGGATGCCGAGAAACAGAATGTGGGCGGAGAGATCCTCTGCTACGTTTGGTAACATGCGAGGAATATATCATGTCACGTATCGGCAGTAAGTCCATTCCCGTTCCCGCGGACGTCAAGGTGGCGGTCAACGGCAAAGAGGTCGCGGTGGAGGGAAAGCTCGGAAAGCTTTCTCTTACGCTGGCCGAGTCCATTTCGGCCGCGGTGGAGAACAATCACATCCATGTGACCCGCATTTCCGACGAAGGCAACAACAAGGCCCTTCACGGTCTTTACCGCAGCCTTCTGAAAAACAATGTGATCGGCGTCAGCCAGGGATACAAGAAAGAGCTTCAGATCATCGGCGTCGGCTACAAGGCCATCCTCGCCGGGACCAGGCTGACCCTTTCCCTCGGCTATTCCCACGACATTGTGTTCCAGGTTCCCGCCGGAATCAAAATCACGGTCACCGACGGCGTCAAGCTCCTGATCGAAGGGGCCGACAAGCAGTTGGTCGGTGAGGTCGCCGCCAGTATCCGTAAATTCAAGAAACCCGAACCCTACAAAGGCAAAGGCGTCCGCTACGCCGATGAGCATGTAGTGATCAAGCCGGGCAAGACGAATGCGTAATCACTGAAAGAGCAGGCTATTATGTATAAGACATCCAAAGAGAAAAAAGTCAGGCGTCACATGAGGCTCCGGCAGAAAGTGAAAGGGACCGTTGCCCGTCCCCGTCTCGCCGTCAGCTTCACGGCCAACAACATGTATGTCCAGTTCATCGATGACGAGGCGGGACGCACGCTGGCTTCCATGTCCACGCTCTCGGCCGCCTTCAAGGCGCTGAACTTGAAGCGCAATGTGGAAGCGGCTGCCAAGCTGGGCTCCCTTGCCGCCGAAAAGGCGAAGGAAGCGGGAATCACGGAAGTGGTGTTCGACCGCGGCGGTCTCCAATACCACGGGAAGGTCAAAGCGCTGGCGGACGCCGCGCGCACGGCCGGATTAAAGTTCTGAGGAGCATGCATTATGGATAAAGAAATCAAAAACGAAAAAGGGGTTCCGGCCGAAGAGCAGTCCCTCGTTACCTATCAGACTTCCGGCGCCGAGGAATACGGCGAAGTGGTCCTGAGCATCAACCGTTGTTCCAAGGTCGTCAAGGGCGGCCGGAACTTCAGTTTCGGCGCGCTGGTCGTGGTCGGCGACAAGAACGGCAGGGTCGGCTACGGTTACGGCAAGGCCAACGAAGTCTCCGATGCCATCCGCAAGGGCGGCGAGGCGGCCAAGAAAAACATGGTCACCATTCCGCGCCGGGGAACCACGGTCCCGCATACGGTCAATGCCAAGTTCAGCGGCTCGAAAGTCATGATCCGCCCCGCGTCGGAAGGAACCGGTCTGATCGCCGGCGGAACCATGCGCGCGGTCCTCGGTCTTGCGGGCGTCGTGGACGTGCTGACGAAGTCCCTGGGTTCCAGCAATCCCGCGAATGTGGTGAAAGCCACCTTCAAGGCGATCGGCCAGATGAATTCCAAGAAACAGATCCGCGAAAAACTCGGTAAAATCTAACATACTTAAAACGGGAATTTAAATAATGAGACTGCACGATTTATCACCGGCTCCCGGTTCCAAAAAGCGCAGAATGCGCGTTGGCAGGGGCGATGGATCGAACTGGGGCGGAACGGCTGGACGCGGCCATAAAGGACAGCGTTCCCGTACCGGCGCGGCGATCCGTCATCATTTTGAAGGCGGCCAGACTCCCACCTTCCGCCGTCTGCCCAAAGCGGGCTTCAAACGCGGCTGCGTCAAGGTGGTTTTCAGCGTTGTAAATGTGGCGGCTCTGGAGAAATCCTTCGAGTCCGGCGCGGAGGTGGATGCCGCCGCGATGAAGCTCGCGGGCGTTCTCGGCAAGAAAAAGGCTCCCCTCAAGATTCTCGGCGAAGGCGAGATCACCAAGGCCCTCAAGGTCAAGGCGAATTATTTCTCCGCGATCGCCAAAGAGAAGATCGAGAAAGCCGGCGGCTCCTGCGAAGTGGTCGCCCTGTAAAACGTGTATGGCGCGACGCGCCGGGAAAGAGGCTAAATGTTTAAAGCATTTATTAATTCGTTCAAGGTCAAGGAGCTTCGGGGGCGCATTCTTTTCACGGCCGGGTTGCTTATTCTCTGCCGTATCGCCGCCAACATTCCTTGCCCCGGCGTTGACATGGCCAACCTTGACAAGTATTTCACTCAGTTGAGCACCGATTCCGCGGCGGCGGGCCAGTTCCTTGGAATGTTCGACCTGTTCAGCGGCGGCGCCCTTCAGAAGTTTGCGATCGGCGCACTGGGAATCATGCCTTACATTTCCGCGTCGATCATCATGCAGCTCCTGGTGCCCGTGCTGCCTCCTCTCGAGAAGCTCCAGCGCGAGGGCGAAGTGGGCCATGCCAAGATCAACCAGTATACCCGGTATCTCACCATTGTCATCTGCCTGATCCAGGGCGCCATGGCGGCCATTGCCATGACCAATCCGTCCCGTCTCGGCCTTCCCGCGCCGGCTTTTCCGCTGGTGCTGAATCCCGGAACGGGCTTCGTCGTGATGTCCATGATCATTCTTACCGCCGGCACCATGATTCTGGTCTGGCTCGGGGAACGGATCACGGAACGGGGCATCGGCAACGGTGTTTCGATCATCATCACGGCCAACATCGTCGAGCGTCTGCCGCAGGCGATCATGGGCGTTGTGGAAATGATGCAGGGAGGCTTCTCCTCTGCCGGAACCCGTTTCCGGCTGGTGCATGTGCTCCTGCTTTTCCTCATCTTCGCGGCGGTCACGGCCTTTACGGTCATGCTGACCCAGGGACAGCGCCGCGTGCCGATACAGATGGCCAAGCGCATTCAGGGCAACAAGATTTCCGGCGGCACCACCTATATGCCGCTGAAAGTCAATTTCCCGGGCGTCATGCCGATCATCTTCGCGGGAGCTCTCCTGATCTTCCCGCCGGTGATCCTCCAGCTGATTCCGCCCCTCCGTTTCCTGGGGGTGTATTTCTCCCATGACAGCTATTCCTACATGATGATCTACGGTCTGCTGATCCTTGCGTTCTCCTATTTCTGGGTCGCCAACATGTTCAACCCGGTCCAGATTTCGGACAATCTCAAGAAGGAAGGCGCCTACATTCCCGGAATCCGCCCCGGCAAGCCCACCGCGGACTTCCTGGACAGCACCATGACGAAAGTCACTTTCGCCGGTGCGATCTTCCTGACCGCTCTGGCGGTCTTCCCGATGCTGCTGACCAAGTGGCTGAAGATTCCGTATGACATCGCCTCCTTCTTCGGCGGCACCAGTCTGCTGATTATCGTCGGTGTGACCATCGATACGCTCAGTCAGATGGAATCCCATCTGGTGATGAGGCATTACGACGGCTTCCTCCAGCGCGGGCGTCTGAAAGGGCGTCGCGGCTGATTCCGAGGCTGTAAAAAAATTCAGGCATTCACTCCCGCGGGTGAATGCCTTTTTTCATCTCTGGTTTCAGGATTCGTGCATGAATTTTTCCGCGCGTCCGGCTTTGACTTTGCCCCGCTGCGCCTTGGCCTGGAGGCGGCGTTCCCGGGAGGCCCGGCTCGGCTTGGTCTTTTTCCGTTTTCTCGGTTCTTTCAGGGCGGCCGCGATCAGTTCGGCCAGACGTTCCCGCGCGATCTCCCGGTTGAGCGCGAGACTTCGGGTTTCCTTGCAGAAAATGACCACCGAACCGTCATCCGTGCGTGTCCCGGCCAGAATGCGGAGACGGATTTTCGCGCTTTCGTTCAACAGGGTCGTGTTGGTCGCGTCGAAAATGAGGCGCACCGCGGTGGCGGTCTTGTTGACGTGCTGGCCGCCGGGACCGCTGGCCGCGCAGAAGAATTCTTCGCGGAGGTCAGTCTCCGGGATGTCTTCTTTCTTGAAATCGGTTCGCTGCGTCATCGGGAACATTCTCCTTTGCCGGGGAAGATAACGCCGTCCGGAGCAAGGTTCAAGCACCGTGCCCGAAGTTTTCGAAAAAAAGACGCGGTTTTGTCCCGGCGGGGTGAATTTCTTTTGTATTTGCCCCGAAAGAGGTTATATTATCAAACTTATTTATGCGGAAATCAATGAGAGATTTGGAATGAATGCAGAGAATTGCGAGCTCCGGAAAAAACTGGTGAAGAACTGTCACCGGATCGTAGTGAAAGCAGGGACAAGGCTTCTGACGGATCCCAGGCTGCTGCCGGTGATCATTGCGCAGATCAAACGGATTCGGGACGCGGGAAAACAGGTCATTCTGGTATCCTCCGGCGCGGTCGGGACGGGAATGAAAAGCATGGGGCTCAAAAGGCGCCCGCGCCGTCTTTCCGAGGTCCAGGCGCTGGCGGCTCTCGGACAGGTCAAGCTGATGTCGATGTATGAGGCCGAATGCGAAAAGCTCGGTTTCCGGGCGGCCCAGATTCTGCTGACCGCCGAGGATCTCCGTTCGCGCGAGCGGCATCTGAACGTCTTGAACTGCATTGAAACGCTGCTGGCGAAAAACGTGCTGCCCATCATCAATGAGAACGACCCCGTTTCCGTGGACGAGCTGAAGTTCGGGGACAACGATATTCTGGCGTCGCTCCTGGCGTCCATGACGCGCGCCGACCTGGCGATCATCCTCACCACGGTCGACGGACTGAAACGCCCGAATCCGGACGGCACTCTCGGGGGCCGGATCTCCATCGTCCGCGGGATTACACAGGCGGAGCGGTCCATGGCGTCCGGGACGGATGACGGCAATCTGTCGATCGGCGGCATGGCTTCCAAGCTCAAGGCCGCGGACACCCTGAATTCGGCGGGCGAGGCGTTGTGGCTGGCCTCCGGCAAGGAACCCGATATTCTCGAACGGATTTTCAACGGGGAGGATGTCGGAACGCTTTTTCTGCCGCCTGTCGCGAAGAAGAAAATGGAGTCGCGCAAACGCTGGCTTTCGGCGTTCTGCCGTCCGAAGGGAAAGCTGGTCGTCGACGACGGCGCGGTCCTTGCATTGAAGAAAAAGGGCTCCAGCCTTCTGGGGTCCGGGATTTTTGCGGTGAACGGCGAGTTCGAGCGCGGCGATATGCTTGAAATTGTTTCCGGCTCGAATGTCCTGATTGCGAAAGGCCTGACGAATTTCTCCTCGGACGAATGCCGTCTCCTGATGGGACACAAGTCCTCCGAAAACCATGCGATCCTCCATTACGACGCCGATGAGGAAATCATCCACCGCAACAATATGTATGTGGTAAAATGAACGTCTATATCAAGACCTACGGCTGTCAGATGAACGAGCGCGACAGCGAATCCGCCGCCGCCATGCTTGCCGTGGCAGGACATACCATTGTTTCCGGCGAACAGGAAGCCGATGTCGTGATCCTGAATACGTGCAGCGTGCGGGAGCAGGCAGAGCGCAAGGCCGTCGGCAAGCTCGGCATCCTCAAGAAACAGCTGCGGGAACGTCCGTGGATGATCTTCGGGATCATGGGGTGCATGGCGCAGAGCCGGGGGGAAGAACTCCTCCGTTCGGTGGACCACCTCGATTTTGTGGTCGGCACCGACAATATCCACACCCTGCCGGAGATTCTGCGCGATCTTGCGCAGGAGCGCCGCAAAGTCTGCCGGGATGCGTGCATGGGGGCGGATACGCCCGGCATCGACGCGCACCGCATTCATGATGCCGCGAATCCGTTCTCGGCGTTCGTCTCCATTTCGCGCGGATGCAACCGCTATTGTTCCTACTGCATCGTGCCGTATGTGCGCGGGCCGGAGCGCAGCCGGAACGCCGACGGGATCCTCACCGAGACGGAGGCTCTGGCGAAGGAGGGCGTGACGGAGGTGATGCTGCTGGGGCAGAATGTGGCCGCTTACGGGCTGGACGGCGTTCCTCCGCCCATTCCGGCGGACAACTCGCCTTTCGCCGATCTTCTGGAACGGGTTCACGCGGTGGAAGGAATCCGGCGGATCCGGTTCACTTCGCCGCACCCGGCTTTTTTCAACCGGAAGCTGATCGAGACGGTTGCCCGTCTGCCGAAGGTCTGCAAGAACATTCATCTTCCTTTACAGTCCGGCTCGGACCGCATCCTGAAAAAGATGAACCGGCCCTACACCGCCGCGGAATATCTTGCCGTGGTGTCCGGACTGCGTTCTCTGGCGCCGGGGATCACTTTCTCTACCGACATCATCGTCGGTTTCCCCGGCGAGACCGCGGAGGATTTCGAGGCCACGCGCTCCGTGATGCGCGCGGTCCGCTGCGACAACGCCTACATCTTCAAATATTCCCCGCGCAAAGGGACGGTTTCCTCCCGCATGGCGGACGATGTCCCGCAGGAGGAAAAGGAACGCCGGAACCAGGAGCTTCTCGCCGAACTGGAACGCATCAACGCGGAAAACAACGCGGCGCTGGTCGGCAGGACTTTCGAACTTCTGGCGGAGGGCCCCAGCAAGCGCAATCCCTCCCGCTGGTCCGGGCGGACGGATACCTTCAAGCAGGTGGTGTTCACGCCGTCGGAATCGCTGAAACCGGGGGATTATGTCCCGGTGAAAATCATGGGGAGCACCTCCATGACCCTCTACGGAGAACGGGTCTGATCAGAGGTCGAAGATGGTTTTCTTTTCGCGGTGTCCGTAGACGGAATGGACGATCCCCAGATACGCCATGGTCGTGACAAGGAATGTGCCGCCGTAGCTGACCAGCGGCAGGGGCAATCCCGTGATCGGACACAGCCGGATGCTCATGGCGATGTTGATGTAGGTGTGGAAAAAGAGCAGGACTCCGATCCCGATGCATAGATACCGTCCGAAATCGTCAGGCGCCAGCAGCGCGGTCCGCAGGATCGAAAAGAACAGAAGCATGAACAGGATTACGATGGTAGCCGCGCCCAGGAATCCGGTCTCTTCCGCGATGACGGGAAAAATGAAATCGGAATTGGACACCTTCTGCGGGAGATAGCCCAGCATGTTGTGGGATCCGTTCATGAAGCCCTTGCCGGCGAACCCGCCGCTTCCGACCGCCATTTCCGCCTGAAGCTGATTCCAGCCGCGGTGTTTCGGATCCCGTTCGGGATGGATGAAAACAAGAATGCGCTCCTTCTGGTAATTTTTGAAGGCAAAATAGTAGCCGGCCGGCAGGATCACCGCCGTCGCGACGCAGAGGATCAGGATATAGCGCCATTTCAGCCGGGCGACGAACAGGATTGCAATGACGGGGGGAAACATTGCCAGCGCGGTTCCCAGGTCGGGCTGGAGCTTGGTCAGGACGGCCGGAACCAGCATGAGCCCCAGAATCAGCAGCAGCCACAGCGGCTTGTTGATGTCGGCTTTCTTCATGGACGCGACCCATGCGCAAAGCACCACCAGCGCGAATTTCGCCACCTCCGAAGGCTGGAAGTTCAGCGGTCCGAATTCCAGCCAGCTTCGGGCGCCGAAGTACTTCTCTCCGGCGAACAGGACGAACACAAGCAGAAAAATGCTGACCGGATAAAGGATCACGGAAAACGGCCCGTACCACCGGTAGTCAAGAATCGAGAAAAAAAGCCAGACGCCGAATCCGACGCCCATGGCTGTCAGATGCCGTTTCCAGAATGTGACCGCGGCGAACCCGCCGACCTGCTGGCCCGTTCCGTAGATGAAAAGGACTCCGGCAGTCAGGAGCAGCAGCATGGGGATGATCAGCAGCCAGTCCGTCCTGTGAAGAAATACCGACAGCATGTGACGGAACGGATTCGGATGGGAATCGTCCAGAGGTCCGGGTTCAAACCCTATGATCGTGGAATGGTTCACGGGACCCGTCCCAACAGGGTTTACCGGTGGAAGGTCTGGTCGCGTTTGGGACCGACGGATAAGAGGCCGATTTTCACCTGGAGAAGTTCTGCGGCCCGGTTCAGATACCGCCTGGCGTTTTCGGGCAGCTCATCCCAGCTCTGCGCGGAGGTGGTGGGCTGCTTCCAGCCGGGAAGGGTCTCATAGACCGGTTCGATGCGGTTCAGCGTCTCGGTGTCGGCGGGGAAGTTTTCAGTCACGACGCCGTCGATCCTGTAGGCGGTGCAGAGCTTCACGGTATCCAGATCGTCGAGGACGTCCAGCTTGGTGACGGCCAGGAAATCGACCCCGTTGATCATGCAGCTGTGGCGGGAGGCCACGATGTCGAGCCAGCCGCAGCGGCGGGGACGCCCGGTGGTGGCGCCGAATTCACCGCCCTTCGTGCGGAGATTGTCGCCTTCGGCATTCTTCAGTTCGGTGGGGAAAGGACCTTCGCCGACGCGGGTGGTATAGGCCTTGATCACCCCCCAGACGCAGGAGACCGCCCGCGGAGGAATGCCTGCGCCAGGGCAGGCGCCGCCGCTGGTGGTGTTGCTGCTGGTGACGAAGGGGTAGGTCCCGTGATCGATGTCCAGGAACGTGCCCTGCGCCCCTTCCAGAAGGATTTTCTTTCCTTCGCGGAGGGCTTTGTGGATGGTTACGATCGAATCCTGAATATACGGCCGGATGTATTCGCAGGCCTCCCATACTTCCGCGAACGCCTTGTCCGCATCCAGTTTTTCGGCGCCGAGGGGAACATACGTGGCATTGTAGTCTTCGGCTTCTTCGCGGAAGTGCTTCTCGAAACGGGCCTTGTCAAGAATTTCGACCGCGCGGAGACCGGTGCGCGCCATTTTGGAAGCGTAGGCAGGACCGATTCCGCGCATGGTCGTGCCGATCTTTTTGGAGGGCTCCGCCCTGGTTTCCTTGAACTTGTCCAGAAGCTTGTGCCAGGGCATGATCAGGTGGCTTCGCGAGGAGACCTGGAGCCGGGCGAGTTCGATCTTGCGTTCGAGCAGGTCTTCCATCTCCTTTTTCAGGGCCAGCGGATCGACCACGACGCCGTTCCCGATGACGCAGTCCGTGTCTTTGTGGAGAATTCCCGAGGGAATCAGGTGGAGGATAAATTTTTCCGGTCCGATTTCAACCGTATGGCCGGCGTTGTTGCCGCCCTGGAAACGGACTACCATATCGGCGTCCCGGGTAAGGACATCGATGATTTTGCCCTTGCCTTCGTCGCCCCATTGAATTCCGATTAAAATGCTGACAGCCATTTTTTCTTCCCGAGTTTAATATTGCCGCGTTGCAGAACATTCAGACAACACTATACCTTGCGGCGGGTGTTTTTTCAACTCCGGAATGAAAGAAAAAACAGGGAACATCCGGACGGAATTCCCTGTTTCCGGACCGGACTTTTTTATTTGACTCCGAGGACCCGCAGGGTGCTGCGCGCAATCATGAGTTCCTCGTTGGTCGGCATGACGATCGCCTTCCAGGCGCTGTCCTGCGTGGAAATGATTCCTTTTTTGCCGAAGAATTCCTCGTTTCCGTCCGGATCCAGGTGCAAATTCAGGGAACCCAGCCCTTCCACGATCATTTTGCGGACGGGCTTGGAGTATTCGCCGATGCCGCCGGTGAAGACCAGGGCTTCCGGACCGTCCAGAAGGACGTAATAGGCGCCGATGTACTTGACGACTCTCCGGATGAACATTTTGAGCGCGAGCGCCGCCTGTTCCCTGCCGGCTTCCGCCGCGTTGATGATGTCCCGCATGTCGCCGCTGTTGATTCCTCCGATCCCGAGGAGGCCGGATTTCTTGTTGAGGATGTTGTCCACTTCGGCCGGAGTGTTGCCGAGCTGGATCATCCGGATGACCGCCGCGGGGTCCAGGTCGCCGCTCCGGGTGCCCATCATCAGGCCTTCCAGGGGCGTGAGTCCCATGGTGGTGTCGATCACTTTCCCGTTCTTGACCGCCGCCATGCTGCATCCGTTGCCGAGATGACAGGTGATGATGGTGATGTCTTCCACCTTTTTGCCGAGGAATTCCGCCGTGGAATTGGTCACGAAATGATGGCTGGTTCCGTGGAACCCGTATTTGCGGATGCCGTATTTCCGATAGTAGTCGTAGGGAATGGCATAGAGGTAGGCTTCCGGCGGCATGGTCTGGTGGAACTGGGTGTCGAACACGCCCACATTCGGGACGTCCTTGAAAATCTCTTCACAGGCTTCGATTCCCATGAGGTTGGCGGGATTGTGGAGCGGTCCGAGCGGGAAGCATTCGCGGATGATGTCCTTGACTTCCCGGTTGATCCGCACCGGCATGGTGATCTTTTCGCCGCCGTGGAGGACGCGGTGTCCGATCGCCGTGACTTCGGAAAGACTTTTCAGGACGCCGTGCTCCGGGTCCACCAGTTTCTCGCAGACCGCCTTCAGGGCGTCCGCATGGTTCGCAACTCTCGGGGACTCTTCGACTTTGAAGCCCTCGGGGAGCTTGTAGATCAGATTCGGGGTGTCGCTTCCGACCCGTTCGACCTGTCCGGATGCAATGATTTTTTCCGATCCGTTTACCATGGAGAAGAGGGTGAACTTCAGGGACGAACTGCCGGCGTTGATGACAAGTACATTCATGCTTTTTTCCTGGATTTTTTTGAATTTTTTTTACTATGTAATTGATTTTGAAAATAATAGGAACCAATATAACATCCCTTTTGAAAAATGAAACCTTCGTTTCGGTGTTTTTTCGGAAAAAACCCGGTCCTCCCGCAAAAATTCGGGCTTCCGCCGGAAAGAAGTCCTCACCGGGGGCTCAGAGGAACTTCAAGGCGGGTTTCTTCCGCATGGATTCGACCCGCCAGGCGTGGGGCGTGAGACCGTAGTGTTTCTTGAATTCCCGCGTGAAATGAGGGATGTTCGAATAACCGCAGATCCGGGCGATGTCGGCGGCGGAAAAATCGTTTCTCTGGAGGAGTGCGCGGGCGACCTCGAGACGGCGCCGGATGACGAATTCCATCGGCGTGCAGTCGCAGTTCTTCCGGAAAAGCCGGTTCAACGTGCGGATGGAGACGCCGCAGACGCGCGCGATCTCGTGGAGAGTGTAGGCGTTTCCGGGCATTCGGGCGATACAGAACATGATGCGCTGGAAATCCGTGTTGAGGCGCGTCGATTCGCATTGCCGGGCAATTTCAACGAGGACGCCGTAGCAGAGCATGGAAAGTTCCGGCAGCCGTCCGCGGGACTGTTCTTCACAGAAATTTTCGATTTTCCCGAAGAGCTCGAGAAGTTTTTCCGGAGCCGGAAGATGAAAAACGGTTTTTTCCGTAAGAATTCCCTGTCCGCAGAGGAGCTCGGCGACCGGTCCCGCGTGGAGGATGAGGACTTTCCGTTCCAGCGGTTCCGTCGCATTTTTCTCGACGGTGACGGCAAAGAGCGAACGCGGAGGCAGGATGCAGAGGTCCCCTTTTTTCATGACGGATTTTTTTCCGTTCACCTCCAGGAGTCCGCGACCGTTCTGAACGTAAGAGAAGTCCCAGTAGTCCCGTCCGAACCCTGACTTGTAGTATCCGCCCGGAGCGATGGAGGAAACAAGATACGCCCTCATGCAAATGGCGTGGGGATGAACGGCGTTGAACAGGCAGTTATCGTGATACTGCGTTTCTTCGGCGAATTCGTTCCTGTGGAACACCTTCTGGTAGAGAACCCCGATGTTCTCCATGCGGCCTCCAATTTTTTGGCAAAATTCTGCAATCGATCGGACTGGAAAAACATTTCCCCGTGTTTATAATATAATATATTGACGGATGGAAATTAATCAAGCCCCGAAGTCAAGACAAGTTCACAGGAGGGAAGAAAAAATGAAATCAACTTGGAATCCCGGAAATCCCGCCGGAAGACCGGATCGGAGACAGGCGCCTTTCCCCTTTCCGCTTTCATGCCGGCCTGTAATGAAATTTACTCTTGTCGAACTCCTGGTCGTGATTGCGATCATCGCGATTCTGGCCGCCATGCTGCTGCCCGCTCTCAGCAAGGCCCGCCAGATGGCGTATGCCGCGAAATGCACCGGGAACCAGAAGCAGATCGGAACCGGTCTCATCATGTATGCTTCCGACTACAAGGAGTGGTCCATAGGACAATATTATCCGTCGTATGTGCCGACGACGGATTCCCGGTACAGTTCCCTGCGGACTCCATGGATGTATCTGCTGTCATCGGACCCGACCTACGGAAAAAAGAGTTCGGTGACGCTTTGGGGCAGCACCTCCAAGCTGGTTGTCTGTAATACCGCCGTGGACGCCGCGAAAGAGAGGGGCGTCAGTTTGCCCGCCGTCATGGTCGGGGGAAACTATTTCATCAACGCTCTGTACACGCCCAATGCAAGCAATCTGAAGCACCGCTGGGTCGGCGACGGCGGCGGATTTTTCAAGCCCTCCACCGTTCCGCTTCCGCACCGGCTTTTCTGGATGAAATGCGGCTCCAGTTACTCCAACAGCATATATAATTTCGATCATGCCGGGAGAGGGAGAAGCGAACTTCTGCTCTTCGTCGATCTCGCCGTCCGGAAGATGTCCATCAACGAATATCCGGTGTATGGAGGGACGGGCCCGTATACGGTCCGCAATGATCGTTATCCGGCGGGCGGGAGCCCCCTTCAAGTCGGCTTCCCCTGATTCTATAATACGTTCAGCATAGCATAGAGAGAAAGGAATTTGTATGGCGACCGGAAAACGAATCATGATCGGAGGCTGTATCCTGCTTGCGGCGGGATTCTGGACACGGCTTGAATCGGCGGATTTCTCGAAAGAGATCGAGGCTGTCAAGGCGGGAAAACTGACCGAGGCGAAGGCCGCATGGTGGGGCTTTCACAAGGAGGATTCAACCAGGGCGGTTCAGTCGGCGCTGGATTCCGGCGCAAAAAAGATCGTGATCGAGAATATGGGCGCGGACTGGGTCACGGGGCCTCTGGTCGTGCCTTCGGACATGGAGATTGTCATCCGCGACGGAGTCGTCATGCGGGCGAAGGAAGGCGCCTGGCAGGAGCCGCGCGGAAAACGTTTCATCCAGCGGCGCATGTTCGAGATTCATCAGAAGAAGAATGTCGTTCTCCGCGGCGAGGGGAAGGTCAAGCTCGTTTTTCCGGCCTCCGAACAGAAGGACCACCGGCATACAGTCAGTATTCTCGACAGCGACGGCGTGACTGTCAAGAATCTTGAAATCGAACGGGGCGGCGGTGACTGCGTCTACGTCGGCAGCCAGAATTGCCGCAACGTTACGCTCGAAAATCTGGACTGTCACCATGGTTGGCGGCAGGGGCTCAGCGTGACGGGCTGCGACAACCTGGTTGTCAGGAACTGCAAGTTCAACGACACGAAAGGGACGGCTCCGCAATGCGGGCTCGACCTCGAACCGAATTATCCGGACGGCAAGACCGGCCTGACAAGGATCCTCTTCGAGAATTGTGAATTCAACCGCAACGAACTCTGCGGAGTCTATGTCGCGAACAATTCGAAGCAGAAAATCGATGTGACTTTCAAGAACTGTTCCTTCGAAGGCAACGATTCCGGGGCGGTAAGCGGACATGTCGGGCACAAGGACACCCCCCGCGACGGAAAGCCGGGACGTCTTGTTTTCCTTGACTGTAAATTCAAAGGCAACCGGTATGGACAGCTCAACCTGACCCACTATCTTCCGGGAGTCGCCCAGGTCGTCGAAAACTGCGAAATCGACACGCGCGGCGGCAAGTTTCCCGCGCTTCAGATTTCCAGTTCCACGCAGGATAACATCAAGGGCCTTGTCGTAAGAAACCTCAAGGTCATCGACGACGAGAAACGTCCTCCGATCGTCTTTACCTCGCGTTATGGAAACGGGCTTGTCAACCCCGTTATTGAAAATGTCACGGCAAAGACTTCGAAGGGGGAAACGATCCCGTTCGACATTCCCGCCTTCATCAAGAAAGCCGCGCCCGACCCGCTCGCGCAGAAGTTCAGGGTCGAGACGCCCGATTTCAAGACGCTCCTTCCCGCCTTTCCGAAAGGAAAGAAAGCGGGCGGGCAACTCCGTTTCCGCGAAAAGAGCGAGTATATCGTCTATGCGAATCCGGGCGATGTGATCGGCATCCGCTTCACGAACAAACCGGTTCATCGCTATGAGGGCAGGAACTATCGCGATCCGCTTGCCGTGACGCTCCATTCGCCGACGATCGATAACATCGCACGGTTGGAAGTTCCGTTCGACGGCGTGCTCGACTATACGCTCAAGGCGCAGGAGAAAGGCGTATACCGCTTCTCGATGGACGCGCGCACGCAGACGCTCAGCGTGGAAAGCGACGCGCCCGGACAGGCGATCCGCGCGGATGAAAAACTCTACATCTTCGGATGTTCCGGCATCCTCTATTTTGCCGTCCCTCCGGGCGTGAAGGAGGTTCTTGTAGAGCTCAATGGATCCCCGCGTGAACCGGCCAGCGGCTGGCTCTACAATGCAAAAGGAGAGGTGGTCGATTCCGGCGTGAAGATGGACGGCGGAAAGATCCTGGTCGGCAAACGCTCCGACGACTCGAAATTCGAGGTATGGGCATTGCGTGTTGCCGTGGCGAAGTCGTGGGTCCGGCTCGGCGCGCCTCTGGTGCCCCTCTTCTCGACGGCCCCGGCAAATCTTCTTGTGCCGAAGGAACAGGTCGGGAAATATTCCGCCGAACCTCCGAAACTTGCGGCTCCCCCGGATTCGAAAGACGGAAAGCCGCGCTCCATCGTTACGAACGGCGAGTTCATGGAAGCGGTCGACGGCAAAAAGAGCGGAAAGGTCTCGAGCGCGAGATTTCCCGCCGCCTGGCGTGCGAACGGCGCGGAAATGCTTACCGACGACAAAGGGAAGAACAGCATTCTTCTCAAAGGCGTCCTGTGGCATTACATGAATCTTCCCGCCGGAGGGGCTACCCTGGCCGGTGAAATCGTTGCATCCGGAACCGGAAAACTCGATGCTTATTTCAGCACCTCCATTGCGGTCGATGGAAAGATGAAAGGCCACCGGAAACGTCTTCCGCTTCTCGGCCCGTTCGAGCTTACGGAAAAACCGCAGTCCTTCCGGTTCGAAATCAAAACGTCCGACGGAGAAATGGGATACATTTATTTTTCCGCCGCGAATGCGAAGATCGATTCCGTTTCCATCAAAGTGAAGTGAGTTGTTGAACTTACGCCGGGAGGAGCCTCCTTTCTTTGAAAGAAAAGGAAGTCTTCCCGGCCCTTGACCTCCGTTTTCAAGGTTTGTACAAACGGACACCTGCCGGGATTCCATGTCCCGGCAAACTCTTCCTTCAAAGGGCACGCGACGTGTTCCGCAAAAAATTCGGGCTTCCGTCGGAAAGGAGCCCGCGCCACTGTGTTTTTATTTGACTTTTTTTGAACGCGAATCCTCTCATTTACCGCCTGTTTTGTTTGACGCTCCGCATTGATTTAGATTCACAGGTCATTCGGACAGGTGACAAAGACCGGCTGCCTGAACGATGAAAGGTTCAAGGCGGAATCTCAATAAGGAAAAACATTATGAATGGAAACGGGTTGAAAGAAATCAAGGAGGCGGACAAACGGACCGCGCTGAATCGAGAATTTCCCGGCGAAAGCTGCGGAAACACCGAATGCGAAACACTTTGCGCAGAAGCATTGCATATTGCAAAAGCAATGCGTCTGGACCCGAAAATCATGATCGAAGACTCCATCAGACAAAGCATTGCTCCCAAAACGCAATGTGTTTCGGCAAGCGCGGAATTTACTCCTTCGTTTTTCACCGCGCCTTGCCGCTTCGGATTCGTCAGATCGAACGACCATCTTGCTCTTTCCGAATCTTCGAAGGATTCCTCGAATGTTTTTCGCGCAAAGTCCGGCTCTTGTGAAAAATGTCAATCCTGTGATGGAATTACGGTTCCAGCCGATAAGATGCAAGATGAAGATTACATGCAGTCTCTCGGCTTCTGGAAACAAAAAGATGGCGTTTTTCGCCCACATCCGAACTGTCACTGCCAATGGAAGAAAGAGACGATCAACTACAATTCTTTTGACTGGGAGAAAAAATCCGCCGAAAAATTGGCGGAATATACAGTGGAAAATCTGCCGGTCAAACCGGATGGAATTCCGTTCGTTCTGCAACAAAAACTTGCTTCAAAGGTTGGGCTTGATGCTGCTGAATTTCATAAATGGGCGCAGAAGATTCAGTTTATCAAGAAAGACGGCAAGTATGCAATTACGGTATCCGTTCCAAATATTTGGATCTGCGCCGATCTGTTGCGCGGCGGATCGTGGTATTGGGACATTCCCATCGTCAACTGGGGCGGCACAATAGGCCAAGCCGCCTCATACATTGGCACATGGGGCATGCACGAGATCAAATGCAGGACTGTCGCCGAACTCAAGGCGGCATTCAACGATAACAGGAAAGCCGTTTGGGGATTCGTTCTTTATGCGCATGGGAATAAAACAGGCACTATCAGTAGCCCGACTAGAGATACGATGTCACAAAATGAGTTGATGTCTCTTGTCGATGCCCAGGAATTCAAACTTGGAAAACTGTATCTCATGCAATGTGAGAGTGGAGCCGAGGTTGAGAAAAAAAGAGTCCTCATTTCATACGATAAAATCATGGCCCAAATTAAAAATAAATGGGAAACAGGAAAGATTTCAGATGCTGCCTACAGAAAACTCTTATCATTCTCCAGAATGGAAATTCTGAAATTGGTTTTTCCTGAAGTAGAAAAAGCCTGTAAAGAAGATTGCGCCCAATACCCGAACCGTATTTTTGTCAGATGTGAAATCGTCTATCCGGAAATTGTAACTGTCTACAAAGAAAGCTGGGATAAAGATTGGGGGAATCGTGTTGTCGGAGGCAAGCCGAACATTTCCTACAAAGGACTCAACATCATGGGAATCGACTTCAGACTTCCATAATACAGTTTGCTTCTTTTTGGGTTGTGTGTATATTGATAGTCAGAGAAAGGGTTAATCTAAAAGGAGGAGACATGTTTATACATGAAATAAAAATTGCACTTTGTACTTGTTGTTGTCTTTTTCTGACAAGCTGTCTTCACACATGCTATATTGAACCGACGCCAGAAGAAATAGAGGCTTATAATCGAAGATCAGAAGAAAATTTTCGTAAATCCAAAGAAAGAATTGAGAAAATGATAGAAAAAGGAGAAATTAATTTTCCTCTGCCTTCTGATGCAGAGCTTGATTCCAAACACTGAATCCCGATGGTAGGCGATGTTAATACCATCCACAGGATTAAAGAGGTCACGTTTATGTATGAAATAAAAATTGCACTTTGCACTTGTTGTTGTCTTTTTCTGACAAGCTGTCTTCACACATGCTATATTGAACCGACGCCAGAAGAAATAGAGGCTTATAATCGAAGATCGCAAGAGATCAGTCGGCAAATACGCGAAGAGGTTCAGCGTAAATGTGAGAATGGGGAATTTGACTTCCCTTTGCCTCCTGATTCAGAGATTGATTCCAAACAGTGAATTCCGGTGGTAGGCAATGCAAACGCCATCCGCAGGATTGTTGTAGTCGTGCTTCGTCTTCTTTTCTGCCTTGAGGTGGTGATGATGGGCGTATGAAAAGGGAAAGATTGACTGCGGCAGAAATATCCGATATTCCGAGCCATGGATTTTCTTGCCGGAATGTATTTTGATCTTTACATTTTACCTGCAATATTTATTTCAAGGAGGAAAGTCATAGTTTTATTTACGATGGGAATCTGTTTATCCATTTTTTCTCTTCTGTTGTTTTTTCCGGCCTGCGGATTTTTTTTCTGGTTGCATTTTTATTTTTACCTACATTCTCAATGTTTTCACTGGCATTCCATCTGGCTGCTGGAGCCGGGTTCATGGTTTGTCCCTCTTTTACGCTTGCCGATGCGTGGAACAACCACAATAAGTGTTTATTTGCAGCGGCTCTTACGGCGATCGGGTTTTATGTTTCATGGATGCTTTTGATGATTGGAGTATCGTTGGTTGCCCCATTTGGATAGCACGGGACTTGTCCGGCCGAAAATTGGACTGGTTTTGATTCAAGATTGCAAATCGGTATAAATTTGTACATGCCGTTTCCCAAAAAACATCAAAATAAAAATTGCCCGTATTGTTTTTTCGGAAAAAGAGGGTAGTTTACTGAATCCATTCAAGCGATTTCCGCTTCTCCCGGCGGAGGCGATCTTGAGAGTTCTTTTTACGAAGCAGGGAGAGGAGCGGACAGCGTAGCATGGAAAGTTTACCGGGCGGCGGACACGCCGGACCGCGACAGGAATTCCATCCGGATCTGGCGCAATCCTGGAAAAAGATTCTGCTGGTTATCTGGATTTCACAGTTCATCGCACAGATCGGGTTTTCCTTCGCATTGCCGTTTACCCCGTTCTACATCCAGAAAATGGGCGTGACCGGAAAATCGCTCGATTTCTGGGTTGCCGTCAGCGGAGCCGCGCCGCCTCTGGCCATGATGGTTTTTGCTCCGATCTGGGGCTTTCTTGCGGACAAATTCGGGCGCCGTAAGATGCTGCTGCGTTCCTACATCGGCGGCGTGATCGTGCTGGTCCTGATGGGGTTCTGCGATACTCCGCTGAGCTTCGTTTTCCTGCGCCTGCTGCAAGGCGCTTTGTCCGGAACCGTTTCCGCCGCCCAGACGCTGGTGGCGACCCATACTCCCGACGAGCACAACGGCTTTGCCCTCGGCGCCTTGAACAGCGCGGTGTATTCGGGCGTGCTGGCCGGCTCCTTCATCGGAGGAATTTTCGCGGACCTCTTCGGATACCGGATCTCGTTCGTCACCGGGGGCGTTCTGCTGCTGGTTCCGGTCATCCTGACCTTTTTCTTCATACACGAACATTTCGCGCCGCTGATGAACCTCAACCGCGGCTTTTTCGGTTCCATCATCCCCAAGCGGAGACACCTGATCCTTGCCATGCCCATTCTGATTCTGATGGGAATGGTGATGTTCGCCCGGCAGTTCGACATTTCGTTCATTCCGCTTTTCGTCCAGGCCCTCCACGGTTCGATCGAAGGCGCCTCCATCTGGACGGGTTTCCTTTCCGCGGTCGTCTGTTCCGGAAGCGTTCTTTCCGGGTTCCTCCTGGGATATCTTGCCGACCGTTATCCGCCCGGCAAGCTGGCCATATTTTCCGCGTTTCTGGCGGCAGTTTTCATGTTCACGCTGACCTTTGCGCACAGCATGCTGTATCTCTTCTGCGGCCGTTTCCTGATGATCTTCATGAGCAGCGGCCTGGACCCCGCCCTTCAAATCTGGCTCTGCCGCAAGACCATTCCCCAGACGCGCGGCCTCATTTTCGGATGGGCGTCCTCGGCGCGTTCCTTCGGGTGGTTCCTGGCGCCGCTGGTGGGCGGCACGGTGACCGCCCATTTCGGAATCCGCGCCCTGTTCGTGGTCGGACCGTTCTTTTTCCTGATCATTCTGTTTGCCATGATGCGGATATTGAAACGTTTTCCGGACCGCGAGGATGTCGGATGAAGTGTCGTGAAAATTGCGGCGCCTGCTGCATCGCCCCTTCCATTTCAAGCGCGATTCCGGGGATGAAAGACGGGAAGAAGGCGTCCGTTCCCTGCCTCCATTTGACGCCGGATTTCCGGTGCGGGATTTTCGGGCGTCCGGACCGTCCGGAGGTCTGTTCTTCGCTTCAACCGTGCGCCGAGATGTGCGGAAACAGCCGGGAAGAGGCGATGCGTTCTCTGGAAGCCCTTGAAAAAGAGACCGCCCCCTGAAAAATCTTCGTTTCATCTTTTTTCATTATCCTGTTGAGCTCACCGCAATGTCTCATTTGCGATGTCCCTGGTAGGTTCGGCAGTCCGCTGCCGAACTGAAAAAAGCCGCTTGGTTCGTGATGGAGTCACGAACCTACCTTGATTTGTGTCAGATCAAGTGATTTTCGTGAATCCAAAAGAAGCCAAGAAAAAAGATTCCCTTGAGCGTACCGCATTTTTTGTCATGCGACGTTTCTGGCAGGTTCGGCAGTCCGCTGCCGAACTGAAAAAAGCCGCTTGGTTCGTGATGGAGTCACGAACCCATTTCGGGATCATTCGCAAGAAATGTTGAAACGAAAAGGGCAGGCGTCTTTCCGCAATTCCTTTCTGGACGAAAAAATCAGGCGTCCAACTTCTCGGCGAGGAGCTTGAGGACCGTCTGCGGATTGGCTTTCCCGCGACTGGCTTTCATCACCTGTCCGACCAGATATTGGAGGACATTTTTTTTGCCCTCTTTGTATTGCTGGACCTGTGCCGGATTGATGGTGATGGCGTCCTCGACGAATTTCAGAATCGCGCCCTCGTCAGAAACCTGGACCAGCCCTTTTTCCTGAATGATTTCCGCGGCGGTTCTTCCCGTTGCGAACATTTCGGAAAAAACGGTTTTTCCGATTTTGCCGTTGATGGTGCCGTCGTGGATCAAATCGACCATGGCCCGGAGGTTGTTCGGGGAAAGCGGACAGTCCGCAAAAGTTTTCCCGGATTCGGAAAGCTCGCGCATCAGGTCGCCGACGATCCAGTTGGCGACCAGCTTCGGCGATTTCGCCTTGGATGCGGCGGCCTCGAAATAGTCGGCGCAGGGCTTTTCGAGCGTCAGGACATGCGCGTCGTAAGGGGTGATCTGATAATTGCGGATGAAGCGTTCCCGGCGTGTTTCGGGGAGTTCGGGCAGTCCCTTGCGGAAATTTTCGATATCCTCGTCGGTGAATTCGACCGGAAGAAGGTCCGGCTCCGGGAAATACCGGTAGTCGTGGGCGTTTTCCTTGCCGCGCATGGAATAGGATTCGCCGGCGTCGTCGTTCCAGCCGCGCGTTTCCTGCTCGATGACGCCGCCTTCGTTGAGGATCATGATCTGGCGCTGCATCTCGTAGGCGACGGCGCGGTGGGCCGCCCGGAAACTGTTCAGGTTCTTGAGTTCCACCTTGGTGCCGAACTTG
>MWCA01000088.1 GCA_002069785.1 Lentisphaerae bacterium ADurb.Bin242 | reverse complement strand
TGCGGACGGGTTCGGATGTATCTCCCTTCCACAACTCTTTTTCTTTCATTCTTTCATATTACTTTTGACACTATCGCTTTTGGATGCAGGCGTCCTTTTACAGTATGAGGCGGGCGACCGGCAAGAACCGGAATATTCTCAAGTCCGAGCAATTCCACATCGATCCGTTCCCGGACAGCCCGGTCGGGATTCTCTATTTTCCGCATGAGTTCGCTGAAGGCTTTTTTCCCGATGTGGAACGGATGCTGATCCACTGTTGCGATGGGCAGCAGATTGCTGATTCCCGAAATATTTCCAAACCCGGTCATTGCGATTTTTCCGCGCCACGGAATGTTTTTTTTCTCCAGGAAGGAGATGACCCGGAAAATGCAATCATCCCCGGTCGAGGCAATGGCGGTGAAGCCGGGAAAATCCGCGTTCATTTTTTTGAACAGGGTTTCGGTGTCATAGTCCGAACATTGTATGGAGGTGTACAAACGGTCTGAAATACGGTCGATTCCCGCTTCCCTCATGGCGTCCTGAAAACCGGCCACCCGCTGCCGGGTATCGGTTATGTACGTCAACAGGACGATGTTCCGGTGTCCCTTCGAAATCAGCGCCCGCATCATTTCATATCCGCCCTGATATGAATTGCATGCGACAAAGTCCTTGTAGTAGTCTCCGGCGGACTCCTCGTCCAGATAGATCACGGGCAGGCTTCCGCCGTCGATCGTCCCGTACGCGCTCGAAATGATTCCCTTGATGTCGGAATTTCTGATCTTGCTGACGAAGGAACTGAACTGTTCCGCCAGCGGATAGAGCACATCGACGACACAATCCTGTTCGAGCGCGGCAAGCTGAATGCCGTTCAGGATGTTCGCATAATACGGATGATAGAATTTCCCGATATAGGCGATGCGCATGCGCGGAAAAGAAGAACAGGCTTTCACATGCGTGCCGCTTCCGCGAACGCCCCGCTGCAGCAGTCCTTCCGCAACCAGTTGGGAGACCGCTTTATTGATTGTCTTCTGATTTACGCCGAAGCGATCCGCAAGTTCCGTTTCAGAAGGGAAACGCGATCCCGTTTCATACTTGCGGCCATTGATTTCCTGTCGCAGGAGAATTGTGATTTTTTCAGATTTTTCCATCCGGACCTCCATTCCCATTCGGAAGTAATATATCACAAAAAGCAAGTGGTGCAAGAAAAAATAAAAAAGAATGAATTTTTTCTTGAAAAGGAGATTTCATCCCCTATATTTCCAATAAATAAATTCAAAAAGCAAATGGCTTGCTTATATAAAGCAAGTAATTTAAGATAAGAGTGCAGCCGATTCAGAGTATTGGCGGAAAACCGGAATGGAAAGAAAAGCGAAAACATCAACATTGTCCGGACAGGAAAGCCCTTTGAAATAAAATGACAGTATATCAAAAAAGGATGGGAAAAAATCATGAAACGGAAGCATGGGAATTTTACATTGATTGAACTTCTAATTGTGGTTTCCATCATAGCGATTCTGGCGGCAATGCTTCTGCCAAGCCTGAGCAAAGCCCGGGCCACCGCCGTGGGAGCCAAATGTATTTCCAATCTGAAACAGGCGGGCGTTGCGCAGAACTGTTATGCAAGCGACTTCGGCGGCTGGATTTATCCGCCCTATCACGATTATGAGAAGAAAACTTACTTCCTCGTTCTGGCGGACAACAACTATGTTCCGCCGGGCAAACCGTATTCTTCGACCAGCGACGACCATATCAGCGCCATCTTGAAATGTCCGGACCCGTGGCTGACGCATAAATCCGTCAACGGCTCCTATGGGGTGCGGTTCAACAACCAGGCTTCGGCGTATTTGAACATCCTGGCGAAATCCCCGGTCAAATCCTCTTATTCTCCCCCGTTCCTGGCGGGAAGCACTCTCTGGAAGTCAGCCGGTGAAATGATTCTCATGGGTGATAATCTGCAAATAGGCTACAAGAACAATCCCTGCGAGGCGACCAAAAGCGGGCATTATTCGCTCGGGGACAACAACTATGCCGGAGGCGGAAACGGTCTGCCTCACTTCCGGCATCTTGGAAAATGCACGATTCTTTATGGAGACGGCCACGTCAAGGCGATCAGACCTGTTGAACTGGATGATTCCGTGACCGCCCGAAATCAGTGGACCTACTTCATCGGTTATGCGCAAATCATGGGACGGTGGCCCTGATTCAATCCATCATAAATGAGGACAAAGGTGCAGATGTCTGTGGGAATTTACCCTGTCTGATAAAATCATGTTATCGGCTATCAATCGACTTTTACACCGCCCCGATCTGCTGACGGCTTTGGTCTGCAGACTTGCTGCCGCCGGCATCTATCTATTCGCAACCCGGAAAAAAACGCTCATACCTTTTCCTTCTGTTTTTTACGGTATATGTCTGTTCGGCAGTACCTTGGCTTTCCCTGGCTTCTGAACAGACAATGGCATTGTGCACTGTTTCAATCCGCGGTATTGTTTTTTTCGTCTCAAAACCACAATATTTCTCTCCCGTGACAGCTGTTTTATTTCTTTGCTTCTCTCTGATTCCGGTTGTCATCTATGCGAAAAAAAGAAAAGAATATTTCATGTCTCTTTCCATAACTTCCGCTGTAATCTCGCAGATATTGTATGTAAATCTTCTATTCTTGCCGATTGGGTAACAAATAAGCATCAAAACCTGCGGATTTTCTCCAAGAAATACACTTTATGGGAATCGTTATTTCCTTGCCCGTTTTGAATTGTTTAACCCAAATCCCGTCTCCGCTCGAGATCCACTTTGTCCCATTGCAACAGAACGCAATCCTTGAAACGCGGCTCTGTAGACATTCCAAGGCAGTATAGACACAGATTTCATCCTTGTTCATCAACTTCATGGAAGGGTCCTCCAGAACTTTCAGCATTCCGGCTTCCTCTGATCCGGAATGCTGTTTCCTCCACGAATCTAAATCAGTGTCGCCGGAACAGCGATGACTTCTTTCGTAATCGGCACCCAGTTGGAAATGCCGCAAATCACAGCGCCGGGGCCGATCGGTTTCTTGAACTGTTCCAGGACAGAAAAATAACGAATATCCTCACGTCCCGGATTCGAAGCCTTTTTGAACTCGATCGGATAGAGTGTTCCGTCCTGTTCGATTACGAGGTCGATCTCGCGGTCATCCTTGTCATGGTAGAAGTAAAACGACGGGCGTTTTCCATTGTGAACATATGTCTTGATCAGTTCGGAAATGCACCAGGTCTCAAAGAATGCCCCGGCCATCGCTCCGGCCTCCAACACCTTCGGATTGCTCCAGCCGGTCAGATAGGCGGCAAGTCCCGTATCCAGAAAATACATTTTCGGCGTCTTTGTGAGGCGTTTGTTGATGTTATTGAAATACGGTTGCAGGAAAAAAATCAGATTGGAGGCCTCCAGGATACTCAAATAATTTCGGACGGTTCCCTGGGCAAGCCCGGAGTCTTTCACCAGATTGGTATAATTCAGAATCTGACCGGTGCGGGCTGCCGCCAACTGAACGAATTTATAAAAATCCGTCCGTTTTGCAATATTCGTCAGTGCCCGGACATCGCGTTCCACATACGTCTGTAAATACGAAGCATAATAAACTTCCCAGAAGTCGTCTCCGGCTCCTGCGAGTTTTGGGTAGCTTCCTTTCCAGATTTGATGAAAAAAATCGACGATATTCAACTCTTCAGTGGCATTCTTGTAAGTTGAACGGGGCAAAAACGGTTTGCATGGCCGTCTCTTCAATTCATCCTGACTGAATCCATAAAGGTTCAGAATTCCGACCCGTCCGGCAAGAGATTCGGTTACCCCCTTCATCATCTGGAATTGCTGAGACCCCGTCAGCCAGAACTGACCGGGAGTTGAATCATTGTCCACTTTCATCTTGATGTATGGCAGCAGCTCCGGAGCATATTGAATTTCATCAATCAGCAGAGGAGCCGGATAACGGTCAAGAAACGTCTTGGGATCGGTTTTGGCCAGCGTTTGAATCATCGGATCGTCCAGAGTAACATAGGTGCGTCCGGCTTCCGCAAGGTGTTTCAGCATGGTTGTTTTCCCGACCTGTCGAGGACCGGCCACCAGCATGACAGGAAACAACTGATTCTGTTTCATGAAAATTGGCTCAAGAGTTCTTGGTATGAACATCGTTATCTCCGACTTTTTTTATCATCGACTATCAAAATAGTCGAAAAACAATCTAAATTCAAGCAAGAATGCGAAAAAATTGCTATTTTTCATAGTTGGCCGGCGATTGAGTGTAATTGATAGCTGAAAGCGTATCTATTTTTGAAGCAAAAGGGAATTTTTCAGGGAGATGTTTCCAGTTTTTGAAGCAACTCAAACTATTGATGCCGCCTAATGGCATCTTTCAGGGAAAAATGGGCGTAAAAATGGTGCTCGAGGGGAGACTCGAACTCCCACGGATCGCTCCACTAGCACCTCAAGCTAGCGCGTCTGCCATTCCGCCACCCGAGCCATTGTTTCTTCCACATCCTGGATGAAACAGGTTTTAATTTACACGGGAATCCAGGTTTGTCAAGTAGAAACCCGCGTTTTTTCGGCTTTTTTCGTTCAGATTCGACCCCAGCGGGTTTTCCCGGCAGCAGATGCGCACATTCACCACAGGAAACAGCCATTCCAATATGGGACGGCCTTCTCCCAGGAACCAGGAATTGATTTCCTGTCCCGTCTGAATATCCTGCAGACAGACCCATGCATCTTTCCGCAGGTAGCGGCAAAGCGTCAACCGCTGTTTCCCGCACAGCTTGACCAGAACCGAACAGTCGTCCTGAAGATAATCGTGTTCCATGAAAAATACGATCATTCCCTGCGAGTCTCCCAGCGGCTCCATGGAGCGCGCAAGAAAAACCGCATAATATTTATAGCCGGATTTCCCCTCATAAGGGACACGGGAACAGGAATTCTGCGAGGCATACCGCTCCATATTTTCAAAAGGAAGTTCAAACCGCAGCAGCTCCTGTTCGTTCATCAGAGGAACGGAGAGGAGCTTCAGCCCGTTTTCATTGATTCCTTTGCAATATTTCTGCCGGATTTCCCCTACGCTCATTTCTGAAAAATACTGGATAAATTCCTCTTCCAGAAAAGGATATACTTTTTCACACCAGATATCGGTGGAAATATTTTTTATCTTTCCATTCAGCCAGAATAAAATGGTACTGTGAGAAACCCCCAGCAAACGGCTCAGATGAAGAACGCTTCCCTGTTTTTTTATGGCGTTCCACAAGATCTTTTTGATATTTTCGTCGATCGCTCTCATTTTTCCCCTTCCTTTTTCATTCAAAAGAGCCATGTCATATAATATATACCGATAAACATATTATTTACAAGTTTTTTTTAGTATATTTTTCATTATTTTTTATTTTTGACTTGACATTATTTACAATAAACACAAATTTATTGTTTACCAAAAACACTTTTTGAATAATCACATTTTTCTTATTTAAAAAATACAAATTTTTATTTTACGAATCGAAAGATAAACGATAATAAACAAAATGAAGCACAAGCAATTCGTAGCAAGCAACTTACGGTAGAACGCAAAAGCTTGATTCAGGTCGTGACGGCCAAATACAGTCCCGGAAATACTGATTTTTATTTGACGCTCCGGCCATTGTCAACAACCAAAAGGGAGGTTATATATCATGTTCGGATGTCACAATTGCGGAAAGCAGCCGCAGAAAAGCACCAGTTTTGAAAAAACGCCCTGCGCCAAATGCCGCGCGGCACAAGATCCCCGGCCGCTCTCCTACTACAAAACGGACCCCGCTACTTTCCGGAACCTTCAGGTGATGCATCCCGCATATGAGGATTTGGAAGAAATCGATTTGAAACAGAAACTGTTTGCCGCATTGTCCCAGGCGGTCATGATGATGATTTCCATCAAGGAGCGTTATCCGGAGACCTATCGGGTCGTGGAGGCGAAAATGGAAAATCCGAACCTTTCTTATTCCGAACTGGCAAAGCTTTTCGACTGTAAAAAACAGAATATCCTGTATCACCTGAAACGGGCGGTGACACTATGTCCGGAGTTAAGCTGCGCGCTCATTGTCGATGCCCGTTTCTCCGCCGGACACCGGGTGGTGAGCCGCGGAGCCTCTGCGTATGAGTATGAGGGAAGTTTCCAGAAAAAATATTGAAAAACCGATTTTCTCCGTCGCACCGCGGCGGACAGCAGCTTTTCCTCCCTGGAATTCAATGATCCAGCGGAGAAGAACTTTTTCATCGGGAAGGAAAAGGCATGAAACAGTACGGAACGAGCCCTGCCGGAATGTACCTACCGATACATGTTGATCGCTTCTTTCAGTTTCAAGGCTTCGCTTCCCGCTTTCTGTGCGAAATCTTCGCCGGGCGAAGCGTAAATAATGCCGCGGGAAGAATTGATCACGAGACCTGTTTTTTCCGAAGTGAGGCCGAATTTCAGCACGCCTTCCAGGTCTCCGCCCTGGGCGCCGACTCCCGGAACAAGCAAGGGCATGTTTCCGACGATTCTCCGGATTTCCCCCAGTTCTTTCGGGAAGGTGGCTCCGGCGACCAGCATGTTGTTGCCGTTGTAGTTCCACGGTCCCGCAACCAGCGCGGCGACGTGCTTGTAAAGCGGCGTGCCGTCCGACATGGTAAGGTCCTGGATTTCCTTCGCGCCGGGATTGGAAGTCCGGCAGAGGACCACGACTCCGCGGTCCGCGAAGTCCAGGAACGGCTTCAGGGCGTCCATGCCCATGTAGGGATTGACGGTCACGGCGTCCGCTCCATAACGGACGAAGGCCGCCTCCGCGTACATTTTGCTGGTGCTGCCGATATCCGCGCGTTTGGCGTCGAGGATGACGGGAATGGCGGGGCAGCGGGATTTGAGGTATGCCATGGTCATAGCCAGGTCCTCTTCGGCGTTCTGCCCTTCATAACAGGCGATCTGCGGCTTGTAGCAGCAGACCTGTTCGCAGGTGGCGTCGATGATGGCCTTGTTGAACTCAAAGATCGGGTTCCTGATCTGCCTCACGCAAGGGGGGAGTTTGGCAAGGTCGGGATCCAGCCCGACGCACACCAGGGAGTTGTTCAATTTCCACGCACGGGAAAGTTTTTCGATGAAAGACATGGCATTATTCCTTTTTCTGTTTGATCTCCGCCGTTCGAAGGCTCTGCGGATGGAATTCCACATATTCAAGGTAGGAAAGAGAAGAACTTTTGGTATATTGGGAATTTGTCGAAAGCGTCAATACGACTTTTCCGGTGATCTTCCCGGTGGAGGAAAGCGCCTTGTAGACATCGCATTCGTCCACGTACCAGGTTTCCAGCTTATCATTTTTATTACGGACGCATTTCCAGTTGACGCGGATCGCCCCCATTCCGTACTGGGCGGAACCGTCGGCATTTTTGGGCGTGTCGCCTTCCCACCGGAAGGCCACGCTGGTCTGGGAAAGGAGTCCGCCGTATCCCACATAGATTCCGATGGGCTGGTCGTCTTTATCGGGCTCGGATTCGTCCCACCCGCCATTTCCAGCGCATGACCGGATATTTTTTCAGGTCGATCTTGGAAATATCAAACAGAATCGTGCCGGTTCCCTGATTGGATTCCAGCTTCAGTACCTTCACGCCGTCCAGCGTGACCACCTTGTAGGAAGCGCCGGGAGTTCCCAGTTTACCGCGGTAAACCCAGCCGGTGACGGCTTTCCCGTCATTGGAGCGATTGGCAAAGTCGATCCGGATGCACGGCTTGTTGTTTTCCGCGTCCGCCGACATCCAGGAGGAAATGAGTGCTAAGATGACGCCGGCACACAGTTTGAAACGAATTCTCATGGGCAATCCTTTATTCTTTCAGGTTGGCTTTTCTTCTGTATTCACGGTATTTGGCCAGAATGTCCTCCACATACGAACGGGTGGACGGAATGGTGATCCGGCCCTGCATGGAGGCGTTCGGATCGGCCGGTTTCCAGTCATCGGTGCGGCGGGCTCCCGCATTATAGTCGCAAAGAGCCAGCGCCACCGAATCGCGATAGAACCGGTGGCGTCTCAGGGCTTTTCCCAGATACCAGGCGCCGATCTCGATGTTCAGCTCCGGATCGAACAGGGCGCCCCGCGACGGAGCCTCGAAGCCGCGGGCCTTGGCCCAGTCGACCGCCGAAAAGTCCGGCCGGATCTGCATCAGGCCGATCTCGCCTTTCAGCCCGCGCGCCGTGCGGTCGAACCGGCTTTCCCGCCAGATGACCGCCTTGATCAGATACGGGTCCACTCCATTGCGGATCCCGGCCGTGTAAATGATCCCGTCATACTTTGTGCTCCGGGTAAAATAATCCACTGCTTTTTCCACAACCCGCCAGAGGAGAAACGCGGCACAAACGGCAAAAACGGAAATCAGAAGCAGCAGGAGGAGATAAGTGCTTTTCTTCCTCCGGCGATCGCCTTTCTGGACGCCGTATGCCAACATTTCGCAACCCCCTTTTCCACTCGGGATTCTGTTAAGACTTTGCCGCCTCCCGCGCAGCTGTTTCCGCTTCCCGGATTTTCACGGCCTCGTTCTGGAGACGCTTGAAGGTTTCCTCGAATTTCAGTTCGGGCTCGAGCGGGATGATCCGCAGTTCGCGGAGCTGCTTCATTTCCGCTTCGGCGGGTGCATTCATCATCAGGTCCTGCGCCTGCTGGTTCAGCGGGAACGCGATCACTTCCCGGAGATTGGGTTCGTCGGCCAGCAGCATCACCATCCGGTCGATGCCGGGAGCGATTCCGCCGTGCGGAGGCGCGCCGAGCTTGAAGGCGCGGATCATGCCGCCGAACCGTTCGTCCACCACTTCTTGGTCATATCCGGCGATCTCGAACGCCTTGTACATGATGTCGGGACGATGGTTGCGGATCGCTCCGCTGGACAGTTCCACTCCGTTGCAGACAATGTCATACTGATACGCGTAGATGTCCAGCGGGTTTTTGGTCTGAAGCGCTTCCATCCCTCCCTGCGGCATGGAAAACGGATTGTGGCTGAAAATGATCTTGCCGGTCTCTTCGTCCGGCTCGAACATCGGGAAGTCGACGATCCAGCAGAATTTGAACACGTTCGGATCGATCAGCCCCAGTTTGTTGCCGAGCTCGGTGCGGACCTGTCCGCCGATCCCGACCACCTTCGCCTCCTTGTCGGCCAGGAAGAACATCACGTCGCCGGTCTGGATGGAAGCCATTTCGCGGAGTTTCGCCAGTTCGGAGGCGCTCATGAATTTCACGATCGGGCTTTTCTCGCCTTCGGGCGTCCAGATGATATACGCCATTCCCTTGGCGCCGACGCTCTGGGCAAAGGCGATCATGTCGTCATAGAATTTGCGCGGCTGGGAGCCTCCGATCCCCGGGACTTTGATCGCGCGGACAACTCCGCCGTTCTTCACCGCCTGGGCGAACGCATTGAATCCGCTGTTCGCGAAGACCTCCGAAACATCCATCATCCGGAGCGGATTGCGCAAATCCGGCTTGTCGGAACCATACTTGGACATGGCCTCCCGGTACGGAATCCGCACGAACGGGGCGGGATCGACGGTCTTCTTGCTGAATTTCGTGAAAATGTGATAGATCAGTTTCTCGAGGATTGCAAAAATGTCGTCCTGCGTCACGAAGCTCATCTCGATATCCAGCTGATAGAATTCGCCGGGCGAACGGTCCGCGCGGGCGTCCTCGTCGCGGAAACAGGGGGCGATCTGGAAATAGCGGTCGAATCCGGCCACCATCAGAAGCTGCTTGAACTGCTGGGGCGCCTGCGGAAGCGCATAGAACTGCCCGGGATGAAGACGGCTCGGAACCAGAAAGTCGCGGGCGCCTTCGGGAGAGCTGCTGGTCAGGATCGGGGTCTGATACTCCAGAAATCCCATGGCAAGCATTTCCTCGCGGATTTCAGCGATCATTTTGGAGCGGAGCATGATGTTTTCATGAAGCTTTTCGCGGCGGAGGTCCAGGAACCGGTATTTGAGACGCAGTGCTTCGGGAGCCGCTTCCTCCTTGGCGATCTGGAAGGGAAGGACTTCCGCTTCGCCCAGAATTTCCATTTCCTGCGCCGCCACTTCGATTTCGCCGGTGGCCAGCTTCGGATTTACGGTTTCGGGAGTCCGGGCCACCACGAGGCCGGTGAAGCAGACCACGGTTTCGACGCGCCAGCGGTCCAGCGCTTGATAGAAGCTCATTTTCGGATCGATGACGATCTGGGTTTTTCCGTAGTGGTCGCGCAAGTCGATGAAAATGACGCCTCCGTGGTCGCGGACGCTGTGAATCCATCCGGACAGACGGACCGTCGCTCCCACATCCTGTTTCCGCAAGGCGCCGCAAGTATGCGTTCTGAACGTATGCATTAAGTTTTTCACTCCTGAAAATGATTGCTGCCAAAGAATACAAAACATATTAATATAGCACACATAAACTATTTTTCCCGTCTCAAGTCCATATTTTTGCCGTTATTTTTCAGAAAAGAGGCCGTTTTTTCTCTGTTCCGCTTGATTTTTGGACTTTTGCCTGTACATTCCAGAGGTCGCAATTCTGTGCGGTACAATCCCATTTCAGAAGAATCGCGGACGGTTTCCCGGAAAAGAATCATCCATGATCCCGGGCGATTAGCTCAGTTGGTTAGAGCGTCACGTTTACACCGTGAAAGTCGGGGGTTCAAATCCCTCATCGCCCACCAATGATTCATTTGCAAAATAGATTCAAAAATACCGCTTTTTCAACGGCTTGGACATGAGAGGGTTGAATTCGTTTCTTTCGGGGATTCCGGATTCTTATTCCGGAACTTCGACATCGGCGGCTGTCTGCAACCATTCATACAGCCAGGCTTCCGACGGCATGCCGACTCCCATGACGGAATTCGACTCGAAAATCAGACCGTCCACCCGCTTCTCGCGCAGAAGAGAAAGTCCGAGTTCACATTGAAGTTTCATCCGTTCGACCGGGACCGGTGTCCTGTTCAAAAAATCATACAGGTAAATGCCAAGCATTTTCTTATGCTTCGGGAAAAGTCTTTCAAACCGCCGATAACGTTTTTCCAGAAGCGGAAGCTCATTGGAATCCCATGTCCATAGAGTCAGCCCGTCGATATAGTCGAATACACGGCAATATTTTTTTACCAGCAGCGCCGCATAACATACGGCATAGATCGGCAGAGGACGCGGGGAACGGCTCAATCCGCGCCGGATCTCTTTCAGTGTGTTTTCCGCCTTTTTCCGTTTTTCTTCCGTATCGAGTTCTCCGAGGAAATCATCCAGGAAAACCCCGCTTACGTTCGGGAACATTTCGGCAAGACGGCAGATGAACGCCTCCTCGTTTCCGGTCCGGTATCCGTTGCTTCCCGATGCGCTCCAGAAGACATTTTTGCAACGGCGGAAACTTTCGCAGTACTGCTTCGCATCGTCCGAAAACGGCGCGGGAACGCCGTCCGCGCAAACCATGATCATATTCGGGACATCGAGCATGAATGCGCCTTCCGCCGGAGTAATCCGTGATCCATGCCGCTGTCCGGGATATTTCAGCCCGTTCATCAACGCGTCGTCCTGATGCGGACGGACGCCGAAAAGCCAGAATTTTTCCCGAGCTTTCACCATGATTTCCAACATCTCCTCATTTCAGCTCAAACTCCTTGCGTATTTCCGAACGGTCGAATTCATTGCACAGGACAATCTGCCATTTTCCTTCGGGATCATTGAGTGCCGTATGAATATTCCGCAGGGCAGGTTCTCCTTTTTTCAGGAACAGGGCGCCTGAATATTCTTTGCGGATCTTGAGATCGGGTTGAAGGACGGTATAGGAAACCACACTGTCGGCCTGCGGTCCCTTGAAAGAGAGCTCAAGGACTTCTCCTTTCTTTCCCGAAGCCATGCGGAATTCCGGCATTTTTACAGGATTTTTGCAGAAAGCCAGGATTTTCGTTTCTCCGTTTCCCATATCGAACCGCAAGACTTCAAGATATCCCAGATGCTTTCCGGAAACAAGCTCATACACATGGGCCGCCGGGAATTTTATCTGCGGGGAACGCCGCTCGGATGTATAGTTGATGAATGCGGCAACAAGGGTTCCGTCCGGGGTTTCATACTCGATCTTTTCAAGCCGGGGCATCCCGGTTCCCTCCATTTTGACCCGCTGTTCCGAATGATCGGCGGTCAGGCCCATGAATCGCTTCCGCATGAATTCGGAGGGATGGAGCCGGTAAGGCATCCATTCCAGAAGTTGAAACGACGGTTCCGTTCCAAAACGTTTCCGGAACTCCCCGGCCGGTCCGTCATTCAGGTAAAAATCGTATTTACCGGGAACCATGTCCGCCAGAACAAGCCCGCCCCGGTCTGCAAAATGTCTGATTCCGGCAGAGATTTCAGGCGTCAGGACAAAAGTGTGCGGAAGGATGAGAGTCCGGAAGTCCTCCAGCGGGAAATCCTTCTTTTCCAATTCCTGAACGGGAATATAGTCATATTGAAGTCCGCAGTCCTCCAGCAGAGACTGGAGGGAAGCCAGAGACTTCTTGCAGTCCTCCAGTTTCTTATCGAAAGCCGCCGCGGCAATCGAAGAATAGCAATAGAGAATTCCTATTTTCGAGTTCAGCCTCCGGGAAGCTTCGACCAGTTCCCCGATTCCGGAACGGATTCGGTCGATCCCTTTTTTGGAAACGGCAAATCCTTCCGTAATTCTGCCGTCGGGACAGATCAGGGTTCCCTGCTGTCCGCCGGATACCATATTGTTGATTCCGAAAAAATAAAAGTAACCGTTGTATCCATGCAGCAGCATGTACCAGGGAGAAGTCCGCATGTGCGTATAATTGGAAAACGCATACGACCCGTCATAGATGGTCCGGCAGGAAACCTGGGGACAATAACGGAGGATCGAACGGCAGATTTCAATCTGCGGCGGGTCCTGATAATAATAGAGGTTGAAATAATTCAGCTTTTTGAGGACATCGTAAAAATCCGCGAAATCAAACGGATCGAGCCGTCCGAAACCATCCGGTCCAAGCCTCGGTTTTCCGTCGGGACGCGCAATCTTTCCGCTCATGTCGGAAAGACGGATATAATAGTTCAGGAAACCTTCCGCGTTGAAACGGTTGAATTCGATCCATGCCGCGCCGGTCCGCTTTTCCGCCGCTTCTGCCATTCCCGGCGGAGTGACGGCTTCGAATGATCCGTAACGGGTCTTCCAGAGGGCGTTCAGCTTTTCGATGGAGCCATAGCGCTTTTCGAGCCACTTCCGGAAGCAGGCGATGGAATCGGCGTCATAACTGTTTCCTCTCCGAGTCACATCGCTGCCGTCGGTAAAACCCATGATGTCCGCGTCCGCGAATTGTTCCAGATGCTTCCGGACTTGCTGTTCCGCCTGTGCGGCGATTTCAGGACGCATCAGGGATTTCCTGTGCACCGGTTTATCCGGGTTGCCGTTTTTGATCCGTTCCACCTCGAAACGGGGGAACGCCGGCATCAGCATCAGATTGTTCTCCGCCGAGACGCGTCCTGCGTCGGAGGCCTGCGGCTGAAGCGTTCCCCAGTAGAGATAATCGACACCGAGTTTTGCCAATGCGCCATAGAGGAGACCGGAAAGATGTCCTGTATCCGTTTCGGCCCATGTACCGAGCGTGAAGGACGGGATCGGACGTCCTCCCACCATGAATTCCGAGCGATACGCATCCCGGAGCATTCCGCCGGAAAACAGTTCCGTTTCGAGTTTGAAATATCCGCCGGTCAGTGGGAACGGCGCCGGGAACTCCAGTTCAAGACGCCGGGAATTTCCCGGATCGTACCGGCGTCTGTACACTTCCCGTGCGTTGGCATCGGATATCCGGATCATGAGATGATCCCCGGTTCCGGTATCTGCCAGAACGACATCCACCCGGACGGGTTCACCCGTCTTGCCGTATCTCCGTTTGTCGAGCTTTACGGACTCGATCCGTTTGGGTGAATGAACGGAAACCGTCTGATAATCCCAGCCGTTCAGTGTCCCGTCTGCGGTTCGACCCGTGACAAGCAGCAGGTAATCTCCGTTCGGAAGCCCTTCCAGACGGAGCGGGACCGTTTTCTCCAACGGATGGGAACCGAGCTTGAATTCCCTGCCCAGCTTCGCATGATAGGCCCGGAGCTCAAACTGCCGGGTATCCGGAGAAGCCGTCATGCGGAGATGCGATTTATCCCCGGAAAGTTCTGCTTCCAAAGAAAAATCTTTTCCGGCGGCCAGCAGGATCGCCCGGGCGACAAAGGCCAGATTGTGGTCATATTCCCATCCCTGCCAGCCTTTTCCGAGCTTCCATGGCGACAGCGCATTGAACCGTCCGGATTCCCAGTTCAGGCGCAGGACGCGTCCCTTTCCGAAAGGCACACACTGAATGGCACGCGTCCGGTCAAGTCCCTGAAACATGTGAAGCAGGCCGATGTTTTTCAGTTCGGCCGTCAGCGCGGGGTCCGGCTTTCGGAACAACTGATCGAGTTCGGAGGACTGCCCCGGATTGATGAGAACCAGTCCGGTTCCCCCGTTATAAACACGCCGCAGGATTTCCATCCGGTAACGGTCCGGCAGCTTGGCCCACGCCGCATTTCCAAAAACGATCGCGGAATACGATTTCTCCATGAGTTCCCGGTCATAACGCTGAAGTTGTTCCGACATCGAAAACGCCGTTGGAACCGCCCATCCGGTATCCGTGCAGTTGAACATGTCACGGGTGCCGTACATCAAGGTATTGATCCGGAAATCGAAACGCTGCATGAGTTCCGCGACCTCACGGGCACCCCAGGCGGGAACGATCATCAGAACGTCCAGTCCGCGCCAGACTGTTTTTTTTCCAAAATCGGCATGAGGCGTCACATATTCCGTCGTAACCTTGCAATAGTCGTCGAAATATCGTTTTGCATTGAATGCCGTCGATTCCGAGGAACTTGCCGCAAAAACCGTGGAAATGCAGCCGGCAAACCATGAAATCTTTTCAAAAGTCCGGCTCATTGGTGTCTCCCTGAAAGGAAGGTTTTCCGGACGGTTTCCGCCTGTTCCTTGAACTTTTTCGAGAAATCGGCGGAAATCGCCTCGGTAAATTCATCCGGCCGATAAAAGTCGACAAAAGCAAGATTGAAATCCTGAACTCCTTCCTTCAATTCCAGTTCAAGCGTTCCGTATCCGACTTGATTGATTCCCGAGACCTTCTCCTTGTCGAACACAAAACCGGCGGCTCCGCTCCATTTCTTGATTTTTGCCGTTCCGGGTCTTTTTACCAGAAGATTTCCGGTCACGCCGGTTTCCCGAAAGAGTCCGTTCTTACGGAGGTTCTGTGCACATTGAACGACCGAATTTCCGTCCTCGATGATCATCGGTTCCTTGTCCGTTACGCAGATGCCATTCGGATTCATCCCCAGAAGAAGGGTGACTTTCGCCGATTTGTCCTCCGGGACAAACTTCAGGTGAAGATATACGGCGGAGTCCCCCGGAAAAACAGAGAGTACCGAATCGACCTCGGCAACCTCCTCGTCCACCCAGCGGAAGGTTGCCTTTCCTCCGTTTTCACCGCCGGAAAATGTAAATTTTTCCACGAGCTTTTTTCCCGTCCCGACAACCTTATTCCCCACTTTGAGTCTATACGCGTCCGCATGACCGATGTTCTGGTAATTCAACTCGTGTCCGTCAAAGATCACGCCCAGCGTGAGTTGATGGGGATCATACCGCAGCGTCCTTTTGAAGTCATTGGTGGTGAAATCGATATAGTCATAGGGGCGCAGTTTTTTTTCGCCGTTTTGTATATACTGCGTATATCCTTTCCGCGTCGAAATCTTTACGGCGTCCTGTTTCGTGTCGAGTTTGATCCCTCCGATTTCCTGCGCCTGAAGAGAAACGAGCGACCCGAATGCCGCAACCGCCATGCATGTGATTTTTCTCATTTTCATTGTTCCGCCTTTCTTTTTGTAGGATGTGGACCGTCCGCCCTTATGGTTCTCCGCGAAATTTCAGTTTTCCGTAGAAATGGATCATATAATTGTTGTAAAGGGTCGGGGAGAACGAAGTGTATTCGGCGGGAATCTTCCGGTTGCTGATGAGATTGACATACCATAGGTCTCCGGGTTCCGGAACCTTTTCCAGTTCGAGAATTGAATACGGGATGTACAGCTCGGCACTCCACTCGTCTTTTCCCGTAATGACGGCGGACTTGACATCTCCTGCCTGCCGCCTGATTTCCACGGGACGGGGCGGGTCCTGCGACTTGAAGTAAACCTCACACGTCCGGTCCGAACCCACGACGAACTGGTAAATCTTCGACTTCGATTCTCCCGGCGAAAGGAAGAACTCGAAACAGTCGCCGCTCCAGGGGCCCTGCTTCCCGATCCGGTACGGAGCGGGCGCACGGAAAAGCAGCCAGATTCCTTTTCCGTCATACAGAATCCGGGCTTCCGGCTGAACGACTTCCTTGTCGTTTCCCGCATACGCATCCCGGAAACGGATCCGTTCGGCTTTTTCCCATGCGGTTTCATCGCCTTTTCCATCGAGAATGAGTTTTCCGCTGTTTCTGAAGATCGTGTATTCGGGAATCCGGATGGAATGAAAAGCCCGGATGTCGGCCAGCATCTGTTTCCAACGCCCGGCAAAGAAATCGACTCTGCGCCTTTCCACGGACCCGGGAACCGTTGCGGATTCCGCCTCCGCAAGCGCCCGTTCGAGATCGTCTATCACTGGAACCGGGAAGCCCTTCTGATAAAGCAGAATATGATCCACTCCCGCAATGCAGCCGAACGTTTTCGGCCGGAATGTCGGAAGATAATGGTTCACCCAGCGGTCGAGAAGAATGTGGTAGAATTTTTTCAAGGAGGCTCCGGCCTTTTCTCCATACAACAGGGGCCAATGTTCATCGAGCGCCGCCTGCGCGTTGAAATCGGGATTCCACATGGCCCGTGCAACAAGATAAGTCGAATAATAGGTTCGGTAGGACGCCTGGGCGCACGCACGGTATTCCCGTCCGATATACGGGCGCATGGCACGCAGGAATTCACCCTCGAAATAGCCGCGGAGCACATCGACGGGACACCCGTTTTTTCCATAGAACACGTCATAGGTGTAGGGCGCAATTTTCGAAGCCAGAATCCGGTTCCAGTCGGAATAGGTTTTCTTCCAGAATTCCCGCAGCTCGGGATTCCGGATGTATACAGGCGATCCCGTGCAAACAAACACCCGGAGATTGTCGGGCATTTTCGCGATGCTCTCCGGCGCCAGGAGATAATCGGAATAGGCCAGAACGGACAATTTTTTGCCGGGGAATGCCTTGTTCACTTTTTCCGCAAAGGTCTTGTAGAACGCCCCGTAAATTTCGCTGTTGATGCTTGCTCCCGTCGGGTTTTTCCGCGGATGGGCGAGGGCGAACGCATTGTCGAAACGATATCCGCGGTCGCACTGGCCGAAATAGACATATTCGCTGTTCAGAGGCCAGCAGAGCGGCTTTCCGTTCCAGAGCCCCTTCGAATCATAAAACTTTTTATAGGCGTCAATCAGGATGTCCGCGAGCGCCGGGTTCGTTACATCAAAAACATTCTTTCCGTAATCGGTGGGCGAATAATACAGATTTCCTCCGCGGTCCCTGTAGAAAATCGTATCGATCTTATCCGGATACAGCCGGGAAAGGTCCCATGGGCCGGGGAATTCGTTCCCGACGAACCGGCTGGCGTTGCCGTCCCGATAGGCGCCGATAAATTTCCCCGTTGTGTTTTTCAGGTCCGGCCACGGCCATTTTCCGTTTGGAAAAGACGGTTCAAGGATGCGCTGCAGAAAAAAGGGAGAGTCTTCATACGCCACCGGCGACACCACAAGGTTTCTGACCTTCGGCGCATGGATTCCCAAGCCCGGATAATAATAGCGAATCCCCAGGAAGCGTTCCGCAAAATCCCAGACCCCGTTCCAGGTTCCGTTGCTGGCGTAGTTGGGGCTCATGACGTCCAAATCGTCATAAAATCCCGCTGCCATGGAACCATCACGCCCGGCAATGACAATGCCGTCTTGATAGCTTCGGACGACAAAACCGTCCAGCGGAATTTTTGCTGTATCGATTCCCAGGGAATCCGTGACCGTATTTTTTCCAAGGACAATCTTATAACGGTATTTGTTCAGTTCCGTCGCCCCCGGTTGCAACACTTCCGGGCGGATTCCGGTGCACATTTCAAAGGCATCGCAAAGGGTTCCGACGCTCCGGTGCAGGGACATGGCTTTCCAGGAGATCGGCTTGCCGGTCGGAGTCCGCACCGCTTTTTCCGCCGCAAGGTCGCAGACAATCGCAAAATTGAGTTTGCCGTTTTCAACCAGTGCAAGGTCGGCGTGTTTCTGGACTGGCGCAAATCGGACCTTGTTCAAAGCATCGTTTTCATACTTTGAACGTGTGTTCGCGCAGGCCGTGAACACCAGGATTCCTAGAAAAGCACACAAAAGAGACTTTTTTCTCATTCTTTTTTCTCCGCATCCGTTTCTGGAGTTTTGTTCGATTCAGTTTATGCACTTCGGATTCCGCATCAGTCAAACGGGGCAAAATTCGTTAGAATGGCCATACCGGAATTGAATGCCCAGGGAAGATTCGACGGTCCGGTCGAACCGCGATTGAAAGGATAATTTTCACTTCTCCCACGGCGAAGCCACAGCTCCCCTTCCAATACCGCATGGCCGTCAAGATACAAGGCGGAAGACTTTTTGTTGTGACGCAGAGCTATCTGAAGCAGAAAGTCAATTCCGGTTGACGAAGGTCCCCGGCGGCGGGAATCCATGGAAAAAGTATTGGTCTCAGCCCATGCGCACACATTGGTAAGGTGGTTGCTTGGCTGTGCAATAATCGATATCTTCGTGAACCGTCCCACTCCGCCGCTCATCAATTGATTCAGAGAATAGGCAACCGAAGTTAAATAGCCGCGATTGCCGTCTTGAAGCTGCATGGACGGACATTCCAGGTGGTGTTTCTTTTTAAAATGAAAGGGATTGGAAGGGTTTTGATAAGCCCCTGTTAGATTCAACGGATGACGGCGGTACATTTTCAGGGAATCGGCCATCAAATCAACCCAGGTTGTGGAACCGCCTTCACTTCCGGCAGTACCATAAAACGACGGCGGATAATTGTCCCTGAAGTCATTGATATAGCCTGTGATTGCGATCCCTGCCTGTTTGATGCGGGAGAGACAATCTGTACTCTGCGCCATTTTCCGGACACGGTTCAGCGCCGGCAACAGCATGGATGCGAGAATGGCGATGATGGAAATCACGATCAGGAGTTCGATCAAAGTGAAATTCAGCCCGGTTCTGCAATTTTCATTTCCTTTTTTTTGCTGAACGCACATTTCTTTCCTCCTTCTTTCTTTTATGGTTGGATGACTTTCTGCGGATTTTTCCGGAACAGTGCCACGGCCAGGGCCGCTTCCGGGAGGATGAAGATGCCGTCTTCCATCCGGACGTCTCCCGATGCGGAATCGAATTTTTCAAAAACGTATCCGGGGACCTCGACCCGGACACGCTGCGGTTCGGGGAATCGATTGGTCAACACTACGGCCAGCTCTTCCCCTGCAACAAAGGCATTGCTCCGGACATTCGGATTGTCGAGTGAATACCCGAGACGGCTCCGGAACGTTCCCAGCAGGAGCGTATTCCGGAACCGTTCCCGCAGCGCATTGACTTTGCCGAGATATGCCTGATAGTTCGGTGTTGCGGCAATGGTCTCGCGACACCGGAAAATTTCGACATCGCTATGGCTTCCGAGAAGAATCATCTCGTTGACCGGAAGCCGGAAGTCCGAACGTTCATCCCGTATGTCACGGTTGGACAATATAATTTCCGGGAAAGTATATTTGAACAGGTCAGTGAACGGCTCGATGCCTTTGCCGTCGAAGGCCGGGTTCGCCGGACCCACGCAGATATGGACGAAATCGGAATATTGTGCCGTCTGGTCTGAAATGATCTCGATGCCGATTCCGGTTTCCGGCGATTTTGCCTTGAGATAACCGCGCAATTCTTTCAGCATTTTTCTTTTGGCGTTCATAATGCCGGTGAAAGGGACTTTATGACCGTGGGAGGGATCGTGGCACAGGTGCTGAATGCTGCCGAGCTGATCGAAAAAGATACTGTCCGCTCCCAGGGAAAGCGCCAGATCGATATGCCGTTTCAGAATTTCGCACCATTCCTTATCGGAGGGACATGCCACGACAAATGTTTTGTTGCCGAACCACGACAGCCACGTCCCCTCTCCGCCGAAGTTATAAAATTCACGATGTTCGAGGCCGTTTTTCCGCTTGATGCAGGCTTTCTGTCCCCGTCCCGAACGGTAATATTCACTGTCCGTATCGATCACCTGTCCGTTGAAGTCAAGAATGACCTTGCCGTTTTGATTGTGAATCTCCTCCACCGCTTTTTTCAGGCCGGCAAAACCGCCCTGCCGGGGGTCCGGTTCATAGACGGGATATCCGCCCATCCCGGCCGCAGTCCAGCCGAACAGGAATTGGGTGTCGATCAGCGCTTTTCCGGCATCCGAAGCCGCCTTTGGCAAAGAGGCGTAAGGACGAATCATATCGCCGCACTGCTGTTTGAGGATCAGGCGCTGCCATCCTTCGCTGAAGCGGATCGAATCCGGAATCCGCGGCGGAGTATACCAGGTGTTTCCCGCCCATTTCCGGTATTTGTCCGCCGCCTTGTGCCAGGTCCCGTTGTAGACGGACCAGACAAACCCGTCGAGCACGGCTTGCTCCCCGGGTTTCAGAAAGGGAAATTCCGCCATGAAAATATTCAACTGTCCGATGGATTGTTCATATTCGATGACGTGCATCACGGAATCGAATTCCGGATCGTGACGGCCGAAATAGATCCCGGAGCCTTCCCCTTCGACAATCAGCATGTTCATGGAACCGATCAACCCCGGATAAACGAACTGGCAGCGGAGATACTTGTTGTCCTGGTGCTTATACGCGGTCCGGAAAAGCTGAATGCTGTTCCGGACATCGTTGATGCGCTCGCCGCCATTGACCGTTTCCAGAATACTCATTTTTTTCAGGTTGCGCCGCAAGGGAAGGATGGGAAACTGAAATTCCCGCAGGATGGAGCCTTCCAGACCGTTTTTCAGGGTGGCATGCCAGCGGATTTCATCCTGCTCCATTGTGGCGGTGCAGAGGACATGGATGTCGAAGATTTCACCTTTCCCGGAAATGCATTTCGAGTATTCCAGGGAAAGGCTTTTCTCCGTCACGGAAAAGTTCATATCGCCAAAAGGCCGGACCTCGATCTCCGCCCGCGAGTCATATTCCATCACGGCGCGCCAGAGCGGATACGCCCGGACCAAATTCTCTGGATCCGTTCCGTGAAAACGGTTGAGGTTTCCTCCGACGTCAAATCCAAGAGCCATACAACGGTTTGCCAATGCTGTATTCATGAAAATGTTTCCATATTGATCCTGTGACTGGTTCCTGAAGTTTCTGAATTACTATTATATATAAAAAGCAATGCAAGTCAACGGGGGAAAAGGGTTTTATATATTTAAAATTCAGCCAATTATATTCATAATGCAATCACACGGAATGCCCTTTTTGGGGATTCTTCCGGAACAGCGCCACGGCCAGGGCCGCTTCCGGGAGGATGAGGCTGCCGTCTTCCATCCGGACATCTCCCGATGCGGAATCGAATTTTTCAAACACATATCCGGGGACCTCGACCCGGACACGCTGCGGCCCGGGGAAGCGATTGGCAAGCACTACGGCCAGTTTTTCCCCCGCAACAAAGGCATTGCTTCGGATTTTTGGATTGTCAACCGAATACCCGAGACGGCTCCGGAACGTTCCCAGCAGGAGCGTATCCCGGAACCGTTCCCGCAGCGCATTGACTTTACCGAGATATGCCTGATAGTTCGGCGTCGCGGCAATGGTCTCGCGACACCGGAAAATTTCGACATCGCTATGGCTTCCGAGAAGAATCATTTCATTGACCGGAAGCCGGAAATCCGAACGTTCATCCCGTATTTCACGGTTGGAAAGGACAATTTCCGGAAAGGTGTATTTGAACAGATCGGTGAACGGCTCGATGCCTTCTCCGTTAAATGTTGGATTTGCCGGTCCCACGCAGATATGAATGAAATCGGAATATTGTGCCGTCTGGTCTGAAATGATCTCGATGCCGATTCCGGTCTCCGGCGATTTTGCCTTGAGATAACCGCGCAATTCTTTCAGCATCTTTCTTTTTGCATTCATGATGCCGGTGAAAGGGACTTTATGACCGTGGGAGGGATCGTAGCAAGGATGCTGAATGCTGCCGAGCTGATCGAAGAAAACGCTGTCCACGCCCAGGGAAAGCGCCAGGTCGATGTGCCGTTTCAGAATTTCGCACCATTCCTTATCGGAGGGACATGCCACGACAAATGTTTTGTTGCCGAACCACGACAGCCACGTCCCCTCTCCGCCGAAGTTGTAAAACTCACGGTGCTCCAGTCCGCCTTTCCTTTTGATGCAGGCTCTCCGCCCTCGACCGGAACGGTAGTATTCGCTGTCCGTATCGATCAGTTGTCCGTTGAAATAAAGAATGACTTTCCCGTTGCGGCGGTGAATCTCCTCCACCGCCTTTTTCAGTGCGTCAAATCCGCCCTGCCGGGAGTCCGGTTCGTAAACCGGATATCCTGAGTCCATTCCGGCTTCGGTCCAGCCGAACAGGAACTGTGTGTCGATCAGCGCTGTTTCAGCATCCGAAACCGCTTTCCCCAGAGATGAATAGGAATGGATTGTATCGCCGCACTGCTGTTTGAGAATCAGGCGCTGCCATCCTTCGCTGAAGCGGACCGAATCCGGAATCCGCGGCGGAGTATACCAGGTGTTTTCCGCCCATTTCCGGTATTTGTCCGCCGCCTTGTGCCACGTCCCGTTGTAGACGGACCAGACAAACCCGTCGAGCACGGCTTGCTCCCCGGGTTTCAGAAAGGGAAATTCCGCC
>MWCA01000087.1 GCA_002069785.1 Lentisphaerae bacterium ADurb.Bin242 | reverse complement strand
GTGCTCGCCGGGAATCGGAACCACGCCTGTAAACTGCTCCGGGACCACATCCTTCGCGGCAGCGAACTGGGCGCGGCAAAGGGATAAGAACCGGAGGCGTGCACCCGCCGTCATCCGGGAGAAAAACGGGAGAACGCTTCCCGGGAAGAAACCGTTTCCCCTTCCGATTTCCAATCTCGCGAAAGACAATCTGAAAGAGCTCGGGAAGGAAAACATCTCCCCGTCATTTTTCGGGAAGCATATTCAAGACGGAAAAGAATGGCGATGCTGAACGACAACTATTCTCGATGGGACAAACTCCGCCTTAAAAATCCGCAATTGTATCGGTTGCTCATGCGGGACAGCCTCCATGTGAATCCGGATGGAAATTGTGTCATTGAATTGGACTTGATCCGGAAATTCGGTCTTCTCTTGAATGATGAAAACTGGAAATACAAGGCGTCGGCTTATTTGCACAGCAATATCTGAATACGCTCGAATAATTTCTTTCTCCGGTCCATGCTTCTTTAACCCTTCTTTCAGGCACTTCACGGAACGATAACGTTTCCCGCGCGCATCATCAAAAAAAACCCCCGTGCCTAGAGAGGCACGGGGGACAACAAAGGAGAGAGTTGTCGTGAGGTCCGTCTTGGGAAGGCGTCCTCACACTTTCATAGACAGGGGAACTTTGCCAAGGTTCCATTGTTTGAAAAAAACATAAAAAAAAGAAAAATGGAGGGTTTTCTGTGAAAAAATAAACGATGCGCACGGACGTATTTTTATCTTTTTGTATTCCAATAACTTATGTATTATTTTCATGCGAATCCAAAAATCGGATGGGAATATCATAGACAATCAAACTCGATCAAACTCTTTTAAATGTTTTCATATCCTTGCAAAAAGAGGCTGTTTTTTTTCGTTTTTTGCGGAAAATCGGCCTGTTTTTGTTTGTATTAGCCTTTTTTCAGCGATATATTATTCTGATTTTGCTAATGCGGAATTTGTGATTGCCAACCTTTTAATGGAGGAAATAAAGAAAATGGTCAAACATCTGAACCCCCCCCCGAAGCATGCGAAGCTGGTTGCATGGGTCGAGGAATGGGCGGCCCTTTGCAAGCCCGAAGGCATCTACTGGTGCAACGGGACGCAGTCCGAGTATTATCGCCTTGCGGAAAAGCTGGTGGACAGCGGGATTGCCAAATGGCTGAATCCGGAAAAACGCCCGGATTGTCTCTGGTTCTGTTCCGATCCATCCGACGTGGCGCGTGTGGAAGCCCGTACCTACATCGCTTCCAAAACCAAAGAAGAAGCCGGCCCCACCAATAACTGGATCGATCCGGTCGAACTCAAAAAGACCATGCGCGAGTTTTACAGCGGCTGTATGGCCGGACGAATCCTGTATGTGATTCCGTTCTCCATGGGCCCGGTCGGAAGCCATATCGCCAAGATTGGCATCGAGATCACCGATTCCGAATACGTCGTCATCAATATGCACATCATGACCCGCGTGGGGACCAGGGTTCTCGAGATTCTGGGCAAGGACGGCGAGTTCGTTCCCTGCGTGCACTCGGTCGGCAAGCCGCTGGCCCCCGGCGAAAAAGATGAGAAATGGCCCTGCGCCCCGCTCGAGAAAAAATACATTGCGCATTTTCCGGAGACCCGCGAAATCTGGTCGTTCGGGTCCGGCTACGGCGGAAACGCCCTCCTCGGCAAGAAGTGCCTCGCGCTCCGCATCGCCTCCGTCCAGGCCCGCGACGAAGGCTGGATGGCCGAACACATGCTCATTCTCAAGCTCACGAGCCCCGAAGGCGTCGTGAAATACATTGCGGCGGCCTTCCCGTCCGCCTGCGGCAAGACCAACCTCGCCATGCTGATCCCGACCATCCCCGGATGGAGGGTGGAAACGGTCGGCGACGACATCGCCTGGATGCGTTTCGGCAAGGACGGACGCCTGTATGCGATCAACCCGGAAGCCGGGTTCTTCGGCGTTGCGCCCGGGACCAGCATGAAGTCCAACCCCAACGCCATGCTCTCCTGTGCGAAAGAGACGATCTTCACGAACGTGGGATTTACGGAAGACGGCGACATCTGGTGGGAAGGCATCGGCTACGACGCCCCCGGAACTCTCACCGACTGGAAAGGCAACCCGTGGAATGCCGCGACCGCCACGGACAAAGCGGCCCATCCGAACGCCCGTTTCACGGCCAGGGCCGCCAACTGCCCCTGCATCGCGCCCGAATGGCAGGACCCCGCGGGGGTTCCGATCGACGCCTTCCTCTTCGGCGGACGCCGTCCCTCCGTGCTTCCGCTGGTCTATGAATCCAAGAACTGGGAACACGGCGTGTTCATCGGTTCCACGGTCGGTTCCGAAGTGACCGCCGCCGCGCTCGACGTCAAGGCGGGCGTCCGCCGCGACCCGTTCGCCATGCTGCCTTTCTGCGGCTACAATATGGGCGATTATTTCCAGCACTGGCTCGATATCGGAGCCCATGCCGGCGCCAGGCTCCCGAAGATCTTCTGTGTGAACTGGTTCCGCAAAACGGCCGACGGCCGCTGGCTTTGGCCCGGATTCGGCGACAACAGCCGCGTCCTCAAGTGGATTTGCGAACGCTGCGAAGGCAAAGGCAAAGCCGTCGAAACTCCGATCGGCTTCATGCCCACCCTCGATGCCATCGACTGCCGGGGCCTTGAAAATGAAGTCTCCGAAGCTGACATGAAGGAACTGCTTGCCTATGACGCCGAAGGCTGGAAGTCCGAACTTGAAATGATCAAGGAGCATTACAAGAAATTCGACCGCCTTCCCGGGAAGCTTGCGGAGCAGCTCGATGCATTGGAGGCGCGCATCAACCAATAAGTCCTTCGGGACGGCAAAACGGGGAGACCGGAAGCACGGTCTCCCTGTAACTTCATTCTTTATGAATTTTCCGGAAATCCATATTCTCGAGTTGGAAACAACCGATTCGACCAATCGTTACGCGAAAGACAATTTCGACGTTCTGGATGATTGTACGCTTGTTTCCGCGGAAGCGCAGACCGCCGGACGCGGACGGCTCGGCCGCAGATGGTTTTCCCCGCCCGGAATGAATATTTATGTTTCCCTTGTGATGAAACAGATCGCGAACCCGTTTTATGCCACGATCGTTTCTTCGCTGGCGGTGCTGGAAATGCTGGAACGGGAGCTGCCGCGCGCTTCTTTCTACATCAAATGGCCGAATGACGTTTATGCGGATCACCGGAAAATTTCGGGAATCCTCTGCGAGTGCAGTACCACGGGCGCTTCCATTGAAGGGGTCATCGCGGGCATCGGGGTCAACATCAATCTCGAGAAGAAGGAGATCGACTCCATCGGGCAGCCCGCGGCTTCTCTCAAATATCTGTCGGGCGTCCATTACGATGTGAAGAAGCTGACCCGGGAACTGGCCGATTCCCTGGCGAAGTATTACGCGGTGTATTTGCATTCCCCGGAAGCTCTTTTTGCCGAATGGAAAGAACGCAATTACATCATCGGACGGAATATTTCCCTGTCCGATCCGACGGGCAATGTCCGGAATCTTTTCATCCGGGATATTGCAGAGTCCGGGGAACTGATCGCTGAGGAAAACGGTGTCCCCTGCCGGTTCAACTGTGGAGATGTGACTATTTTAAAGGAGTCGCCGCCTTTTTCAAATACGTAAGTTTTTTCTGAACAACACACGGATGCCAAACCCATAACGAAAAGAGAGGAACCTACATGGAAATGATCCTGGACGGAGTGAAGTTGATGGTCATCGGAATGGTGACGGTCTATATCTTTCTGACGATCATGATCTTCTGCATGAATGTCTCGTCGAAACTTCTGACACCCATTGCTGCAAAACTGGAAAAGAAGACGCCGAAACCGGCGAATTCCTCTTCCGGCGACGAGGCGCTTCGTGCGGCTGTCGCGGCTGTCGCATTTCATGAGAATTCCAAATAACGTTTTGTTCGGAAAAAAGAAAGAAGAAACCGTATGAAAAAAATCAGTTATATGGACTGTTCGTTCCGCGACGGATTTCAGTCCTGTCTCGGCGCCCGTGTGAAAACCGAAGACTTCCTCCCCGCCCTTCAAGCGGCGAAGGAAGCCGGAACCACTCATTTCGAGATCGGCGGCGGAGCCCGTTTCCAAAGCCTTTACTTTTACTGTCAGGAAGACGCCTTCGAGATGATGGACAAGTGCCGTGAGGTCGTCGGCCCCGAGGTGAACCTCCAAACCCTCGCCCGCGGCGTCAATGTGGTCGGCCTCGTCTCCCAGTCCCGCGACATCATCAACCTTCACGCCGTCCTGTTCAAGAAGCACGGCGTCACCACGATCCGAAACTTCGACGCGCTCAACGACGTGCGCAACCTCTCCTACTCCGGACGCTGCATCGCCAACGCCGGCCTCCAGCACCAGGTGGCCGTGGCCCTCATGGGCCTTCCCCCCGGACTGGACAGCGGTTATCCGCACAGCCCCGAATTCTATGCCGACCGCCTGAAAGAAATTCTCAAAGACGGCGTTCCGTTCTCCAGCGTGGCCTTCAAGGACGCCTCCGGCACCTCCACCCCGAAGACGGTTTTCGAGACCATTCAGGCGGCCCGCAGGATCCTGCCCCCCGAAGTCAAAATCCAGTTCCACACCCATGAGACCGCCGGAATGGCCGTTGCCTGTAACATGGCCGCCATCGAGGCGGGTGCCGACTGCATCGACCTGGCCATGGTCCCGATGTCCGGCGGCACTTGCGAAGTGGACATCCTTGTGATGTGGCATCGTCTCCGCGGAACCGGCTATACCCTCGACATCGATCCTGAAAAGATCATGAAGGCCGAGGATGTTTTCACCGAGTGCATGAGCAAATACTTCATTCCGCCGGAATCCATGGAAGTCAGCCCGAAGATCATTTTCAGTCCGATGCCCGGCGGCGCCCTTACCGCCAATACCCAGATGATGCGCGACAACAACTGTCTCGACAAATACGATGCGTGCATCGAAGAGATGCGCGAAGTCGTCGCCAAGGGCGGTTTCGGCACCAGCGTCACCCCGGTCTCCCAGTTCTACTTCCAGCAGGCTTTCACCAACGTCATGCAAGGCCAGTGGAAGAAAATCACCGACGGCTACGGCAAAATGGTCCTCGGCTACTTCGGGCGCACCCCCGCTGCCCCGGATCCGGAAATCGTCCGGATTGCTTCCGAGCAGCTCGGCCTTCAGCCCACGACAGAGGACGTGCAGGACATCAACGACCGCAATCCGAAGCTCGGAATCAAGGCGCAGAAGGCCCTGCTTGAAAAGGATGGCCTGCCCGTGACCGACGAGAATATCTTTATCGTGGCCGCTTGCGGCGACAAGGGACTCGCCTTCCTCAAGGGCGACAAGCCCGACGGCATCCGCTACAAGGAAGAGAAAAAAGCCAAGAAGGCCGCCGGCCCGGCCGCCTACACCGTCACCGCCGGAGGCAAGCGCTTCCAGGTCCGGGTGGACGGCTCCAGAGTCACGGTCGATGGAAAAGCCTTTGATGTCGCGCTCGGCGACGCCGCTCCGAACACGGCAGCTTCTTCCGGGGAAGAGTTCCAGGTGCTCAGTCCGCTTCCCGGCACGGTCACCAAACTGATCGTTTCGGAAGGCGATACGGTTGCCGCCGGCGATACCATCCTCGTTCTGGAAGCCATGAAAATGGAAACCGAGATCAAAACGGAAAAAGGCGGGCGTGTCTCCAGGCTCCTGGTGGGCGTCAAGGACGTCATTACCGCCGAACAGGCGATCGCCGCGATCGAAGCGTGAGGACTCCCCCATGAATAAAATCAAATATTTCCTGACGCTGGTCCTCTGTGCGGCGGTCGGTTTTGTGTTCGCACAGGGCCCGGCTCCCCTGCGGAAGGATTCCTACGAGGTCCTGAAAAAAGACCCGGCAGCAGGGATCGGAAGCAATCTGGTCGAATTGACGAAAAAGGACAAGGACAAGCTTTTCACCCCTGAAATGAAGTCTTTTCTCCGGACCCATGCCAAATACATCAACGAGGCGGAGGACGATCTGTTCCAGTGGTTCCGCCTGGACGATGGACGCATTGCGCTGGTCTACAAGGACATCGTCAAGAATGTGAAGGACGAATTCGTTCCCGGCGCCCCGGCGACGATTTACTCCGTTTCGTTCGCGGCGAATCAGAAGATCACTCCCGGACGGGAGATTCTGGTCCTCGCGATCCCCGGCCGCAGCAAGGCCAAGGTCAGGAACATGGGCAATTTCCTGCCGCTGGCGCTGAATCCGGAGGTGCGTCCTTCGGGGATTCTGAAACCCGGCGAGATCATCGCTTATTTCGCGCCCGAATTGCTGGTGCATGACTCCGTTCTGGAGGGAACCGCTCCCCGGCGTCTGGACTCGATGAGCGTTCTCTTTCGCGGTTTGTGGGAAAGCACCGGCGTGGCGGACATGATCAGCCAGACACGCTCCGACTTCTCCACGACCTGGATTCTGGGACTCGGCCGCGCTCTCATGATCTGCGTCGGCCTGGTACTGATCTATCTGGCGATTGTGAAAGGGTTTGAGCCCCTGCTGCTGCTTCCCATCGGATACGGCGCCGTGCTGGCCAACATTCCGCTGGCCGGAATCTCCGGTCCCGACGGCCTGCTCGGACTGGTCTACAATGTCGGGATCGACTCCGGCGTGTTCCCGCTGCTGATCTTCATGGGCGTCGGCGCGATGACGGACTTCGGTCCGCTGATCGCCAACCCGAAATCCGCCTACCTGGGCGGTGCGGCCCAGCTGGGAATCTTCTCTGCGCTGATCGGCGCCCTGGTCCTGGCCAGGTTCGGAATTGAGTTCGACCTCAAGGACGCCGCTTCCATCGGAATCATCGGCGGAGCGGACGGCCCGACCTCCATCTTCCTGACCAGCAAGCTGTCTCCGAAGTTACTGGGGGCGGTCGCGGTGGCGGCCTATTCCTACATGGCTCTGGTGCCGATCATCCAGCCTCCGATCATGAAGCTCCTCACGACGGAAGCGGAACGCAGGATCAAGATGAAACAGCTCCGCCCGGTCTCCAAGCTGGAAAAAATCTGCTTCCCGCTCCTGATCACGCTTCTCTGCGCGTTCCTGCTGCCGGATGCGGCTCCCCTGATCGGCATGCTGATGTTCGGCAACCTGATGCGGGAAAGCGGCGTGGTGGACCGTCTCAGCGACACCGCCCAGAACGCACTGATCAACATCGTCACGATCTTCCTCGGCATGGGGGTCGGCGCGAAGCTGTCCGCGGACCAGTTCCTGACCAAACAGACGCTTGGAATCCTGCTGCTGGGGGCGGTCGCGTTCGCCATCGGCACGGCGGGCGGAGTGCTCTTCGGCAAGATCATGAACAAGTTCTCCAAGGACCCGATCAACCCGCTGATCGGCGCGGCCGGCGTGTCGGCGGTCCCGATGGCGGCGCGCGTCGTGAACAAAGTCGGACTGGAAAGCGATCCGCACAACTTCCTTCTCATGCATGCCATGGGACCGAATGTGGCGGGCGTGATCGGTTCGGCCGTAGCGGCGGGTGTCCTGCTCAAGGCCCTGGGCGGGCTCTGATTCCGGTTCGCAGGCATTTTTCGGACATGTCGGATTTCCGGCATGTCCTTTTCGCTTCCTGTCTTTTCCGGGCGGGATGTTTTATTTTGAAAGGATGTGTTTTATGATCGATCCATCGTTTTTCGAATTTGGAATGCTGGCCTGTTTCGGCTTCAGCTGGCCGTTTGCGATCATTAAAACTGTCCGCACGAAGAATCCGGCCGGCAAGAGCCGCGGTTTTTTCATCCTCGTGATCGTCGGTTATCTCTGCGGCTGTGTTTCGCGGGTGATGCGCACGAACAGCCTGATCGATTCGGTTTTATGGCTGTATCTCGTCGACCTTCTCATGGTCGTGACCGACTTTGCCCTGTGCCTCTATTACCGGGCACAGCTGAAAAAGCGCTAAAATCCCGTGTGATCCGTTCCCGCAAAACGGGACCGGCATTTCCGGTCAGTGCATCCATCGATGAAGGGAAATGTTTTTCCCATTTCCATCTTTTTTTCCATTTTCCGACTCTCCGGACGGCCATTTGCCCGGAATCCAAAAAACGTATTCTTTTCATTCCGGGGATTGAAAAAAAGAGAAATGAAGTTATCTTTTTTGAAGAAAGATGAAAAAACAGGTCGATTGATGTTAAATTTGAACTCATTATGGAAAATGATCGGAAGGGTTGGCGCGGCGGCGCTGTTTCTGCTTGTATTGAACGGTTGTATCGCGTATCCGGTGATTGGTTATCGGAAATATACCCCGGAATTTACCGGCAAGGTAACTGCGAGGGATGGGACACCGGTTTCCGGGATGAAAGTTCAGGTAAAATGTTATAATTGTTTCTGGGAGGGACAGACAAACGCGAACGGCGTTTTCCGTGTAACGGAATTAGGACATTGGTATTATTTTGTGGTTGAAAGACTGAATCGGATAGATATTTATCCGAAACAAATAGAAAGAAAAGCAATCTATGACTTTTTTTTCCGTTTCGGAAAAGGAGACGAGAAGGATTTTGCGATCGGTGTGCTGCATAATTCACCGAGTGAAGACTTTTTTTATATTCCAGCATTCGGGGGATTCTTGGGTTTTGACCTGTTGACGTGCAAATATGTTGATCCGAAAGTACAGGATGTCGAATACAAAAAGAAATTCTGGACGAGCGTTCAATATGATCTATCATCTAACAGCCAGTATTTCAATGATTTTCTGAATTTGCCTTCCGGAAGGATAGACTATTACCGGAAAACCTATCTGCTGCTGAAGAAGGAAGATTTGAAGGGCTTCAAGATCATTACGGACGATTATGTCCTGACGCTGGATGAAGTCCTTTTCGACTACCTTTTTGAATTCAGGAAGTTTTAATGCCGACCGAACATTTAAAAGTCGATCAGCATGATATTCTGATGCTGATAGGTTGTCAGCTTTATGGCATAGTTTTGCCACTGTGCTTCCCAATTGATGGACAATAGCAGTACATAGTCAAAACACATTTTTCCTTCATCGGAAAAATATGGAAATACATTGCAGGAAATATACCGTATATTCTGATCCTTTGTAAAAAGGTCGATCAGCTCTTTCTGGAGGGATTTTTTTATCCGGGCTATGGCTTCTTCATCATTTGCGGCCTTTTCCAGAGCCTTCAATGCAGGCTCCGTGATCTGGAGAAATTGACTTTTGCGAGGCTCTGTAAAAAGGTTTTTACTTTGTTCCTTATAAGTCTTTATCACTCCCTTATAACCACTGTAACACTGCATCAGATGGATTTCGGCAAGTTTGTAACCACACTTCGCCACGGCGTCTATAAGTTCATATTGGTAGTTCTTTTGCCGGCTGCTCGGCGTTTCGGAAATGATTCCAGTAGGATGTCCATGTGCATACAGGACAAAGCCCCATATTTTGCCTTTATAATCTTCCAAAACTTTCAGAAGAGATGAAAAATCTTTGCATTCTTTCTGGAACCTCCCGTAGCGTGCAATTTGTTGGTAAAGGGCTCCTACCGATCCGCCGGCTGCGGCAAACGGTCCCGTCAAACTCCAGTTGCTTTTCAGAATGTCCGCCGTGATCCAGATGTTTGGCGTTTCGATGGAGACGGCAATGCCGTTGCTGTTGTCGGCGGTGACCTTGAAATTCTGTCCCCACTGTCCGACTTCATCCTTGTCAAGGCCGACGAGCGAGAAGAGCCGGTCTCTGGCTGTCGCCGGGATGTCTTTCGCGGAAATGGAGCCATTTCTGATTTTAGAGATTCTTATTTGCGTTTTACATCTTTTGACATTATATTGTTAGAAATGGAAGGCGCATATCGTATGAATAAGTTAATCATTTTCTTTTGCGTGATATTTCCTGCCGTGTTGATGGTTTCCTGTGGCAGAAATGAAAAGGCGGCATTGATGAAGAAAATCGGAGAATTTCATACACGGATTGGAAAAGCACAACTTTCCGGGGAACCGGATGTAATTCTGAAAGATGGCAATTCCCTTCTGGCTCTTCTGCCGGAAATGAATGATAAAAGTCTTATGAGGAGGCTTACTGCGGATACATACGAGAGCATGGCCAAAGCTTTTCTATTGAAGCAACAAAAGGAAAACGCCTTGCGATCCTATGAAATGGCGTATGAGGTTTTGAGCAAAAATACTCTGCCGGAACTTGAAAAGAAATGTGACCTTGCACTTTTCCTTGCAAATTATTATCGGATTCAAAAAAAGGAACAGGAGTTTCAGTCTTATATTCAAATCGCGACGGAGAACGTCGAACATCTTGAGAAATTGGCTTCAAAACAGGCCGCGAATGGGAAAACGCTGCCGTCGAAGTTCCGGGTATCCTTGAATCTGGAATCGGCGGAATTTCAGATGGATCGCGGACAGTATCAGTCGGCAGTCAAGATTCTTCTTGCCATTGCGGAACGTCAGGACTTACCGGCCCTGCTACAGAGTGAACCGGTATTATTCCTGATGCTTTTTGGTGATCTTGGAATGGCGTATTCTCTTGAGGGCAACGATTCAATGGCAGTCTTTTACTTACGGAAATGTTTCGAACTATGCAAACAGCAAGGCGTATTTCCTGAGAAATATTATCTGCCTTATGTGAACCTATTGATGAAGACCGGAAAATATCAGGAGGCGATTTCCTTCTGTGAAGAATGGCGGGACAACCTTCTGTTTTCGAAAATGGAGAACATCGAAAGCAAGAGACGGACAGTACAATTGAAAATGGCGGAGATATACAACGCCTGGGGCAAAAACAGTGAAGCAAAAAAATACGCCGAACAGGTTTTGAATACGAATCCATCGCCTGCTCAGCGTAGTCAAGCAGAAGCTTTTATAAAATAATTGCCTCTGCCGTCAGAAATAACTCATTTACTCAATTTTTCCTGGCGCATCGAAATGTATGTGTTTGGATTGTTCATGCTTTGAATCAAGCTGCCATTTGCTCCCAGCACTTCTTCCGTGAGGTCGATGATATTGTTTGCATAACTTTCGACCAGAGTGAAAATCTTGTCCGTGCTTATGAAGAAATCCAGATAGGAATCAATGACATCCCTGACAATCGGAAACGGATTGCCGCTGTTCAAGGATTTCATGAGAAGCATGACGTTATTCATGGCTTCTTTCGCCTCCTTCATATCCTTGATGGATGCTTTCGCCAGATTCCGGTAACTCTCCTGTTGGGGTTTGTCGTTGAGCTGCTTGTAAAGACGGAAACAGGTCATTGCATTCTGGATGCGCACTTGCCATTGGAAGGTTTTCCTTTCAAGCTCTTCCACTTTCCGCAGGATTCCCGCCAGTTTTCCGCACAGGTCCTTAACGAAATCCTTTTTATTCAGCAAGTTCCTGATTTCCAGCTCGGAAAGGAGATGTTTATACTGAATCCCGGAAGGAGCTTTCAAATATACTTCCTTGTAAAGAGCCGCCGCTTTGTCGGCATTGTTGTTGAAGTGCCTGTTGTTGATGGCATTCAGAACCCTGACCTGATTGTCGAAGTTTTTCGCCATCCCCACAACTTGGCGGTGAAAAAGTTCCACCCCGGAACGCACTGCCGAATTTTCATTTTGGACTTTTCTGAGCTTATCGTTTTCCATGATTTTTCTCCGTTTCGTGATTTCTGTAAGTTTCTTTGAATTCAATTGCTTCCGCTTTTCGCGTCAAGCCTCTTCCCCTTTGAACGACAGAGGGGTTCCCCTGTTCCGGACAGTTTCCGGCCCGGTTTCGGTTGTCGGCCGGATTTGTCCCGATGACTTTGTACACATTGACTGTTTTTCCTCCTGTCAAAAATTTTCTGTTGCAGGACTTCCCGCGTGGAAGCCGTTTCTGCAATTGTGTTTTTGCGTCAAGTAAAAACAGGATGTGTTGTGCGTGGCAATTTGAATTTTATGTAGAAAATAACGTCAAAGAAAAACACATGGGTTCAGTGGATTGACCCGGTGTGAAGGATTGCGGCGTCAAAGCGCTTTTGTAATGAAAGCCAGCATCATTCCATTCCGGGAAGAAGAGGCGTCAGGAATGGGTGCGGGGCTTCTTCGAGCCGCGGTGGGGGAGGGCTTCCAACGGATTCTCGGGCCAGTCGTGCTTGGGATAACGGCCGCGCATGTCCTTGCGGACCAGAAAATAGGAATCCGTCCAGAAATGCGCCAGGTCGGCGGTGATCTGAACGGTGCGCATGGCGGGCGAAAGAAGGTCCATCACCAGCGGAACGCGTCCCCCCGCGAGTTTCGGGGTTTCGGTCATGCCGAAGACCTCCTGGAGGCGCACCGACAGCCGCGGCGGATCGGATTCATAATCGACTTTGATCGAGGAGCCGCTCGGCACAGTGATCCGTTCCGGCGCAAGGGCGTCCAGCTTCATCCGTCTGCCGTGGCCAACCAGCGCGTCGAGTTCCGTCAGAAACGGCGCGAGCCACTCTTCGAGCGTGGCGGAAAGGGTCTCCGGCGAAAGATCGGGCCATTCGTCCCCGAGCGTCCGGTGGAGGAAGGAAATGCGCCGCATCAGCGACAATTCCCGGGCGGACCAGGGCAGGGGATATTTCCGGATTCCGTCCAGAAGAACTTTCAGGCGCGCCTCACCGGGAAGGTCCGGGGTATGGGCGGGGAGGTTTTTCTGCGAAAGCACGAGGGAGCCGAGGCGTTTGATCCGGCTGACCGTCAGGCTTTTCGATTCGTCGTTCCAGACGGCGGAAACTTCTTCGGAAATGAGTTTGCGGAAATGCTTTTCGATCGCGTCGGGCGTCAGTTCGGCGGAGAGGAAGATCGTGGGAACCGCACCCGCGCCTTCCACCAGCGGGGCGCAGAGGTATTCATACATCCGCATATCGTCGGCGGAGAGCAATTTTGCCTGCACTCCGTTGGAGAGCGTGTATTCTCCGGAATGGGGGACGCGCGCCTTTGCAATCCGGTCCGGATAGGCCTTGCCGAGGAGAACGCCGCAGAGGTCGAAATCGCGCGGGGAAAGCGGATTCCGGCTCAACTGGCGGAACACCGTTTTGACGCGCCGCAGGGCGTTGCGGTCGATTCCTTCGCCGGATTCGGGGGCATCGGGGAGCAGAAACGGAAGACGCCGCTTCAGGTCGGAGTCGGAAGCGGCGCGGAGGAAATCCCGTTCGGAGAGAATCGCCGCGAGCGCACAGCCGAGGGACGCCGCATGAAGGGATTCCGCACACGCGATCATGTGCGCCAGACGCGGATGCATGGGGTATTCCAGCAGGCGTTCCCCGTGTTTCGTCAGACGGAACGTTCCCGGGGTCACGGCGTCCAGTTCCGCGAGCAGGGAAAAGGCCTGGTCCACCTTGGCGCGGGGCGGTTCGTCCAGCCAGCGAAGGGTGGAAATCGTATCCGGGCGGAGTCCCCAACCGGCGAGTTCGAGACAGAAGGAGGCCAGGTCCGCCTCCAGAATCTCCGGCGTGCCGAAGGAAGGGAACGCGCGTTCCTCGGCCGGGCTCCAGAGGCGGATGCAGAGGCCGGGACCCGTCCGGGCGGCGCGTCCGCGGCGCTGGTCCGCCGAAGCCAGGGAAACGCGCACCGTTTCCAGCTTGTTCATGGCGTTCGCGGGCGAGAAGCGGGGCACGCGCATCCATCCGGAATCGATGACGATCCGCACGCCCGGCACGGTCACGCTGGATTCGGCGACCGGCGTGGAGAGGATCATTTTACGGAAGGGCTTTTCCGCTTCGGTCAGGGCCAGCTCCTGTTCGCGTTCGGGCAGATTGCCATACAGCGGCAGGAACAGCAGTTTCTGCGTCCCGGCGTCGGGGAACACCTTCCGGAGTTCCTCGATCGCCATTCTGATCTCGAATTCGCCGGGCAGGAACACCAGAATGTCGCCGGGGTGGCTATTGAGGGCGAACGCCACGTTCGAGGCGATGATTTTCTCCAGATGAAAGCCGTGTCTGTCCGGGGGACGATGGAGTGTCTCCACCGGGAAGACGTGCCCCTCCGACTTCACGACGGGGGCGTCCCCGAGAAGCCGGGCGATCCGCTGTGCATCGAGCGTGGCGGACATGACCAGGATTTTAAGGTCGTCGCGGAGGGCGCTCCGCACATCCAGCGCCAGTGCCAGACCGAGGTCCGCTTGAAGGCTCCGCTCATGAAACTCGTCGAAGATCAGCAGCTTCACGCCGGGGAGTTCCGGGTCCTTCTGGATCATCCGCGTGAGAATTCCCTCCGTGATGACTTCAATCCGGGTCGAGGGGCCGGCTTCGCTTCCGAAACGGGTGCGGTATCCCGCCGTCTGTCCGGCCTTTTCCCCGAGGAGATGCGCGATACGTTTCGCCGCGCCGACCGCCGCGATCCGCCGGGGTTCCAGCATCAGAATTTTTCCGTCCGCGAGGAACGGGGCGTCCAGCAGCGACGGCGGGACGACCGTGCTTTTGCCCGCGCCGGGGTCCGCGCAGAGAACCGCGGCGGAACGGGTGCGGAGAACCTCTTCCAGTTCATCGAGGATGTTTTCGACCGGCAGTCCGGTATGGAGCCTCATGACGCTTCGACCTCGCGCAGAATCCGGCGCATGATTTCCGTGGCGGGACCCGGAAGGAAAATGTCCGTGAGCGTGCGGGTGAACGCGGACGGTTCGGGATTCACTTCGATCAGCACGGCTCCGTGACGCTTGGCGATCCGGGGAATCTCGCAGGCCGGCATGACCTCTCCGCTGGTTCCGATGACAAGGATGAAGGCGCAGTCTTCCGCCATTTGGAAAGAAGAGTCGAAGGCTTCCTTCGGGATGCCCTCGCTGAAAAAAACGAAGTCCGGCTTGAGAAGTCCTCCGCATTTCGGACAGGTGGGGCGCTTCTGGTCGAGAAGTTCCCGTTCCGGAGCGTGTCGTGCGGAGCACTGGAGACAGAGGAGTTCATCCATCGTGCCGTGGAACTCGATGACGTTTTCCGCTCCGGCGCGCTGGTGGAGCGCGTCGATGTTCTGGGTCACGATGCCTTCCAGAAAGCCCTCCTTCATCAGTTCCGCGAGCGCGAAATGGGCTTCGTTCGGTTCCGCCTTGCCCCAATGGTCGTAGAAAACTTCCCGGATTTTCGTCCAGCACCCTTCCGGGTCGGCGTAAAAATGGTTCAGTTCGATGAAGGACGGGTCCACGGTGTTCCAGAGGCCGTGGCGTCCGCGGAATGGGGGAATTCCGCTTTCCACGGAAACGCCCGCTCCCGTAAAGGCTATGCCGCGTCCGGGATTCGCCCGGACCACGGACGCCGCTTTTCTGATTTTTTCCGGCAAATCCATGAAAAACTCTCCAAAATCATTTGCATTTCAGATGAATCGGATTAACTTCAAAACGAGTGTCGTTTTCGGGGAGCGGGAGAAAAATTCTCCGCCATTTTCTTCGCGAAAGCCCGAAAACGAAAGACTCTTTGAAATGAATACCGTCATTATACAATTTCAAATGGAAAAAAGCAAAAGATTTTGAAAGTTTTTTTGAGGAATGAAAAAAAGCATATTCAATGTGGCGAAACGCACCGCCCGGGGGGAGTCGAAACGGATTTTCGGCTGGTTCCCCCTGAAGTATCAGCTGCTTGGCTTGTTCGTTCTTCTGGCGGTTTTTCTGGGGGCGACCCTGGTTCCGGAGGAAAGCGTTCCGCCTTCCCTGGACAAGGTTCACGCGTTTCTGCTGACCTGGCGGAACAAAGCGGTCCGGGCGAGCGGACTGCCGGTTTCGCGGTATGAGGATTCGCATATCCTTCCGAATCCGAGGACGGACCCCATCCGGATTTATTTTGCGCCTTCGCCGAAGATTTCCCCGGCGCTCTGCGCGTGCATCGATTCGGCGGTCCGGACGGTGGAGGTTTGCGCATACGACCTGAAGCTGGACGATGCGGCGCAGGCGCTGGTGAACGCCCGGAGACGCGGAATCGCGGTCCGCGTGGTGACCGATACGGACAACTTCAGGAATCCGGCCGTCTCCTTACTGACCCGGAACGGAATCCCCGTGGTTTCGGACCGCCGGAAAAGTCTCATGCACCACAAGTTCGTGGTGGTGGACTCCCGGTATGTCTGGACCGGCTCCTTCAATTTCACCCCGAATTGCAGCCTGAAAAACGACAACAACGCCATCTGGATCGAGTCGCCCGGCGTCGCGGCCGGATACCGCGCGAAATTCGAGGAGTACTGGAACGGACGTTTCAGCCGGGAGGCGCGGCCGGTCCGGGCGGCCGATTCCGTGTTCATCGGGACGGTTCCCGCCGGATTCGCCTTTGCCCCTTCCGACAGTGTCCGGCGCCGTCTCCTGCTGGAGCTTTCGCAGGCGCAGCGCACGGTCGACGTGATGGCCTATTCATTTACCGGAAGCGATCTGGCGGAAAAGCTCCGGGAACTGGTCCGGCGCGGCGTGAAGGTGCGTTGTCTTTTCGACGCCGGACAGGCCAAAAACAAGGCCAGCCGCGACCGTTACCTGGAACTGATCGGGGCCGAAGTCCATCTCTCCTCCAATCTTTCCGGCAAAATGCACCATAAGGTCATCGTCATCGACAACCGGACCGTGATCACGGGCAGCTACAACTATTCCGCCAACGCCGAATACCGGAACGACGAGAATATCCTGATCATCCGCAGTCCGTCCGTCGCGGAGCTTTACACAAAAGAAGTGAATCGCTGCATCCGCGGCACGAAAGGGTATTGACTTTTCCCGGTTTCCGGGCTATTTTATCCGATTGTCAAACAATGAAAGGATTTCGGAAATGAAAAAGATTTTCCTGCTGCTTGTTTCCTGTGCGGTCGGGTTTTCTCTCTGCGCCAAAGAAGAGAGCAGTCCCATGAAGGTTGCGGTGATCGACATGAACCGTGTGTTTGAAAACTATACCAAGACCAAGATCAATGAGGCCAAACTCAAAAAACAGGCCGAGATCTTCAAGGATTATTCCGACAAACTCGCCCAGTCCCTCGAAAAGCTCAAAGAGGAATTCGTCAAACTACGGGATGCCTCCCAGAATGTGGCGTTCTCCACCGCCGAACGCGAAAACCGCCGCCTCAATGCCCAGGACAAATACCGTCAGGTCATGGCCAAGGAACAGGAACTCCGCGAATACAACCAGGAAAAACAGGCCCAGCTCCGGGACGAATACGAAAAGCTCCGCAACGGAATCCTGACCGATATTTCCAACGTGGTCACCGCGAAATGTCTTGCGGAAGGGTACGTCCTCGTGCTGGACAAGTCCGGCCGCACGCTCAACAACATCCCGTTCGTGGTCTATTCTTCGAACACGCTGGACATCACCGCCGCCGTCATCAAAACCCTGAATCTCGGGCAGACCCCTCCGGCCGCCCAGGAACCCAACAAAGGAACCCCTGAAAAATGAGCAAGGCATTCCCCGTTTCTGAACTCGCGCAGCTGGTCAACGGCATCGTCAAGGGCGACGCCGCCCATGAAATCACGGGTGTCAACTCGCTCAAACTGGCCGGGCCGGACGAGGCTTCCTTCCTTTCCAACGTGAAATACCGCCAGCAGCTGGACAACTCCAGAGCGGGCGTTGTTCTTGTGGCGGAAGACTGGCAGTTTCCCCCCAGGGAAAACCAGAACCTGATCTACTGCAAGAACCCGGACAAGGCCTTTACCAAAGTCTGCGGGCTTTTCGCGCCGGAACCCCAGAAGTTCGAACCCGGCATCCACCCGTCCGCGGTAGTCCACCCGTCCGCGAAGATCGCCGGGGGCGTCTATATCGGGCCGACCGCCGTCGTCGAACAGGGCGCGGTGATCGGGAAAAACACGGTGATCGGGGCCGGCGTCTACCTCGGGGAATTTGTCGAAATCGGTGAAAACTGCATGATGTATCCGAATGTGTGCGTGATGCGCTTCTGCAAACTGGGAAGCCGCCTCATCATCCATTCCGGGACGGTCATCGGGGCCGACGGCTTCGGTTTCACGCCCACCTTCACCGGGCTGGTCAAGGTTCCGCAGAACGGAATCGTCCAGATCGACAACGATGTCGAGATCGGCGCGAATTGCACGATCGACCGCGCCCGTTTCGGCAAGACCTGGATCAAGAAGGGCGTCAAAATCGACAATCTCGTGCATGTCGCCCACAACGTGATCGTCGGCGAGTCTTCGGCGCTGATCGGACAGTGCGGCATCGCCGGAAGCGCGGAAATCGGGCGCGGCGTCATCGTCGCGGCGCAGGCCGGCGTCAACGGACATATCACACTGGGCGACGGTTCCAAGGTGGCGGGCGCGTCCGCGGTGCAGCGCAGTCTGGCTCCCGGGGCCTCCGCGTTCGGCACTCCGGCGGAAAGTGAAGAGGACTTCATCGAGCGCCACATGCTCCCGCGCAAGGTCCGCAAGCTGACCGAACGTCTGGCAAAGCTGGAAGAGGAACTCGCGAAACTCTCGAAACCGGCCTGATCTGAACGAAGCGTTACTGCGGCAGATCGCGGAGGTGGCGTTTCCGGTATTCAGACGGCGGAAGACCGGTTTTCAGGCGGAATTTCCGGCTGAAATAATAGACGTCGGAGAATCCCGTTTTTCCGGCGATCTCCTTGACCGGAAGCTGGGTTTCGATCAGCAGACGGCAGCTTTCCCGCACGAAAAGGGAGTCGCGGTAGGCGCGGAAAGGACCCGACGGTTCGTTTTTCGCCCAGCACCGCCGCAGGGCGGATTCCGACATCCCGACTTTTCGGGCGAGACGGTCGATGTTGACCTCCCCCGAGAGCGGATGCTTTGCCAGGAACTCGCGGATGGTGCGGAACACCTCGTCCCCGCTTCCTGTTTCCGCGGGAAGTCCGAAGCTGGATACGATGAGGTTCCAGCAAAGGGCGTCGATCCGGTCCGCGTTCGGGTCCGGATTCATGCATTCCCGGTTCAGCCGTTCCAGCGCGGCATGGAGCTCCGTCACGGAGCGGACCGGGCGGACCGGCGGATTTCCCGGCAGGAAAGTCCGGCTTTGAACCAGACACGGCATCCATTCCCCGGGATAGATGAGGTAGAGTTCCTCCCAGACCGGGTCGGGACCGTAGTTCATGGGGGCGCCCGGCCATTGCAGCAGTACGCACGGAGCCTCCACCGGATAACTTTTTCCCCGGAAGACATAATCGCCTTTTCCCGAGAGGACGAAGGAAAAGTTGCAGTTTGAAAACGACTGGATTATGCGTTGCTTCTTGTTCGGGATGTAGCCGATCGTCTTCACCGGAGGCAACAGCGGAAAACGTCTCTCATACGCGGCGACATGTTTGGAGGAAAAGTCCATTCCGTTGAAAGATTTGTCCATGGCGAACCTTTTTTTTCTGCGTTATAATATACGCATGACCGGAAGAAATGTCAAGAACCCGGAAAAGGAAAGGATGCGAATATGAAAGTGGGACTCATCGGATGCGGGAACATCAGCGGCGCCTATCTCGGGAACCGGTCCTGTTTTCCGCAGCTGGAGATGGTCGCCTGCGCGGATGTGCGGGACGAGGCGGCCGAACGGACGGCGCAAGCCTGCGGACTTCGGAAAATGAGCGTGGACGGACTGCTGGCCGACCCGGAGATCGAGACCGTTCTGAATCTGACGACGCCACAATCGCATGTCGGGATCAACCTCCGCGCTCTGGAAGCCGGAAAGCATGTCTACTGCGAAAAGCCGTTCGGGCTGGACCGCGTTTCGGCCCGGAAGGTTCTGGAGACGGCGGACAAAATGGGGCTGCGCGTCGGGTGTGCTCCGGACACGTTTCTCGGGGGCGGCCATCAGACCGCCCGCAAGCTGGTGGATGACGGCCTGATCGGAAAGGTCTGCTCCGGAACCGCGTTCATGATGTGCCACGGGCATGAGGCCTGGCATCCGGCTCCCGCGTTTTACTATCAGAAGGGAGGCGGCCCGCTTTTCGACATGGGACCGTATTACCTGACGGCGCTGGTCAACCTGCTGGGACCCGTCAAAAAGGTGGCCGCCATGGCCAACCGCTCGACGGACCTCCGCAAAGGACTCAAGTTCAATGAAGGCAAGATGTTTCCGGTCGAGGTGGAAACGCATATTTCCGCCGTGGTGGAGTTCCAGGAGGGAGCGATCATCACCCTGGTCACCAGCTTCGACGTCTGGAAGAACTCGAACTATTCGGGCAGCATCGAGCTGCACGGCACCGAAGGCTCGCTTCACGTTCCCGATCCGAACGGTTTCAGCGGCGATCTCCGTTTCTTCCAGGCCGGGCTGAGCGCGGACTGGGCTCCGGCGGACAATCCGTTTCTTTACAATGGACCCATGCGGATCATCGGGCTTGCGGACATGGCGGATGCGATTCTCCGTCGCCGGGAACACCGCGCCAATGGACGGAATGCGTTTCACGTGCTGGACGTTATGTGCTCCATTCTCGATTCGGCGGAGACCGGGAACGCGGTGGAAATCCAGAGTCCGGCCGAGCGTCCCGCACCGTTGCGGGTCGGACTGAAGACGGGCGAACTCGACTGACAGAAAAGGAAAAATTGAAAATGAAAAAAGCTTTGATGTTCCGGGGCGGATGGGAAGGACACCAGCCCGTGGAAACCTCCGAAATCGTGGCGGAAGCGTTGCGCAGGCGCGGCGTTGCGGTGGATATCTCCGATTCGCAGAAATGTCTGCTCGATCCCGACCTGAAAACGAAGTACCGGCTGATCGTGCCCGTCTGGACCATGGGCGAACTGGGGACGGAGGAGTCCAGAGCCCTGCTGGACGCCGTGCGGAATGGGGTGGCCGTCGGCGGCTGGCACGGCGGCGCGGGCGACGCCTTCCGGCAGAATACCGAATATCAGTTCATGATCGGCGGACAGTGGGTCGCCCATCCGGGCGGGATTGTGGATTACCGGGTCGACATCGTGGAAAAAGAGCATCCGATCGTGGCGGGAATTTCCGGGTTCTCGGTTCACAGCGAACAGTATTACATGCATGTCGATCCGGGCAATCACGTGATTGCATCCACCACCTTCGATGATGCACATGCCTCCTGGATCCGGGGGACGGTCATGCCGGTGGTGTGGACCCGTTTCTATGGGGCGGGGCGCGTGTTCTATTCCTCCCTCGGGCACACGGCGGCCGATTTCAAAAACACGCCGGAGATTCTGGAAATCACCGCGCGCGGCCTTCTCTGGGCGCTGGATGAACTGAAGTGAAACGGTTCCCGCGGGGGAATTTCTTCTTTCCGGAAAAGCGGATTTGATTTTTTTCTCTGCCGCGTTACTGTACGGACGGACCCGACGGAAGGGAGAAGGAAAGATGCGCCGCGAAATCGTTGTCAACGACCTCATGCAGAAAGAGTATCATTATTTCCGGACGGAGCGGCCCGGCAAGAATTTTCATGCGGGCTTCTGTCCGGAACTGACCCCGAAACAGATGCTTTCGTTCGGGGTGTTCGGCGGAAAATACATGACCGACTGCCGGGAGGAGTTTCCCGCCGACTGGTTCGAAAACGCCAGGCTCTGCCATGAACGCCACGATCCGGAACTGAATTATTTCAAGGTGCTTGCGTCGCAATCCCTTCCGGAGTGGGTCCGCAAGGGCTGGATTTATCAGGAAGACCCGCGCGGCTGGTTTCAGTGGTACTGCCGTTACTATCTCGGGCGGCGCTGTCCGGACGACGAACGGCAGATCCAGCGGCACCGGGCCATGCTCCGGCATGTCGCCCAGATTCATTACCACTGCCGGTTCGGGGACGAATCGTGCCGCAGGAAACAGCGGCAGGCGCTTCTCCAGTGGGCGTATGACAGCCGGAAGATGTGAGCCTTCTTTTCCTCGCTGCTTTCCTTGATTTTTTCTTTCCCCGTGTTACCTTATCCGGATTCAATCGGGAAAGAACCCCAAACGGAGTGAAAGCAATGTCGAAGAATCCGGTCATCGGTGTGAATATGGCCTGCCGCGAGATCCCCGAACATCCCGGCAGGAGGATGTATGAAGTGCAGAACCTGTATGTGGATCCGATTCTGAAGGCGGGCGGGATTCCGTTGCTGATTCCGCCCGAGGAAGAAGCCGGGATTCTGGAACAGTATCTCGACAAAGTCGACGCCATGCTGTTCATCGGGGGAAAAGACTATCTGCCGGCATTGTACGGAGAAAGTCCCGCCCCGGAAACCGACCTTACCCGCGCGCAGCCGATGTGCGACCCGGCGCTGATGAAGCGGACGCTGGAAAGGCGTCTGCCTCTGCTCGGGATCTGCGCGGGATGCCAGCTTTTCGCCATCGGCGCGGGCGGAAAACTGATTCAGCATCTCCCGAACACGGAGAAGCACATCGGCGGCGTGTTTCACTCCGCGGAGATCACGGAGGAAGGCGCGCTTTCCCGGACGCTCGGGCTGCGGAAGGGCGCTCCCTTTCAGGTGTATTCCTATCATCACCAGGCGGTGAAGCCGGAGGGACTTCCGCCGGGGCTGCGGATCACCGCCCGGGCGTTCGACGGGAGCATCGAGGCGATCGAAGGGACGGGCGGTATCCTGGCGCTCGGCGTCCAGTTCCATCCGGAACGCATGCCGGAACTGGCCCCGAAGTTTTTCCGTCTTCTGGTTGGAGAGGCGCGGAAAAGAAAGTGAAGGCGGACCCGGCGGAATTTACGGTTTCCCGGTCCGCGCTTTTTCCTGTCTTTTTGCGGAAAGCCGGTCCGCTCCGATCAGGAGGGCCAGCCCGGCGAAGCAGAGCGGGATCAGATAGAAGGAATACGAGAGGCCGAAGCGGTCGCCGCAGAAGCCCATGAACCAGGTGAAGAAGCCGCAGCCGGGGATTCCCGCGCAGGAAAGAAGCACGAACAGCATCGTGGTGTCGACTTCCGGCATGCGGTCGACGGCATAGCTCTGGACGCTGGGCCAGAAGGGACCCGCCGCGATGCCGCAGAAGAAGAGCAGCGTGTAGAGCGCCGTTGTGAAGATCGCCGGACTTCCGAAGTGCTCCGGATTCAGCAGCGGCACAATCGAAGTGAAAACGGTCCCGGCAACGGCCATGAAGACGATCAGATTGCACAGGTGATGCTGACGGACCATGAATCCGCTCCCGGCCCGTCCGACGAACATGCCGATCCCGAAGACGGCGGTTCCGAAACCGGCGGTCCACGCGCTCCCGTGAAAGCAGAGCTGAATGTAGGCCGGACACCAGAACGTGAGGCAGAATTCTCCGCCGCCCGCCAGGAACATGGCTGCGAAAAACAGCCAGAAATGGGGACGTTTCAAAATGTCGTAAGCCTGTACCGCCACCTCGCGGACCGAAAGTTTTTTCGGCGCTTCGGGGTAGGGACTGGCGG
>MWCA01000086.1 GCA_002069785.1 Lentisphaerae bacterium ADurb.Bin242 | reverse complement strand
GGGGGAAGGCGCGCCCACCCGCCGGAACGAAGAACAACTGAAAAAAATCCTGCTGCAAGGAAAAATGCCGATTCTGTCGTTCGTTTACTTCGGCTTCACGAACGGCCTGTATGTCTGCTTCCCGTATACGGACGACTATCCCGACGACTACGATCCGCGGACCCGGCCGTGGTATCAGGCCGCGCTGGCCTCTTCCGACGGCTATGAAGTCTGGGGAAAACCGTATCTGGACAGCGGCAAACAGCAGCAGCTCACCATCACCTGCTCCATGCCGATCCGGGACCATTCCGGGAAACTCCTCGGCTGCGCCGGCGCGGACATCTCCCTTTCCCAGATGATCCGCATCCTCGCCGACAGCGGCCAGCCGGCCCCCCATCTCAAGAACAAGCTCCTCCTGGACAAAAACGGCATTGTCATTCTGGAAACCGCAAAGCCCATTCAGAAAAAATTGCGTTATTTCGGTTCCCCGGAAGCCGTTGAAGCCATGTGGCAAAATAAAACCGGACTGTTTTTCTCCGACGATATGAAGACCCTTTACTTCTACATGGCGACCCACTCCCTTCACTGGCTTTATGTCGAAGAAATCGATTACAACGAACTCCTCCAGAACAATCCCCTCAGGAAAGGACAGGCAAATCCATGAACTCATTTTTCTTGTTTTCCGGAACACCGGCCATTATCGACTCCTCCCGGTCGCCTTTTCTGCGGACCATGGATATCTCCATCCCGCTCCTGCTGTTTCTGATCTTTCTACTGGTTCTCCTCCTCCTCGTGCTCCGCTATCTGGCCGTCCTCGCGGAAAACAAGCGCCTGCGGACCTCCTGCACCAACATGTGCGCCCTTCTCGGCATCGCCGAACTGGATTACTTCATCCTGGATTCCAATGGAAACTATCTGCTCCGTCCCCAGAACAGCAGTTTCTGGAAGTTCAAAAACGGAATACCCCTCCCGCCGAAAGACTGCATTGTGGCGGAAGACGTCGAAAACTACAAGTACCAGTACCGTCAGCTGATCGATGGAAAAACCAATTACATTTCCATCCGCTACCGCATCGACTCTCCCGACGGACAGCGCACCTTCTCCCTTCGCGCCATGCCCGTCAAAGGGAAAAGGAAACATTTCTTCATTGGAACCGTGCAGGAAGTCACCGCCTCGCCTTCCCTGAACAGCGAAGCGTAAACAATCCGGCCGCCCGTTTCCGCCCAATCGCTGGTGCTGCACGGCGTTCAGGCCATGTCAATTTTTACAATCATCGGTTCCTGTTTTGAATCTTCTTTTGAGGAAAAAATCCGACACCGCCCGGAAAACAAGCATCCGGGCTTGACATTCTGTATTCTACCGAATAAATTACCGATGCTCTCGGAAGAAATAGAAGGATTGGAAGTTTACTGTAGAATTGGAATTGAAATGAAAATCATCGATGCGCATCTGCACTGTTTCGAGGGGGAAATCCCCGATTTCTCGAGTTACGGAGACGACGAACTCGCCGCCGGAATCATCATGGGCGCCTGCCGGGAATCGAAAGGAAAACCGGAACTGCCCCACACCATCCCCGACCGTGCCGTCTTCTGCTGCGGCATCCACAGCGGTGCGGTCACGCAGAAAAACACGCCGTCCCTGCTGAAAGAATTCGACAAAGTGTTTTCCAATCCGCGTTGCGTCGGACTGAAATTCTATTGCGGCTACGAATCCGTGTATCCCGCCGATGCGCGCCATTTCCCGTTTCTCGATCTTCTGATGAAATATGGAAAAACGCTGGTCATCCATACCGGCGAAACGGCCGGCGGACACGGACTTCTCCGGTATTCGCATCCGCTGGCCGTCGATGAACTGGCGAAGCTCTATCCCGACCTCAACATCGTGATCGCCCACTACGGCAATCCGTGGATCGTCGACGCAACGGCGGTCGCGGCAAGAAACCGGAACGTCTACATCGACCTTTCCGGCCTGATCGAAGGCAAATGCAAGGCGGACGACTATCTCCTCAAAAACCGTGCGTATGTCAACTACATCGGAATGTGGATGAATTATCTCGTGAACTACGAAAAGTTCCTTTTCGGAACGGACTGGCCTCTGGTCGATCCGGCCCAATATGCCGCCGTGATCAAAAGCATCGTGCCGGAATCCGAACATGAAAAAATCTTCTACTCCAACGCCCTCAAGGTCTTCCCGTTTCCGAAGGAAATGATCGGCTGATCATTCGCCGAGATACTCAAAAGCGCACGACGCCAGCGAGCCGCCGCCGTTCAGTTCCAGCACCAGAAACGAAAACCGTCTGTCGCACAGCGACGGCGCCGACACCGAGGCGACGGGCGAACAGAAAGAGGGAATGTATCCCGTGTGAAAATGACCGCTGACGGACAAGACAGCCCCGTTTTTCGCGGCAACCTCCAGAATCTCATCGGCATTGTCGTAGTTGTAAGGACAGGCGACCGTTCCTCTGCGGAACAGCGGCACGTGTTGAAACAGGATCAGCGGAAACGGGGAATCCTTGCCCGCCCGGACCATCGTTTCCAGCGCCTCCGCACTTCGGAAAGCGTTATATCCCGCAGTCTGCGCATCGTCCGGAAACGCCAGGAAACGCATTCCGCCGATGTCCTGCCAGGCCGCCGGACGCGGAAAATACCGGTAGAAGACTTCCGGCGCCGGATCGTGGTTTCCCGGAATGACGATCCGGGGACACTCCGCCGTATTCAGAATGTCGGACAGTTCCGCGAGCAGCGCGTCGTCGTCCGGATCGTTCACCAGATCTCCGCCGAGGAGCAGGACATCCGGGCGGCCCCCTTCCCAAAGCCGTTGGAGCGCCCGCGCCAGAAGTTCCGGAGCCCGTTCTCCAAGACGTTCCGGGCAGCCGAGGTTTTTCTGTCTGGAATAATGCAAATCCGAAATCACCGCGATTTTCATGAATGGGCTTCTCCTCTCGCAACATCAGAAATAAATTCCGACTACAATACAGCCGCTGACGCCAAAAGCAACCGGCCGATGAAAAATTCGGCGTTCAAATTCTCAATTCCGGAGCTCCGGATTTTCCCGCGACAACACGCCCGGCGTTTTCCCGGTGACTTTCTCGATCACTTTGATGAAGTAACCGCTCGACGCAAAGCCGCACTCTTCCGCAATCTCCTTGACGGACCGCTTCGAATCCGAAAGAAGGCGGAGCCCTTTCCGGACCCGGCACGCCTGAAGATATCGGGAGATGTTCACGTGATATTCCATCGAGAAAGCCCGGCTCAGCGAAACCCGGTGGACGTTCAACTGTCTGGCGACCTCATTGATGTTCAGGGAGGAATCTCCGAATCCGGAATCGATGATCTGTCTGGCCATCCGCGCGGGGGATACGGGGATGGATTTCCTGCCTCCGGGCGCGGCGATACGGGTCATCAGGTCGAATGCCGCGGAAAGCACTTCCCGCGTGTCTTCCGGAGAAAGCGAATCGATCTGTTTTTCCAGCTTCAGGAACAGATCGAGCGGAGCTTCTCCGCAAGCATGAATTCCGGGCTTCAGGCGCAGATCCCCGCAGAGCCGTGCGGCGGAAGGTCCCTCGATGGTAAACCAGCGGTAGTGAAAGAACGGATTGCCCGGACTGAAGTTGTGGACCGACCCGACCGGGTAATACCAGACCTGCCCGGGATTCAAGGCAAATGTTTTTCCGTTCAGCCGGAAGATGCCCTGCCCTTCCAGACACCAGAAGAATTCCGCATAGCCCGCCCGTCGGACCGACTCGGCCATTTCAGGGGTCACGCAGTAATGTCCGGTGCTGCGGACATAGAATCCCGTCCCTTTTCCCGCCACGGCGAACTTGTACCGGTTGAATGTTTTCAAAGGCATTACATTTTTCCATTTCGATGTTACAAAATTACCATTATGAATAATTGACACAGGAAATAAGATATGTTATCTTTGAAAAAAAGCAAGGAAAATTGAACAGAATTACACTTCCGCAACAACAAGGCAGGTTTCAAATGGCAGGCTCAATTCTTCTGGACGGACTCTGGGAGTTCCGTTTCCTCCCCGGCGCTTCACATGACTCGGCGGACGCCGCAAAAACGGAAATGACGGAATTCATGGCCGTGCCCGGATGTTTCGACGCCCTCAAAAAATATTTCGGTCAGTTCGGCTGCGGGGTCTATCGCCGCACCGTCGAATGCGGCGGAACCGTGCGGCTGGCCATCGGCGGCATCGGGCTGGCGGCGCGGGTCTTCTGGGACGGGCGCGAAATCGGGACATGCCTGTATCCGTGGTCGTCGGAAACCATCGTCTTCGACGCGGGAGCGCACGGACGCCACGAACTCCGGATCGCGGTCGACAATCTGCGCGGCGATGATCCCTCCGCCCTGTTTCACAACTTCTATGATTTCTACGGGTATGGCGGCCTCTACGATTCCGTGACCCTCGAGGAACTCCCCGAACATTATTTCGAGCGGATCGAAGCGATTCCCCTCGACATCGGGAGCGGCAAGGTCCGTTTCCGCGTGTTCAGCGCGGGCAAGGTCCCGGAAAACTATAAACTCCAGTTTTTCTTCGACCACGCTCCGGCCCCGGCTTGTGAAGTCGAAGCCGCCGGTCCTCTCTGGGAAGCGGTTCTTCCCGTGCCGGACTTCAGAATCTGGAGTCCGGACACGCCGAATCTCCATTCCGTGACCGTCCGCTCCTCTTCCCATTCCATTTCGACGGAGTTCGGTATCCGCCGGATCGAAGCCGCCGGCGGCAAACTTCTCCTGAACGGCAAACCGCTTCGCCTGATCGGCTACAACCGGCACGAGGCGCACCCCGATTTCGGCCCCGCCACTCCGCTTCAGATCATGCTCGACGACCTGACCATGATCCGGGATCAGGGCTGCAACTTCATCCGGGGCTGTCATTATCCTCAGAAGGAAGCGTTCCTTTCGCTCTGCGACCGCATGGGAATGCTGGTCTGGGACGAATCCCTCGGCTGGGGCAATTCGGAAGCCCATCTGAAGAATCCCGAATTCATCCGGAAGCAATGCGAACAGACCCGCCGGATGGTCCGCCGCAGCATCAACCATCCGGGCGTCATTCTGTGGGGTTTCCTGAACGAGGCGGACACCTCCGTAAATTCTGCGCGCGAGATCGTGACGAAGCTCTGTGCGACCATCCGGGAAGCCGATCTTTCGCGTCCGATCACCTTCGCCTCCAACTGCTGCACGAAGGATGTCTGCCTCGATCTGGCCGACGTGATTTCGTTCAACACCTATCCCGGCTGGTACGGCGGGCTCGAAAGGCCGGATTCCATAGACATGATAGAGCCGGAACTTTCCAGGCTGGCGGAATTCGCCTCCCTCCCGGAATACAGGGATAAACCTGTCATCATCAGTGAAATCGGCGCATCCGCCATCGTCGGCGACCACAGCGGAATGCGCTGGTCGGAAGAATACCAGGCGCGACTGCTGGAAACCGTGTTCCGTTTCCTTCGCAACCATCCGCGGTGCACCGGCCTTCTGATCTGGCAGTTCTCGAACGCGAAATCTTACAGCTGCGGGGGCCATTCCCTGTCGCGTCCGCGCGGTTTCAACAACAAAGGGCTCGTCGACGAATACCGTCGTCCGAAACTGGCCTGGCACAGGATCACGGAATTGCTCCGCGCCGAACCGGTCCGCCGCGGGGACGGTCAGCCTCCCACGGGCGTAGGAAAAAAATGAGGGAAAAATTCTCCGGGAAAAGTTTGTAAGCAGGCGCCGCCTGTTTCGCAGAACTCATGTTTCTGCCGGATTCCGGGAGCGGCGCCTATGCTTTCATAACCCGCATTGCATTCAATATCGCGAGGATCGCCACGCCCATATCGGCAAAGACCGCTTCCCACATGCCGGCCATGCCGGACGCGCCGAGAACCAGGAACGCAGCCTTGACGCCGAGCGCAAAGACGATATTCTGGAGTACAATACGTTTAGTCGCCTCGGCAATGGAAACGGCATCGATCAATTTGGAGGGCTCGTCGGTCATGAGCACCACGTCCGCCGCTTCGATCGCCGCGTCCGAGCCGAGGGCGCCCATCGCGATTCCAACGTCGGCACGGGCAAGGACAGGCGCGTCGTTGATGCCGTCGCCGACAAACGCCAGTTTGCCTCCGGGTTTCTTCTGCTTTTCAAGGGCTTCCAGCTTCTCGACCTTCTGGTCAGGCAAAAGCTCCGCATAGTATTCATCCAGTCCCAGTTCGTCCGAAACGGCTTTTCCGATTTGCGCGTTGTCTCCGGTAAGCATCACGGTTTTGCGAATCCCCATCTTTTTCAACCGGGAAATCGTCGCCTTGCTGTCTGCCTTGACCTCGTCCGCAATGAGGATGCACCCGGCAAAGCGGCCGTCCACGGCAACATAGACTTTTGTGCCCGCCTTATTGTTTTTTTCAAATTCTACGCCCGACACTTCCATGAGCCTGTCGTTGCCCGCCAGTATCTTGCGGCCCCCCGTCATGACACGGATCCCATAGCCCGGCATCTCGTTATAATCGCTCAATTCCCCCGCGGCGACAGGCTTGCCGTACGCATTTCGAACAGAGACGGCGATGGGATGGTTCGACAAAGATTCGGCGTACGCCGCAGATTCAAGGAGTTCTTCTTCGGAGAATCCGTTTGCCGGAACAAGCTCCGTCACCTGAAACACCCCTTTCGTCAGCGTGCCGGTCTTGTCAAAGACGATTATGTCAAGTTTGCCGAGCGCTTCGAGGTAATTGCTTCCCTTGACGAGAATCCCCTTTCCGGAGGCTCCCCCGATACCGCCGAAAAAGCCAAGCGGTATGGAAATAACCAGTGCACAGGGACAGGAGATCACGAGAAACACCAGGCCTCTGTGAATCCAGTCGGTCCAGTCGCCTCCCATGACAAGCGGAGGGAAGATGGCGAGCAGCGCCGCAAGCACGACCACGACAGGCGTATAATATCTCGAGAATGTGGTAATGAAGTTCTCGGTCGGCGCTTTTCTGCCTGCCGCGTTTTCAACCAGATCGATGATTTTCGACGCGGTGGATTCTCCAAACGTCTTTGATACTTCAATGGTCAATACGCCGCTCCGGTTGATGGCGCCGGACAGTGCGGTATCCCCCTTCCCGATTGTCTTCGGCACGGATTCGCCCGTCAACGCTTTTGTGTCAATCATCGATTCCCCGTCCAATACCACCCCGTCAAGCGGGATTTTTTCGCCGGGTTTTACAAGAATAACCTCACCGACGGAAACCGTTTCAGGCGCGACAATCCGCAGTTCCCCGCCTCTTTTTACCGTTGCGGCATCCGGACGGATGTCCATCAGGTCGGCAATGGACTTCCTTGAACGGCGGACCGCCGAATTCTGGAACAATTCTCCCAACTGATAAAAAAGCATCACCGCGACAGCTTCGGGGGACTCGCCAATCATAAACGCGCCGATCGTCGAGATGCTCATCAGGAAATTTTCGTCGAATATCCGCCCCCCGGATATGTTCTTCACGGCTTTCAGAACGACCTCGCCCCCCAATATGACATAAGCGATGACCAGGAGGCCGAGCTTGACGTAAGGGTTCAAATCCAGGAAGTGGGATAAGGCAATGCCGATCCCGTAAATGAGCGCCCCGATTATCAATTTGAGAATCGTGTTTTTTCCCGAGCCATCCTCATCGCCGCACGTCAACCCGGCGGCATCGGCCGCGTCAGACCGGAGCGTAACACGGACGTCCGGTTCGTGACCGGCAACGATTTTTTTCACGGTGGACAATATGTCTCCGGAATAATCATCGCTCAATGCGAGGGTAAGCGTTCCGGCCATCAGGTTCACGGTGGCGGAGGAAACGCCGTCAACCCCCTTGACTTCGTTTTCGATTTTGTTGGCGCAATCGGGGCAGTCAAGTCCTTTCAGCAGGAATATTTTTTCCATGGGCAACCCCTTTATAGTTGTCTGATTGTTCAATCATTCAATAATCCGGATAAAAAATACCGTCTAGTCATCGAGATGCTCAAAGCCTTTGTCCAGGATATCCTTGACATGGGAATCCGCGAGGGAATAGAAAACGATTTGCCCCTCTTTGCGGAAACTCACGAGATTCAGGAGACGCAGCGATTTAAGCTGGTGCGATATGGCGGATTTCGTCATCCCGAGAAGAACGGCTAAATCGCAGACGCACATCTCGCCATGCTCCAGCGCATGCAAGATCCGAATCCTTGTGCTGTCGGCAAACATCTTGTAGAGGGTAGCCAATTTCCCATATTCGTTTCTGGAAGCCATCCTTCTTCTGACACGATTCACGACCGCCTCATGGATAACATCGCAATCACAGACCGGCGATCTGTTTGATTTTCTGACTGATGCCATTGCGCCGCCTTTTATAGAATAGTTGTTCAATCACTCAATCAATATATATATATCTGAATCCGTTGTCAATGCCGTTCCTGAATTTTTTTGAAATCCGGCTCGGATGGCATCGATTCCGAACATGCCCCCCCTTGCAAAACCGGAAACGAGGAGATATGTTTACAGGAAAATGGAAACGGGTTCAAGACAATGAATCGAAAAATGAAAATCGCCGTCTCGGTTTTTTCCGGCACTCTTTTCCTTGTCGTGCTCCTGTTCCTGCTTCCGGAATCCTGGAGCCGCCGCGTCTACAACCTGACTGTCGGCCGCTTCTTCCGCCATACCGTGGAATCGCGTCTTGCACAGTTCGGCGGCGCGGCCCGGGCCCGGCTGAGTCTCAAAACCTTTCCCGGCGAATTGAGGATTCTTGCATTCAAGCAGGAAAAGCGGCTCGAGCTCTGGGGTCGGAACGCCTCGGACCCCGCATGGAATTTCCTGAAGGAATTCCGGATTCTGACGGCGAGCGGAACCACCGGACCGAAGCTCAGAGAGGGTGACCGGCAAGTCCCGGAAGGCTTCTACGAGATCGAATCCCTGCATCCGAACAGTCATTTTTATCTGGCTCTGAAACTGGCATATCCCAGCGCAGAGGATATCGCGATGGCCCGGCAGGACAACCGCGACCTCCGGCGCTTGGGATCGGCGATCATGCTTCACGGCAAGAGCGGTTCGATCGGCTGCATTGCGGTTTCGAATGCGGATATGGAAGAAATTTTTCTCCTGACCGCGAAAGCCCGGCCGGAAAATACGAAGATTCTGATCTTCCCTTGCGATTTCCGGAGCCGTCCCCTGCCGGAAAAAACACGGCCGGGCTGGATCGGTGAACGGTACCGGAAATTATGCCAAAGTCTGGCCGAGTTCCCCCGAGAATGATCCGGGACTTGGACATTCTGCCATTCTGTTGTTTCCGGCATGTTCCGGGTCTCCGCCTCCTCTCCGAGCGCGGCAGAAACCGGATGCTTGTTCCGGCCGGCGCTCAACAGGCTACCAGTCCCAGACGGAGCCGTCTTCGCGGAACAGCGCCGGAGTATAGGGCGTGATCGCCGGATGTGCCCGAACGACCTCCTCATCGAGTTCGATTCCCCAGCCCGGTTTCTCCGGGACCCGGATGAATCCGTCTTCGACTGTAAGCGGTTCCGTGATGACCTCGTTGCGCCAGTCGTTGAGGAAAATGCGCTCTTGAATCAGGAAGTTCGGAATCACCGCGTCGAGATGAAGCGAAACGGTCGTAATAACCGGGCTCATCGGGCCGTGCGGCGCAATGAATGCGGAAAAAGCCTCGGCCAGATGCGAAATTTTCAGCGCTTCGCCGAACCCGCAGCAGTGTCCGATGTCCGGCTGTAAAATCGAAGCCGCCTTCCGATCCAACAGCTTCCGGAATTCCTGCTTGAAAATCAGGCGTTCGCCGGTCGCGACCGGAATTCCGGCATGGGCCGCGACTTTGGCCAGCGCCTCCTCGTCTTCCGGCTGGACGGGTTCCTCGAAGAAGAGAAAATCCAGCGGAGCAAGCCCCTTCGCAATACGGATTGCCATGTCGGCGTCATAGCGTCCGTGTCCGTCAAACATCAGCGGAGCGTCCGGCCCGACGGTTTCCCGGATCGTCTCCGCCGCTTTCACGATCGTCCGTAGCGTCGCGGAATCCCCGACGGGTCCCGCCGGAACGGCAAGGCTGAACTTGAACGCATGGTATCCGGCAGCCCGGGCTATCTGAACCTTCTCCCGGATCGCGGCGGGATCGAGCGAGCCGCCCGACCAGCCGTTCACATACACGCGGACCTTATCGCGGCAGGCGCCTCCGACCAGTTGGTGAACCGGAACGCCCAGCGATTTTCCCAGGATGTCCCAGAGCGCGAGTTCGATTCCGGCCACGGCGGAACCTTTGATCACGCCCCCTTTCCAGAACAGCTGCCGGGTCATCCTCTGCGTCAGGAATTCGATCCGCCGCGGGTCCTGTCCGATCACCAGCGGAGCGAGGTCTTTGAGCGTGCCGAGCACGGCGTTGTCATGGCTTTCCAGCGTGGCCTCGCCGAGGCCGGTGACGCCCTCGTCCGTATGGACCCGGATGAAAATATAGTTGCGGTCGGAAAGCAATCCGACGCCGGGAGTCGCCGCGCCGACGAGAACGGGTTCGATTTTCGTGATCTTCACTGTGGATTCCTCCGGATTTTCGATGGAATGAATATAGCTCTATTGCTCTGTTTATCAAGCTCTTGAATTGCTGAAAAATTGCCTTATATTACTTTTTTGATGCAACGCGGGAGAAATCATGTTTGAAAGAACTGTCCCACCGTTTCGGGTGAAGCACACGGCGGTCTCGAGCCGGAATCTGAAAAATCCGTTCAAACAGGTCTCCATCGCGGATTATCCCGCCGGCATGGAGGGGAAAGGCGAGCACGTGCATTTTTTCTTTCAGGTGATCGCCCTGATCTCGGGCTCTTTCCTCCTGAGGATGCGGAAACAGGATTTCGTGCTGAAACCCGGCGACTGCATCCTGATTCCCGCCGGACTGCCCCACGGATGGATTGTCCCGGTGAAGACCCGGACAATCCAGATTCTGCTGCGGTCGGACAATCCCGAAGAGTTCCCGGGAATCTATGTCGGGAGCCGGTGCGTGCTGTTCCGGGTCGCCCCGGCCCGGCTGTCCGCCCTCGCGAAAGAGCTTCTGCTTTACGACACGGACCAGCCGGGCCGCGACTATCTTGTGACGTCCGTCCTGTTCTGCATGCTCGGAGAAATGCTTGAAAAAGGGAATCTTTTGGTCGGCGGGCTGGATCCCCGGAAAAGCCATCCGGGAATCCGCAGGGCGCTTCAGTACATCCTCCGGGAACCGTCCGGAAAAATCTCCCTGGACCAGCTTGCCCGGGTCTCCGGACTGAGTCCAAGCCGTTTCTCGGCGCTGTTCCGGGAGAAAACCGGTTTTTCCGCCATCGATTTTCGGATCCGGCGCCGGATGGACGAGGCGAAACTTTTGCTCCAGACCACGGACATGCCCGTCTACCAGATCGTGGAAAAGCTTGGCTTTGAATCCGTCAGTTACTTCTGCCGGAAGTTCAAAAGTCTGTTCCGGCTTTCTCCGCATCGCTACCGGAAGGTCTTCAACCCCGGACAGCCCCTGCACCGGTTTTGAGGAAGCGCGAACCGCCTCCCCCCGCCCTCACATGGCCACGGAAATAATCCCGCCCAGCACGCAGAGCATCCCCGCCGTCTCCACCCGGCTGAGACGTTCCCGCAGAATGAACAGACTGTAGAAGGAGAACCCCAGAATATTGCTTCCGACGATCAACGGAAACCCGACATTCCCCATGCCCGCCGCGCTCAGACGGTCCAGCCCCATGAAAAAGATTTTCAGGCTGATCAGCGACAGCACGGCCATCGACAGCGCCAGATACAAGGTGGGCTTGTCCAGACTGAACTTTTTCTTCTGCTGACGGCGGATCAGCTCCCAGCCGAAAAAACCGCCGAGCGCCGACAGCATCGGCCGCATCCCGGCGGTGTCGCTCAGGCCCGGAACCCGCGATGGAATCGCGTAAAGCGTCTGGAGGAGCCCGAAGAGGAAAAAAGAACTCAGCACGGGCAGGAGCCATTGTCTGAAATCCTTGACCCGTTGCAGGGACGGCAGCAGAATTCCGCAGAGAATCAGCACGGTTCCAACCCACTGACCCGCCGTTCCGCGGCTCCCGAAAAAAACGACGCCCGCCAGAAAAGGAAGGATCAGGGACGCCTGCGCAATCGCCCAGACGGGTCCGTGGTTTCCCCGCTCCATCGTGATCTTCACAATCATCTGGGCCACGGCATTCAGACACCCGCTGACAAGCATCAGAGCCGCCAGAATGAAAAAGCTCCGGAGTTCGATTTTCGACAGGTCCGCATAGCAGAGGAACGTCAGGACCGACGCCAGGAAGGTTTGCGCCATGCTGTAGGCGACGATGTCGAAATTCTTCCGGGCGCAACGGCTGATCACCACACCGAAAACGGTCCAGGTAAATCCGGTCAGGACGGCGAGAAGAAAACCGGTCATCATTTCAGCGGCCCTCCGCCCGGTTCACGGCATTCCTCAGGTGTTCCAGCTTGTCCCCGAGGGGAACCCGTTTCCACTCCTTGTTCGTCCCGAAAATCGCCAGCGCGGCAAAAACTGTCCCGCCGAGATCGTGCAGGGGCATCGCCAGCGAGGACATTCCCGCGCGGGATTCCTCCGCCGCTTCGGAATAACCGTCCCGGGCCGTCTTTTTGCAGATCCGCTCCAGTGCCTCCGCGCCGACCGCGGTTTTCCCGGTATATTTCCGCCGGACGGTGCGGGCGAACACCGGGGCGCGTTCCGGAGGAGGCAGGGCCGCCAGCAGAACCCGCCCGCAGGCGTTGGAATGCAGTTCGCTCCACCACTCCTGCATCGGATGAACCAGCTCGGTCCCGCCCGGAGAAAGCATTGCGACGCAGAGAAGACGGTCATGGTCGAGCACGCCCGCGAACCCGCCGAATCCGGACTCGCGGACCAGCTGCCGGAGGGGCTCCGCAATCCACTTCCGGAAACTCTTCCAGCGGTCGGCGGAACTTCCCAGATAGAAACATTGCGCGCCCAGATGGTACTTCCGGGATTCGTCCTGCGTCACATACCCGCGGTTGTACAGGGTCCGCAGCAGATTGTTGGCGGTCTGAAGCCGGATGCCCAGCCGGGCGGCGATCTCCGAATTTCCCATCGGAACCTTTTCCCGGGCCAGCATTTCCAGAAGATCGAAGGTCCGTTCCACCACTTGTATCATACTATACCTTATTATTGTATTTACATCATAAAATACATCGTTCATTTATAATTTCAATGAAATTTTTCAAGAGGGAATGGCAAAAACCAGGAAGATGTGTGGAAAGGGAGCTTTTTTTCCGTCATGCTTTCCGGGACACTGTCCGGGATGATGCGCGGTTGTCTTCCCCCTGTTTCAATGAGTGCAGATATTTATTCCAGCCGCTGTGGATATGACGCTGGATCAATTCTTCGGCGATGTCTTTCCATCCTCTTCGAATGGCAAAAAAGACCATGCAATGTTCTTCATAAACCGACTCCAGGTCGTCGGGAGTGGTTGGAGTCCTCGCATTCAGAAAGATCACATAGCTGATTTGCGCCTGGAGCATGGAGCTTCTCTGTTTCAGGTGGGGGGCATGCGCGGCATCGACCAGGGCGTCATGGAAAAGAATGTCGATGGATGTGGGCGATTCCAGTGCAGGTTCCGGATTTTTTTCCCGGCGCACATCAATGAATGCCCGTTCTTTTTTCAGAACGTCCTCCAGTTTCCGGAGATCCCTCTGGGTTGCGCGCTGAACCGCGCATTTGACCGCGGCTCCTTCCAGCGCCTCCCGGAGCAGAAACATTTCTTCCAATTCTTTCAGCGTATATTGACGCAAGGTACAGCCCTTATACGGAAGGCTCTGAAGCCAGCCTTCATTCTCCAGTCTCCGGAAAGCTTCGCGGACGGGCGTCGGACTCAGGTTGAACTCCTCGGCCAGGTGGTTTTCCCGAAGCGGGGTTCCAGGCGCAAGACGTTCCTCAATGATTTTCCGCAGAATGCACTGATATGCCAATTCCATCAACGTTCCTTTTTCCATGAATCCGCCTCATTCCTTCTCTTGAGATGATTCCCGTGAAATTTCCTTATACTACATAATATAACATCATCCGGCGATTTTTCTATAGAATCCGGCAATAAAAATTCTATAGAAAAAAGTAATAAATCCATATTAAATATGAAAAAAATTCAAAAATTCTTAAAATTTCAATAGAATCATACTTGACATTTCCTGTTGAATGGCTTATAATGAAGCATGGAACAAAGGAAACACCGGGAATCCATTCCCGGATAAAAGGAGTTTTCAGGGAATGAGCAATCTTCCGCACTTATCGGGTCCGGAACGGAAACACGCACAGCGGCTGGCAATCGGTTCGGCTCTGTTCGGATGCGTTTCGGAAGTTCTGTTCGAGAGCAGTCCGGTGATCATCATTTATCTGGCGATGCTTCACGGAAGCGATGGATTCTCCATGTTTTCCTCGTCGATTCCGGGGATTGCGCTGACTCTGCTGCTGGTTCCAAGTTCCTGGGTCACGGAACGTCTCGGATTGAAGCGGTCGGTCGGCATCACCTGTTATGCCGGGACAGCCGCCCTGTTCCTGATAGCGCTGGCGCCTGTTTTCGGAGCCGGCGCCTGGGCACGCGGAATTGTCATCGCGGGATGTTTTCTTCTCGCGTTCACGCGTCCTCTTTTCACCGCGGCGTGGTTTCCCATTCTGGACAATATTCTCCTCCCGGAAGAACGCGGCGACTTTTTCGGGAAGATGCGTCTTTTTTACATGGCGCTGAGCACCCTCCTTCTTTTCTTTCTGGGACTTCTGGCGGAGAGACAGCCGCCGGCCTGGATGTTCCAGTTGTTTTTTGTCCTGCTGGGGTTCATGATTCTCGGGCGGAAACTCCTGATCGACCGGATTCCCACCGGCAGGGGAGACGGAATTCCGGAACAGCGGAACGATCTGGGAAAGGCGCTCTCCATTTGTCTGAAAAACTCGGCGCTGACCGGCTATTCGGTGTATGTGGTGTTTCTGACGTTTGCCGCGCTGGCATACGCCCCGCTGGTTTTCATTTACCTCAAGACCGGATTAAGGACGGGGAGCAATATCATCATGATCGTCTCCGCTCTTTCGATGGGAGGAACGCTGACGGGCTACTTTTTTGCGGGGCGTCTCCTGAAATGTTTCGGCACGAAAAAAATACAGGTTGCGGTTCACCTGACTTACATCGGCGTGCTGCTGGGGCTGGGCTGCTGCGGGGAACAGGCATGGAGTATTCCGGTCATTTCCGTTCTGATGTTCACGGGAGGATTTGCCTTTTCGTGTTTTTTCGTTTGTTTATCGGCGGAAATGCTGGCGCTGGCGCGTCCGGACAACCGGACGATGGCGGTTGCGTTCTGCAACACGTTCAATTATCTGGGATGGACACTGTCGCGGCTGGGGGTGTCGGCGGTGCTCGGGAGCGGACTCCTTGCGGCGAACTGGGAGATGGGGGCCTTTCGGGTTTCATCGTTTCAGACCTTGTTTTTCTTTTTCGGTTTTTTCCTGATTTTCGGGCTGACCACCCTGGTCCTTGTCCCCTCGGTGGTTCCAGTGCGTGAAGATTATTATCAGCCGGTGATTCTGAAAACCAATTTTGAAGGAGGATGTCTTATGAAACAGTCGGACAACAGCGACAAGATGCCCATCTGCGGGAACGCGGGCAGGAGGATATTCACATTGATCGAACTCCTCATCGTGATCTCGATCATCGCCATTCTGGCGGCGTTGCTGCTGCCCGCGCTGAATATGGCCCGTGAAAAGGCGCGCGCTATTTCCTGTCTCAACACACAGAAACAGCTTTACAACTATTTTCTCATGTATGCCAATGATTCCGGCGAATACATGCTTCCCGCCGGGGTATCCGGTTCCATTTATCCGGTCTGGTGGGCGATCCTGTGGCATTATGCATTCGATGTTCGGTATAACAGCGACTGGGGAGCAATTCGCACGGTTCCGGGGCCGGCCCGGAAAGTATATCAATGCCCAAGCGACATACTGTCGGGAAAAATGAACATCACCGGACAGACTTACATTTCTCCGAAACTGGCGGCATTTTCCTATAGCTACAACAGGGCACTGACCTCCGAAAAAACGAACGGCGGAATTCTTGTCGACACACTGCCACTGATGAAGTTGTCGGCCAGAAATCCGGCTCCCGATAAGACAATGATTTTTCGCGATTACTGGTATAATCCGAACCTCACGAACGGAGCGGCCTTTGATGATGCCGGCAGCGGCGGAATTTATATTTTCATCGGCAGTGCCATCTGTGTGAAACGGACACATCCCGGCGGAATGAATGCGGTCTTTTCCGACGGGCACGCGGCCTGCACCCGGTGGATCACCCGATGTGAACATGATTTCTGGAATGCCCCTTGGCATACCTTGATTACTACCCGATGCTATTAATCCATTGAAAGGAGGAGTAATGATGAAACATAAAATGAGTTTGTCGATTTTGTCCGCAACCGTTTCTTTCAGTCTTGCCGCAGCAAACCTTCTGACGGGCGATGTCAGCGCGGAGGCCGGCAAGCGCCGCATTGCGGGCGGAGGCGGCGGGGCGTATGGAATGCTGATGAAAATATATTCGGACGATTCGACCGCGTTCCACGGGAAGAAGAGTGTTCGGATCGACTGGGATTTATCGAGAGACAAATATAGAGTGCCGACCTACAGAGACGGCAACATTTATATGAGGACGCTTCCTCTGGAACGCGGAAAAACCTATACGCTTTCCCTTTATGCAAAAGCTTCGCATGACGATTATCCCATCGGAATCGGAATGCTTTCCGTGGATTGCGAAGGCGGACGTTATCATCCGGTCAAACTGACACGCGAATGGCAACGATATACCATCCATTTTATTCCGCAGCCGGTCGCAAAGGCATCCAGGGAACACATTATCTGCCTCGGATTCCGGCATAATGTTCCAGAGAAGTCCAGCGTCTGGATAGACGCCGTCCAGCTGGAGAAGGGGGAAAACGCCACACCGTTCGAAAATCCGGAAAAACTGGTGATCGAGCTGAATCTTGGAAAATACGGCTGGGAAAATATCTATTCGAAAGGAGAGGCTGTTCCGGCCTCCATAAACATTGTTGACTTCACTGGGAAAATGGCGGGGGAAATCCGTGGGCGTGTCCTCGACTACAAAGGAAATCCTGTTTCGACTTTCGGGGGTTCCTTTCAATCTTCCGGCGTCCTGAACTTTAAGTTACCATCGGATCACTACGGCTGGTTCAAAGCAGTGGTTGAGACCGTGTCGAATGGCAAAGCGATTGCTTCGGACAACATGACCTATGTGGTACTCAAAGAACCGGTAAAGATCGAGGCAGGGATCGAACCCTACTGCGGAATCATCAACCAGTTGGCAAGCGGCACGGACGACCATGCTCCGCTACTGCATCGCATCGGAGTCAAACGCGTCCAAGTCACACGATATCACCGGGAAGTCGAAAAGAAACCTGGCGTTTATGACTGGACTTCTCTGGAATTCGAACTCAAATTGGCCAAGGAAAACGGCATGGTCGTAAAGTTCCACACCAAACCGTTCGATCCACCGGACTGGTACAAAGACAAAAATGAATTGGAAGAGCTCAAAACACATAAGAAACACATTACCGCGAAACTCCTTTATCGGAAACCACAATTCTCCGAATGGACAAAGTTCCTTCATGAACTCATGGTGCGTTACGGCAGTCTGATCGATGAATTTGAACTTGGCGGGGAGGACAACGGCGCCATGGGAATGAATTCGTTTTATATGGCTAAGTATCCGGAGGGAATCAAGACAGACAATTCTGGACAGCCATGGATCGTAACGGGTCCAGCCTTTGACGATTATTGCGAACTCAACCGGATCGGCGCGGCTGAAATCCGGAAAATCAAACCGGAAATGAAAATCGGGTCGATACGGCCTTGGGGCGGAACCTCTCCATATCGGGATGATTGGTTGTTCGTACGGGCAGTCATGAAGCAAATCGGGAAGATATTTTCCGTCTTCCCGTGCGATCCGTATTTTTCGTGGTGGTTCGGACCGGACAAACATCCAAATTGGGATTTCGACTCCCGTTTCTATACTCGTGAACAGATCCGGAAACTTAGCAGTGAATATGGGCGCGGCGACATTCCAGCCTATATTTCGGAATGCGGCAATGCATTCGATCCTCTGTGCATCGACGAATCGCCATACCGGAGAGAACATGCGATACGGACTGCCAAGGATATGGTTGCGGCTCGGGCGGCAGGATTTTACGCCTACGATCTTTACGGCGGCATCTGTATGGACGACAATTGCTGGGGACTTACGCAGGAGCATAAACTCCAGTCCGCGACGGCTTCCTATAGCCAGGTCGCGCATATCCTTGAGAATGTCACCGAATCCCAATACCGGAAGCAGGATTCCATCGTCCGTGTCGCCGTCTTCCGGAAAAAAGACGGTTCCGGAACGGCCGCGATATGGGCGGACAACGGATACCGGGCGTGTTTTCCGGAAGCCCTGGTAAAAGATGCTGTTTTCAGTGATTTGATGGGCAATGTCATTCCGGCAGAAAAAGAGAGGGAAATCGATTCGACTTTGATTTATGTCACCCATAAAAATTATTTGCAGCTCGCCGAACTGCTCGGCAAAGCGGAATTCCTGTCAACACGCTACTGTCAAATCCACTTCCGCGCCGTCGGCGAACAGAAAGCCCAGGTTAAATTTACCAACCTCAGCAATACGCGGGACGTAACTATCACCGCCATAATCGAAAACAATGGAAACAGACAAAAAGAGGAAATAACAATTCCACGCGGGTATTCCCTCATCCGAACTCTCGATCATGTATCGGGAGTAGTCAAAGCATCCGCTTCGAAAGCCGGAACGCCGTTTTCCATTTCGACCAACTGGGAATTTCCAGGAATTCGGACGATCCAACACGGAAAAATCCCGCAGTCGCCCGTCGGGCTTGTCAAGACCCGTGCCAACATTCTGCCGGCGGACCCGTGGGTACCGTGGAGCGGCATGGACGATTTGAGCGCAGATATCAAGGCCTCATGGGACAAGGATTATCTTTACATAACCGCCGTAGTGAAGGATGACCAGCACTTTAATACATTCAAGAGCGAAATGTACAAAGCCGACTCGCTCGAAATCGCGCTGGACCCGAAAAACAACGGATCGTTCGTACCGTTGACCGGAACAGAAATCATCGGAAACGATGACATCGACATGGGTCTTTCCCTCGCGAACGACGGAAAGATCTGGCGGCGCTGCTATATCGGTCAGGACAACGGCGTATGTCAGGCGGAAAACTCACGTATCCTCCGGGACAACCAAAAGGGAACCACCACGTATGAAATCCGGTTCCCGTGGAAGGCGCTGGGCGTAACTCCCCATGCCGGAATGGTCTTCGGCATGAGTTTCGTCATATTTGACGACGACACCGGCAAAGGATTTGAGTGTTACGGATATGACGGCTCCGGCGTCGCCGGCGGCAAAAATCCGGCTCTTTACAACCGATACATCTTGAAATGAAGGGAAAATCAATCATGAAACACGCACTGACCGCGCTCCTGAGCCTTTTCGTCCTGATCACGACCGGACAGGAAACCGCAAAGAATTTTTTCGTCAATCCGGACTTCATCCCGGCCCAAACCCCAAGTGGGAAATATTATTTTCCCGGCTGGACGATTCCTTACCACGGCGGCATGAAAAAAATCGAACCGGATAAAGGCTGGCATGGAAAGTATTCGGTGAAAATCATCAGCGACGATACCCCGGGACCGGAAACTCAGATGATGGTGCTCCAGCGCTTCAAAAAAGACCAGTATAAACCGGGAAAATATCTATTCAGCGTGAACGCCCAGCTGGATCGGAAGGTCCGGCGATTGAGCCTTCTGGTTGGACAGATGGACAAGACAGGGAAAAGAACCTATCAGGAACGCTCCTACTATGAGAATGAACAGGCAGAACCGGGCCAGTGGCGGACATACGTCTTTCCGGTGGAACTGCCTCCGGATGAGGACAACAGCAAAAACATCGGAGTGGATTTCCGGGTATGGAATGCAAAAGCCGCAGTGGTCTGGTTCGATTCGCCGAAGCTGGTGAAAATCGAGGATGAGTAAATTCCGAGCATAGAAAACCGCGACAAAATAAAAATATCGGAAACCGGCTCTATATGGAAATTCCCGTTTTTTCGGCAACTTTCTTGAAAAATATTTTCTTCGTAATTACAAACTCACAGAACATGAACAATGATGAAGCGAGAGATTCCCCCGCAATGCCGCGATGAATGTTGCTGTCAAAGGCATTATCGACTTTCCACAGTCTATCGCTAGGAACGGCCATGGGGGTTTTATTACATTGGAGAGAGAAATTCATGACCACCGACCCGTACACCGGACACGGCGGAATCACCGTCAACGTCCAAGGCGACGAGCGGCTGCGGAAACAATTCAAGGAGATCAAGGTAAGATCATACCAGCCGTAAGGACAGCCGGATATTTTGTTTTTTTCCTTCCGCGGACACCGGTCCGCATTCCCGATCCAAACCTTTTGTCGGTCGCACCGCCCCTGGAAAAGAGGGTTTTTTCGCAAAAGATTGCATTCTCCCTTTGAATCGGAAGGCTTTTGAGTGTAATTTACCGGGTTGTGCAATTTCACGAAAGGGACACGATTATGACTGACAAACTGCTTTTGAATCCAGCTTTTACAAAACGGCGCGGCCCCGTCGTCCTGATGATTCTGGACGGGGTCGGCCTCGGCAAATATGCGCAGGGGGATGCCGTTCTCGACTCCCCTTCCCCGTTCCTCCACAAACTGATGAAGGAACTGCCGTTCACTCCCCTCAAGGCGCACGGCACGGCGGTCGGGCTTCCCAGCGATGAAGACATGGGCAACAGCGAAGTCGGCCACAACGCCATGGGCTGCGGACGTGTCTTCGCGCAGGGCGCCAAGCTGGTTTCCGAGGCCATCGCCTCCGGGAAGATGTTCGAGGGCGAGACCTGGAAGAAAGTCGTTGCGACGGCCAAAGCGGGCGGAACCCTCCACTTCCTCGGCCTCTTTTCCGACGGCAACGTCCACAGCAATATTTCGCATCTCAAGGGCATGCTCGAACACGCCAGAGCCGAAGGCGTCTCCAAGGTCCGCATTCACATTCTCCTCGACGGCCGTGATGTTCCCGAAACCTCCGCGCTCGACTACATCGACCCCTTTGAAACCTATCTCAAAACCCTCGGTCCCGACTTCAAGATCGCTTCCGGCGGCGGGCGCATGGTCATCACCATGGACCGCTACGGCGCGAACTGGGACATGGTCCGCAAGGGCTGGGAAATCCATGTGCGGGGCAAGGGCCGCTTCTTCCAGAACGCCCACGACGCGGTGGCGACTCTCCGCGCCGAGACCAAGGCCATCGACCAGGACCTCCCGCCGTTCGTGATTTCGGAGGACGGTTCGAATCCCGTCGGCCCGGTCAAGGATGGCGACGCGCTGGTCTATTTCAATTTCCGCGGCGACCGCGCCATCGAGATCAGCCAGACCTTCGACCAGGGCGCCGAGTTCACCCATTTCGACCGCGGCGTCAAGCCCGATGTCTTCTACGCCGGCATGATGGAATACGACGGCGACCTCCACATCCCCAGCCACTATCTGGTCAATCCCCCGGAGATCGACCGCACGCTCGCCGAATACCTCAGCAATTCCGGCGTCCGCCAGTTCGCCGTCAGCGAGACCCAGAAATACGGGCATGTGACCTACTTCTTCAACGGCAACCGCTCCGGCAAATTCAGCGACACGCTGGACGATTACGAGGAGATTCCCTCCGACATCGTTCCCTTCGAGCAGCGGCCGTGGATGAAGTGCGCCCAGATCACCGACCGGGTGGTCGAAGCGATCGGCAGCGGCAAATACGGCATGATCCGCCTCAACTTCCCGAACGGCGACATGGTCGGGCACACCGGCAACATGGAAGCGGTCATCGTGGCGATGGAGTCGCTCGACCTCTGCCTCGCCCGGATCAAAAACGCGATCGAGGCCGCCGGCGGCGTCCTCGTGATCAGCGCCGACCACGGCAACGCCGACGACATGCTCGAACACGACAAGAAGGGCAATGTGAAGTTCGACAAGAACGGAGTTCCGGCGCGCAAGACCAGCCATTCGCTCAACCCGGTGCCGTGCATCGTCTTCGACCCCGAGTCGAAGGGCGAGTACAAGCACGAGCTGCGCGAAGGGCTCGGGATCAGTTCGCTGGCCGCGACCTGCATCGAATTGCTCGGCTACGAAGCGCCGGAAGGCTACGACCCCGGCGTGCTTGTCTTCAACTGACGCCCGGCAACGGCCGCCGCGGAACGGAATCGCGTTCGCGGCGGCTTCTTTCCAAAAAAACGGGAATATCCCGGCCTTTTCTTTGACTATTCGCCGTTTTGGCGGTATTGTATCGAATGTGTCGGATTTTGCGGGGTGTAGCGCAGTGGCTCAGCGCGTCTGCTTTGGGAGCAGAAAGTCGTGGGTTCGATCCCCACCACCCCGACCATTTTCACGGCCCCCGCGGGGGGCGGTCCGGACGAGAGGGAACTATAGGGGGATCGTAAACCGTTACGGCGGTTTTTTGTTATGAAAAAGTATATTCCGCTTCTGGTGGTCGCGTGTTTCGCCGTGCTCTATCTCGGGCCCATCTGGCAGCGGCCGCTCTTCATGCCGGATGAAACGCGCTATGCGGAGATTCCCCGCGAGATGATCGCCTCCGGCGACTTCATCGTCCCGCGCCTCAACGGGTTGCCCTACTTCGAAAAGCCGGTGCTGGGGTACTGGATGAACGCCGCCGCCATGACGGTCTTCGGCGAGGTTCCCGGCGCGGTCCGCTTCATGGGGGCGCTCTGCACGCTGCTGTCGGCGGCGCTCATCTGGCTGCTCTGCCGCCGCGCGGGTGCGGAGAAGACCGGTTGCGTCGCGGCGGCGGTGTTTCTGTTGTCCGGGCTGGTTTTCGCGGTCGGCACCTACGGGGTGCTCGACGCCCATCTGAGTTTCTTCGTCATGCTCACCATGACCGCGTTTTATTACGCATATACCGAGAAGAACCTGTGGAAACAGGCCGGATATCTGGCCGTCGCCGGGGTCGGCATCGGGCTGGCGTTTCTCGCCAAGGGGCTGCTCGGATTCGTGCTGCCCGCGGCGGCGATTGTCCCCTTCCTGCTCTGGCGGAAGGAGTGGAAGCGTCTGTTCACGCTGCCGTGGATTCCGCTGGTTGTGGCGCTGGCCGTCATTGCGCCGTGGACGCTCGCGGTTCATCGGGCGGACCCGGACTTCTGGCATCAGTTCATCGGCGTCGAGCACTTTCAGCGCTTCTCTTCGGGGCAGGGGGCCAACGACGACCGTTCGGAGCCGTTCTGGTACTTCCTGCCGGTGCTGCTCGGAGGAATGCTGCCGTGGACGCTCTTCGCTCCGGCGGTCTGGCTCGGATACCGC
>MWCA01000085.1 GCA_002069785.1 Lentisphaerae bacterium ADurb.Bin242 | reverse complement strand
AGCTCCTGGCGTCCTCCGCTTCGTGGTTCGGTGTTCCGGATGCTCTTCCGCCGCTGGTCGCAATGCCGATCCGGCTGGTGGAGCGCGATTCCACGCGGATTTCCAGAAAATGCGATGAACGGTTCCTGAAGGTGTTCCATAAAAACAGAAAAACGGAGGCAGTATGAAAACCCGGCCGGAAAAAAGATTTACATTGATCGAGTTGCTGATGGTTGTGGCGATTCTTGCGATCCTTGCCGGGCTTCTGCTGCCCGCGCTGAACAAAGCGCGCGAGATGGCGAAGCGCATTGCGTGCACGAACAACGCCGCGTCGATTGCGAAAGCGTTCCTTCTCTATGCCGGAGACAGCAATGATTATTGTCCGCCGTACTGGGGCGGGTACCAGCTCAATGCGTCCGGATACTGGGAAGGGAAATTCAGCCTTTCCAATCGCGTTTCCTGGTATGTCGAGAACGAGAAGGGCCTGATTGCGCGGTATCTGAACCCTTCGCCGCCGCTCCCGACGGTGGAAGTTCCTCTGGGCGGATGGTATTGCTATAACGGCGGCAAGAATCTCTACCGGAGCAAGTTCGCGTGTCCGTCCAGAACGGCGCCGGGCGACCTGGCGAACGGAACGGGCAGCGGCGGGTGGGGAATCAATACCTTGCTTCGATGGGATCGCGGCGATGTACCGGTCCGGAAGCTGACGATGGCGAAGATCCCGTCCAAAGGGATTCTTTTCGGGGAGTGTGCGGATTATCCCAGTTCCGGATATGTGATTGCCTATTACATCTCCAGGCTGACCCGGCCGACGGCCGGTGATCCGATGATGTTTTCCCATAACGATTCGGCGAACCTGGCTTTTCTCGACATGCATGTGGAATGCCGCAAGAGATCCCGGATTCCGGATGAAGCCGCCGGAGGCCGGGCGTACAGATCTGTTTTCTGGTCGCCTTATGACTTCGAATCGGATTGCATTTACAACGGCTGGTGACGGAATATTTTATGAAAGGATGAAAAATGAAGAGACTTTTCTCCCTGTTGATTTTTTCGGGCGTGTTCCTGTCGTCGTTCTGTTTCGGGAACGACTTGACGGTTGCCGCAAAAAACACGAAGAGCGTTTATCAGATCGTGGTGCCGGATTCCACCGGAAACGCGGCGCTGGACCGTTTCCTGCTTGCATCCGCGGAGACCCTGAACCGGTGCATTGCCCGCGCCGTCGGCGCCGGGATTCCCGTTGTGAAAGAGAGCGCCATGAACCGGGCGAATCCCGCGATTTTCATCGGCGACACCAGGGCATTGAGACAAGCCGGCGCCGATCCGTCCACGCTCAAGCTGTGGGAACACCGGATCGAGGTGAATGGAAAAAATATTTTCCTTTACGGCTGCGACATCAAAAGCAATCCCGGCAGCCGATGGCCGAACGACCGCATATCGTTTGTCCTGGGATCGGTGAAGGCGGTGACGGTGTTTCTTGAAAAATTCGTCAATACCCGTTTCGTGGCTCCCGGCGCGGAGGGAATCGCCGTGCTTCCCCTGGAACGCATTGCGGTCCCCGAACGGTATTCTTACCGGAAATCCCCGAAGATTGAATATTGCATCTCCCGCGGACAAGACCTGATGTATGATGCGGCAAACAATGCCTTTTACGCTCCGTGGTACGGCAGTTACGGGGGCCATTCCCACAATGTCGCGATCCCGCAGGACAAATATTTCAAAAGCAATCCGGAATATTTTGCCTTGATCAAAGGAAAACGCACTACGCATCCGACGCGTCCCCAGTATTGCCTTTCCAATTCGAAAGTCCAGGAGATGATTTACCGGGAATTGCTGGAGCATCTGGACAAGGGATATCGGATGGTCCAGCTCGGGCAGAGCGACGGGTTCCGGGAGTGTGAATGTGAAGAATGCGTGAAACTTTACGGGGTAAAGGATTTCGGCGAAAAGCTCTGGATCATGCACCGCCGGATGGCGGAACGCCTGCTGAAGGACCGTCCGGGGAAAATGGTCTGCATCATGGCTTACGGCCCGACGCGCAAGCCGCCGCAGACATTCAAGGATTTTCCGGACAATGTGATGATTGAACTGGCGCCCTTTTCCGAAGAGGGATTCAACGCGTGGAAAAACCACCGCGTCAAAAACGGATTCACCGTCTACCTTTACAACTGGGGATGGTACCAGGCGGAGGGGTTTACGCCGAAGCGGGATATGGACTTCCTGGCAAAGCAGGCGGCGGCGTTCAACCGCAACAATGTCAGGGGCATTTACCGCTGCGGGTTCGGTGAACTGTTCGGCCTGGAAGGACCCGCCTACTACCAGTGGGGAAAACAGCTGGACGATCCCGCGCTCGACAGCGGCAAACTGCTGTCCGAATATTGCCTTTACGCCTTCGGGCCCGCCGCCGGAAGCATGGAGAAATTTTATCTCCTCCTGAATGAGCGCCTGAAACGGAACCTCCCGAACCGGAACGCCAACTGGAACGATCCCGCTCTCCTGGACGGCCGGAACCCCGCGATGCTGGACAATATGAGGCTTCTTGCCCTGCGGTATCCTCCGGAGGTCCTCGAACAGCTGGAAACGCTTCTCGCCCGGACGGAAAAAGAAAATCCGGAAACGAATCCCGCAAAATTCCTGCTGCCGGTCGTCCGGATGGAATTCGATTACCTGAAAAAAACCGCTTCCGTCGTGACCGCGTTCGAACACTTCCGCAAAACGAAATCCGACGCCGATTTCGAAGTTCTTGCCAAAGCCGTGGATGCGAGGAATCGTTTCATCGCCGGCATTCCGGTCCAGCCGAATACGAAACCGCCGCGTCCCGCCCTCAAAGGAAGCCTCCGCCTGTTCGGATATCCGACGGTGGATGAAATCGAGGACGGCGGGTCTCTCACGGCTCCCCTGATGGCTCCTTTCAACTGGGATGTCCGGTGGATGATGGACAACCGGATCAAGCCGGCCGGCCGCATCCTCAAGACCGGCGGGGCTCCGCAGCTGCTTGTCCAGAAAGACTTTTACCGTCAGGCGCCCGAGATTAAAGAAGATCCGGTTTCCGTACAATGCCGCCGGGATGAACAGAATCTTTATGTGACATTCCTTTTCGGCAAGGCTACGCAGAAAGCGGTCAACAATGACCAGATACAAGTGATCCTGGGAAACGGAAAGGCCCGCTGGTGGTTCACCGCCCGCGCCCGCAATGGCGTGACGGGTTTTTACGAGCGGGTTCTCTCTTCCGCCGACAACCGCGGCAACGGTGATCAATACAAGATGATCGCCGGCAAAAATGGAAAGATTACGGCCCCGGCTCCGGGCGTGGACGGCACTTCGGCGCTGATCACGATCCCGTGGAGCCTGGTCGGCGGCGCTCCGGCGAAAGGCGCCGAATGGGAGTTCAATGCCATTCGCGAGACGCCGAAAGTCCGTTACATCTGGGAATACAATCTCTATCAGAAGACCTGGCGGAATTGGAGGGATGCCGCCGGAACGATTGTTTTTGAATAATTTACAAAAAGGACGGAACATGAAAAAAATATTTGTTTGGATCGGAATGACGGCCGTATGGCTTTCTTTCGTGACCGCGTGCACTTCCGGAAACACGGAAAAGACAGTGGTTCTGCTGAAAGACGGAAAATCCCCTTTCCAGATCGTTCTGCCGGACCGGTATGACAACCCCGGAACCGAAATTCATCTGATGTCCGCGGCGAAATGTCTTCAAAAGGAATTCCGGGCCGCGTCCGGCGTGACGCTGCCGATCCGGAAAGAATCTGTTATGACGAAAAATCAACCCGGAATTTTTACCGGCAATACGGAAAGGACGCGCCGGTGCGGATTCGATCCCGCTTCGCTTCAGGGATTTTCGTATCGGATCGCGGTCAAAGACGGAGATATTTTTCTTGCCGGAAATGATTATCACGGACTGCACGGGAAGAAAAAAGAAGGCTACAGCCGCTATGTGCTCGGGTCCGTGAAAGCCATCGTCGTATTCATGGAGGATTATCTCCACACCCGTTTCCTGATGCCCGGCGATGCGGGGATTTCCACACCGGAAATCAAGTCGCTGGAACTGCCGGGAAATCTGGAATGTTCCGGAACTCCGCGTCTGAATTTTGCATCGGGGCGCGGTCAGTCCATGATGTACGACTATGCCAACAACAACTACGGCAGCGGTGCATACAAAAGTTATGGCGGACATTCCTACTATGACGCCATTCCCGAAAAAGAATATTTCAAAACCCATCCCGAATATTTTGCCCTCCTCGGCGGGGTGCGGGTCGGCAGCGGCAACCATCTGTGCATCTCGAATCCGGGGGTTCAGGAGTTGGTCTACCGGGAAATGCGGAAGGAGCTGGACGCCGGTGCGGAAACGGTCGAAGTCGGACAGACCGACGGCTACATCCCGTGTGAGTGTGCGGACTGCCGGAAATACGGCAATACGGACGATCCCGGCGAAAAGCTCTGGATATTCCACCGTTCTCTTGCGGAACGTCTTTTGAAGGAACGGCCCGGCAAAAAAGCGCTCCTGATCAGCTACGGTCCGACCGCCAATCCGCCGAAAACCTTCGATGCTTTCCCGGAAAACACGATGATCGAAATCTGCCACTATTCCCCGGAGATGTTCCGCAAATGGAGAAAATACAAAGGGATTCAGGGATTCACGGTCTATGTCTACAACTGGGGGGAGTATCCGCAGCCCGGGTTTACCGCGAAACTCTCGCCCGAGGCATGCACGGATCAGGTCCGCATGTTTGCGGAGAACAATATCCGTGGCGTTTACCGCTGCGGCTTCGGGGAGCTTTTCGGCATGGAGGGCCCCGTCTATTATCTTTACGGGAAACTTCTGGAAAATCCGGAAGCCTCCCCCGAAGTCGTTCTGGACGACTATTATAAAAGCGCTTTCGGGAAAGCCGCGGCCCCCATGCGCGTGTTTTACAACACCCTCCATCAGCGTTTGAATGCCTGTTATGCAATGAACGCCGCTTCGAAAAATGAATTTTCGGATGCCATGAAAGGGAAACGGGTGCTGCCGGAGAATCCGCGTATCCTTCTTGTGTTCATCTATTCGCCGGATATGATCGATACGCTCGAAAAAAACCTTACGAGAGCGGAAAAAATGACTTCCGGCCCGAAAGTGGAACAACGTCTTGCGCTGGTCCGGAAGGAATTCGACTATGCAAAGAATCTTGCGACGATCCTGCATCTTTACAATGCGTACCGCTTGTCTCCGGACAAAGCTTCGTTTGAAAAACTTGCCTCCGCGATCGAGGCGCGGAATGCCATGATCGATTCCTTCTACGCGGAAAACGGACGGATGAAAGAGATTCCCGGCTGGCCTGAAATCCGGTTTTTCGGACGTTCGCCCAAACATATTGTAAACACGAACGGCACACTCGGCGCGACCTTGGGAGCGCCGTTCACATGGAATACAAAATTCTTGCGTGAAAAGAATATCCTGCCCGGAAGCGGAGCAAAGAACCTGAGCATCGCCAGGGCGGAGGGAATGATCGAGACCTTTGATTTCCTGTCCGGGGCATGGGCAAAAGCGGAATGGCACGAGCTGAACGGAATCCAGCTTGGCGTGACCGCGGAAAAAACGCGGTTCAAAATCCTTTACGACAACGATAATTTATACATTGGAGTCGAAAGCGACCTTCCGGATTCCCGTCATATTGTCCCGGTCGGAAAAGACGGTCCCGCATGGCGTACGGACAGTATGGAGATCGTGCTGGACCCGTTCGGAAACCGGGAGAAGTATTATCACTTTATTTACAATCCGGCGGCGGATTCCACCTACGACGCGGCGTTCGGATTCGTTACGGATGTGCTGGATCCCCGCTACAACAAGGCCGATCCGCTCTGGAACGGGAAATGGACCTATAAGACAGCACGGAAAAACAACAAATGGGTTTCCCTGTTCGTTGTTCCGTTCAAAACACTGGGAGTGGAGACTCCTTCTTCCGGAACACGCTGGACGTTGAATGTCGGACGTGAATCTTTTGTGGAGAAACAGCCGGAACTGTCCCTCTGGTCGCCGAATCTGGAGACGATGAGCTTTCACGACCGGGATTCCTTCGGGGAAGCGGTATTCGAGTAATACTGTTCCAGGGGAGAGGGCCCGGCGGTGCGGGGAAACCGTCAGTAGATGGAATTCGGATAATAGAAGAACTTGGCGTTTTTCGGCGTGATGACATCCGCGGAAATCGTTACGCGCTTCTCCCTGGTTTTGGGGGTGCCTTTTGCCGCGGCGGCGGCGTATTCGATCCCGTAGGCGATCATGCGCGGGGGATAGGTGACGTTCACCGGAACCAGCGGATCGTTGTTGAGCACCTTCTTGACGATCGTTTTGGAACCGCCTCCGCCGATAAAGAACTTGATGTCTTTGCGTTTGGACTCCTCGTAGGCCTTGAGGGCGCCGATCAGGACGTCGTCATCCCCGGCCCAGACCGCGTCGATCTTCTTGTATTTCTGGAGGAAGTTTTCCATGAGCTTGAGTCCCTTTTCCGTGCTCCATGAGGCGGACTGGGATTCGAGGATCGTGATCTGCGGATGATTCTTCATGACTTCCCGGAAGGCTTCCACGCGCAAGGTGTTCACTTCGCAGGGGATTCCCTCCATGATCAGGATTTCGCCCTTGCCGTTCAGACGTTTGGCCATTTCCTCGGCGCAGCGGCGTCCGAATTCGCGGTTGTCGCCCACGACCAGAAGGTCCTGAACGTCTTTCTGAAGGCCGCGGTCGACCACGACCAGATAGATTCCTTTCTTCTTGAGCTGTTCGCAGACGCCGGTCAGGGGCGCGGGCTCCTGGGGAAGCACCACGACCGCCTTCACCCCCTGCACCAGAAGGTTTTCGATCTTGTTGACCTGTTCGGCGGAATCCCTGGCGGTCGAGAGGATGATTTCGAGCTTCGGGTCCTTGCTTTCCAAATCCTTTTTGGCCTGTTCCGCCCACCAGACGACGCCGCCGGTCCAGCCGTGGTCGGCGCTGGGGATGGAGACCCCGATCCGGATCTTTTCGGAAGTTTTTCCGCATCCGGCGCCGAAGAGAAGCGCCGCCGCGCAGAGGGCGAAGAAGAGAACCGTCAGAAACTTTTTCATGAAGAACCCCTTTCCTTACTCGTTATTTTGTCGTTGGATCAAAACCGCGATAATGATGATCAGCCCCTTGACCAGTCCCTGGAGGTTGACCGGCGCGCCCCACATGTCCAGCGCGTTGGAGATGATGCCGAGAATGAATACGCCCGCGACCGTTCCGGCGATGGAGCCGCGCCCGCCGTTCATGGCCGTGCCGCCGATGATGGCGGCGGCGATGGCGTCGAGCTCATACGAGAGTCCGGCGTCGGTCGAACTGATGGAATTCAGGCGACTGCTGAACAGGAAGGCCGCGATTCCGGCGGCCAGTCCGGCAAGCACATAGGTGCCGAACCGCACGCGGCGGATGTCGATGGCCGCATACCTCGCGGCGTTCGGATTTGCGCCGGTCGCACAGATGTGCCGTCCGTAGGCGGTCTGCCTCAGGATGACCCCGAACACGAGCGCCAGCAGCAGGAAACACCAGGTCGGGAGGGGAATTCCGAGGAATGCGAGGCTTCCCGCCGAACGGAACAGTTCGTTGGAACTGCTCAGGGTTCCGGCGTCCGCCATGTACAGCGACAGCGAACGGTAGATCGAAAGCGTTCCGAGGGTCGCGATGAAGGAGGGAATCTTCCCGAGCGTGACCAGTGCCCCGTTCAGGATGCCGCCCAGCAGTCCGATTCCGACCGATACGCCCAGCGCCGCGCAGAGGGCCGCCGCGGGATCGGCGATTTTTCCCATCACGAGAATGCCGGACACCCCCGCCAGCGCCAGCAGCGACCCGATGGAGAGGTCGATTCCTCCGGCAATGATGACGAAGGTCATGCCCAGCGCGGCGATCCCCATGCAGGCGACCTGCCGCGAGATGTTGATCAGATTCTGCGGACTGCGGAAACTTTCATTGGAAATCATGCAGACTGCCAGCAGCAGCGCCAGTGCGATGAACGGCCGGTTTTCGTTCAGAACGGTTTTCCAGGAGGATTCCCGGTTTAGTTGTGCGCATTCTTCCTTCATTGGACACCTGCGGCAAGATACATGATCTCTTTCTCGTTGATGTGTTCCCCCTCCAGCACGCCGGCCAGCGCGCCTTCCCGCATGACCGCGACCCTCGGGCAGAGGCCGATGAGCTCTTCCAGATCGGAGGAGATCACCAGGCAGGCCATTCCGGCTTCGGCCAGCGAATGGATGAAGCGGTATATTTCCCCGCGCGAGTGAATGTCGATTCCGCGCGTCGGCTCGTCGAACAGAAAGATTCCGGGATCGGCGTCGAGGCTTTTGGCGATCGCGCCCTTCTGCTGGTTTCCGCCGCTGAGTTCCCGGACCGGAGCCATTGCGGACGGCGTCTTGATCCGGAACCGTTCCATATATCCGCGCGCGGACTGCTCTTCCTTTTTGTGCCTGATGAACGGTCCGGAGCAGTATTTTTTCAGGGAGATCAGCGAGAGGTTGCGGGCCAGCGGAAATGACTGGATGATGCCGGATTTCTGCCGGTCTTCCGTCAGATATGCGATTCCGGCGGCGACCGCCTCCGCCGGGGAACGGATATCCTTTTCCATGCCGTCGATCTTCACGCTTCCGCCGGTCCGGGCGCGGATGCCGTAAACGGTCTCCGCCAGTTCGGTGCGTCCGGCTCCGCCCAGCCCGGCCAGCCCGAGGATTTCTCCTTTGTGGAGTTCCAGCGAGACGCCGCGGACCCGTTTTCCGTGCGACAGGTTTTCCAGCGAGAGCGCGGGAACGCCGCTTCCTTCCCGTCCGGTTTTGGGCGGGAAAATGCGGTTCAGTTCCCGTCCGACCAGCCGGTTGGCCATCTCTTTGACGGTCAGCTCCGAGGCGGGGTTTTCGCTGATGAACTCGCCGTCGCGCAGAACCGCGACCGTGTCGCAGATCTCCTTGACTTCGGAGAGCTTGTGCGAGACATACAGAAGAGAGACGCCGCGTTCGCGCATGGCGCGCATGATCCGGAAGAGATTTTCCACCTCCGGCGGATTCAGCACGGTGGACGGCTCGTCCATGATGAGCAGACGGCATTCGCGGTTGATCGCCCGGGCGATCTCCACGATCTGTTTCTCCGCGATGCGGAGGGCGGACACCTCGGCGTCGGCGGAGATATTGCAATGGAGCTCCTCGAGAAGTTCGCGGGTGCGCCGGCGCATGGCGGAGCAGTCCAGGAATCCGTGCTTTTTGAGTTCGTGTCCGAGAAAAACATTCTCGCTGACCGTCATCGGATCGGCCAGGTTGAATTCCTGCGGGATGGTCACGATCCCGTGTTTGAGAGCGGAGGCGATGGTGACCGGCGTGATTTCCCGTCCGTCGAAAAGAATGGAACCGCTGTCCGGACGGGTGACTCCGTTGACGCATTGGATGAGGGTGGACTTGCCCGCGCCGTTTTCGCCGATCAGCCCGACGATGGACGCCCGCGGAACCGAAAAGGAAACGTTTTTGAGAACGACGACCCCCGCATAGGACTTGGTCAGGGCTGAAATGCGGAGCAGGGGGTCGGGGGTCATGGCCGCATCCTCCCTTACACGCGTCCGCCGAAAATGGCGGTTCCGATGCGGACCAGCGTGGCCCCTTCGGCGATGGCCTCCTCGAAGTCCGAGCTCATTCCCATGGAAAGTTCGGGGAGGGGGACGCGGAGTTCCGTTTCCAGTCGCTCCTTCAGGGTCCGCAGTCCGGCGAAGGTGTTCCGGATGCGGGAGTCCCCGGCGTTCAGCTCGGCCATGGTCATGAGGCCGCACAGCCGGAGGGAGCTTTCCGCGAGGACCGCTTCCGCGGTCTGCCGGACATCCTCATAGGAACGGAGCCCGAATTTGGACTCTTCGCCGGAGATGTTCACTTCCAGAAGGACATGCACGGTTTTGGAAAGATTCTTCGCGGCGGCTCCGATTTTCGAGGCCAGGTGCGGGGAATCGACGGAATGAATCCAGTTTGCGGATTCGACCGCTCTGGCCGTCTTGTTGGACTGGAGATGTCCGATCAGATGCCATTCGAGCTCTTTCGGCAGAACCGGGACTTTGGCGGCGAGTTCCTGCACGCGGTTCTCCCCGAAACGGAACTGTCCGGCCTGAAACGCCTCGAGGATGTCCGCCGCGGGAAAGGTCTTGGAGACGGCCAGCAGTTTGACGTCGGCCGGGTTCCGCCCGGCCTTGCGCGCGGCTTCCGCAATCTGTTCACGGACTTGGGCAAGCTGATCGGCGATCCGGGACATTTTTACACCTTCCAGACTCCTTTTTCCATCACGCATTCGCCGTCGACGAACACGTTCGGCTTGCACACCATGCCGTCGATGTGGACCGGGACCTGATTGGTTCCGCCCATGGCGCAGTTGTTTCCGAAAGCCAGATGAATGGTGCCTTTGACTTTTTCGTCCTCCAGCAGATTGCCGGTGATCTTGAGGAACGGGTTGGTCCCGATTCCGAACTCGGCCATGACGAAGCCTTTCTCTCCGGCCGCCGCGAGTTTTTCCTTCAGAAGCTGTCCGCGGTCGCCCTCGAAGGAGACGGCGGAACCGTTCCGGACGACCACCGCGCAGTCGGGATCGCCCTCTTCCCAGAGGATGGAACCGATGGAGGCGTCGATTACGATCCGGCCGTTTGCGGAACCGGGGTCCGGCACGGTGTAGACCTCGCCCGCCGGGATGTTGCCGACGATGCCGGGGGCCTGATAGCTGGCGTCGTCGTTCTGGACCGGGCAGGAGCCGATGGTGAATTCGATGTCGGTGCCTTTCTCGGTGGTGATGCGGACGGTGCGTTTCCTGCCGCCCAGCCGCGCGGCCCAGCGCTTGCCGTCCTCCTGGAGAACGGCGGGGTCCACCTTCATGGCGCGGGTGAACATGTCGTCGGAAATGCCGGGCAGGGTGCAGCCGCGGGCGCCGTGCTTTTTCGCGGCGACCATGGCATTGCAGTGCGTCAGGGAATGGAAGGTTGCGCCGATGACCACGTTATGCTTCAGCATCATCTCGACGGTCTCCGGATCGGGGTCCGAACCGTTGCTCGGCGTGACTTCGATCATGCGCGGCGTGATAAGCAATCCCTGTTCGCACGCGGAAAGAAGGAAGGCGCGCGCGACATTCTCCGTGGGTTTGTCATACACCAGAAGAATGGTCTCGTTTTTCTGGACTGCGAGAGCTTTGGAAAGAACCGCTTCGGCGGAGGCAAGCATATCCTTGCGCATGCCTTCGGTGAGAAGCTCCCAGCCGGAAGGGGCTTTCCGCGCGGACTTGAAGATCGTGAGCTGCGGCGGCGCAATCGAGATTTTGGTGCCGGGCTCCACGTTTTCGGTGATCCAGACATTTCCTCCGATGACCGACCCCTTTCCGATCACGACCGCGCCGAGGATGGTCGCTCCGGCGTAGATGGTGACGTTGTCTTCGATCGTCGGGTGGCGTTTGGCTCCCTTGATGATTTTGCCGCAGGCATCCTTCGGGAAGGAGAGGGCGCCGAGGGTCACGCCCTGATAGATTTTGACTCCGGACCCGATGACGGCGGTTTCGCCGATGACCACCCCGGTGCCGTGGTCGATGAAGACCGTATTTCCCAGCTGGGCGCCGGGATGGATGTCGATCCCGGTGATGCGGTGGGCGTATTCGCCCATCATGCGGGGGATCAGGGGGACTTTTTTCTCGTAGAGGCAGTGAGCAATGCGGTGGATCGTCAGAGCCTTGACCCCGGGATAGCTGAGGACGATCTCGTCCAGCGTCTTGGCGGCGGGGTCGCCGTCGAAGGCGGCCTGGACATCCTGTTTGACCGCCGTGCGGATTCCGGGCAGGGACAGGAGCAGATACGACGCGGCCTCATAGGCGGCGGCTTCGCAGTTGCATCCGGGACGGCTGTAAATCTTGCAGTTGTAGCGGAATGCCCGGGTGAGGGTGTCGGTCAGTTCCGTCCGGCAGCGGGTCAGCAGTTCGCCGACCATGTATTTGAGGTTGTCCGCGGACTGCGGGACATGTTCGCCGAAGCCGGGGAAGATGATTTCCAGAAGGTTGTGGAGAATGCGGAGAATCTCCGACTCGCGCGGAAGATTGCAGCCCTCGTTATGATTGACCCCGTTGCCGTCGGAATAGGTCGCACAGATCCGGGCGACCAGTTCGTCCAGATGTTCCGGGAAAGGTTCCTGTTTTTTTTCTTTGTCACAATCCGTCGCCATAAAGCGTCTCCTTGTTTACTCGATATTCTGGATCTGTTCTCTGACTTTTTCGATTTCCGTCTTGAGCTGGACGATCAGCGGGGAGACCTTCACGGAGGCGCCCTTGTTCCCCAGGGTGTTGAGCTCGCGGAAAATTTCCTGGGAAAGAAAATCCATGTTCCGTCCGAGAGAGTCGTCCGGATGATTCAGGAAAGAGAGAAAGTGGGCGAAATGACTGCGCAGGCGTGTGATTTCCTCGGACACATCCACGCGGTCGGAATAGATGAGCAGCTCGCGGAGAACCCGTTCATCGTTCAGGTCCACGCCGAGCGCGGCCTCCTGGAGCTTCTGGAGAAGTTTTTCCTTCAACTGGCGGGGAAGGTCCGCCGTGAGCGGCTGGAGCTTGTCCACGGTATCGGAGAGGAACCGGATTTTCTGAACCAGGTCCCTGCGGAGGTTCTCCCCTTCCGTTTCCCGCATCCGGATCAGCATGTCGAGGGCGTCGGAACAGGCTTTCCGGACCCGTTCCTCATTTTCGGGAGCACAGAAGTCGAACGCGTTCTGCTCCAGGATTCCCGGCACGGACAGCAGATCCGCGGACTGCGGCTCCTGGCGGATTCCAGCCGCCTGGTTCAGCTCGAGAAGCTGTTTCAGCAGGGCCAGGGCGTTGGGCGTATTGATCCGCAGGATGGCGGCGTCGACGCCGTTGGAGGCGGCTTCCACCCGCATGGAGAGGGCCCCCCGGCTGATCCTCGACGCCACGAACAGCCGGATTCCGTTTTCCAGACAGAGCATTTCCTTGGGCAGATTCAGTTTCAGTTCGAACTGCTTGCGGTTGACCGACGAGACCTCCACCCGGAAGGTGAACCGTCCATCCGTGGAAACCGCTTCTCCCCGCCCGTATCCCGTCATGCTTTTCATTTTTTGCTTTTTCCCGTCATGTCGAAGTCCAGGGAGGGCATCCGGTTGTAACGTCCGATGACATATTCATCCAAACGCTTTTTGGTAAGGAGCATTCCGCTGGCCGGCCGCCAGCCTTCCAGACCGCCGGGCGAACCGAATCCGGCGATCACGATCCGTTTATTCGGATCGTCCGCCTTCCAGACCAGGGAGAACTGTTTTTTGTCGCGCTGCTGTTTCAGGCTGTCGAGGAAGGCTTTCCACTCCGCTTCCCCGCCTTCCAGCATGGGTTCAAACATGTATTCCAGGTCGAAATCGGTCTCCAGCACCTCCACCTCGGAAAAGCGGACGCGGACGCGCTCCATGGTCGACAGATACAGCATGTTGCTGATGACATACTGGATGGCGGCGCTCCGCGCGGTTTCATAGGGCACGTTCTCGAAAGACGGCTTCTTGAAGATGACTTTGATGGGTTCCCAGAATTGCATGTTGCGCTGGCTGTGGCCGAGGGCGATGATGGAGAACCCCAGGCCGGGCGGATTCCAGACGAAATTGGATGTGATGAAGTCGTTTTCCGGCGCTTTCTCGGGAATGAATTCGACATTGCGGCCGATATGCCCGTATTCGGTCAGTTGGTAGGGTCTGTATTCGAAAAGCGTGTCGATCTGGAGTTCCGGCGTGGCGTAACGCACATAGTCCCGGGAGGGTTCCGGCAGCATGCGGGTGTTTTCCAGGGTGTAGTCCCGGGCCTTCTCCAGCGCCTCGTCGGTATAATCCGCCTGGCATGCGGCAAGACCGAGGATCACCGGAAGCACCGCCGCCGCAAGAAATGTCCGGTTGAAATCTCTCATGTTTTTTTTTGTCCCTTCCGTTGATGGAGGTAATATATCCCCGGTTCCGTCCCGAAGCAATCCTTTGTGCGTCAGATTTTCTCCAAAGATTTCATCGCCTCGATCATATCCGCGCCGCGAATGGCGCCGAGACATTTTTTTGTTCCTTCCGGACATTCTCTTTTGAAACAGGGCGCGCACGGCTGCTTGTCGTACAGGATGCGCCAGCGGGCGGACAAGGGGGAGGTCGCGGCGGGATCGGTCGGTCCGAACGGAACCACGCCGGGCGCGCCCAGCACGGCCGCCAGATGCATGGTCCCGCTGTCGTTCGCCGCACACATGCGGCAGTTCCGCAGGAGGAGCATCAGCGCGTTGAGGGAGGTTTTGCCGGCAAGGTCGAATACCCGGTTTTCCGGAAGGCCGTCCAGAACCCGCCGGGCGGAGTCCGCTTCATTCCGGGCGGAGAGCAGCGCCACATGACCGCCCTTTTCGCGGATCCACCAGAGCGCTGTTTCGCGGAACTCCTCCGTGTTCCAGCGTTTCGCATCGCCGTAGGCGGCGCCCGGCGCGATTGCGAGAAGGTTGTCGCATCCGAGTGCCGCCCGCAATGTGTCCGGATACAGCTCCGGTTCGTACGGAATGTCGAACCGCGGAAGGGTTCCGTCCCATTCCTCCGCTCCCAGCGCCATGGCGACAGAGAGATATTTCGCCGCCTGGTGCGGTTTATTCAGAACACGGTCCAGACGCGGCGGAAACGAAAAGGAGCGTTCCAGCAGGAACGAACGGAAACGCGCGGCCGCCCCGTAGAGTTTCGGAATGCGCGCATATTTGAGCCAGAGGGCGTCCCGGAACGAGTTGTTGAAAAGGATTCCGACCCCGGCCAGAATCCAGCGGACCCTCCGGTATTCTTCCCGGGAAGGGAACGCGTGGGGGTCGTGAAGGGGAATCACCCTGTCCACGATTGCCGGCATGGCTTCGAACAGCGGAGCGATCCCCTGCGGGCAGACCACAAAAAGGCCGCAGGGTTTCGGAACGATCTTTTTGAGCTGAACCAGCGCGGGAAGCGTCATGACCGCGTCCCCGAGCCAGTTGGGGCTCCGGACCAGAAGGCCGTCCCGCCAGTCCGGAAGGGAAATCTTCGTGACCGGAAAACGCGGTATGGAACCGATTTCCGGGATCAGCCGCTCAACCGCCATGGGAACACCTCACTGCTTCAAGGCGTCCAGCGCAATTTTCACGACCGCCTTTTTGAGTTTTCCGGCGCCCCGGATTCCGGCGCCTTTGCCCATGTGCGCATCCTGTGGAAAGAGCAAGGCGAAATTGCCCGGCTCCAGCAGGAGCTTCACGTCGCCGCGGTTTGCGGGTGCGGCGAGGAATGCACAGTCCTTCTCGGCATTGTAGGGGGATTCCACCGCCAGGCCGTCGGCCGAGCGCGCGAACAGGGTTTCACTGCCCGTGATCAGCGCCTGAAGGTCCGCGTATTTGCGGTGGACTTCGTACTGGACCGGGGCGGCTTCCTGCGTTTCATATTCCATGACGTTGGCGTAGAGTTTGTCGCCGTCGATTTCGTGGCGGCCCGTGGGGGTGCCGGCGTTCAGGGAACGGAGGAATTCCACCGCTTTCCGGAAAGCGGGCCCCAGCGGATAACTCGATGTGTTGCTCAAAGAATCATAAATCATGTTTCATCTCACTTTCCACAGCATTTTTTATATTTTTTTCCGCTTCCGCAAGAACACGGATCGTTGCGTCCGACCTTGGCTTCATTCCGGACATACGGAGCCTGGGGAACCAGTTTTCCGTCGTAGAAGAACCAGTCGCCTTTTTCGCGGCGGAATTCCGCGATTTCGTGATGTTCCATGGCGACCCCGCGGTCCCGGTAACGGGCGACGAACTCCACCGTTCCGGTGTCATCGTCTTTTCTGCCTTTTTCGGTGTGGAGGATTTCCAGTCCGCTCCATTCGGATTTCTCGGACCAGCGGCGAATCTCCTCCCGGTCGTTGCTGTCGCGCTGGATCGAGTGGGTGGAATTCACGATGAAATCGACTTCCACCCTGGCATAGGCGCTGTAACGGGCGCGCATCAGCGCTTCGGGCGTCTCCGCCTTCGCTGTTCCTTCAATGATTCTCTCACAGCAGTCCGTATAACTTTTCCCCGACATGCAAGGGCATTTTTCTTCCGCCATTTCCAACATCCTTCAATATGGTTTCATATAAGTTGCAAAGATAATCTGAAAAATACGCTCTTTTCTTCCTTTTTTCAAGTCATAAACCTTCTTTTTTCCTCATAACCTTCCGGAGGACGTCCCGGTATTCCTTTTTATCCCAGAAATCGTTCGGGGAGCAGATCATCAGATTCCGGCCTCCCGCGTCGAGGATTGCCCGGAGCTCCAGCTCGAGACGTTCCGGCGATTTGTAGTCGAACGGCTTGCGTTTGTCCGCATCGTAGAAACCGATGAACGGGAGTCCCGCGGATCGGGAATGATACTTCTTTTCCTGTTCACAGATCACTTTCGTATAGTCCCGTATTTTTTCCGGGGACCAGAGAAAATACCAGGCCGCCGTCTGCCCGCAGAAGTCAAGATCGAGGCGGTTTCCATACAGCGGTTCCGGCAGGAACACCGGATAGACATGACTGATGACTTTCATGTCTATCCGCTGGCTCCGGATGTAGGCCGCGAGTTCGTTGTTGCAGTCCACGAGACATTGAAGGAAAAAGGCGTCGCGGCTCTTTTCCGTGTCCGGAAGGGCGTTCTTCCGCAGATATTTTCCATAAAGGACGCGGCAGGTTTCACAGTAACACCCATGGTAATTCATGTAGCCGAAGAAATCGAAGGCAATGCCGTCCAGGTCGGGATTGGCGCAGAGGGTCTTCAATTTTTCTTTCATTTTTTCCATGGCTTCCGGACCGTTGAAGCACGGTATCCGGTAGATCAGCACCTCTTTCCCGACATTCGCCGGGTCGGGTTCGCCCCCGAAATGATAATGGACGGATTTCTGATAGGAAGTCACTTTGTCGCGGAATTCACTGCGCTGTCCGGGGGTTGCTTTCGGAGGGAGAACCAGTCCGTTTCCGGATTCAAGACGCAGACGCTCCCGTTCCTCGTCCGGCGACATCTGCTGCGGGTGCACTCCATGCGGACCGAACGACGCATACACCGTCAATCCGTGTTTTTTCGCCCGGGACATCTGCTTCGTCTGCGAAGCGGGCAGGATCACGTCGGTGACGCCGCATTCGAGGGCATGGCGGATGTCCTTCTCATCGGGAAGAGCACCCCAGGAGAAGAAACGTTCGAAGCGGGGTTCCTCCTTTTCCGTCCGGACACAGGCCGGGAGGGTCGCCAGCCCCGCGGAGACGATGGCGGCGAGAGGCAGCAGCCGAAGAAAAACCTTCAGAATTCCGCTCATTTTGACTTCCTCCTCAGAGGATGATGTTATCGATCAGTCTGGTGTTTCCGAAATAGGCGGCCAGCGCGATCATGACCGGTTTGTCCGACTTGACTTCCACCGGCTCGAGTTCTTCGGCGTCGACGGTTTCCACATAATCCACTTTTCCACCGGCCGCGGCAATTTTTTCCTGAATGGAAGCGACGATTTTCCGCAGGTCCGTTTCGCCTCCGGCAACGAGGCCGGCGGCTTCTTTCAGGGAACGCGAAAGCACCAGCGTGTTCCGGCGTTCCGTTTCGCTCAGGTACCGGTTGCGGGAGCTTTTGGCCAGGCCGTCGGCTTCCCGGACAATCGGCGCGATCACCATGCGGATCGGAAAATTGAGGTCGCGGACCATCCGTTGGAGGACCCGCGCCTGCTGGGCGTCCTTCTGTCCGAAGACCGCGACATCCGGCAGGACCGCGTTGAAAAGTTTGGCCACGACCGTGGTCACGCCGTCGAAGTGGGTCGGGCGCGTTTTCGCGCAGAGCCCTTTGGAGAGCTTGCGTTCCGAGACGAAGCATGTCACGGGCGCCGGATACATTTCCTGAACCGGGGGTGCGAAGACCGCATCCACATTCTTCCCGGCGCACAGAGCGGAATCGCGCTCGAAGTCCCGGGGATAGCTCACGAAATCTTCATTCGGCGCAAATTGAATCGGATTCACGAAAATGGTCACGACCACGCAGTCCGCCCCGTGGACGCGGGCGGCGTCGATCAACGACAGGTGCCCTTCATGAAGGCAGCCCATGGTCGGAACGATCCCGATGGTTTTCCCTTCCCGTTTGCGTTCCTTCGACCAGGCTTGCATTTCCCGGATCGTGCGAATCACATCCATTTTTACAATACCTTTCCTATCCGCGCGGCCACTTCGGCCTCATAGGCGTCCATATCATCGATCTGAATCTGGGCGACGCCGCTTTTCATCGCGGCCATGGCGACGTATTTTGCGACGCGGGGCACGACGCGGGGATCGAAGGGTTTCGGGATCACGAGCGTGTTTTTCAGCGGGATTTCTCCGTCGAACATTCCGGCCTTCGCATCGGCCGGATACGCCCGCGTCAGGACTTCACGCACTTTTCCGGGCATTTTTTCGCAGACGATCTCCGCCAGCGCGTGGGAGGCGGCCAGCTTCATGGCCTCGTTGATGTCCGCGGCACGCACGTCCAGCGCGCCGCGGAAAATGCCGGGGAAGCCCAGCACGTTGTTGACCTGGTTCGGATAGTCGGAACGTCCGGTCCCCACCACGGCCGCGCCCGCCGCAAGAGCTTCGTCCGGGAAGATTTCAGGTTCGGGGTTCGCCATGGCGAACACAACGGCGCCCGGAGCCATGGACCGGACCATGTCGCCGGTCAGGGCTTTCGCCACGGAGACTCCCATGAAGACGTCGGCGCCTTTCATGGCGTCCGCCAGCGTCCGGCAGCCGGTCTTCCGGGCGAAGCGCTGTTTTTCGGGCGTCAGGTCCGTGCGGTCCGACTGGATCACTCCCTTGGAGTCGCAGAGCAGGAAATTCTCGCGCCGGGCTCCGGCGGAGATGTAATACTCGGCACAGGCGATCCCGGCGGCTCCGGCTCCGTTCATCACGAAACGGCAGTCTTCGATCTTCTTGCCGACGATTTTCAGGGCGTTGAGGATTCCCGCCAGGGAAATGATCGCGGTACCGTGCTGGTCGTCATGGAAGACCGGAATTCCCATGAGTTTCTTGAGGGTTTGTTCCACCTTGAAGCAGGCGGGCGCTCCGATGTCCTCCAGGTTGATTCCGCCGAAGGAGGGTTCGAGCGTGCGAACCGCTTCGATCAGCTTGTCGGCGTCGGTTTTGCCGTCTTTCCCGTGGACATGGGAAAGGCACAGGGGAATGGCGTCGATGTCGGCGAAGATTTTGAAAAGGACGGCTTTTCCTTCCATCACGGGCATTCCGGCCTCGGGACCGATGTTGCCGAGTCCCAGCACGGCGGTTCCGTCGCTGACGACGCCCACCGCGTTGGGGCGGTTCGTGTATTTCCAGACATCCGCGGGATTTTTCTTGATTTCGAGGCACGGGACGGCCACTCCGGGGGTGTATGCCAGCGAAAGGTCCTGCTGGGTGGCGCAAGGTTTGGACGGAACGATTTTCAATTTGCCCGGAACGGGTTCGCAATGGTAGGCCCGGCTGCGGTCCGCCAGCGTCATTTCTTTTTCGCTCATTCTGGTATGCTCCTTAGATTCTGACTGAAATGCCTTTGCTTTTCAAAAATGCCTTGGCCTGCGGGACGGTATAAGTCCCGAAATGGAAAATGCTTGCGGCAAGAACGGCGTCCGCTTTTCCTTCCCGGAGGACCTGTTCCAGATGCTCCAGCGTCCCGGCGCCGCCCGAAGCGATCACCGGAACGGAAACGGCGTCCGCAACCGCGCGGGTCAGCGCGCAGTCGTACCCGTTTTTCGTGCCGTCCGCGTCCATGCTGGTGAGGAGGATTTCGCCCGCGCCCGCGCGGACTCCGCGCACGGCCCATTCCAGGACGTCCATCCCGGTGCCCCGGCGTCCGCCGTGCGTGTAGACTTCCCATTTTCCGGGTTGCCCCGGAACGGCCCGCGCGTCGATGGCCAGCACGATGCACTGCGATCCGAACCGTTCGGCTCCGGCCTCGATCAGCGAGGGGTCCCTCACGGCGGCCGAGTTCAGGGAAACCTTGTCCGCGCCGGACTCCAGCATTTTGCGCATGTCGGCGACCGTACGGATTCCGCCCCCCACCGTCAGGGGAATGAACACCTGGGACGCGGTGCGGCGGACCATGTCCGCCATGGTTTCGCGTTCGTCGCTGGTCGCGGTGATATCCAGAAACACCAGTTCGTCCGCGCCCTGGCGGTTGTACTCCTTGGCCGCTTCGACCGGATCGCCGGCGTCGACCAGATTCACAAAGTTGACTCCTTTGACCACGCGCCCGCCCGTCACATCCAGACAGGGGATGATTCTTTTGGCAAACATAAAGAGACCTTTCCGTTTGAAAAGGAAGTAATTTACATTTGTTTTGCGGTTTTTGCAAAAGTGTTTTGCAATTTAAAGCTCTTTATGATATAATTACGGGGAAACCGGGCGCGTTTTTTTTGCCGCGTCCCCGAAACAAAGGTGTCTATGATTGAACTGAGCAGTGGCGTTGTCAATATTTTATATGCCGACGGAACTTCCGCAGCCTTCGACGCGGCGGAATTGCGGCTCCGCCTGGAGAAAAGCTGCGTGGCTTCCGGAATGGCCGATCCGTGGATCGCCGGAGAGATCGCCCTTTCCGTGGAGTACGCACTCCGGTCCCGCCGGACCGATCCCGAAGCGGGAAACGTGGTCCACGCGGCGGATATCGACGACTGTGTCGTCCGGATTCTGGAGGAGACGGGTTATGCCGCCGTGGCGCGGTACTTCCGCAACAACGCCGCGGCTTCGGGCGACTTCGGCAAGCTGACTCCGGACCGGGTGGAGGAGTTTCTCTGCGCCAAGCTTCAGATTTCCCCCGCCGGTGCGGCTCCGCTGATCCGGAAGGTCTGCGACGCCATGAACGCCCTCGGCGCGGAAAAATGCTCGCCGCGCCTGGTTATCGAGCTGGCGCGGCATTTCCGCGAGGTTTCCGCGCATCCCCGGCTTCAACCGCTTCATCCGGAGAAACTTCCGGCGGTCCGGCCGGAACCGGTTCCGGAGCAGGCCTCGCCGGTCGCTGTGAGAAGAACGGATTCCCTGTTTCCCTCCATCCGGGCGGAGATCGATTTGACCCGCCTGTTTGCGGACTGCCGTCTTGCGCCGCCCCTCACGGAATTGTCGCTGATGCCGTTCCTGGCGCCCTGCGCGGAAAAGCTGGACGCCGCTTGTGCGGAGCTTCGCCGGAATGGTGCGGAGACGCTGCCGCTGCTGCTGACTTTCTCCGGATTCCAGGAGTTCGCCCGCAAATGGCTGAACTGCGATTACAGCGGAAAACCCGATTCCCGAGTGGAATTCTTTTCGGACTTCTTCCGGTCCCTCCTGCGGGAAAAACCGTTCAAGGTTTTTGTCCGGTGAGACCTGTATCCTGAGCCGAAACGATTGAATCGGCATTCCGCCCGGATTATTTCCCTTCTTTTCCGAACAGACTTTTCGGAAGGTTTATCTGGAGAGTTTCCGATGTTTCCGGCAGGGACAGCGTGTAGAGAATGGCGTCGCCCGAGTCCGTGACGGTATAAGCCGGACACCAGCCGTTTTCCTTTTCGGTGATTTCGCAGGGGGTCAGCAAGGCTTCATACTTCACGGACACCTTTTGCTCCGAAACCGAGCAGTTGGCCGGGGAATCGTCAAACCAGAAAAGGTTTTCCGGCGCGGCCAGCAGGAAACGGCCGCGCGGCAGAGCGTCCAGCGGACCGATCAGCCGGTACGGCTTTCCGTTCCCGGTCCCGGAATAAACCGGGACGGAAAATCTCCGGGAAGGAGTGCGGCATTCCGCTTCCCCGATCCGGGAAAAAGTGTCGTTCCCGCCGAACCACCCGGTGATGAGCGGGGAAACAGGCTTGTCGCAGGAGAGAAATCCGATGAAAAGCAGGAAAAGTCCGGCCGCAATGATTTTTGTTATGGAGGAAAGCAAATTCTTTTTCATGAATTTCTCCGGAAACATTATTCGCAAGGATCGGAAGGCAACGCAAGCCAGTCTTTTTCCCGGATGGAAAATTTCATTTCCCGCGACGGTCCGTAATATGCCGGGGAAATTGTATAATGGTACAGTTTCTTCCCGGGATCATGAACCGCTTTGACGTTTTCATAAGGAAAACAAATGGCATGCGGCACTTCTCCATAAAAATCGAACATCAGATAAAATCTCCATGGAAGCATGACACCTCTATCACTTTTTCCGTCTGTATACGGATAAAGACCATTTTTCGGCTGACAAGCAGAAAATCGAGAGTCGTTGGTTCGAAATCTTCGCTTGTTACATCATAAAACCGGTATGGCCCGATGGCGAGACAAGGATATTTCCGAGCTGCAATATAAACGTTGCAATGTTGCGTAACGGTCCCCCAGGATACCTCCGTTGTCCCGATTTGACGGTAGGTTGTAACTCCTCCGAAAGTGGACAAAATCAGATAGAAAATCGTTTTCCAAAAACAAGTCGAAACGATCAAAAGCAGAAGCGCGGCAACACAACCGATGCTCCACCGTTTCCACTTCATTTTATTCCCCCTTTTGAAACTTTCATAATGGGGGTTATTATACAGCCGGATCATTTTTTTACAACATGGAGGAATGTTTTATAATGAGATTCAATCGGCAAGAGCCGGAGGGTGTTCAAATTCAGCATTTCCGGGTGTGCCTCAAGGAAAGATTCCAGCTTATCGAAGGAGGAAAATGAAAACACCCTTCCCGATTTGAATTCCAGAAATCCCCATTTTTCTCCGGGACCGGTTCTGCTTTTTTCCAGATATACCGCACATTTCCGGTTGAAAAACAAAAGAACGATTTTACCCGAGACAGGTTCGGATTCAATCTGTCCGTCTTCGTTCATCCGAAGATAACGGCTGATTGTACCGACAGACGGCTGATCAATCATCGAAACCTGGTACGGATAGACCAAAGGAAAACGCCAATAATCCCGAGCGCCCGGATAATTGTAAAATGGAGACGACGTCTGTTCGGTGGAAGTGTCTCCATTTCCCGCTGGAATGGATATTGCACCGGTTCGCGTTTCCATCTCGTGGCATCCGCAAAACAGAGAAAGTGAAACCAAAAGAAGTTGAAAATAGATTATTCGCCCCATTTTACCTCAATTTCATAATATTGATCCCAATTTCCACCCAAACTTGGAAGCATATTTAATATAGCTTCCGTGACAGGGGTTTGCAAATAATCAGGCAATAGGGTTCGGATCTTTGTTTTCAATACTTCTCCTCTGTTTGCGCTGGTAACCAATTCCTTGATTTCATAACCGGTTGCGGCCTTGATATGTTGCGTCCAGCTTGCCGGTAATCTTGTTCCCGACCGCCAGGAAGACCGGTTGTAAACAGTAAAGGTAATGGTTTTATCATGAATTGCAACGTCCCGAATGCTGTATGATCCGAGAAACCATTCAACTTCACCAAAAACATATTTGGCTGTATCCGGGCCAAGAAACTGCCATTCAGTGGGAAAAATTCCAGTTCTTTTGTATTGTTTTTTTATAACTTGCA
>MWCA01000084.1 GCA_002069785.1 Lentisphaerae bacterium ADurb.Bin242 | reverse complement strand
TTTCGGAGGCCTCCCGCCGCGAGGCCATCGAGATCATCGACCGGATCGCGCTGATGCTCCGCCGCTGGGTCCGCGGCTACCTGTGGATCATCATTATCGAAACCATCCTGTATGTGACCGCGTTCTCGCTGTTTTCCGTGCCGTATGCGCCGCTGCTGGCGGTCGTTGCGGGGCTGACGATTCTTCTGCCGTTTCTCGGTCCGGTGGGCAGTTTTCTGCTGACCGCGCTGGTCTGCATCACGTTCGGCGGTTCCAACACGTTCGGGATGCTGCTGGGCGTGTGCCTGACCTACATCGTGATCAACGGAATTCTTGAACAGTTGTTCCTGTATCCGTCCCTGGTCGGCGGAGCCATCGGGCTGAGCACGCTGGAAACGATCATCGTCGTGCTGCTGGGCGGGCTGTTCGCCGGGATTGCCGGAATGATTTTTGCGGTGCCGACCGCGGCGATCATCAAATACCTGATCCCGATGATCTATCGCGTCTGGCGGAACCGGAAATCCGGAGAACCTTCCCCGGAAAACTGAAGTTGAAAATATTCCCACAATATCAATTTGCAATTTTAAGGATAGCAAAAAGTCACATTGAGCTCAACGCAATGTTTATATTGTGACGTTTCTGGTAGGTTCGGCAGTCCCTGCCGAACTGAGTTAACCCAGTTCGCGACGGAGTCACGAACCTACCTCGGTTTGCGGCTGATCGAATGATCGTCCTGAAGTCCTGAAAGTTTCCATAAAAAAGTACCCTTGAGATCAATGCAATTAGACTATTACTAACCTCAAGAACTGCAAATCAGTATAATTTTCCGGTAATCATGATTCCGGCCCCAGCTGAACAATTTTCCAGACGGAATCCATGGCGACCGGAATCCGCTGTTCCCCGGCCCGCCAGACCGAATCCGCTTTTTTACCGTTGAGCAATACCGCCTGTTTCTCGGGACAGGCCACGTGCAAAATCACTTTGAAAACCGGCTGCGGCTCCACAATCCGTTCGCCGTCCGGATTCAGGAAGGAGAGCGCCTGGCGTCCGCCGTGGTTGACCAGGATAAAGAACTTCCTGCCGTCCGCGGCTTCATGGGAGGCCAGTTCCACATTTCCGGAGGGCGAATCAAGCCGGCAGGCGGGTTTCGGCCGGATCCGCCGGAGCATTTCTTCGCACCATTGCTTCTGTTGGGGCGAGACATCGATGTAATCGGAAAAAAGCGGCGCATTGAGGTAATACACCTTTCCCTTTCCATACCGGTTGACGGTCAGGAGCGGCAGCTTGCCCGGCCCGGCGGCGGAGGAATTGAAGCCCGCCCCCATCAAGGTTCCGTCATACTGTTCCGTAGCGCACAACAGCACCTGCGCGGAAGCCGGCCCGATGCGGTGGATGTTTCCCCGGACCAACGGGAGTTCGGCGTCGGCATCGTTCTTTTCGAACGGCGTCAGGTAAATTCCCGGCTGGCACGGTTTCTTCTCCGCGTTCCCGATGCCGAGCCATTCGGGAATGGAATCATCGTCCAGCACCGGCAGCCGGTCGGAAACCAATACCGCGCCGCCGTCCGCGGCAAATTGCCGGATCCGTTTCTCCGTGGCGGGCTTGAGATACTCGTAGGACGCCAGCACCAGCAGCCGGTCGGCGGACAGGTGCTTTTCCAGCATCATTTCGGGAACGGCCATCACGCTGCGCCCCGCATCGACCAGCAGCTGATAAGCCGCATAAAAGCGGTAACGCTTCCGGAAGTCGATCCGCCCGAATTCCCGCAGGGCTTTTCCTCCCGACTGGCTTTCCGGGAAAAGCATCAGCATATCCGGCGTCCGTTTGAACTTCTCCGGCAGGTATTGTTTCATCTCGCTCCAGGTGCGGACGATTGTCTGCATCGCATGGGTCGAGCCCGGCGCCATCCGGCATTCGGGATGCATGCGGTCCCCGACGCACCAGCGCTGGCCGTACATGAAAATCGACGCGGATTTGTATTCCATCGACAGATCCGAGAGATCGCAGCGGTCGCCCCAGCCATGGAAAAACCGCTCGATATAAATATCGCCGCCGTACGGCATGGCGGACATGTAATTGGCAAACAGGGTGATCTGCGGAAACGCCGCCCGCGGGTCGCCGGAAATCGCCCCGTCCAGCACTCCCGGAAATTCCATCGGGTAAAACGGCCCACCGTAATGATTGAAGAGAATTACGGCCTTCGGATCGATTTTCAGGATTTCTCCGCGGAAACGGTTCATATTGTCGACGATCCGGCGGTACTGGAACGGACCGTATTTCGCCCACAAGGGATTGTCGGGATCATCCGGCAGCGGAAGCGGCTTCCCGAATTCGGCTTCGAAAGCTTTCCGGCAGGCGGGACAGCAGCAATAATCGTAGGTCGTGATCGGGTCGAAGAAAACGCCGTCCATATGGTTTGCGGTCATCACTTCTGCGACCAGCGGCAGCATATATTTCTCCATGCAATCGCTGAAAATGCACATCCCCACATAATGATCCTTGACATCGGTAAAAACCCCCGGCGCCGATTCGTGCCGCCACTCCGGTTTCCGCCGTCCGAGTTCGCCGTCCATGCCGAGGTTGATATAGGCAATGGATTTCATGCCGCGCCGATGCAGCTCCCGGGTCATTCCGCCGGTCAGGTCCACCTTGAGCCGGAGATGGACAAAACCGGTTTTCGTCGGATAAAAACAGAATCCGGTATGGTCCTTGGCGAACACGATGGCCTCGGTCATTCCGGCCCGGAAAGCGGCTTCCACCGCACCTCCGACATCGGGGCGCTCGCCGATGCGCGATGCCGCCCGGCTCTGCATCCCGTAGCTCCATGTTGCCGGTTTCATCGAGATATATCCCACACTCATTTCCGTCATTCCCTCCCGTTGTTCATCGGCCGCCGACAGGGCTGCCCGCCGCCAGCGCCGACAGCAATATCATCCGGCTCCGGCTCATTTGCAACTTCGTCCTTCGTTTCTTCCAGCCATTTTTCCAGATTTTTTATTTTCCGGCGAATCAGCGGAGCGGTGAACAGATATTCATGCGCCTCGATATGATACCCGATCCGGGAATCCTGTTCGACCACCGGCAAAAGCCTTTTCAGGTTGTTCAGCTCGTCCGCGGCAATCCGCCGCCATTCCTCCAGGCAGGATTCCCGCCAATGCAATTTCAGACGGTAGGAACGCACACAGTTGAGCGCTCCCCGGAACAGCATTCCGCAAGCCGGCGAAGTGGACAATTCCTCCTTTGCACGCGGGGATTCCAGTCCGTCAAGACCCTCCCGCAGCCGCTTTACCCCCTGTTCCCAAACGGGGACGAGCCGCGAAAAGGCGGCAATGACCTCCTCCGGCGAACACTGTTTGAATGCTTTGGCGATATTGTCGCCGCGAACCGGTTCCGGCAGCCAGGAACGGCCGCCGGGCACTGCCGACAGCGGTCCCGGCCGGAGCGGCAAAGCCGGTGAAAAGTTGGTCGGTCCGAAATACAGCCACGAATTGTTGAACGGATAGGTTTCCAGCGCCGCGGTGAACATGCGCCACGCCTCCGCCGTTTTGGCGGGGTCGCATCCCGGCAGGTAATCCGCCGCAAAATCTTCGAGGGTGAGGTCCGGGTGAGCCAGGAAAAAGTGGAAGGCCGCCACATTCGCGCTCGGCATATTGCCGAAATTCCAGCACCCCATGAATCCTTTCAGATCCAGGGCCGCCAGTCGACATGCCTTGCAGCGGATATTTTCCAGGGCCGGGAGATTCGGCGCCGTCGCCAGTTCATGCGTGGTGCCGAGCTGGAATTTGGCCAGGACTTCCAGCCCGCGCCGCCGGGCCTCGCTGCATACCTGGAGAAAACGTTCGGAAGGACCGGCATAGCCCAGTGAATATTCTTCGACCGTGGAACCGTCCGGACGGCGTCCGCCCCGTTCGAAATCAACCAGCAGGCTTATGCCGGACGGCAGGCGGCGGAGGATATTCAGGCAGGGCGACTCTTCAAAAAACGTCCATGACCAGTTCCAGGCGATCACCCGCATGGAGGGGGATTCCGCGTGAATGCCTTCCGCCACCAGCGCAATCGTCTCGGCGATGATCTCCGCCGGGGTTCTTCGGAGACAGCGCGGACAATCCACCGGAATAAACTTCCACTGTTTGCCGTCCGGAATCTGCCGTCCGGAACGCCCGTAACAATGCGACGGATATTCCGACGCGGTAATCAGGATCACCCCGGCCAGCCGGGGCAGTTTCCGCGCCAGTTCGGCGGCGGCTTTACGCAGGTATTCCCGGGTTTTCGCCGCCGAGGTGCACATCGGCAGCATGATCACCGGTTCACCGGCGGTATCGGGATACATGTCGGGCAGTCCGGCGCATTCGGGATGGTTCCGCCACAGCGGATGCTCCTGCGGCAGGCCGCGCGGGACTTGCATATACAGATAAACCGCGACTCCATGCCGGGCGGCGCGTTCGATCAGGAGACCGAGCCGCTGCCGGAGTTCCTCCGCATGCTCCCCCAGTTCGGGAAAAACATCCGTCCGCACCAGCTGGTTCAACTGCGCGTGCACCCAGACGGCGTTGAATCCTTCGCCGCGGATCCGTGCCAGCTCGGCGTCGGTATAGGCTTCCGGAGCCGTCCAACATTCATCGTCCCCGGGCTTGAAATGACGGGAGAATTCGCCGAATGCGCTATGCCATGAACGCCAGATTTTGATCATGTCCGGCCGGCTCTCTGATTGGCTCCCGGATTCCCCGACTCTTTCCATCAGTAGAGTTCCACTTCGGTAAGGAGGCGTTTCCCTGCGGCGTCCCCCGGAATCTCTCCCGGGACCTTGTGCTTGAGGATTTCAATGCGGACTTTGTCCGCCGTTTCTCCGGAGAGCGGGACGGAAATAACGTTTTTTGTGTTGTTTTCAACTTGGTAGGTTTTTCCGTCCCCCGTCATGATCTTGCAGGAGACGAGGTTTCCATGCGGCGTGTAGAGCCGGAGTTCTTTCAGCGGAGCGGCCTTGGGCAGGGTGAATTCAAGCCACGGCGTCTTGTCTGTTGAAACCGGCGACCACGTGTATTCCGGCCGGTTTGGCTCAATGAGGCCGTCCACCAGATAGTAGAGGGACCCGGTTTGCTGAGTCATGTAGAATTTCTGGTCGGAAGAGGCTTTGATTTTCGGCACGTGCGCGGGGATTTCGCCTTTGCTGTAGAGAATGTATTCGATTTCGAGCATTTCGCCCATTCCGAGGAGATTTCCCTTTTTCTTCCGCGCTTCCCGGTGCTTGCGGATGGCCTCGATCGTTTCCTGAACATTCGGGACCTGGTTCGCCAGGGTTTCGTCCGACAGATAAACATGAGTCGCCTTGGGCGCGAAGTTGTCCGGAAAACTTCCATTGTTCACTTGAACCGCGCGGTTTTCCCCGGCGACAAAGAGTTTTCCCGAAAATTTCTTTTTCAGGGTGAAATCCGCCTGCACACCTTTCAGCGAAGTATTGACCGCGATGACGCACAACTTGCCGTCCAGTTCTTTCAAACCGGCCTGGAAATTCGGCATGTCGGGAGCCGTTTTGACCGTCACGCCGCCGGGAGTGGTGGTTTTAAAGATATATTCTTTCAGGAGCGTGAGGGTTTTTCCGATCTCATCGGGACCGATGATGAAAGAGGAAAACCGCTGGCTGTCGTGCCACGCATACATGTTGAATCCCTTGACGTTGTGGATGACCGCCTGGAAGAACTGGCTGCGCTGGTCATGGTAGTCCGCCGGAACGCCGCGGGTCTTGCCGTCGCGCGCCAGCGCGGGCCAGCTGGTCATGAGCGGCATCTGCCAGGCGGGGCGGAGGGCGGTCGAGGTTTTGGCCCAGTCGGAGGAACACCAGCGGGCGTGCCCTGTGGAACCGTCCTCGAAATATTGAGGGTAACAGTCGGGCAGGAGCACATCGCATCCGGTGTAATACTTGCGGATGCCGTCGGGTCCCCAGTTGAGCATGATGCAGGGATGATACGGATCGAGCTCGGAGATCAGGGCATGCGCCTCTTCATACCAGAGCGGGTTGTTGTCGCGGCATTCGGGTTCGTCGGCCATGTACCAGCCGAGGACGCCGTCGGTTTTGCCGACTTTGGAGACGAATTCGGCGATCTTTTCACGCTGGGCCTGGGTCAAGCCCTTTTTGCGGGTGTCGGGGTCTTTGAAAATCACGGACGGAACCCAGCCGCGCGGGTCCAGGTCCTGGAACGGGAACAGCATGGTGAGCATTCCATGGTTTTTCAGACGGTTCTGAATCTCTTGGACGGCTTTGTCAGTGGAAGAGAATTTGGCGAGCGTGAGGTAAGAATTGATCCAGGGACCGTGTTTCGGTCCGTGAGTGCCGTACCAGCCGAAGGGGAAGAACGGCTTGCCGTCGACATGCACCACACCGTCCTTGTCGAACCAGACTTCCCCCTTCTGATAGGGGAGCTTCCGGAGTTTGACTTCGCTGGAGAGCTTCTGTCCGTTCTTCTCCCCGGTCACGCGGAGAGTGTAGCGGCCGTCGGCGAGTCTGGCGCCGTCGAAGGTCACCTTATCCGAGCCGGTGGACTTCGGAATGACTTTCGTTTCCCGGAAGCCGTTGTCTCCGGTCAGTTCGACGGTCAGCGGGATGCCGATGTTTTCCCTGAGTTCCAGTTCCGCTTCGATGGTCTTGTCCGGCTGGGTCGAATAAATATTGTTGCGGTAGGCCGGACGCCGGACTTTGATGTGCAGGGCCTTGTATTCAAGGTTGACGTCCCGCGTGAGTTTTTTGAGAAGGACCGGAATGGAATGGTTGCTCTTGAGTTCGTAAGTGAACCGGTATTTTCCGGGTTGCACATTCCGGATCGTGTCGAACCATTTGCTGTAATTTTTGGCGGAAAGGGTTTCCCGGCCGGCGGCATGGAAAGCCTTGCCGGTTTCGGGATCGGTCAGGGTAAAGTTCTTGTTCAGGATCACGAAGGAGCCGGTGTTGTTATGGACGGTGGCCGCGACGGCGTATTCGAAGGAGCCGTCGGGCGCGCGCCGGAGTTCGCCGGAGAACTCTTCGAGGTCCAGGAGAAATCTCTTCAGGGACAACGAGGCCGGTTCGACTTCCCGGAAGGCTTTCGGGATGACATGGCTTTTCGCGGGAAGCAGGGACCACGAACTCAATTCGGCGGGTTTCACGGAATAACGGTTGCGCCCGACATTGAGGCGCCAGCGGGACGTGCTCTGCGAGTTGAAGTCCATGGAGCCGAGGGGAATGGCGGCCTCCAGCGTCCATTTGTCTTTTCCGCGCGCGGTTTTGATCTCCGCCCCGCTGTCCCATTCGGGATAGAGAAGATATTTTTCCGTATTGGTGTTGTCGTCCAGCGCCTTCATGTCGACAAATTCGCCGGAGGTATCCGCAATGAATTTGTAGAAAGAGAGAACTTTGACGCCGTCGGGCACGAGATTGAGTTCAACGGAATCGTTGGTCCAGAGGAGGCTGGAACCGGGAGAATATTTTTGACAGACAATCTTATCCATGAAAGGCTCGTCGCATTCCACCGCGAAGTAGATATGGTTGTTGTCGTGATACGTTTTGAAGCGGGTCTGTGCCCCGGCATTTTCCTTCGTGCCGATTTTCGTGAAACCGCTGTTCCACGGAAGGGAACTCCATGCGGCATCGTCAAGCCTGCCGTCGATGACGGGCTTCTGAGGAATATACGGGATGGTTTCCACGGCCGCCGAAAGGAGCCCGGAGAGGAAAAACGAGATAAAAATGCTTCCAGGAATCTTTTTCATGAATCATGCCTTCCAAGTTGTGAAGTTCTTATTTTTCGAGCGTGAAAACAAGGCTGCTCTGGCGATAGACGTCCGGCAGTTCCGTATTTTTATCTTTTTTCTGAAAAAGGACGCTGACACTGAGACTGTAGTCGCCCGCGGGCCATTTGTCCGTCGGGAAGGAACAGACCATTTCTTTGCTGTCTCTCTGGGCGGCGGGCAGCCATTGATAGGGATGAAACTGAACGCTGGACCATTGGGGATCTTTGTTGATTTTCGGCTTGAGGTCCAGCGCCTTGCAGAAATCCTCGGGAACGTTTCGCAGGTAGGCAAAGACATTCCAGCCGCAGAACCGGTAGGTATCCGGATAAACGCATTCCAGTTTGAAGGAGATTTTTTCCCCGGACTTGAAAACGTTTTTTCCTTCAATCGAACTTTTGATGCTGAAGGGATTCGGCGCTTTCTCCTGGGCGGAAAGCGGGAGAATGGCGCATGCGAGAACCAACAGAGAGAGCATGGGACGTTTCATTTGAATCGGTATCCTTTCTTGCGTATAATGGAAAAATCAGAGATGTTTTCCGAGCATGACGTTATCTTTGGAAAAATAGGTCCAGTTGCCGATGGTGACTACGGAATCTCCCAGTTCCTTCGGATGGATTCCTTTCACGTGGCCGTCTCCGTAGAGAATGTTGCACTTCCCGGAATGGCGGAAATGGGGAATGGCGCCCGCCCCCTGCACATAGTTGTTGTCGCCCAGAATGTAATGGCCGTTGAAGTAGCTCAGATTGGACGGGTTTGTGCGGTATGCCACGATAAGGTTGTCCCCCATCAGGATCATTTCCGTGGGAGACTGCCAGTAGACGCTGCTGGCTCCGAAGGGAGCGGAAATCGTGCTGCGGATCGGCTGTCTGGCGTGGATCTTCAGGTAGGCGCCGGGACTCTGGTTGTTCGACCGAAGTCCGTAGGAGGCGTTTACATACGTATTGGTGAGTCTCGGATCGGGACATCTCAAGGCCGGACTGATGTGCTGGTTGTTGGTCCCGGTGTAAGGTTTTCCCGGAGGCAGGTATTTTCCGTCCGTCAGCATGGTGTAATACGCTTTCTTCTCCACCGACTGATACGGCGGATAAACCCAGCCGGAATAGTCGTTGGCATACATGTTCTGGGCCAGTCCGGCCTGTTTCAGATTGGAGGTGCATTGGATAGCGACGGCGGTCATGCGGGCATTGTTCAACGCGGGGAGGAGCATGGCGGCCAGAATGGCGATGATCGCGATCACAATAAGGAGTTCTATTAATGTGAAACCCGTTTTGTTTTTCATTTCCGAGAATCCTTTTTTCTTGTTTTTATTGAGTAAACCATTTAATTTTCCGCCGCTGATGTACCTTTGATGACATTAATTATATTACTGAAAAAATACTTTGTCAAGATTTTTAAAATATTTTTTATATCTATATTGACCCACCCGCTTTCAGGTGATATATTTTCCTCCGGTAAAGGCGCCCGGGGTGCGCGAACCGGGAAAACCGTCCGGAAAGCGGTTTTGTCCGGAAGTGAAATATGGAAGCGCCGGCCGGGTTCAAACGGAACCGGATTAGCTTTATCGTACAAAGGAGACTGAATGATGGAAAAACTGGAACAGATTCTTTCCACGTTGAAAAAAGAACTCGGGGAGGGAAAATTTGCGCCCGGCACGCGTTTTCCTTCGGAATACGACCTTGCCCAGCGTTTCTCGGTTAATAAAAAAACCGCCAACAAAGCGGTTTCCCTGCTGGCCGCGGAAGGGTTTCTCACGCGCGGCAAACGGGGGCAGGGAACCCGTGTCGCCGCGTCGGTTCCCTATCCGAAAGGACAGATCGCTTTTCTGGGATCGGTTCTTAACGCGTATTATGCGGAAGTGTTTCACGGGATCCAGTGCGGGGCGCTCCAGCGGAACTACATGACCTATTACTTCGCCCCGCCGCCGCAGGAACTCAATTCCGCCTTGAAAAAGCTTTTCCGTTCGCCCGCGCAAGGGATCATCACCCATGCATACGGCCATCTTGAAATGGACTCGCTTCCCTGCGTTTATATTGACTATGAACCGCGCCCCGACGACTCCGTGCTGCACATGATCACCTGCAACAATTATCTGGGGGGACATGAAATGATGAAGGAAATTCTTGCGCGCGGCCATCGTGACATCGTCATCTATTTTCACCATGGCCTGATGTCCGACCGTCTGCGGGGATTTCATGACGCCATGAAAGAGGCTGGAATCAAGGATTGCCGCGAAAGAACTTTCTGCGGCGTGGAGCATTCGGATTTCGATGCCAGAGAGGTGCTCAAGGCGATCCGGAAAAAGTATCCGGCCTGCTCCGTGATTGCGACCGCAAGCGACAACGACCTTCTTCACCTTGTCCGGGCCATGAAGGCCATGAAAATTCCCTGGCGGGATGATTTTACGGTCACCGGCTTCGGAAATGTGACGGGAATCAGCACGGTTCTTCCCGTCGCGACCGTCGACCAGCACCCGTTCCGCATCGGCTGCCGCGCGGCGGACCTCCTGATCAACATCATCGAGAATGGAGAACCGGCTGTCCCGATCCGGGAAAGCATCGGCGTCGAGGTCATCAACGCCCACAATATTCCCGTGATACGCTGATTGGAGCGAAGGGAGCTGCCGCCTGGAAAAAGCGTTTTCCTTATCCAATGTCCTTCAAAGAATCCGGAAATTTCTGAACGGTGCCGCTCCGGACACTTTCCCGCGCATAGATCGGCGGAAGAACCGACCAGAGCCCGTCTTCCAGGTCCACCGCGGGAGGAAGGCCCGTCTTGAAACGGGTGATGAAGTCATCCAGCTGGTCTTCCGGACCAACATTTTTCACGAGCGGGACCGGAATTCCGGATTGTGCGGAATAGGTTTTCGGATAAAGGGTGACGGAAGAAGGATTATTCCACTCCCAGCGGAGTGTGCCTTCCATTCCTTCCGCATATCCGACCTGGGTGAAAATGCAGTTGCGCAAGCTGTGATGGATCGACGTCAATGTATCTTCTCCCTGCGTGAAAATCAGATTCCAGACGTCTTCCATGCAAGTCGTATTTTCCGCGGACTGTATCTTCATGGCCGTGAGGGTTTTGAAGTTTCCGGCGAGGCGGCGTAAAAACTCAAACTTGTGAGTGCCGTGCTGCGTCAATTCTCCTCCGCTTTCAGGACGTCCGCGCCAATTGGCGGCGGGTCCATGGTAAATCGGATCGCTGAAATTTGTGTTCCCCATGTCGTCGATGTGTATTCCGATGATTTTGCCGATCCGGCCTTCTGCCAGGAGATTTTCGACCGTCCGGAAAACGGGATAATACCCGTAGGAACATCCGACATGAACATACCCTTTGCCGAGGAGGGGAATTAATTTCCGAACTTCATCCAGTGTAACAGCCACGGGCTTTTCGATGTAGACGGGTTTCCCGCAGCCACAGGTTTCAAGGAGCGCCCCCGGATGAGCCGCCGGAAAAAGCGAGATCAAAAGCATGTCGCATTCTTTACTTTCCATCAATTCCTGTTTGGAGGAGACGCGCCCGCCGTATTTTTTCGCAAGACGTTCCGCGTTTTCCTGCCGGATATCGAAACACAAAGCGACTTCCGCCCGGCCTTCCTTCACTGCTTTTTCCAGGATTTGCACAGTGCGTCCGCCGCATCCGTAAAGTCCGATTCTGAATGGCGCCATTTATGATTTTCCTTATTGTTGAAGGTGACTCTTTGATTATCAATCACTTTTTCCAGCATAGACAGACTGATTCTTTCCGGGGCCGAGAACCACGATGCATTCGACGGAAATTCCATTTTCACCGGAAGAAGCACCGAAAAGGGAACCGTCAAATTTCATATTCGCCCAGATTTCCCACCGGACGTTCTCCTGAAGAGGATCAAAAGCTTCCGATAAATTCCATTGCATGGCCCAGGTCGGAAAGAAATAGAGAATGGCCCCCGGAGTCAGCCGGCTTTCTCCCAACTTGTACCAGTGATATTGTCCCGGGAAAATATCTTTCGCAAAAATTCGGCCACTCCCCGGATAGGTTTTCGTACTCCCGTCATAGACGCCCCAACTAAACGGAGGGGCATATTTTTGAGGGTCCGGACTGAAAAGACGGCAGCTCATGCCGCATTCAGCGGCGGCATCCTTTTCCAGGCGTACGGCAGTTTTCGTAATACTTGCATATTCCGGTTCAAAGACATAGATTTTTCCATGATGTCCGCGGAATTTTTCCGGAATGGAAAACCGGACTGTTTTTTTCGCCGAAGCGAGATCCGATTTCATGCGGGTCCGCTCCAATGCGGCCACATGGGGCGCCAAATTCAGGTCGGCAATCACCTTTTCTTCGATTGCTTGCATTCGACGGCAGGCATCTTCGGCATCATAAGGATATTTCTCGAGAGAGGAATGGACCGCGAAATATTCACTCATCAAAACTTTTTTCCGGAAAACGATTATCCTGTAGAAAGCGATCTTCAGCCGTTCCCAGCGTCTTTCAAAGGGATCAGTGCCTTGAATTCTGGCTGAGCCTTTGTCGAGAATCTGTCCGATTGCAGCCGTCATGGCAAGGTCCAGATGTGAAAAATCCAAAGCCGTCGGATACATGGAGATAAAGGGCTTTTTCCCTTTTGAAAGCTGAGCGCGGTATTCCAGAAACTCCTCCCATGCCGGACCGTAATAACGTTTTGCAAAATCGACCGAAAGTTTTTCAAAGTCGGCGGAAGGGTCTTCCATGAATTTCGCCAGGAGATAAAATTTATAGTCCCTCGCATCGGCAATCACAGGATATTCGAATTCGACAAACAATTGTTTCGCGCCGCATTTTCTGTAGAGAGAAAAATCGGAAGAATAAGTTTTCTCACTCGGATAAGGCAATCCGGCGGAATCCCGATAGGTCACGGCATAATCCCATACCCGTATGTTCCCGGTGATTTCAGCCCAGCCTTCCAGCACGGAAAGAAAATCCGGGTTGGACTTTGAGTGAGGATACATTCCATTGCTTTGCGTGTCGCAGACGACGATCAGAATATTGTCGTGCGGGATTTTCGTTGCCGGAGGAACCGCCGTGCGCAAATAGGCGGACGTTGCAAGAAGTATTTCCGGATATTTCTTTTTCACTTCCCCGGCAAGATAATTCATGAAATCGATGAGCACTCCCGAGCAGGATTTTTCCGCTTCATACATTTCGCGGCAGGAAGGACATTCACACCATTTCATATTATCGTTCTGACAGACGGCGTAAATGGCAGGCGCTTCCGCTCCTGCCGCTTTTGCCGCGGCGCGATCGTGCTCAATATACCCCAGCAGGCGGGCAAGCATGAACTTGCGAAGCCCGGGATTGGTTAAACAAAGCTGAGAACCTTCCGCCATACTGTCCGAAGAACCTTTGACTCTTTTTTCTCCGATAAGGGAAAACCATTCGGGATGTTTGTCGAAATCGACATCTTTTGTATATGCCAGAAAGGTATGGACAGAGTCCGGCGAACCAAAGAGTTTTCGTCCCCCGTACTTCGGTGAAAGCGTACCGACATCCCCGGAAAGACGTAATCTCGAGAGAAATTTGTCGGCAGAATCACGGCTGGCGTATGTTGAATAAATCGTTCTGTTTTCAAACGCGGGCTTGCCGGATGAATCGATATTCTCCACAGGAAGATCGGAAAGCCTTTTTTTCGGGATATCCGATTCCGCGGGATTCCACCAGCGCACCCCGCAAAAATCCTCCAGATAATGGGCGACCGCGTAAAGCGTACCGCGTTTCCCGCCGCCCGTCAGAATAATGCCGTCCGGAAGACTTTTAATCACCCATGCTTCTTCCGAAAGTCCGGAAGGAGCTTTCAACGTGTTTCCAATATAAAAAAATGGTCCTTTCCCGGGTTCATCTTCCTTTCCGACGGACAAATTGACCCCCGTCATCTTGAAAATATGTTCCGCCAGTTCCTCCGAAGCTGTCTTCTCCTGCTCCGTCGGATTCTTGGGAAGCCGTATTTCAAAGGCAAGAATATTTGTCGAGATGAACAAGACAAATGCCAATGGTAAATGTTGAATCATGCTGAATCTCCTTGGTTTGCGGGTGTATGATGTTCAAAAAACGTTTCCTGTCCACATGTAAAGACCGGCGGCGCCATATTGGGTCGGAGACCAATTCATCGCCTTCTGGATTTCATTTCTCTTGACATTTTTCGCATTTCCGCCCAGAGCAAGATAATTCACACAAGTAAAGTCTTTGTGCCGGAGAGACCACATGCCCGCTTTTCCGATCCCTTTCACAGGATAGCAGGATGTGAGGTGAACTGAGTATGGATATTCGTATCCGCTCATATCACGGTAGGCTTGCGGTGCCGAATCAATGAAATAGACCAGATTCGACGTGTTTGCAAATTTCGTCAGATGCTGGATTTTGACCGGCATCGGAGATGATTTGCTGGTAAACGCATTGCCGAAAGTATACATATTCAAACCATAATGAGTATCTACCAGACTGTTCCCCCCTTTCGGTTCCGTCGGACAAGTAAGCGCCTTCTTGTGAATCATCTTCTGCATGTATAAGTAACCGGGCCAGGTGGTATTTGTTCCACCCTCGCCCGAGTATCCGGTAACCGTCATGGCCCAGTCATTGAAGTCAGCACTGTACTGATGTGCACCTATCCCGATCTGACGCAAGTTGTTGACACAACTGATTGATCTTGCACTTTCCCTTGCTTTGTTCAGCGCCGGCAGGAGCATTCCCGCCAGAATCGCAATGATGGCAACGACGATCAGCAATTCGATTAATGTGAAATTCCTTTTGGATTTCATGGAAAGTTCTCCGTGTTATGATTTTCCTTTCAAAAATCCCCCGCTATTTCAATCTCCGTTGATTTGCAGCCGGATTCTTCGTGTGATATATTATAATTGACGATTCCGGGAAAAAAATGTATGGAACAGCCAAAAATGATGTATCGAATCACCAAAAAAGGTCAGCCGATTGTGTACGACATCATGACCACTTCCGGCGAAATCTGGTCCCTCGGCATTGAAGTGATCGTCTGTAAACACCTGGAAAATGCCGAATGGGGGCGGATCCGGTTCGGCGCAAACCATTTCTGGATCCTTATGTGGAACCAGACTCCGGGGGCGGCCATCGAGTCGGGCGGGATGTCATACGAGCTCTCGAAAGACTGTGTTTGCCTGATCGCGCCCCATACGCTGCGCCACTATACTTCGGAAACTCCTTTCACGCAATTTTACATACAGTTCACGCTGACCGGCAATGTCGGCGCCGTGACCCCCGGCGTCTACCGGATGCCTTCCGGGTTTGTGAAGAAAATCCATCCGGAGATCATGAAAAATCCGGACGAAATGTCACGTATGCTTGCCGTCAACAGCGTGGTCGCCCACTATCTTTCCCGTCTGCCGTCTGGCACGTTTTCCATGCCCGGCGGCAAGGCGATGGACCCGCGGATCGAAAAGGCGCTTTCCATCATCGACGCCGAATATATGCGTCCGATCCCCCTCCTGTCTCTGTGCAGACGCGTCGGCATGTCGCAAAACAATTTTCTGCGCAACTTTTCCAGATACCTCGGAATCTCCCCTGAAAAATACATAGGGGAACTGCGCTGCAGGCATGCGGAACAGCTCCTGCGTTTCACCAACAAGAGCATCCCGGAAATCGCGGAAGAACTCGGATATGTGGACCGGTATCATTTTTCAAAGAGATTCAAGAACTACGGAGGCGTTTCCCCCGCCGAATTCCGGAAACACCTGGTTCCGGAATCCGGAAAACCGCAACACTGATCCGGCGGTCTCCGGGAATCGTTTGTGATCCTGTTTCGATGCCTTTACAGGACTTGAAAAGCATTCAGTTTTTGACGGTTGCCGGAGAGGATGACCGATCTCGTGTGACGTTGGATACTGCATTCAAATTATCCACCCGCGCCGGACGATGAATTCGCCGATTTCCTGGTCTGGAATGTCAATTGCTTCGCCGGAGATTTCCGCATCGGCGGGATCTATTCCGACGGTATTTTTCCGCTCCCTAACTACCGTTACGCCTACCGCGACGACACCGGCGCCGAGCGGCCGCGCTATCCGTATGAAGTCTACCGCCGTCTCTACAAACGCATCCGCCAGGTGGTCAAGCAGCACAATCCCGGCGAATGGATGATTGCCCACAGCAGCGGCAACCGCCCGGTTCCGACCCTGTCGCTGTTCGACATCATCCTGCTGGGAGAGAATTATTTCTACTGGTATCACGACCCGGTCAAACGCGACGCGTCCAAAAACGGAGATTTCTATTACGCCCATATCTTCGGAGACATCGACAACCTGAAGACCGAGCTGTATTCCCGCCAGTGGGGACTGCCGCAGGTTTTCCTGCCCGAAATGCGCGGCCGCGACCGCAAAGTCTTCCCGAATCCGACCCGCGGCACCCGGACCATGCTGGCCTATACGCTGCAATTCGACCTGCTCTACTGGCCGTTGTGGTGCGACGCACGGGAAATCGGCAAGTGGGACCAGGTTCGGCAGCGCTTCGGCATGGCCGATACTCCGATGGAGGTCGTCGAGTTCGTTCCCTATTGGGAAAACCGCGCTTTTCCCGCCTCGGACGGCAAAGTGAAGGTCGGGTATTACGAGAAGATTCGCCAGCACGACCCGGATGTGGCGTTCGACCGGAGCAAAAAATATCTGCTGGTCGTCTCGAACCTCCAGTTCGCCGACAGCGAGTTCACGGTTGCTTTGCCGGAAAAACTCGTCGCGCCGAAAGCCGTCGACGCTTTGAACAATACCGTGCTGCCGGTCAGGGATGGCCGTATTTCCCTGTCCCTGAAAGCCTATGACTTTGCCCTGGTCGAAATCACAGGAGAAATGGAATAATGAAACAGACGACGATCGTTGCTTTCGGCGATTCCATCACCCTGTCCGTTCAGGTGACGGATGAACGCCTGCGCTGGACGAATCTCCTACGATTGCGTTTGCGCGAGGCTTTCCCGGACCGCGGGATCGAGGTGATCAACGCCGGGGTCGGCGGCAATTCAACGCGGGAAGCCATGGTCCGGCTGGAAACCGAAAGTTTTTCCCGCGGAGAGAACTTTTTTCCTCCGTACCGGACGGACAATCGGATCGGTTTCCCTTTGAGCGGATGTATCCCTTCAAGGCTCCTCTCCGCGATCTTTCCTTTGCCTCTCTTGAAATTTTGACGGACGGATTTATATTATCAGGATAAAACTGACTGGTCAGTTCTATTTTGAGGTGAAAAATGATAAGGAAGAAGGATATCAGGACGAGGATTCTCGCCGCGGTGGAACGGGAATTCAAAGACAAACGCTATCATGAGCTGACGCTGGATGCGGTCGCCCAGTCGGCGGGAGTTGGAAAAGGGACGATCTACCGTTATTTCAAAAACAAGGAGGCGCTGGTCTGTCATCTTGCCACCCACGGACATGACAAGCTCTGCGGAATGCTGGCGGAATATGGAAAGGAAACCGGCGTCGGTCTCGCGGAACTGCTCGAAAAGACGGTGGAAGCCATGAGCCGTTTTTATTGCAGCCGGCATACGCTGGTCCGGATCATGGAACAGGAAGGCCAGCTGGAATCGTTACAGCATAAATTCCGGATGGAGTTGCGCACCCGGCGGCGCCGTCTGGTCGAACTGGTGGCGGCGATTCTGGGACGGGGAGAGTTCCGTCACGAGCTGCGGAACGACATCGACCTGAAAGTTCAGGCGAACTTCCTTCTGGGGCTGATCCGGGCGCGGGACCTGAACTTCAAGGGCTGGAAAGAGGGGATTCCGTCTCTGCAGACCGTTGTATCCCTGTTTCTGAACGGGGCGATCCGGCAGTCCGGCGGCCCGGTTGACCAGGAGTCCGTATGAATAAAACAATCTTGCCGGGACTCGCGGCGTTGATCGGCCTTCTGTTTCTGAGCGGATGCGGCCGGAAAGAGACGATTCGCGAACTGCCGCCGGTTCCGGTGGCGATCGGCCGGGCGGTAATCAAGGACATGCCGTTGGAAATCAGCACATTCGGGAAGGTGGAGGCGTATTCGGTGCCGATCAAGACGATGGTGACCGGACCCGTCGGCCGCTTTTCCATCAAGCCCGGCGATTATGTGAAGAATGGCGATGTTCTGCTGGAAATCGACCGGCGTCCTTTTGCCGCGGCATTGCAGCAGTGTCAGGCCACCCTGTCCAAGGACCGGATCCTGCTGGAGGATTACAACCGCCAGGCGGAAATGAAGGAGCAGCTGCTGACGACCCGGGCGATCGATTTCAATTCCACCCGGACGGCCCGGGCTCAGGCGGAATCGCATCGGGCGGTCGTGGCGGCGGATGAGGCCGCGGTCAAGAGTGCTCTGCTCAATGTGGAGTACTGCACGATCCGGGCGCCGATCGAAGGCCGGGTCGGGGACCTGCTGGTCTACAAGGGAACCGTCGTGAAAGCCAATGAGGAAACGGTTCTGGAACTGGTCCAGCTGAAGCCGATCTACATCTCGTTTGCCCCGCCGCAGACGGAACTGCCGCGGATCCGGCGGTATTTTGCGGAGGGGCGTTTGAAAGTGAGTGCCGGCGTCCCGGCTTCCGAAGGCGCGGCCGGGGAAGGAGAACTGACCTTCATCGACAGTGTGGTCAGCCCCGCTTCCGGGACGGTCAAGATGAAAGCGGTTTTCGCCAACGACGATCTCCGGTTCTGGCCGGGGCAGTTCGTGACGGTCACCCTGACCCTCGCCGTGGAGAAAAACTGCGTGGTCGTGCCGTCGCGGGCGGTGTCGGTGGGACAGGATGGCAGCTACCTGTTTGTGGTCAAGACGGATTCCAGGGTGGAATACCGGCCTGTCCGGGAGGGCCGCACGCTGAAGGAGGAAACGGTCATCCTTTCCGGACTGAAAGGCAATGAACGGATTATCACCGACGGCCAGCTCCGCTTGTATCCCGGCGCCAAAGTGTATGAATCGGATTCAAAGAATTTGCCGGGTTCCAGTGCGCAAAACGGGATGTCTTCCCCGAAGGGAAAGAAGTCATGAACATTTCCGCTTTGTTCATCAACCGCCCGGTGATGACGACCCTGCTGACCGGCGGCCTGGTGATTTTCGGACTGATGTCGTTTCCGAAACTGGCCGTCAACGACCTGCCGAACGTGGACTTTCCCGTAGTCACGGTCAGCGCCAGCCTGCCCGGCGCCAGCCCCGAGACGATGGCGTCTTCGGTGGCGACTCCGCTGGAAAAGAAATTTTCCTCCATTCCCGGCCTCGACCTGATGACCTCGTCCAGTGCGCTGGGCAATATGACGATCACCCTTCAGTTCAAGCTGGAGCGGAACATCGACGATGCGGCACAGGATGTCCAGTCGGCGATCTCCCAGGCGATCAAGCAGCTGCCCGCGAGCCTGACAACTCCGCCTTCCTACCGCAAGGTCAATCCCAGCGACCTGCCGATCATGTATCTGTCCCTGTGCAGCCGGACGCTGCCGATGTCGATGCTCGACCATTACGCGCAGACGCTGATCTCGCAGCGGCTCTCGACCCTCAACGGCGTGGCGGAAATCCAGGTGTACGGATCGCAGAAATACGCGGTCCGCATTCAACTCGACCCCCAGCTCCTTTCGGCCTGGCAGCTGGGAATCGACGAGGTTCAGGACGCGATTGCCAAGGCCAATGTGAACCAGCCGACCGGCGCTCTGGACGGCAGGAACATTTCCCTGACGATCCAGGCGGACGGCCAGCTTTTCAATGCTGACGCATACAAACGGATCGTCCTCTGTTACCGGAACGGTGCGCCCGTCCGGCTCCAGGACGTCGCCTCCGTTTACGACAGCGTGGAAAATAACAAAACCGCCGCCTGGTACACCTCCGGCAAGGACCAGCAGAGGGCCATCGTCCTGGCCGTGATGCGCCAGCCCGGCGCCAATACGGTGGCGGTGGCCGGCGAGATCAACAAGGTCCTGCCGGAATTGACCCGCCAGCTTCCCTCCTCGGTTCAGCTGGTTAAATTGTACGACCGTTCCGAAACGATTCAGTCCTCGATCTTCGACGTGGAGTTCACCATGCTGCTCACCCTGGTGCTGGTGATTCTGGTGATCTTTTTATTTCTGCGCAACGTGCGCGCCACGGTGATTCCGAGTCTGACGCTGCCGATGTCGATCCTGGGAACCTTCATCGTGATGTACCTGTTGGGATTCAGTCTCGACAATCTTTCCCTGATGGCGCTGACGCTGGCGATCGGATTCGTGGTGGATGACGCCATCGTCATGCTGGAAAATATTTTCCGGCACCTTGAAATGGGCAAGCCGGTGAAACAGGCGGCTCTCGACGGCTCGGGCGAAATCGGCTTCACCATCCTGTCGATGACCCTGTCCCTGGCCGCGGTATTCATTCCGGTGCTGTTCATGGCGGGCGTGGTCGGACGCTTTTTCCGGGAATTCGGCGTGGTGATTGCCGCCGCCGTGCTGGTTTCCGGAGTGGTCTCGCTGACGCTGATCCCGATGCTGGCGTCGAAGTTCCTCCGTCCGCACGAAGCGGCCGCCGGCGCGAAAGCGGCGGAAGCGACGCCCGGGGGCCGCTGGACCTTGTGGTATGGAGCCATTCTGCGCCGCGTCATCGGCCATTGGCAGTGGATGATTGTTTTTTCGGCATTGGTGCTGGGCGCTACCGTACTGCTGTTTTTCCTCATTCCGAAAGGGTTCCTTCCGGAGGAAGACCAGAATCTGCTGCGCGGCAAAACCGAGGCGGTGCAGGGGATCTCCTTCGAAGCCCTGAGCCGTCAGCAGCAGCTGGTCGGAATGATCATCAGCCAGGACCCCGACGTGGAGGCGCTGATGGCAAGCTGCGGCGCTTCCGGCGGCAACGTGGCCGGAAATACCGGAAACCTGATGATCCGCCTCAAACCCCGCGACCAGCGTCGCCGTTCCGCGGAAAAAATTCTGGTCGGGCTGAAATCCAGATTGGCCGCCGTTCCGGGGATTCAGACCTATCTGATGCTGCCCCCGGCCATCAACATCGGCGGACGGAGCTCGAAGGCGCAATACCAGTATACGCTGATCGGCTCCGACGGCGACGAACTGCGCCGGGTCGCTTCCAAGGCGGAAACGGTCCTTCGGCAGATGAACTGCGTCGAAGACGTCAACAGCGACCTCCAGATTGCCAATCCGCAGCTGAACATGCGGATCAACCGCGACAAGGCGGCCCTGCTGGAGGTTCCGGTCGCCACGATCGAAACCGCGCTCTACAATGCGTTCGGCCCGAATGACATTTCCACCATCTACGGCGATGACGACCAGTACAGCGTCCTGCTGGAACTCAAGGACGCCTTCCGTTCCGACCGCAACGCCGTCGACCTGCTTTATGTCCGTTCCGACCGGAATGCGCTGGTGCCGTTGTCCGATCTGGTGGTCATGAGCAAGACGGCCGGGGTGCTGACGGTGAACCACTCGGGACAACTCCCCTCGGTGACGATCTCCTTCAACGTCAAGCCGGGATACGCCTTGAGCGACGCCGTGAATCAGATCGAGAAGGACATCGCCCCGCTCCTTCCGGTCTCGGTGTCCGCCTCTTTCCAGGGCACGGCCCAGGCGTTCAAGGATTCGACTTCCGGCATGCTTTTGCTGCTGGCGGTCACGATTCTGGTCATCTACATCATTCTCGGAATCCTGTATGAAGATTATTGGCATCCGGTGACGATTTTGACGGCGCTGCCGTTTGCCGGATTCGGGGCTCTGCTGTCGCTGATGGTCTGCCGCATCGACTTGTCCCTGTACGGATTCATCGGGATCATCATGCTGGTGGGGATCGTCAAGAAAAACGGAATCATGATGGTGGACTTCGCCATCACCGCCCAGCGAGAACGCGGGCTGTCGCCTTCGGAAGCCATCATTCAGGCGTGTCTCGTCCGCTTCCGGCCGATCATGATGACGACCGCCGCCGCGATCATGGCGGGCATCCCGATTGCCGTCGGCTGGGGCGGAGGCGGCGAGTCGAGACAGCCGCTGGGCGTATCGATCGTCGGCGGACTGTTGTTCTCCCAGCTCCTGACGCTGTTCGTCACGCCTTCGATCTATGTCTGCCTGGAACATCTGCGGCGCCGCCATGCGGACGCCATGGAACCATCCGGGCAGAGAATCCCTTCGACCTCATGACGTCTATTTTTTCATTTTGCCGCGTCGGCAAAAAAAAACGGGCACCTCCCGTTGGAGAGAGGCGCCCTTGGCATCCGCGGGAGCGATTTTCAGCGGAGTTTCACTTTGTAGACGCGCCTTGAATAACCCGGGAAGGAATCCGTCAATTTTCCGTTGGAAACCTTGAGCCGGCGGTTCTCGAACATCGCTTCGGCGCTGTCGTCGTATTTCAGCCCGGAGGGCAGGGTGACGACGACGTCCGAGGAGGGATGGTTGTCGATATTGGCCGCGATGACGTAAAGATATCCGCCGTGTTTGCGGGTAATGTGGCGGAGTGTGGCGTCGGAAAGGGCGGCTTCCGGAACCGTTTCATCGGAGAGGATTACATCGTTGAGCGCGAGGATTTCGCGGTTCAGCGCAAGATAGGCCTTCCAGTGTTCCGGATAGGACGGAATTCCCATGAAATAGGTGAGTCCGGTGCAGTTGGCCGCGATCGAACCGTAAGTCTCGGCGACCTGTTCCGCGGCGGTCGGCTCCCGGTAGTGGTTGTGCATGTTGTTTCCGACCAGGAAATAGTAGCAGGGCTTGTGTTCGGATTTGCCCGCCTTCCATAGGATGTCCATCTGGTCGACGATTTCCCGGACGGTCCGGTTTTCCTTGTTGGTGAGATAGTCGTCCAGCATCAGGATGTCCGTGTTCAGGTCCGCGAAACGGTTCGGGATGCCGATCACGGTATTGTTCATGAAGACGGGGTAATAAGGAGATTTTGCGCGCACCCGCGAGAGGAGCGCTTTTGTCTCGTCCGACTTTGTGTAGAGTTCCGGTTCATCGATAACCAGGTTGGCCAGAATGTTGGAATACCCGCCCAGCATTCCGGCCTGTTGCGCGAGCTGTTCGTCCGTCATGGTGCGGGTTTGTCCGTCCCAGTAAAGCACTTTGATGCCCTGTTTTTCCGCCGCTTCCATGAATTTTTTCGCATTGTCGACAGCGTTGCGGGAAATGACGATCATCACGGATTTGAAGCCGTTTTCCGCCAGGAATTTGACTACATCTTCCCTATTCTTCTGGAAGGGCCAGATACTGATCAGCGGCATGAAGGGGAGAATGTTTTTGCCGTCCGCCACAAGACAGCGGCGGTGCTGGTTGATCCGGACGGCGCCCTTGCGGAAAGGTTTCCTGACCAGGACGGTTTTCGTTTCCGCGACTTTACCGGATTTGCCGTAGAGCTCCACAACCGCCTCGTGGGTTCCGTCCGGGAGGTCCTTCAGGGGAAGACGTATGGTGAATTCTTCCGCCGCCTTGCTTTCCGTCTGAAGACTGCCGCATTGGAGGCGGGCGGTCAGGGTTTCCGGTTTTTCCAGGGCGCAGGAGACGCGGAAGAGCGCTTCCGGTTCGTTCATATAATAGTTGAGGTGCGTATAAGCGGAGAAGAGCGAGAACTCTTCCGGGCGCGCATATTGGACGCAGAGGTCCTTTCCTCCGGTTTTGAGCGTGAAAATTACCGGTGAATTCTTGAAGTCGCCGCCGGCGGCCGTCATGGTGAAGGGATTGTTCCCTTTCTTGAGGGAAAGATCGGCGGAACCGAGCGTTTTGCTGTCTTTGGAGTCCGTTGCGGAGAGCGTGACGCGGAGTTCCTTTCCGGTGTTGTTTTCCACGACGCCGCTGAGCTGATAACGGCCGTCCTTCAGCGCGCTGACTTTCGGAACGGAAATGCCGATGGCGTAATTGCGGACAATCTCCTGCGGAATCTTCAATGCTGGGTAGTTGGCGACTTTGTGGAAATTGGGCTCCTGATTGGGGAAGAGGCAGGCGGG
>MWCA01000083.1 GCA_002069785.1 Lentisphaerae bacterium ADurb.Bin242 | reverse complement strand
GCTTCAACCGGCACTCGCGCCAGAAACTCCAGCAAAAACTCCCCACGGCGGCCAGAATACCCGATGCGGCCAGAAGCTTCCATTCCATAATTCCCTTTCCGCCGCATGAAAAGCGGCTTTGACTTGCCGCACTCCGGATGGCTCGCCAAAGCCAACGATTCTACAACAAGCACAAAGCCGCAAAAGCTTTGTTTGCATAGAATCGCGTATCTCAAAATAATTTTGGCGATTTTCCGGAGCACGCACATGCCGGGGAATTTCCCGGCATTCTGTCAATATTGTTTGCTTATTTTTGTTTCGGCGGCATATTCTCCTGTTTATGGAAATTGGATGAAATATCCCTTTTGTAATTTACTATTGTTTTTCTGCTTTGCAAACCCTCATTTGAAAATCATGCGACGGCATGTTCAGGCGATCCATTTTTCATCCCCGTAAAAACGGGCAGGTTCGGGCCTCCGTCGCGAACTGAAATTCAATCCGGCAGGGGAAGTTTGAATTCAAAGGAAGAAAATCTTTTGAAAGCCCCCAGGGACCGCGGGCGCACCGGCGGTATTTCCGTTTTGCATGATCCGTTCCCGGAGGCAACGGAAAAACTCAGTCGTTTTCCAGCTTGTAGTAGCGGACCGCATTCGGAGGCCGGATGTGGGTCAGGTCGCCGCGGTAATGCCTCAATTCCGTACGGATGTACGGATATTTGAGAAGCTCCTTCTCGTTCAACTCGATTCCCAGTCCGGGACGGTCGGGGATCACCATGCTGCCGTTGCGGAGCGTGAGGTCCTCGTCGCAGATGTCCGCCCGCCACGGAACATCGGTCATCATCATTTCCAGCATGACGAAGTTCGGCACGCAGGCCGCCATCTGGAGGGTCGCCGCGTTGGCCACGGGTCCGGACGGATTGTGCGGGCAGAATCCGATATGCCGCGCCTCGGCTTCCGCGCCGAGCATGCGCATTTCCATAATTCCGCCCGCGTGGGAGATGTCGGGCTGGATGTAGTCGGCACAGTTCAGATCGAAGAACTGCCGGTATTCGTACCGGTTGTAGAGGCGTTCCCCGGCGGCAATCGAAACGCGCACGCGTTCCTTGACCTCGCGCATGCCCTCCTTGTCGTCCGGGGGGATCGGCTCCTCGAACCAGAAGATGTCGAACTCCTCCAGGCGTCTGCCGATCTTGACCGCGGTGGGGATGTCGAACCGGCCGTGTCCCTCGATCAGAAGCTGGACATCCGAACCAGCCGCCTCCGCGACTTTCGCCACGCATTCCATCGCCTGGTCGAGCTCTTTTTTTCCGATCTGGAGCCAGGCCTTTCCGAAGGGGTCCCACTTGCATCCGGAATATTTGTTTTTCCGGACCTCCAGCGCTTTTTCGGCAAACTCGTCCGGAGTCTTCGCGGGCGAGAACCAGCCGTTGACATAGACGGGAACCGCATCGCGCACCTTGCCGCCGAGAAGCTGGCAGACCGGCACGCCGAGAGCCTTGCCCTTGATGTCCCAGAGCGCCATTTCCACTCCGGCGATCGCGCTCATGAGGACGGGACCGCCGCGCCAGTAGGCGTCGCGGTAGCCATCGTGGCGGAACGCTTCGATGTTGCGGGGGTCTTTGCCGATCAGATAACTGTCGAGGTCATGGATCGCCGCCTGGACGGTGAGTTCCTTGTATTCGAGCGTGGCTTCGCCCCAGCCGTGGATTCCGGCGTCCGTCTCGATCTTGACGAACACAAAGTTCGTCCGGAATGCATTGCAGAGGAAGGTCCTGACGGCCGTGATCTTCATAATTCGAACTCCTTTCCGGGGGTCATGGCAAAAGAGCGGATTCCAAGCGCCCCGCATCCTTCGACGAACGGCGCCGGATCGGCGGTGTTTTCCGCGAAGAGGCCGATGTGCATGGGCAGAGCCGCTTTCGGATGGAGCGCCTTCACACATTTCAGGGCGTCGGCGCAGTTCATATTGTTGAGCTTGCCGTTGATGCAAACCAGCATCAGGTCCATGCCCCGCAGGGAATCCGACAGGAGGCGTTCATCGTAGTTGGTGTCGCCCGAAAGATAGATTTTTCTGCCCTCCGCCCCGATGACGTAACCGCAGGCGGTCGGGTCGCTGTGCGCGGCGAAAACCGAAGTCACGGTGAATGGACCGAAAGAATAAGTCGAATTCATCGGAATCCGGGTGACTTGCGTTTCCGGGATGCCGAGGGCGAGAAAATGCTGGAATGAACGGTCGGGGCCGGCGAAACGGCATGCCGGATACGCCTCATGAATCCGCGGCACGCCGTCGGGGTCCAGATGGTCCATGTGATCGTGCGTGACCAGCAGACAGTCCGGCTTCAGGTCTTTCAGTTCGACGGGAAACGGGTGCAGGCGCGCCAGCCCTTCCTTCTTCCGCACGCAGTCGCTGAGATAGGGATCGACGACCAGCCGGTATCCCCCGCTTTCCAGCAGGAAACCGCCTTGTCCAAGCCATGTGATTTTCATTTTCTTCCGTTCTCCTTATTGAACTTCATCGAAAACACGCACGAAATCGACTTCGAAATATTCCGGCAGCACCACCTTGTCCAGCAGGGGGCTCGCCTTCGAAGGAGTATTGCGGTATCCCATGCACTCGGTGGTGACCAGGATGAACTGTTCGACGTTGGAGACCGGACCGTCCACCCGGTTGACTTCTTCGCCGTCGGTGTAGAACACATAGCCGTCCCGGCTCCAGTCGACGCCGAAGCGGTGCCAGCCGTCCGGGGTGTCCGCCGGCGGATAGTGCTTGTGCCCGGACCCTTTGCCGTCGGCTCCGTATCCGTTCCAGATGTTGCCGCAGCGGACGATCTTCTGCTCGGCATAATCCTGGCTTTCCATGATGTCGCATTCCACTCCGCACTGAGAGGCGTCCGGGTGCGCGCCGATCGAAGGCGACTGGAGCCAGAAGGCGGTCCACCATCCGGCCTGACGGTTCAGGCGGCAGCGGATTTCATAATACCCGAACTTATGAAGGAAGCGGGGCGTTTCGTATTTGCCGAACGGCCAGAAGCCGCCGCTGTCCCGGGGAATGTCGTAGGTCAGGGAGGCCGTCTGGAGCTGCGGGGAACAATACCTGCCGTCCGGGGTCTTCACGATGTGGAGCTGGAGATGGCTTCTGCCGTCCAGAAAGACGCCCTGATCCGTGAACGCGGGGAAGGGTTTTCCCCAGAAATGGAGGCGGAACCCCCATTTGGAGGTGTCCAGCGCAGTCCCGTCGAATTCATCCGACCAGACAAGTTTCCATTGTTTTCCAGCCGGCAGGAGGCTGTCGGCATGATCTTGCACGGAGAATGTTTCCATGACCAGAATTCCTTTCCGATTTTCAGGGCGCATAATACATGCCGCCGTTGATATTGATTGTTTCGCCGGTCACATACCCGTTGCCGATCACGAACAGGACCGCGTCCGCGATTTCCTCGCTCGCGGCGGGACGCCCCAGCGGAATCGCGTCCTGCTCCTTTTTGTATTTCTCGGGAGTGAGGCGCTTGTTGATGTTCTCGGTGATCACCATTCCGGGGCAGACCGTATTGGCGGTAATCCCGAACGGGGCGCCGTTGTGGGCCATGGCGCGGGTGATCCCGTGCATTCCGAGCTTGGAAACGCCGTAGGCGATCATGGTCATTTCCGCCGGAATGAAGGAACGGACGGAAGCAACGTTCACGATCCGTCCCCAGCCGTAATTTTTCGCACGGTTGAAGAACGCCATGGAGCAGAGGAACGCACCCTTCAGGTTCACATCCATGACCCTGGACCACCATTCGCCCTCGGACATCTCCGCGGTCCGGCGCCAGGGATCGAGACGGGCATTGTTCACAAGAATGTCGATCCGTCCGAGCGCGTCGAACATGGCTTCCACCGCCTTCTCGTCGGAAACGTCGCAGCGACAGACCTCCGCCCTGCCCCCTTTTGCGATGATTTCATCCGCGACCCTCTGCGCATTGTCCGGGTTGTTCGCACAGTTCACCACCACCCGGCAGCCCTTGTCCGCCAGGGACAGCGCAATCACGCGCCCGATCCCCTGCGAACCGCCGGTCACCAATGCCGCTTTGCCTTTGATTTCTTCCATTGCCGTTCTCCTTTTTCAGCCGATCGAATGAAGCGTGGACACCCCGAGCGAAATCTCCCGGGACGCCTCTTTCATGAGTTTGACTATTTTCCGGCGATAGGAATCGTTATATTCCGAAAAGGGAATGCTGACCCCCAGCGTCGCGGTAAAAACACCGTTCTCAAAAACCGGGAAGGCATAAATCCACTGGATGCCTTTTCTGCACTCGAAAAACTCGCTTCCGCAGATCGAATCCAGCTTTTTCTGAATGGTTTTTCCATTCTTGAACTCCTCGAAGAAGGGTTTTCCTTCTGCTTTCAGGCGGCGGAACAGCTCCATGCGTTCTCCGGGTTCCCGATGCGCGACCAGCATCAGCCCCGTCGCCGTGAAGAAAAGATCGTCGAAGGAAAGCCGGTCGAGACGGATGACCCGGCGCGGATTGCAATTGCGGTAGTAAAGAATATACCGCTTCCCGTTATAGAGCTGGGCGATCTGCACCGAATTCTGAAGCGCCTCCGCACAACGGTCGATCACCGGCCGGGCGACCGCCAGCAGATTTTTCCGGAACGCCGCCATATTGCTCAGGGTGAGAATCTTCGGTCCGGGGACATACCCCTTCTGGCGGGACACCTGGAGAATATAGCCGGAATCCAGCAGAAGTTTGAGCAGGCGCGAACAGGTCGCCCGGTTCAATCGGAGCCGCCGCGACAGTTCCAGCGGGGGAAGCGGCTCCGGAGAGGAAATGACGATCTCTTCCAGAATGGCAAAGGTCTTGTCCATCACTTTGATCATTGGACGCTCCCTTCAAAAGTTCACATTATGAAACTTAATTGTTCTTATTTATAATATATATGACAGAATATGAAATTGCAAGGATCCGAACAAAAACAAAGTAAGAAGAGTTTTTTCAGGAAAAAGATTGGAAGGAGAGAAAGAAAGGATTTGCTTCCGGCCGGGCATTCCAGGCGCAGAACACCGGGGGATTCCACCCGGCGTTCCCCTTTTCCCGACGGAATGCAAAAAAACGGCAGGTTCCGGCCTTTATTCCAGGATAATCCGTCCGAAACGGGCGGGCTGGTCGAAACCTCCGAACGTCGGACTCCAGCAGGTGTATTCCGTTTTCATCTGTCCGACACGCCGTGCCCGGTTGATGTTGAATCCCCAGACGCTGCCGTGAACCGGACGATCCGAAAGCGTCTTGAGGGGAATGGCAATTTCGATGCTCCAGAAATCCTTGCCGCGGAAAACAGCGGTCTGAATTTCCGGTGTCCACGCGGAATCCTTCGTGCCGCATTTTGCGGTAAAAAGCGTGCCGAGCGAATTGGAAATCAGGTGATAATAGTTTTTTCCCTGACACGACGGGTCCAGGAAGAGATCGATGCTGTTCTCACTCCAGACCGGACCGTTGCGCTGCGTGACGGAATCCGTCATCTCCGAAACTTTCGGTTCGGAGCAACGGACTCCGACCAGCAGGCTGTCTCCGGTCAGCGCCAGTTTGGCGACCGCGCCCACCGGACGTTTTTCGCCTTCCTTCATATCGAGATCGATGTGCAGTTCCGGCAAACCTGTCCAGAAAGCTTCCTCCAACCGGCCGTCCATCCTGACCGGCTCCGCTATGCGTTTGACCCGGACCCGCTTCTGGGTCCGCGCCGCCAGCAGATTCTTATAGACCGCGGCGGAGAAGTAGGGCATGGCCTCTTTTTCATAGGAACGGATCCCCGCGATCGACATATTGTCCGGCAGCCGGTGCATCCGTTCCTCCAGCGTTCCCCGGCGTTCCAGCAGCTTCAAGGCCGCCACCAGATCGGCGGTTTCCGGCTTCGGGGTTCCCGAGACCTTTCTGGAAATCCGGTGCAGTTGAACGCCGAGCTCCGTATATTCGAGCACGTCGATCAGCATGCCGATCCGGGCATTCTGTCCCGGGTCGGAAAGGTTCTGACGGGCCGCTTTCAACCGGTTCAGCCATGCGTCGGCCAGCCCCGGAAAACACCGTTCGTACAGTCCGGGGAAAATCCGCCTTGTTCCGAGCGAGACATCCTCGCTGACGCGGCCTTCCGTATAGAATCGCGCGATCCGCCGTTCGACTTCGGCGAAGTAATCCCGGACCAGGGAAGCCGCACCGCCGTACGCTCCGTCGAGCGCATCCGCATACACGGCATCGATGTCGCATTCCGGGTCCCAGAGCAGTCTGGCAACCATATATTTATTGAGTCCGGACGCTCCGAATCCAGTCGAGGCCGCGTATCCGACGCTGTCGATTCCGGCTTTGCGGAGATTGGCAAAAAGCATTTTGATTCCATTGAAGTTGTACACCGGCGTATTCAGACACCCCATGCCTTCGGGGAAAGTCAGGAAATGTATGTGTCTGGCTTTCTTCCGCCATTGCAGCAGCTGCTCCAGATGGGCCGCGCGGATTCCCGGGTCGTGGTAAGTATAGCTGCAGGAATTGTGAACGTTGCAAATGGAAATATGGGGATCAAGACCGAAATCCGGCGGTTCGACAAAATAGCTGTAGGCATACAGTCCGAGCATCTGATCCGGCAGTCGCTTGTTGACCTCCTTCGCCAGGGCGTTGCCGTAAGAAAAAATCCGGTTGGACATGTTCCGCGAGCCGTCGGGGTTTATTTTATCGAGCGCCCGGCACTTCGGACACTCGCAGAACCCGCCGCCGTCGTTGGGTGAAATCGGAAACATGTCGCACGGCTTTTCGGTGCACAACTTCACGATATTGCCGGCAAACGCCTTGACCGCTTCCGGATTGCTGGTGCACATCATCGCCGGTTCGTGGCTGTACAGGTTGATTTTCGAGCGGCGGCCGTTGAGCATCGCAAACCAGTCCGGATGAGCGTCGAAGAGATCCTTCGGATTGAAATACAGCCCCCAGGCATGAGTGTGCCGCTGAAACACATGGAATCCGACCCGGTTATGACGTTTCCAGGCATACATGGCGATGCGGTCGGGCTGCGGCATGTCTTTCCAGTTGACCAGCCACGAAATTTCGCGCCATCCCATTTTCGGAGCATCGGAATAATTCAACTCCGGCACGATCAGACGATCCCGTTTCGGCACATATTCGCCGAGTTCGCCGGGGAAGAACCAGCGGATGCCGAGCTGTTTTTCGAGGAAATCACAGACCCCCGACCACGTGCCGCAGCGGGCGTTGGCTCCGGAAACCCACCAGTTCATGCCGTACGGCATCCCGCCGGTATCGTCGCCGGAAATATGCAGGTCCTTTCCCTCGGTCCGGATCACAAAACCTTCGGGCGTGCCGACTTTGAGGAAACCGATTTTGACAGCGGGCTTCTCGGCCTTCTCCGCTTTGCGCAGCGGCAGCCGGGCTCCGGTGGACTTTTCAATATACCGCTGGAAATCCTCGGCGGCCGCCATCGTTGCGGGCAATGCGGCCGGTTTCACCAGGATCACATAGTCGCTTTTCCCGTTTTTGACCAGTTCGAGCGGATCGGCATGGACGGCCAGGACCGCGGCGCTCAAGGCAAACAGACAGAGTCTCACTTTACTTTCCCTCCAGCAGTTCTTTCAAGGGTTTATCCGAGGAATAAATCGTCTTGATTTCGTCCTCGGTCAAGGTGCGCGAAAAGACCGCGATTTCATCGATCAGGCCATTGAGCGCGACCTGGTCGTAAACAAGCCCGATGTGGCCGTAAAGCGGCTTCGGGCCGGGCACATAGCCGGCCGTGTTTTTGAAACGTTTCCGTCCGCCGTCGAGAATGAGTTCAACGGTCATTTTTCCGTCGGCATACTGCCAGTTGAGGACCACATGCCGCCACGGCGCAGGGTCGAAAAGTTCCGACTCCGGCGCGGTAACGCCTCCGCCGCCGCGGCCGGTCTCATCCTTCATCATTACGGCCAGATAGCTTTTTTCGCCGGGCGTCCGGGGCATCGAATTCCAAACGCCCAGCGCGATATTGTCGGAATTGTACTTCCGCACGGCGGGGCTGCTCAGAATATTGAGGAACGACGTGGCGCCTCCGCACGTCTCTTTTTGAAGCCACGGGGCATTGAGCCAGCAAATGAAACTCCCCTGCCGCAAGTCGAAGTAACGGTCGGCATGGTCGAGCCTCAAGCCATCGCAGGGACGCTGCTGTCCCGGCGCAACATAGCTGACCGGATATCCAATGCCGGCATCCAGCATGATTTCACTCAATTTGAGCTGTCCGGACGCTTCCAGCACGGCAACGCCTTCATTGCCGTTGAAATCCAGCACGGCAAGACCGCTCCTTTCCTGCGGGGAAACGGTCCATTCCGCCACTTGTTTCTCCTGTCCGGCGGAACGGGTTTTCACAATCAGTTTCCCGTTCCCGGAACAGCGGAAAGAGAGCGCGTTCGGGCCTCCGGGCAAATCAAAAAACGCCTGTGCCGCCGTGCCATTCCCCGTAAATTCAAGAATACTGCCGTCCGTACTGTTTTTCACCGCACCGTCAAGAATCCATCCTTTCGGATCGATGCGGTTGCGGGTGGTCCGTTCCAGGCGGTAGGCCTGACCGAACCGGCCTTCCGCCAGCCGGATTGTCCGTTGGGAGGCAATCGGACGCAAATCCTTGCAGGGGAGCGTCGTGTTGTCGCAGTCAAGATACAGTTTGAGCGCCTTTCCGAGCGGTTCGCTGCCGTAAAGCATCATTTCCGCCGAAACCGCAAGTCCGGCTGCCAGCATTCCGATTCGCATTCTCATCATACCTCCGTTTCTGTATGGATCAGGCCATAAATATTCTTCGACCGGCGACACGATCGCTATTCATAGAGGAAACCGTCATACGGCGTGAACGGAGTGTGCCAGACATACATTCCCAGCGAATAAAGCTTCCGGAACGGGTATGCCTTCACATTCCCGCCGAACAGCAGCGTGTTGGGCTGTCCCATATGCCGGCGGGGATAGGGATTGCTCCATTCGCCGGCAGCCATGGTGTTGACGGAACAGGTGTACTGACCTCCCTTGACGTCGTAAATGAAAATCCGTTTCGACGGCTGGATGATCTGGGAGATTCTGCCCTGATAGAAATTCCCGTTGGGCGTGGGAACGTGAATGGCAACCCAGCCGGGCACGCTGTAACTGTACATCACGGCCGGATTTACGATGGTCTGCGCCGGACATCCCAGCGGCTCATATCCCAGCCGGGCGTTGTCATGGTTCAACAGTCCCATGAATGATTTTTTCTGCCGCCCCATATAAGGCCCGAGATAAACATACCAGGCGTCATTTCCTTTCGGGCCGGCATACCCGCTGTAGTTCGCGGTATCGTCTCCGTTATAAGCGAACGGGATATATTCCCGGTAATCATTGGAGTAACCGGCTGCCGCGACTCCATATTGTTTCAGGTTGCCGATGCATGCGATGCTCTTGCCCCGTTCCCGCGCCTGCTGCAACACCGGCAGCAGCATCCCGGCCAGAATGGCGATGATCGTAACGACTAGCAGCAGTTCGATTAATGTGAAATTGTCTTTTTTCATCGGGGCGGCGACTTCCTTTCCCGGGCATTTTTCAAAGAAAAACTTGTGTTTTCCGAACTTTTACGGATTGCTTTTTTGCTCTCTGCGGAATACAATATAGGCAAAGATGGTTTTTTACCATGAGTGAAAAATACAAAAACATGTGGATTCCATGCATTTTATCCAGAAAAACCGGAATACTTCAAAAGACTTCGATGAAATCGTCTATGATTTCCCCTGGTATGCGGGGGATCATCTTTTCAGTTTTTGCTATGGCGGCATCACCAAGGCAAAATCTGCGTCCTGCCGTCAAATCAGCACGGAGGGAGGAGGGCTTTATCTCCTGGAATACATTGTCTCCGGACGCGGACACCTCAATGTCGGGAACCACTATTTCTCCGTGAAACAGGGGGACGTTTTTCTTATTCCTCCCGGCGTCGCCTACGAATTTCACGCCGATGCCGATGATCCATGGGAAAAATTCTGGATCGACTTTACCGGTTCGCTGGCCGATACGCTTTACGGCGCATACCAGTTGCGCGGCCGGTTTTATTTTCCGGACTGTCCGCTGGGAAAAGAGTTCCGGGCTCTGTTCGCCTCCTTGACGGAGACGGAGGTTTCCCAGCCGGAAGCGCCGGAACTGGCACTGCTCCGGATGTTCGTCGTGCTGCGGGGATGGCTGCTGAAACATCGCGGGGAAGAAACCGCTCCCGACGCCCGGATTTTACGGGATTACCTGAATGCAAACTGCTCTCAGAATGTCTCCTGCGCGGAACTCGCCGGATTGATCCGCCGTTCGGAAGCCCAGATGCAGCGGATCTTCCGTCAGGCATGGGGCACGACCCCCTACCAATACCTCCAGCAGCTGCGCAACACCGGGGCAAAGCAATATCTGAAAAATACAAATTCGCCGCTCAAGGAAATCGCCGCCATGCTCGGATTCTGCGACGAATTTTATTTTTCCAACTGGTTCAAGAAAAGGAATGCCTGTTCGCCGCGCACATACCGCGTCGGCAGCCGACAAAACATAAAGTAAGCAGAATTACCATTTTTTCCTGGCTTTGCGTTCGATTTCAAGAGCCTTCGGATGCTGCTTGTAGAAGATGCTGTCATTCTCCGGAGAGATTCCTTCCGGAGAGGTCCCTTCCGGTGAGGCCCCTTCCGGAGAAATTCCTTCCGCGGATGTCTTCTGCTGCGTCAGGTAAAGCGACTTGTACGTGCCTTCGACCGCCATCAGTTCGTCGTGTGTGCCGAGCTGGTCGATTTTGCCGTCCTTGAGAACAACGATCTTGTCGGCGTTGCTGATGGTGGAAAGGCGGTGGGCGATAATCACCGTGGTGCGGTCGCGCATCAGGGTGTCGAGAGCCTGCTGCACGAATTTTTCCGACACGGTATCCAGCGCGCTGGTGGCCTCGTCCAGCAGGAGGATCGCGGGATTCTTCAAGACCGCGCGGGCGATGGCGATGCGCTGTTTCTGTCCGCCGGAAAGGGAAGCGCCGTTTTCTCCGATCACCGTATCGTACTTCTGGGGCAGTTTCCGGACGAATTCCTCGACATTCGCCATTTCCGCCGCTCTCTGGACGTCCTCCGCGTCTGCGTTCGGACGGCCGTAGGTAAGGTTGTCATGGATCGTGCCGCTGAAAAGGAACGGTTCCTGAAGAACAACGCCGATGTTGGCGCGGTAGGAATCCTGGGTGAACGCGCGGATGTCGCGGCCGTCGATCCGGATGGAGCCTTCCGTGACATCATAGAAACGGAGCAGCAGGTTTCCGATGGTGGATTTTCCGCAGCCGGAAGGTCCCACCAGCGCAACCTTCTCCCCGGGCTCAATGACCAGGGAGAAGTCCCGGAGGACCGGCGCGTCCGCGTATTTGAAGGAGACATGGCTGAACTCGATCCGGCCTTTGAAGCGTCCGGCGATCATGGCGTCCGGCGAATCCTTGATTTCGGGAATCACCCGCAGGATTTTCATGATGCGCTGAGCGCCGGCGAGTCCCTGCGACACGGAGTTCATCTGCGCCGCGAGGTTGGCGATGGGGCCGACCTGGATGCCGATGTAGGTGTAGAACGCGACAAAGTCGCCTACGGTGAAATCGGGGCCGATCATCATGATTCCGCAGCCGATGATGATCAGATAGGTCATGACGATCAGGGATTCGTAAATGCCGTTGCAGACGTTCCCCTGCTGGTTCATCTTCACCGCCAGCTCCACGGTGGGGCGCAGGCTGCTGAAGAAGAGGCGGCATTCGGTGCGTTCCTTCGAGAAGGACTTCACGACCCGGATCCCGTTGATGGTTTCCGCGAGGTTGGCGGAAATCTCGGACATCTTTTCCTGGAGAATCTTCGCATTCGTGCGGATGATGTTGTTGAAAATATAGAAATTCAGGAAATGGATCGGGAGGGCGCACATCGCGATCAGGGCCAGCTTCCAGTTGATGAAAAACACCGCGAACGTGATGATGGCCATGGTGAAGAACTGGTCGACCATGCTGATGCAGAGGGTGATCAACCCCTGGAGGAGGGCGACGTCGCTGATGACGTTTGAAATGAGCTTGCCGGTCCGGTATTCCTCGTAGAAGCGGAGGGAGAGGCTCTGGAGGTGCTTGAAGATGCGCTGGCGGACGTCCAGGAGGATCCGGGTGACCGTGTAGGTTCCCAGATACCCGGTGATCATCCGTATGGTGAAGCGGAGGGTGTAAATGGCGATCATGATGACCACCAGCAGGAAGAACAGCCCCCAGTCGCGGGACGGAAGCACCCGGTCGATCACAACCTTCAGCATCAGGGGCATCGTCAGGGCCAGACTGGAGAACATGATGGAGGTAATGGCCGAAAAGATGATCATCTTTTTGTATTGCCTCAGAAGACCCGATATCTTGAATTCCGTCATGGAATAGAATCCTTACATCTATTTTCATTGCCGGGCGCGGACAAAAAAACTCCCTCGCGCTCCTGTACGCGGTAAGATGTTCCCTTTTCAGGTTATTTCAAGTCCCGATTGAAGAAAAAAGCGTTTTTTTATTCTTGGCGCAACCGATTGCAGACACTTTCAAAACAAGAGGGTTCCGGTTTTTTTTCCGGCCGGATTCCGCTTTTTCAAAAAGACCTTCCGAATATTCGATCAAAAAGAGCGGCCCTCCGGTCCGCCCGGATGAAAGCGCAGGATGCGGCCTTCCATGTCACGAAAACCGAAAGTTTTCAGAAACCCCTATTGATTTTCCGAATTGAATACGGTATATTTGCCGGAAGAAAAAACGCTTTTCAATCGACGTCAGGGTTGGGTATGCTGCAAAGATTCTATCGATATGTAGGGATTCTGTTTTTGTTTCTGGCCGTCGGCATGGCCGCGGGGTGTTCCGGAAAAAAGCCGGAAAAACAAAAAAACGAGATCCGCTCCGCGGTTCAGCTCAATGCAAAGGAATACCGGATTGGAGTTCTCCAGGGAACGGCGGCAATGGCCGTGGGAGAACAGCTTTATCCCAAAGCGAAGATCCAGTATTACAATACCCTTTCCGACGCCTATGCCGCCGTTCAATACGGAAAGATCGACGCCTTCCTGTTCGACCGTCACAGCATGGAATATGCGGTCAAAGTCAATCCGGCGCTGGCGCTTCTGCATGAGGATATCGCCGAAGAATCCATTGTGATCGGCGCGCCGAAGCGCCATACGGAACTGATCGAAAAGGTCAACCGGTTCATCGAACGCTACCGGGCCGACGGGACTTATCAGGATATGCGGAGCCGCTGGCTCAGCCTTCAACCGCCGCCCATGCCGGACATTCCGGGGCCGAAAGCGCCGGTCATGACGCTGAAAGTCGGGACCGAGGGGCTGAACGAACCGATGACCTATTACGACAAGGCGGGACATCTGACCGGGTTCGACCTGGAACTGATCCGGCGGCTCGGGGCTTTCCTCAATGCCCGCATGGAAGTCTCCGCCATGACCTTCGACGCCCTGATCCCGGCGGCCGAATCCGGCAAAATCGACCTTCTCATCGCCAGCCTGAACGCAACCCCGGAACGGAAGAAAAACATGCTCTTTTCCGACCGCTACATCGACTCCGCCATCAGCGTCATGGTCCGCAAAGACCGCCTGAGCCCGGAACAGGCGGCCCTGTCGCTGAACGGGAAACGGATCGCCGTCATGACGGGAAGCGTCGGCGAACGGCTGGTCGAGCGGGAATATCCGACCGCGCAGAGGGCCAGCTTCGACACTTTCAGCGACGCGGTCGCCGCCCTCCGAGGGGAGAAGGTCGACTATGTGCTCGGCTCCTACACCAGCATGCTCAACTACGCGCTCCACGATCCTGGCCTCGCCCTGCTGCCGGACCGTCTTTCCGACGAACCGAACGCCATCGCCGTCCGGAAGGGAAACACGGAGCTGCTCGACAAGCTGAACCGGGTCCTCAAGAAGTTCAAGGAGGACGGCACGCTGGCCGCCATCGAGAAACGCTGGCTCCGGGATTCCCTCGTTCCCTACAAACCGGCAAAGGTCCCGGCGCGCGGACCGGACGCGCCGGTACTGCGGGTCGCCATCGCCGCGGACCGGGAACCGGTCTGTTTCCTCCTGAACAACGCGTACGCCGGCCTGGACTGCGAACTGATCGAACGGATCGCGTATGAACTGGGCATGCGCGTGGAATACCAGAACATGAAGTTCGCCGGGCTGATCGCCTCGCTCCAGTCCGGAAAATCCGACCTGATCATCGCCAACATGATCCGTACGGCGGAACGCGCCCGGAGCGTGGACTTCACCATCGACTACTTCACCAATCCGCAGACCCTCCTGACCCGCAAATCCCTTCTGCCGGACGCGAAGAAAGGCAACTCCTCCGGCATCACCCACTACCGGGAACTGGCCGGAAAAAAAGTCGGGGTGTTCACCGGAACGATCCTGGACCAGGTGCTGGCTCAGTGCGTTCCGGGCGCCCAGCCGGAATACTACAACACCTACGCGGACCAGGCGCAGGCGGTCCGGCAGGGAAAATTGAGCGCCTTCATCCTGGACGAACCCATCGCCCGGCATATTCTCGGAGAGGTCGGACAGCTCAAAATTCTTTCCGACCCCCTGACCAAGGAAAGCTACGCCATGATGTTCACCAAGAGCAATCAGGCGCTCTGCGACAAGATCAACGCCCGGATCCGGCAATATTACAAAGACGGCGTTCTGCAGGAGCTGGACTCCATCTGGTTCGGACGCGACGAGTCGAAGAAAAAGGTCGACACCCCGGCCGCGGGGCCGAACGGCGTTCTGAAAATCGCCACGAACTCCGCCGTCACGCCGTTCAATTACGTCCTGAACGGCAAGATCGTCGGGTATGAAATCGACCTGATCTCCCGGATTGCAAAAGACCTCGGTTACGGAATCCAGATCAACGACATGGATTTCGCCGCAGTCATCCAGTCGGTCGCGGCGGGAAAATCCGATGTGGGACTCGCCTGCCTGTCGGTCACCGAGGAGCGCAAGAAGTCCGTGCTGTTCTCCGACCAGATCTATTCGGGCGGAATCGTGGCCGTCGTCAAGGATGTGGACAATCCGATGGAGACGCTGGCCGGGAAAAAAATCGGGGTGCTGACCGGCTCCTACTTCGACGCCCTCCTGAAAAAGCACCAGCCGGACGCCGTCCCCGAGTATTTCAACAACTTCTCCGATCAGATCGCCGCGCTTCAGGCGGGCAAGATCGCAGGCATGCTGAATGAAGAACCCATGGCCCGGATCATCGTCCGAAAAAACGACAAGCTCCGCACGCTGGACGTCAAGCTGAGCGATGACGAATACGCCATGATTTTCAGCCCCGGCCGGAAAGCGCTGTGCGACGAAATCAGTGCGGAAATCCGCAAAATGCGCGAAAGCGGGGAACTCCGCAAACTCGATGCCGTCTGGTTCGGCATGGACGAGTCCGTAAAGCAGCTTGCCTTCAAGCCCGGTCCGGGCAAACGGGGCATTCTGAAAGCCGCCGTCAATGCCGACTCGGAACCGTTCATCTACACCAAAGACGGAGAGATCACGGGATATGAGGTCGATCTTCTGCTCCGCGCCGCCCACCGTCTCGGATACGGGGTGGAGTTCGTGAACATGAACGCGGCCTCGCTGATCCCGTCCATCATTTCCGGAAAGACCGACCTTGCCATGGCCTGTTTCACCATCACGGAGGAACGCAAAAAGAGCGTCCTGTTCTCGGAGCCGACCTACCGGGGCGGCGTGGTCGTCCTGGTGAAAAAGGACAAACCGGCGCCGCCCGTGTTCGGGAAGCTGACTTCGTTCGTACGTGGATTGAAGGAAAGTTTCTACCGCACATTCATTCTGGAAGACCGCTACAAACTGGTTCTCCAGGGGTTGTATGTGACGCTGCTGATCTCCGTGCTTTCGATCATCGGCGGGACCCTGCTCGGATTCGGCGTGTGCATGATGCGGCGGTCTCCGCGCATGCTGCCTTCGATGGCGGCGAGAATCTACATCCGGGCCATTCAGGGGACTCCGATCCTGGTGCTGCTCATGATCCTGTACTATGTGATCTTCGGCAGTGTCGACATCAACGCCGTCCTCGTGGCGATCCTCGGGTTCTCCCTCAACTTCGCCGCCTATGCCGCGGAGATGCTGCGGAGCGGAATCGAGGCCGTGGACAAGGGGCAGATCGAAGCGGCGGGAGCCATGGGGTTCAGCCGGTTCCAGGTGTTTTTCCGGATCGTTCTGCCGCAGGCCGCCAAATACGTCCTGCCGGTCTTCAAGGGGGAAGTGATCTCCACGATCAAGATGACGTCGGTGGTCGGATACATCGCCATTCAGGACCTGACCAAGATCAGCGACATCATCCGGAGCCGGACCTACGAGGCTTTCTTCCCGCTGATCGCCACCGCGCTCATCTATTTCGCCATCGCCTACTGCTTTACCGTCCTCCTGACCCTCATTGAACTGAAAACGGATCCGCTGCACCGGAAAAGAACGGTCCGCGGAGTGAAGGAACAGCCATGATCAGCGTAAAACACCTTTCCAAACAGTTCGGCCCGCTCACGGTACTGCGGGACGTCAACGCCGAGATCAGCAAGGGCGAAGTCATCTCGATCATCGGACCGTCCGGCACCGGGAAAAGCACGTTTCTGCGGTGTCTGAACCGCCTGGAAACGCCCTCCGGCGGGGAGATCATCGTGGACGGGGAAAACCTGCTGGCGCCCTCCACGGACATCCTGAAACTCCGCCGGAAGATGGGAATGGTCTTCCAGTCCTTCAACCTTTTCAGCCACCTGATGGTGATCGAAAACATCATGCTGGGACCGCTCCACCTTCTCAAAACGGGCCGCCAGGAAGCCTACGACGAAGCCATGAAGCTTCTCACCATGGTGGGCCTCGCCGCCAAATCCCACGCCTATCCGGACGAACTTTCAGGCGGACAGAAACAGCGCGTCGCCATCGCACGGACGCTTGCGATGAAACCGGAGATCGTCCTGTTCGACGAGCCGACTTCCGCGCTGGACCCCACCATGGTCAGCGAAGTCCTCGCCGTCATCCGGAAACTGGCGGAAAACGGCATGACCATGATGATCGTCACCCACGAGATGAGATTCGCAAGGGATGTCTCCACGCGGGTGTTCTACATGGACGACGGGGAAATCCACGAGGAGGGAACGCCCCGCCAGATCTTCGACGCGCCCCAGCACCGGAAAACGCGCGCGTTCATCCACAAAATCCGCACATGGGAATATGTCATCGACTCCCGCGCCTTCGACATCTATCACATGAACGCGGAACTGGAGGAGTTCGGCGTGAAGCAGCTTCTCTCCCAGCACCGGCTCCGCAATCTCCAGCTGGTGATCGAGGAGCTCGTCGTGAATCTTCTCCTCCCGAAAACGGAGGACATCGTCATTTCCGTCGGCGTATCGGAAGAAAACGGCGCGGTGGAAATGCACTTCCTTTTCGGCGGCCCGCTCCGGAATCCCCTGACGGATGATTCCGAGGACGGAGCGCTTTCCCGCATGATTCTCCGGAAACTAACCGTCCACGCCGGGTTCGGCGCGGAACAAGGAAAAAATTCCTTAACTCTCCAATTAAAGGAGTCCAAGCCATGAAAATCTCGAAAAATCAGGAAGCTGACAAGCTTACGCTCACACTCGTTCTGAACGGCAGACTGGACACCACCACCTCCTCGATCCTGGCGGAGGAAATCACGCCGGAAGCCCTCGCGGAGATCAACGAACTGGTGCTGGACCTGGCCGGAATCGACTATGTTTCCAGCGCGGGTCTCCGCGTCATTCTGGACGCCCAGAAGAAAATGAACCAGAAAAAAGGGAAAATGACCTTGACCAAGGTGAATGAATCCGTCATGGAAGTTTTTGAAATGACCGGCTTCACGGACATCCTGACGATCGAACGCGCATGAGAGAAACTTTCCAGAAATGGCTGTTCGTCTTCGTCGCGTCGGCCTTTCTGCTGATCTTCGCTCTTTCCTACTACATTCAGACGGATCAGGCGCAGAAATCGGCGATCGGCCTGATCCTGCTGAAAATCACGGATGCGGAACAGCAGCTCATCACCGCCCGGAGCAACCTGGCAAGGATCGAGGAACTGACCCGGAGCATCGCGATTTTCAAGGCCCGGACTTTCGCGCGGATTCTGGAAGAGCATCCGGAAATCCTCCTGTCGCAGGAGGCCCTGGAAAAGACCCGCGCTTTTCTGGATGTCGATGAAGTGCATGTCTCGGACGGCAAAGGCATTCTGATTGCCTCCATCCCGGCCGCCTATAAAGGCTACGACATGGCCTCCGCCGAACAGTCCGCCGAATTCATGCCCGCCCTGACCCGTCCCGACTTCGCTCTGGTACAGAAACCCCGGGCCAAGGGAATCAACCAGGAACTCTTCCAATATGCGGGTGTCTCCCGGCGCGGAACCCCGGGAATCGTCCAGGTCGGATTTCAGCCGCGCCGTCTACAGGAGGCCGTCCAGATCGCCGATGTGCGCAACATCGCCAGTTCCTTCCGGATCGGCATCGACGGCACCATTCTGCTCTGCAAAGAAAACCAGGTCGTCTGCGCCGGAACCAAAAAGCTGGCACCCGGCCCCATCACCCAGTATGGCGTGAATCCGTCGGTACTCCGCTTGAAAAAACCGTTCACGCTCCATATCAACGACGAGGAATATCTGGGCATGGCCATGCCTTTCGCCGACTATACGATCGTCGGAATCCTTCCGAAAAAGGAGATGTATCTGAGCCGCAACGCAATCATTTTCATTCTGATCATCGTCAACCTGATCCTCTTCGGCGTGGTCTTCATCCTGGTTTCGGTGCTGGTCCAGCGGCTGGTCATTTCGGGCATTTATAAGGTCAACGACTCCCTTTCCCTGATCACCGCCGGCAACCTGAACGAAAAAGTCAACGTTCACAACTCCACGGAATTCACCTCGCTTTCCTGCGGCATCAACACCACCGTGGACGCCCTGAAACAGGCGATCTCCGACGCCGCGGCGCGAATCGACGCGGAACTGGAATTCGCGAAAGCCATCCAGTTTTCCGTACTGCCGCGCATGTTCCCGCCCTACCCCGACCGGACGGAATTCGACATCTATGCGGCCATGCACACGGCCAAAGAGGTCGGCGGGGACTTCTACGATTTCTTTCTGGTCGATCAGGACCATCTGGTGTTTCTGATCGCGGACGTCTCCGGCAAGGGCATCCCGGCCGCCCTGTTCATGATGGAAGCCAAGACGCAGCTCAAAAACTTGGCGGAGGCGGGAATGGAGCCGGCCGCGGTGTTCACGGAGGCGAACAACCGTCTCTGCGCCAACAACGAACAAGGCATGTTCGTGACGGCCTTCTTCGGGGAACTGGAGATTTCCTCCGGGAAACTGGTCTGCGTGAACGCCGGGCACAACCCGCCTCTGCTCAAGCGCTCGGACGAAAAATTCGAGTTCCTCAAGTTTAACCGGGGGCTGGTGCTCGGAGCCATGAAAAACGTCCGCTACCGGAGCCATGAATTCAGAATCGCGCCGGGAGACGAGATCTTCCTGTACACCGACGGCGTGACCGAAGCGCAGAATGCCGCGGGCCATTTCTTCGGAGGGGACCGGCTCCGGGATACGCTGAGCTCGCTCCCGGCCGGGTCGCCGAAAGAACTGCTGACAAGCCTGAAAGACACGCTCGACGCCTTCTCCTCCGGCGCCGAACAGGCCGACGACATCACCATGCTCTGCGTCAAATACTGTTCTCCGGCCGGGAAATGTCTGGAACTGGAAGCCGTCACGGAAGCCCTGCCGAAACTCCTTGCCTGGCTGGATACCAATCTGGACAAGGCCGGAGTCTCCCCCAGGGCCAAAACAAGGATTTCGATCGCCGCGGAGGAGATTTTTGTCAACATCGCCCATTACGCCTATACCGGTCCCGGCGGGAAAACGGTCACGGCATTCAGCGACGACGGGGAATCCGTCCGGCTCACCTTCACGGATTCCGGGTTCCCCTTCAACCCGCTGGAACGCAAGATGCCGGACGTCACCCTCGACGCGGACGAACGCACCTGCGGAGGACTGGGCATCTTCATGGTCAGGACCAGCATGGATTCAGTCGATTACCGGTTCGAGAACGGCCATAACATCCTGACCATCGTGTACAAAAAAACCGTGCCTGAGTCCCGGCACGGAGCGGACCTTCCGCTGTTTCTCCCGCACACTCTTCCCCGGCCCCATGGACACCCATCCATGGCGAGCGGGGAAAAAGCGGGCATTTGAAATTATTGTTTTTTCTCTTTTTCCGCCTCTTTGCGGTCTTGAATCGTGCAATAAACAAATGCAAGCACGGAAAAGAGGCACAGCAGAACCGCAGACACAATCAGAATCGTTTTCAACAATACACCCCGTGAAAAATGAAGTCATTTGGAACTCCCGCATGCGGAGGCACGCGGAGGACATGCGGAAGAGTCCCCGGAACAGTCCGGGAATTGCCGCACTTCACGATCAGAGAGGAAGGGGTCCCGCCCGGACCGGCCGGGTTCGGGCGCATTGATGGAAGGATAAAGAACAGAAATAATAGGTTGCATAATGCCCGCGTTCAGGGATTCCGCCGGAAGGAAGGCATAATACAGGAGGAAACAGCGGAATATGAATCCCGCGACGCATCAGTCCCCTTGTCAGCGGCCGCTTTTCGGACAATCTCGAAAGAATGTTCCGGAAGGGATTCCGGCTGAGAAACAGAAGCGCCCCCGATGAGTTTTTCGGACTGAGGCGGTCCGGCGGATCTCCCGTGTTTCCGGGGATCGTTTTGCCTGGAACCGCTTCCATCGGAACGCATCCCGTCACGATCAGGGAACCGGTCAGGAAAAAAAAGAACAGAGCCGCGGGCAGCCAAAACAGGAAAATGCTTTTTCTGGACATTCTTTTTGCCCCCGGTTCGCTTTTCTGAAAATTCCGTCTCAATCCGCCATAGTCCGCAATACAGTAGCACGGGAATGCAATAAATCAATTCGGATTTCTCCGGCCTCCGGTGATTTTTCCAAAGAGCGGACAGCCGTTCCCGTCGAAGGATTTCCTCTTTGCACGCCCCATAAAAATACGGGAAATCATACCGCCGACTGGAAAAAAAGAAGAAAAATGCTATTGTATGAAATGTTTTTGCGGACTTTCTGCGGGCTCCGTCCGGATTCTTTGCGGAACGGAAAAGCGGCCGGTCCCGGAAAAAAGAGTTTTTTTACACTCATATCACAGGAAGGAGTTCGAATACCGATGAGGGCAGATTTTTTACCGTTTTCCAAACCGTCCATCACGGAAGAGGACATTCAGGCGGTCGGAGACGTCCTCCGTTCCGGCTGGATCACGACAGGCCCGAAGTGCGCCCAGCTGGAAGCGGACTTCAAACAATACACCGGGTGCGCCGACGCCGTGTCGATGACTTCGGAAACCTCGGTGATGCACGCGCTGTTCCGCGCGCTGAACATCGGCCCCGGCGACGAGATCATCACCCCCTCCATGACGTGGGTCTCCCTCCCGAATACAGCGCTTCTGTTCGGCGCGAAAGTGGTCTTTGTCGACGTCGACAAAGATACCCTGATGGTCAATGCAAAGGAAATCGAATCCAGAATCACTCCCCGCACGAAAATGATCGTCCCGGTGCATTTCGCCGGCGCGGCGCTGGAGCTGGGCGCCCTCCGCGCGCTGGCCGAAAAACATCATGTCCTGCTGGTCGAAGATGCCGCGCATGCCCTCGGTTCGGAATGGAACGGGGAAAAAATCGGCGCGAAGGGGACAAGCATGTTCTCCTTCCATCCCATCAAGAACATCACCACCGGCGAGGGCGGCATGTTCGCCACGGACAACCCCGAGCTCGGAAACCGGGTCCGGAGCCTCAAATTCCACGGGCTGGGCGTGGACGCCTATGACCGCCAGACCCACGGACGCGCTCCCCAGGCGCAAGTGGTCGAGCCCGGCTACAAGTTCAATCTGCCCGACATGCAAGCCGTTCTGGGAATCCGTCAGCTGGCCCGCGTGGACGCAATGAACGAGAAGCGCCGTCAACTGGCCCTGCGCTACCACGAAAAACTGGCCGCCGTCGAGGAACTGATCCCGCTGAAGGAACCCGCGTACAAGTTCAAACATTCCTGGCATCTGTTCGTCGTCCGCGTGGATTCGGACAAGGCGGGCATCTCCCGAGACGAGTTCATGGCGGAACTTAAAAAGCGCAACATCGGCACCGGCCTCCATTTCCGCTGCACCCATCTCCAGAAGTATTACCGGGAGGCGCTCGGACACCGCGCCGGATCGCTGCCCAATACGGAATGGAACTCGGACCGGATCGTCTCCCTGCCCCTCTTCCCCGACATGACCGAACGGGATCAGGACGATGTGGTCGGGGCAATCCAGGAAGTTTTCCGGAAATAACCGCCTCTGCCTCGCGCCGCCGCGAACGGAGTCCCGCAAAGGAATCCCCGGAAAAAAGAAATCCCGCCGTGTCTCAAAACAGGGCGGGAAAAAATGCCGGACAATGAATTCCTATTTCTTGAGGCTGATCCCCAGACTCTTGCTGCCGCTTCCTCCCGTGGCGCCGCCGCTGGCGGCCGGAGTTGCTTTGATGAGTTTTGCCTGTTTCTCCTGTTCCGCTTTCTCTTCCTCCGCAAGGAGAGCGGCGCTTTTCTTCTGTCTTGCCGCTTCCGCCTGGGCCTGTTTTTTCTTTTCCGCCGCCTGGGCCTGCTGTTCCTTGGCCTTTTCCGCGGCGGCCTTCTTTGCGGCCGGAATATCTTTGGCTATCTTCTCAACGACCTCTTTCAGTTCTGGCGGAAACTCCGAAACGGGAAGGACCACCACGCCGCCGTCATGAAACACCCGGATCCCGTTGGGAGCCGCTCCCATGATCGCATAATTCTTGTAAATCTTTCCCGACTTCGTTGTGAGGTCACCGGCAAAAGAGACGGCTGCGCAAAACACCAGAAGGAAAATGAAAATTCTTTGAACCATCCGTGCCTTCTCCTGCTTTATCTTGTTCATTATTATCATTCCGTCTTTCTAATTCTACAACAAAAACATGCATTTGTCAAGGGGGAATCGGCAAGAAAGAGGCGATTTTTCCTTGATTCCGTAATGCGTCAGTGAAAATTATGGGTTGTATCGGAAATTCTGAAAAAAAATCAATAAAAATTTGATATTGGGCTTGTACTTTTGAAAAAGTGTGCTATTTTGCGGAGAGAATTGAGTTTTGGAAACGAGGTTGAGTTGCATTACAGCAGTCATTACAAGCGTAAGATATCGGCCCTTGAAAACGAGGTGTCGCGACTGGAAAATCGCGTCTGCGAAGAACAGGCCCTCAATGCGGAGTTGTTCAGCCGTCTGAAAAATCTGGAGAGAGACTTCCGGAGTTGTGTGGAAGAAGTAAAACAGTTGCGTGAAGAGACCTTTTCTTTGCGTTCGGAGTTGCGCCATGCGGAAGTGCGCCATGAGGAATTATGCAAGGAACTGGAACGGAAAAAAGAGTTGGAAAGAGCGTTTGGCGAGATTCAGAAACGGAACAAGGAACTGGAAAAGAAACTGAATATTCGTCACGGAGACGAGGAAGTCTTCGGATGGAGTACGCCCAGTTCGAAAAAAGTGTTCAAAGGGAATGCCACGCAGGAAAATCAAGCCAAAAAGGGAGGGGGGAACCCCGGACATGAAGGACATGGGCGAGAGGTTTTCGGGGAGGAAGAATCGGACCGGACGGAGTTGAATGAGGAAGAACCGCTCCGATGCGATTGCATGGAAGAAGCCAAATGGGAAAGGATGGGAAGCGCCAAAAGTTTTTCCTA
>MWCA01000082.1 GCA_002069785.1 Lentisphaerae bacterium ADurb.Bin242 | reverse complement strand
TATCTACAGAAATCTCTTCTACCGGACGCCGCTTTATCAGGACATGTGGTCCAAAAAAGGAGGAGCTCCGTTTAAAATCGGCGCGCCTGTCAGTCAATGGAAGAATCCCACCCTGAAGGAAAATCTGAAAAATGTAGACTGCACACACCTTGCCGTACCCGGCGGGTTGTGGATATACAACAATACGATCGTTGAACCGGATGGTTCGCTGATCATGGAACTGAACTGGTCCCATCAGCGGATCGACAATATTTATTTCTACAACAACCTGATCGTGGCCGGTACGCTGCGGCAGTATCAGGATCAGTGGGAAAAAGGTGGCAGTTCCCGCTACGAATATGTAAACAACCGCATCTGGTGGCAGCACACAGTCCCGCTCGTTCCTTCGCTGAAGCCGCAGTCGCTGTCCGATTCCGGGGAGGTTCTACCCGGTTTCCGGAAAGGAAATTTCCGGCCGGCAGCATGGTCTCCCTCCGCGGAGGTTCCCGGTTCGCCTGAGAAGTTTCCATATGTCGGAGCATATCAGCGCGGGGATGAAGAAATTGCGCCGTTCCAGGTAAAACAAGAGAATCGGAAGGGAGAATAATATCATGATTCAAAAACCGTTCCATGTCAAAAGAGGGAGGATTGAAATGGCTCTGCCGGAAAGATTCACTATGATAGAGCTGTTGATGGTTATTGCGATGATCGCGATTCTGGCTTCTCTGCTGCTTCCGGTGCTGGGCAAAGCCAGGGATCGGGCCAAGGCCATCCGCTGTTTCGGGAATATGGGTACTGTAGCCAAAATGACCGCAATGTACATCGATGACAATCAGGGATATTATCCCACTTGTTACGGATATAATGACATGTTCGAATACAACGTGGATGGCCGGCCGTTTTACGGTTCCATCTGTGCTTATTTTCCGGAAAAGCAAAGGCTCGGCTACATCATGACGACATACTGGAATCGCTACACGTGTCCGACGCTTGACCGCGAAAATACTTTTTATATTCAGAATAATTCGGTTTCCACCTGGGGCGGTAATGCCTACGTAGTCCCCGCCTCGAAAAATTGTCCCAAGGCGATGAGGATCAGGTGGCCGAGCCGTTTGTGCATAGCGGCCGAGAGCAATAGCGGAGCGGTTACCTATTATGCGACGGACCGTTACAATCCGACCAAGAACGGCAAAGACACCGTTCAGTTTCGGCATCAAAACCGCTGCAACCTTTTCTTCGGCGATCTTCATGTCGGAACCATGACGCCGGAGACGGTACCCGATGTGAATGGTCCGCGGCTCGATCCTCTGTACACCAACAGCAACCACCCTTTCTGGATTCCTTACTCTTTCTAGCATTTCAACGTGCAAGAACCGGGAAAAATGAAAAACAGCTTTTTTTTTCTTACGATCGCTCTTTCCTCACTGTTTTCCGTGCTTTCCGCCGCGGATTTCACGGTCACGGTGCTTTCCGGAATGGATAAAGTGTTCCCGGAAATCGATGATTTTTCATTTCCGCTCGGCTGGAAACGGGCCGAGATTGCTGCTGCCGGACGGGAATCCGAGAATTTTCAGGTTGCGCTGATTCCGCTTGCCAAAGCCCTTGACGGCGTTTCTGTCACTGTTCGGGACCTCCGGATGGAGGATGGAAAAATTTTCCCGGCCGGGAAAATCGTCTGGCATCGCGTCGGCTATGTCCGGACGAAGAGCGGGACGGGAACGCTGACCCGCACCGGACGCCGCTGGCCGGACGTCCTGATGCCGGGCGAACCTTTTTCCGTCGCACGGGGATTTGTCGGAAGCGTCTTCTTCACGGTGACGGTTCCGACGGGAACGCCGATCGGCGTCTACCGGGGATTCATTGACTTCAACGCAGCGGGCGCGGAGAAACAATCCGTCCTTCTGGAACTGACGGTCCGTTCCTTCGATCTGCCACTGCGTGGCAAACTCCGCACCCAGTTCAGCTTCCATCCCGGCACATGGGAGGCATGGTATCATCCAGAACGCGCGCGGGAGGCATACGGTGTTCCCGCATCGGCGCCTGCCGGAAGCGCCTACGGGAACTATTTCCATGATTCCGCTGGGGCAAAGGACCTTCTTTCCGAAAAAGACTGGTTCCGGGTTTACGATTTCCTTCTGGCGCATCGCCTGAGTCCGGTTTTCATTTACAACTGGAACAGCGTGAAAACGCCTCCGCGCATCTTTCCGCCTCTGGAACATCTGTCCTACTGCTATGGCGCGGAATGAACACAGCCTGCGCTGCCTGTCTGGAAACCGCCATGAACATCCCCGAAAAAGAGCTTCCGCTTTATGAGGAAAACCTTATCCGCCGTCTCGACGGAATCGCGGCATTTGCACGGAAAGCGGATTGGAAGGATTTCACCTGGACGGTGCACATGGAAGATGAAAGCGAGTTCAAATACCGTGGTTTGCGTGAGAAGTCGGACCGGATCATCCGGCGGATGAGCGATTTCATCCGTATGAAATATCCCGTTTTCCGGCGTGAAACGGCCAATCCGTATATTCCCCGTCTGCGCGGAAGTTTCAATCTCTGGACCGTTCTGATAAGGGATTATCCGAAGATCACGCCGGCAGAGTGGGACGCCATCCGCAAGGACGGAGACGGTGTATGGGCTTATGTCTGCTGTGAGCCGCATGCGCCGTTCGCCAATTTCTTCGTCGATCAGGAAGGTGCCGTTCCGCGCGTTTTATTTTGGCAGCTTTTCAAGCATCGGATCGACGGACTGCTGTATTATTCCGTCAATGCGGTGCGACGACAGGAAAACAGCGATCTTCCCGGTCCGAAATAGCCGGACCCCAGAGTGGAATGGAATATTTTCGCTTTTAACACCAACGGAGACGGCATGCTTCTCTATCCGGGAAAGGACGGCACCCCTCTTTCGAGCATTCGTCTGGAAAACATTCGGGATGGCATCGAGGACTATGAGGTCCTTGCCCTTCTTGAGGAAACCCTGCGGGAACAGAAGATGCGCAAAGCCGGAACAGATCCCGGTTTGATCGCGGAAGCGGAAGCGCTTCTTGCCGTTCCGGAGGCCGTCACTTCCTCCTGGACGGAATACACCATCGATCCGGAAGTCATCCGGAAATGCAGAATCCGCGCGGACCGTGTCATTGAAGCGCTCCTGAGTGAATCCCGTCGAGGCGGAATCAGCGGTTCAGGTGAATGCGCCGGAGGCGGAAGGTGTCGGCCTCGGTGTCGTAGGTGATTTCCGCGAGCGTTCCGTAACGGGTCAGGGACCCGGCCACAATCTCGCCGCGTCCGGAAGCATCCAGAAGTTCATACGGCTTGTGGACGTGTCCGCAGAGCGAAAGGTCGATGATCCGGTCGCGGAGGAGTCCGGCGGCGCCCCCGGCGCCGTAAAGACGGCGTCGCGCGGAAGCAAAGGAGAACCTGCCGAGGATCGGGAAATGTCCCGCGCAAATCAGCGGTTTTTTCTTGAGCCGGGCCGCCTCGCGCATCAGGAACCGGACGGTTTCCGGTTCCATGTAGCCGCAGGAAAGCACGGGATTGAAGGGACGCGCGCAATGGAGGGCGATGATCCGGAAGGCGTCGAATTCAAGGGCGAACGGATAGTCCTCCACGGAATATTTGCCGCGGGACAATGCCAGCGTGAAGCGCTTGAGGGCGGAAACACAGGCCCGGTCGCGGACATAAGCGTCGTGGTTTCCGGGCACGTACAGGAACGGAATGTCGCTTTTCAGCAGCGGTTTGAAGAACTTGAGCGCCCGGGAGAATTCGCCGGGCTGTCCGCAGCTCGTGGCGTCGCCGGTAAATACGACACAGTCGGGCCGGGTTTCGAGGATGTATTCGACGGCGCGGGGAAGAAGCTGGAGATCGTGGCGTTTGCGGCGCATGACGGAACTGTTGAACACGCCCGCCATGCGCTTGTCGAAGAGGGCGTGCCAGTGTTCCAGCGTGGCCGGTTCGTGCGTGTCGGAAAAATGGATGATCCGCTTGAGAGCCATCAGGACGTGATCCTGTCCGTTTTCTTCGAGCGCCCGCCGCAGATGCTTTCAAACAGGGCGAAGGATTCGACATAGATCGAATCGTGCCCGCCGTCGAAAATCTCGAAGAAGAAGGCTTCCGGTTTCAGGGCGTCCAGCGCGGCTGCCAGTTTCAGGGTGTGAACATACGGGACCGATTTGTCATACCGTCCGTGCTTCACGGAGAGATACCGCACCCTGGCAAGGTCATCCAGATACCGGATCGGGGAGCGAACCGCGTATTCGTCGGGACATTCCGAGGGAAGACCTCCGCAGCAGGCCTCCATGTGGGGGGCGTACCCGTTGCCGCTGCCGTAGTAGCGGTGCCATTCGGCCACGTCGGTGATCGGACACCAGACCTCGACCGCCCGCCAGAGGTCCGGACGGAGCGCCGCCGCCAGAAGGCCCATGTGGGCTCCGCCGGACCCGCCCAGCAGAAACACCATGTCGGGCCGGACCGGGTAGTTTTTCAGGGCGAATTCCGCGGCGTCCGCGATGTCCTGACGCGCCAATGCCGAACCGCAGGCCTCCCGGGCGCGCGGATTGGTGTTGAGATTGGGTCCCCGGAATTCCGGCAGGAGCAAGGCAAAGTTCCGTTTCTTCGCATAGTCAAGCTGGGCTTTCAGATTGAAACGGTTGAAACTCCACGTGTGCAAGGAAACCACCAGCGGAAACGGACCGTTTCCGTCCGGAAGGAAGAACAGCGAAGGCTCGGCCGAGCCGTCCAGGGATGAGCGGATTTTGAGTTCAACGAAATCGGTCATATTTCACCTCCGAGTAAAAGGGCTAGAATCGTATTGGCCTCCATGGCGGCGGCGATGCCCACCCGGGGCGAGAGCGGCGGACAGGTTTCCGAGACGGAGGTTTCCATGTCGCCCGCCATGTAGCAGTTGCGTCCGATGCGGCGGACTTTCAGCCGGTTGCTGTGTCCGTATCCGGCCAGCCCGCTGGCACAGATCAGCGGTTTGCCGGACGGCAGCAGGGCGTCGATCAGCGCGGATTTTGCTTCGCTGCCGTCAAAACATTCCGCCACCATGTCGCAGGCGGCGAACAGCTCCGCCGCATTTTCCCGGGTGACTTTTCCGGAGAAAAGAACAAGGTCGAGGTCCGGATGGATCCGGAGAAGATTTTCCCGCAGCGCCTCGGTTTTCAGACGTCCCAGCTGGTCCGCAAAGAAAAACTGACGGTTCAGATTGGATTCGGAGACCGTGTCGAAGTCGGCGATCACGAAGCGACGGATTCCGCTGCGGACAAGGTGCGCGGCACAGTTGGAACCGAGCCCTCCCGCTCCGGCGATTCCGATGCAGGCTTTTTCCAGGATTTCACGCTGGGCCTCGGTCAGGTACGGGTTCATGTCAGCCTCCGGCGACTACTTTATAGACGTTTATCTCATCCCCTTCGGAGAGGAGAAAACCGGAGAGGTCGCGGTTTCGCGGAATCACCTCGGAATTGTATTCGAGGATGACGTTTTCCCGCCGGATGGAATGTTCCGCGAGGAAGTCCGCCAGAGAGGTTTTCTCCGGCAGAACCACTTTTTCCGAATTGAAAGAAATCACCATGATTCCACCCGGGATGCTGTTCAAAATGAACAAGGAAAAAGGAAACGTCCCGAAAGAAGCTCTCCTTTTTCCCTGTTGCAGAAACCGCTTACTGGATCGCGCGGGGCATGATTTTCACATTGCCTTTAAGCGCGGCGGCAAGAGGATTGAATTTTTCAGGTCCGAAACCGATCGGGTTGTGCTGAATCCAGCCTTCCGCGAATTCGAAAACCCCGGACTGTTTGCCGAAGAGAATGCCGCGGCTTTCCATGTCCTTGATGTAAGCGTCCATGCCCTGGCTGACGTCGAGCCATTCCTTCTGGCTTTTGTGACAGGCCAGCGCCTGACGTTTTTTCTCCATCTGGGGAGCGATGTTCACGAAGAAATCGGCTTCCACCGGACGGCGCAGCTGGTCGGTGATGCTGTGGGGCATGGAGTGGTAGACGGCGACATCCTGGAGGGTCGGCTTCGCGGTCGGGGCGCACTTGAAATTGGTCATTCCGCGGCAGAAGGCGGCGGAGACGGCGAGGCGCCCGGCGTTGATGTGATCCTCCATGTAGTCGTACGGACCCTGCGTAAGGATGATTTCCGGTTCGACTTCGCGCACGACCGGGACCAGCTTCGCGAGCGTGGCATAGTCATAGAAGACTTCGAGGTCGTCGCAGATGCTCTCGTGATAATGCGCGCCGACCAGGGTCGCGGCATGGAAGGCTTCCTCGCGGCGCATGCGCACGATAGTCTGGTAATCATACTGGTTCGTGCCGAGGGAGCCGTTGGCGATGTTCATGTAGTGAACTTCGTAACCGGCGTCCTTGAGCATCAGCAGGGTCCCCAGCATCCCGAATTCGATATCGTCCGGATGACAGGCGATGGCAAAGGCTTTTTTCGACATCAGTGCATCTCCACTTCGCAGACGCCGAAGCCGTGACGGTAGAAATTGAACACGATCTGGCCGGGATGGTTGGAGAGGAGGGACATCGGGACGCAGCTGTCGGCGATCTTCTGCGAGATCATGAACGTCGTGAGGCGCTGTCCGAAGGGATTGTCATGGTGGCCGGGATGCCAGATGGAGACCTTTTCGGCCTTCCAGGTTTCGACCGGGCCGACGGAAACCGCCGCGGAGGGAACATTCTGGACGGTGCCGCCGCCGGAGGTCCGGGCGTTCTGAATCAGCGTGATGGGATGGAGTTCGACGATGCGCGCGCCCTTCTTGCAGTATTCCGCCGGAGTGGGGGGATTATTCTTGAATTTCCCTTCGCGCTTCACGGGATCGTTGAAGGCCCAGTGCTTGGTTTCGCCCTGTCCGCCCTGCATGGTGACGCAGCGGAACTGGTCGAAGGTCCTGGAATATTCCTTCGGGTTTTCGGTCGGGAAGTGAAGGTTTTCCTTCGGCATGCGGAGTTCGGGACGGATGCGGTTGAAACAGAGGTCGAGGTCGGCCTTGGCGAACCCGAGGGGGAAGTCGAGACCGGCGGCCTTGCCGTCGACGATCCATTCGTCCATGCCCCAGAAGTGGCAGTTTTTCAGTTTGATGTCCATGCCGTTGACCATCTGGGCGACCAGCGGGAGCTGTTCGGTCGGTCCGATCGGGCCGCAGATGCCGGCGGGCCGCGACGGCGTGGCCTGTTTCCAGGCTTCGATGTATTCCAGCGCTTCGGCGCAGTAGAATTCCTGGAGGGTCTCGAAAATATTGATCTTGAAGCCGGGACGCTCAAAGCTTTTCAGGCTGTCGATGGTGATTTTGGCCGCTTCGTCCAGGAGGGCGCGGTCGAGAGTGGTATAGTCCCACCACTCCGGGGAAATTTTGCTGAATGCGCGCATTTCCATTTCCTTTTCTTATAAGTTGAATGTGGATGAAAACCTTTTAAACATAGCGCTTCAAAAGTTTTTTTCCAGTCGCAATGTAAATATTTGCGGCATTGTAAGCCAGTCCCGCCTCGGTGATGGGGCGGATTTCATAGCCGCCCCGGGCATAGCATTCCTCCATGCAGACGTATCCGGGCTCGTCCATGGCGAGCGTGGCGATGAAATTGTATTTCGACTTGGAAGCCGCCTTGATTTCCAACCCGACCTGGGTGAAAGGCTCGCCGGGGAAGCTGACCGAGAAGAAGTCCGAGCCGATTTTGAGGGACTTGAACTCAAAATCGCGCTTGACTCCGGACCATTCCTTCGCGAACGCGAGCAGTTCCTTGGCGAAGAACCGGAGCACGGGACCCGCGCCGGCCGCGAGGCCCTCGCTGGTCATCTCGGCTTCTTCGTTGAGATTTTCCGTTTCGCGCATGATCTTTTCGGCCTCCCGGATGTCGGCTTTTTCGATGACGCGGCAGGGGATGCTGACCACTTCCGTGGCGCACTGGAGCTTGTCGCCTTTGAGCTTTTTCGCTTTTCCGACCAGCTTCCTGACGATGTCCGCATAGATCGCGCCGATCCGTTTGGCTTCCTCATAGCTGGTCTGGTCGGCGTCCGTCCTGACGTCGAAGTGGTTGATGTTGCCGGAGCATCCGATCAGGGTCGCCGTCATGACGTCGCTGCCCAGAAGGTTCCGGAGATCCTTTTCCATCCGGCCGGGCCAGTCGGCGGAGACGAAATTCCCGCCGATGGTGTCGGTATGGTTCACCAGGTTGACCAGCAGGGAGGCGATGCGGCCGTCCTGCCGGATGACCAGAACCGCGATTTCCTCGTCCACGGGGCCTTCCGGTTTGACGATCTTCGGATTGAGCTTGCCCGGATTGGTCACGACTTTGCCGTCCTTCATGTAGTAGCGGCGGTTGAAGGAGCAGGGATTCCCGACCGTGCTTGCGGCGGAGAGTTCCGCCGGCGCGAGGTTGGCGTAGGCGCGCCTGACCGCTTTCGCCGTCTTGCAGACCAGTTCGTCGAGGTAGGCCGGGCTGACCGTTTCCTCGCCGAAGAACGCGGAGACATACGGCCCCGTATGGGTGTGGGTGCAGTGGAAAATGAGGTTTTTTGCGAACGTCAGGCCGAAGGCGGCGATCTGTCCGCGCATGCGTTCCACCAGAGCCATCCGCAGATAACAGAGGTCGAAGGAGACGTAACCGGTGACCAGATTTCCTTGACGGAACAAGGTGACTTTTACTTTCAGGTCGTCGTATGCGCCGGTGTTCGGGCGGGGATCGAAATAGCCTACCAGCGGTTCTCCGCGCGGCGGCGTGATGATTTCGGAAGCAATGCCGGCTTCGATCATTTTCTCACCTCGATGAGTTTGCCGTTGTTCTGCGCGGACTTGTGGGCCGCTTCGCAGAGCAGGAGGTTGTGACGGGCGTCGCAGCCGCAGAGCGGTTTGCCCTTGAGGACGGATTCGGCGTGATCTTCGATCAGGCTCTGGTAAATATTTTTGAATTTGGCCGGAACGATGGAAGTGGTGCCGCCGTCGAACTTGTCGAGCTCCAGGCGCATTTTGACGGGTTCGCCCTTGTGTCCGGAGAGCTGGAACATCGTGCCGTAGCTGCGGAGGACGGCCTTGTCGCCGTAGATCTCATACCCGAGGTTGGAGAGAGTTCCGCCGAGACCGCCGCGGAATTCGGAAAACGCGACCTTGGCGCTGCCCTGGGTGCCGTCCTCGAAGATATAGCGGATGTAAGCGCCGTCCTCGGCTTTGATCTTCATGAGCTTGGGCAGGTAGACCGCCGCGATCTTGGTGATTTTCTTGCAGAAGATGAATTCGGCGACATAAAAGCAGTGGCTGGCGACATCCCCGATGGGGCCGCCCATTTCCTCGATTCTGGAACAGCGCCAGGTGGCGGCTTCGGCGGGATCGTAGCCGTAGGCGAATTCCATGTGGAAACAGCTGTCGTTCACCTTGCCGAGCTTGCCCTTCTGAACGAGGGCCGCGGCCTGGATGTTCCAGGCGTTGTAGACCATCATGTGGTCGACGGTGTAGGAGAGTTTCTGTTTTTTCGCCAGTTCGATGACCTTGAGGGCGTCGGCGGAAGAGGTCGCCATCGGTTTTTCGGAGATGACATGCTTTCCGGCTTTCAGCGCCTGGAGCGCGATCGGCACGTGCGACGCATTGTTGGTGGCGATGAAGACCGCCTCAATGTCCTTGTCGGCCAGTATTGCTTCGAGGGAGGCGAACCACTTGAGGCCGAGGGCTTCGGCGGCCGTCTTGCGGGCGGGATTCAGGTCCGTCGCGGCGACGAGCTGCGCTTTTTTCAAAGGAGCGAAACGGGATTTGTCGCAGGCGAAGCCTTCTTTTGCAATGCGATTTTCGGCGATACCGCCGAAGCCGACCAGACCATACTTGATTTTTGCCATTTTCCGGGATCCTTTATTGTAATGAGTTGCAGTGAACGTTCATCGGGAAAATTTACTGCGGGAAGGAATGCTCGTCAAGGGCTTTTTGAGAAAAAGCGCCTTTTCCTCCCAGGAAAATGCCGCGGATACGTATTGCAACGCAGCCGCGGCACTTTCAAGACCGGACCGCGGACCGTATTCCCGCCCGCGGTTCGAGAATTCGCAACAGGGAAGCTTACTTCATGTAGGCATTCGCAACCTTGACGAACGCGTCCACATAAGCCTTCATGTGCTTGTCGGTGTAAACCGGGTGCGTGAAGAAGCTGATGGTGCGGTCGGTCATCCAGTTCGCCTGCTTGCAGTTGAACTGGGAGTAGTCGATGTTCCGGGCCTTCGGATCGAAGAACGGATACTTGGCGACGCCGAAGCCGTTGCGTTCGGTGAAGGCGCGCTCCTTGTACATTTCCGGCCAGAGAACGCTGTAGACCGGCACGCCCTCGGCGGCCACCGCGGCGATGAACTGCTTCGTGGTGATTCCGTTCTTGAGCTTGGAGGGATCGATCACGAAGGGAGCCCACCAGAAGGCGTTCTGGCGGTCCCTGGTGTCGACCGGCGCATGGAGCACCAGCGGATGGTCTTTCAGGGCTTTGACGAGATACTTGCCGTTGCGGATGCGGTTCTTGAGGTTCCAGGAATCCAGCCGCTTGAGTTCGCAGAGTCCGATCATGGACTGCATTTCGGTCATGCGGAAGTTGAAGCCGACGCGTTTATGGATGTAGAGCTGCTTGCCTTCCATTTCGAGGAGGTTGAGCTTGGCCTGAACGTCGTAGCCGTGATCGCGGAAGGAGCGGAACTCCCACGCGAGGTCATCGCAGTTGGTGACCACCATGCCGCCTTCGCCGCCGGTGGTGAAGTGCTTGCTCTGGCAGAAGCTGAAGCAGCCGACGTCGCCGATGGTTCCGGCCATCTTGCCCTTGTAGATGCCGCCGAAGCACTGGGCGCAGTCTTCCACGACTTTCAGGTTGTGTTTTCTCGCAACCGCCAGGATCGGGTCCATGTCCGCCACGACGCCGTAGAGGTGGACCACCACGATCGCTTTCGTGCGTTCGGTGATGAGGGGCTCGATGGCTTTCGGATCGATGGTATGGTCGGTCGTGACGTCCGCGAAGACCGGGAGGGCTCCGGCCTGGAGGGCGCAGAAACTGGACGCGATGAAGCTGTAGGAGGTGCAGATGACCTCGTCGCCGGGGCCGATGTTCAGTCCGGCCAGCGCCGTGTGAAGAGCACAGGTCCCGTTGGCCACGCTGATGGCGTTGCGGACGCCCATCCATTGGGCCCATTCTTTTTCAAACTGCTGACCGATTTTGCCGGTCCAGTAATTCACTTTTCCGCTCCGGAGAACATCGGCAACCGCCTGAACGGTCGATTCCTCGAAGCTGGGCCACCCGGGGAAAGGTTCCGTGAAGACTTTCTTCCCGCCGTCGATTGCGAGTTTTTGTTTTGCAGCAGCCATGGCTACCTCCTTGTAATTTTAGTTTGTTCAGGAAAAAATTCCGGTTTTGATTTGCATTTCTGTTTTCCACACATAAATTACTATGGAAAGCCCGTTCCAGTCAATGGTATTCATTTGCGAAATATTATCAATAAATTGTGAAAAGTTACTATTATGGGAGAATTTGAAGAAATCAAGCTTGAATCGCAGATGCATCCGATGCTGACGGCCGCCACCCCGTTCGACATCCTCGTTGAATACGGCCGCGGACCGCAGGCGCATCTCAAGGGAGATGTTCACTACGCGCTCCAGCTTTCCATCGTCCTCTGCGGGTCCGTCGAGGCGGTTTTCGGAGACTGGTCCCGAATTTTTCAGAAAAACGAGCTCTGGTGGACCATGTGCTGGGAGCCGCACGCCTTCCGGCTCCTCGCCCGGCACAACATGATCATGACGGTCAACATCAATATCGACAACCTGGGAAGCGTGGGCCCCTGCTCGAATGCCGACTGGCTTGCTCCGTTCACGGTTCCTCCTTCACGCCGGTATTGTCCCTCGACGGACGAGGAGCATCTGGAAATCCGGACCATCGCAAGAAGCCTCTTCCGGCTGGAATCCAGAAAACCCCTCAACTGGCAGACCCATTGCTGGCTCCTGATCCATCAGATGATCCTGCGGGCATCCGAAAACATCCAGAAGGAACCTCAGAACAACGTCTCTCTCAACGCCGACATGAGCCGGATTCAAAGAGCGGTCAGCCTGGTCCGCACCCGCCCTGTTCCTCCTTCCCTGGGGGAGGCCGCGGCGGAATGCTCCCTGAGCGTCAGCCGTTTCTCCGTTCTTTTTTCTTCGGCGATGGGAGTCAGCTACGGACAGTTTGCGCTCCGGGTGCGCCTTTCCAGTGCGGCAAACGACGTCAAGACCGGGCTCTTCACCCTCAACGAGATCGCGGAAAAGCACGGTTTCTGCGATGCCAGCAGCTTCTGCAACGCCTTCAAAAAACTCTACCGCTGCACCCCCAACGAATTCAAGCTCCGGCACTGAGCGCGGGAAGGGAGGGGAGAGAAGAACTTGGAGGAAGGAAAAAAGCTTTTGAGTTTTTTTGGCAAAACCGAAAAAATGAGTAAAAAATCTTTGGAAATGATGAGGGTTCGGGAGCGGTTTTTCGATTTTTTTTTCGCAAAGTTGAGGGATGGGATGGGCTGTTTTTACAGAAGGCGTTTGTTTTGCCGATGCCGCGCCGCGGGACAGCGGCTTCGGCGGAACTGGGACGGCCTCCTTTTCGGCGGCATCGGAGGCGGTCGGTTCCAACTTAAGATAAATGTTTTATGACAGCAGGAAGTCGTCGTAATTTTCCGGTGTCAGAATTCCGGTTTGGGCATCGGGATAGGCTTTTAGAAAACTTTGCGGGATCTTTGCTTTCGCTTTGGGATTCGATTTTATTTCCCAGGCCCGCAAGCGCCCTTGCGTCTCCTCAAGATAGTCTATCTCATGGTTTTGCGGAGCCATCGTCCGCCAGAAGAAGGAACGCGGTGGAAACGGCTGGTTCAAATTTTTCTTTATTCGTTCAAGAATGAGATAGTTCTCCCACATGCCGCCGGCGTCGCTTCTGGAGGCCAGCGGCGTGAAGTTATTGATGACCGCGTTCCTGATGCCGAGATCATAAAAGAAAATCTTGAACCCTTTCTTGATTTCATTACGCAAGTTGCCGCTGTATGCTCCAAGCAGAAAAACAATATAGCACTTTTCCAGCAGATCGATGTAGCGTGCGATGGTCTTGCCGTCGGTTCCGATTAAACCGGCAAGCTCGCTGCAATTCACTTCCGAGCCGATTTGCATGGCGAGCGCCTGGATAAGCTTGTCGAGAATGCTGGTACGCCGGAGACCGTCCAATGCATAGATATCCTTAAACAGATAGCTCCCGGCCAGTTCACTCAACCGCTGTGGTTCGTCGCCGGGATGCGCGACGACGTCCGGGTAACAACCGAAAAGCATACGCTTCTCACGTTCCTGTTTTTCCTCGAAGAAACCGTGTTCGACGCACAGTTCGCCAAAAGAAAAGGGAAGCAGCCGATATTCAAACTTTCGCCCGGTCAGGGGTTCGGCTGCGCGGTTCATCAATTCAAAGGCGGAAGACCCGGAAACGATCGGTTGGACATCAGGCAATTCATCCGTAATCAGTTTCAAGGAAAGCCCGATATTATCGATGCGTTGCGCCTCGTCCAGCACCAATACTTTACGATTGCCGAGCAAACGCCTCCAACCGGCGGTCGTAATCCGGACAAGCGTATTTCGCGTATCGGGATTATCGCCATTCATCCAAAGCACGTCATCGCCGTATTCCGCGGTCAGATGTTTGAGCAAAGTCGTTTTCCCGCACTGGCGCGGGCCGTAGAGGACCAATGCCTTTCCGGTAAAAAGACGGCGCTTCAGTTCAGACTCCAAAGTTCTGTGCATATATTTCATAGTCGTCACCATACTCGATGTTTGAATCCCTGAAAACCTAAAATACATCAGGATTTCCGGTTTTCAAGTTTAAAATCAAAAACAATCAATTTGAATTCAGCATGGATCGGACTCATTCGAATTGAGCATATCAACGCCTGATCCTGAAAATCTTTCATAATTTATCTGTATTTTCCTAATCTTCAGTGACTTCCCATGAATGGCACAGTGACTTCCCCTATTTAACTTTTCAAATGACTTCTGCTGAATGGCACCTATTTAATGAATGGCACCGTTTCCATTGGAATGGCACCGTTTCCACCAAAAATAGTTCTTCAAGTGTTGCACTTGTATTCTGAATTCGTGCACCGTTTCCACTTCCGTTTCCACTGTTTTCACTTCAGAAAATAAGATATGGTTTTAGACGTAATTGCTGGAAAAAACTTTTGCTCAGTAAAATAAGTATACTTCTGAAGTTTGATTAAATTTTGGGGTTGCTTCAATAAAAGGTCTAGCAAACGTTTAGAAATAACCCAAATTGGACGTCGATAATAGTATATTTTATCACCAAGGAACTTATGCACAATTACTTTTTTGATAACCCCGAAATCGTATCCTTGCAAATCGTCTTCTTTAAAAAAGCAATTTACATAGTCAGTAGATAGTAGTACATCGTGCTGACATAAATCGTGAGATATAATTTCGTCCGCATAATGACAAATTTCTTTTTCAATTGTAACTCTAAATAACTTTTCTTGGTTGAAGTTATTCACACATTCTTCGTGATATATCAAGCCTTTAATATCATTTTGAGCAAATACTCGTTGTAAATGCTCTGATATCAATAACGTGATATCAGGGTCATAAAAAATATATGTTGCAAAAAAAGCTCCCTCAATATTCTTTAACATTTTAATTGGAGGAATTATTTGAGCCCCAATTTGACAACGCTTTTCACAGGACAAATGAGTTGTCTCTACATCAATTTCTTTGAATTCATCTAGTTGGCGCGGTAATACATGAAAAAAATTATATTCGTTAATATGATTTTCACTAATCTCGATGCTAAAAGATTTTATAAAGTGTCTCCTTTTTACGTCCAAAGTTTTATCTAAAAATTTTATTGCCTCATGATCAAAACGAGAAATGACAATCGAATCATCATTTTCTCTGCCCCGCTTATATATTAATTTTTCTCTTATCCAATCAGGAAAATTAACCTTAATTTTACTTCTGTCCAATTTCCATCCTGTTGGATAATACGTAATCAATTCTAATTTTATATCCCGACTCATACTCACAACTCCTTGACTTTATCGCAAAAAACGGTGCCATTCATAAAAACGGTGCCATTCATAAAAACGGTGCCATTCATTAAAAACGGTGCCAAAAAACGGTGCCATTCATATAGAAACGGTGCCATTCATGGCAAGTTATTGTCAATCAGCACGATGCAGATAAATTATGAAGCCTCCTGTTTTTTCGGGCGGCCCGACCTGATTTTCATCCGGCCGTTTTCCTGCATCAATTTTGCCTGGAACGCTTCGTCGCCCAGGCAGAAACATTCGTTCCGGCTGCTGAAAATATCGTCCTCCTCCAGCGGGGCGACTTTCAGGTATTCCCGGTAATTGGTCTGGCATTCCTCCTCGCTCGCGCCCCAATTGCTCCGGTAAGGATGCAACCGGGGATCGACCAGCGGATCGGAGTGATCCTCGGTGTAAGCCCGCGCCGATGACCATTTGTAGTCCTCGGCTGAATTAACGATTTGGGCTCTCAGGGGATTCTGTTCGATATAGCGGCCGAGCCGGTTCAGGTACAGTTCCTTCTGGACGACAATGCTCTTGAATCGGCCTTGCCAAATGGTTCCATTGCCGTTCCGATGGTGGCGGTGCCAGTTTTTGCTGTACTGCGAGCAGAGGGCGCTGACGAAGCTTGACAGCACGGCGGTATCCAACACCTCGATCGCCAGGTGAAAATGATTGCTCATTACGCAGTAGTGATAGATGTTCACCTTATGGTTTTGGGCCTTCCGGCAGAGCAGTTCATAAAAGCAGTCGCGTTCCTCGGCGGAGCTCAGAATCCAACCACTGTTCAGTCCACGATTGAACACATGATATACTCCTGAACTCATCCTACTTCGTGATATTCTACCCACGATCTACCAACTCTTGTTTGAGAAGTTCAATGCCTTTATAAGCGGCTTTCGTAATTTAATTGTATTTCATTAACCATAAGAAAGTTGCCATGAATGGCACCGTTTCCTCTTCAAGCGATTTTCCTTTGGGAATTTGAAGGATTTCTATTTTCTCGGCATTATTCCATTCCTTCAAGACGGCATACATTTCTCGCCATTCATCCATGGATTTAGGTTTCAACACCAGCCACCAATTTCTCTTACTTCCGCTACTCCCTCTCACTCCATATAGAATAGTGCCTTCTTCGAACTTCACTTGGGTTACAGGGCCGCGGAACGTACCTCTTATATGTGATGGCAATCTTACAACAGTCGTTGTTAGCTTGACCGTTGCACGAACCTGAAGCACCAATAAAAGTATTGCCGCAACTTTTACTCTTGGTTTTATATCGGGGTCACAAAGAATTGGAATTGTCATAGGAAATGGTGCCATTCATGGCAACCATTTATCCATAAGGATGATACAAATAAATTATGAAACCTCCTGTTTCCTTGGGCGGCCGGGCTTGATTTTCATCCGGCCATTTTACTGCATCAATTTTGCCTGGAATACTTCGTCCCCCAGACAGAAACATTCGTTCCGTCTGCTGAAAAGTTCGCTTTCCTCCTCCGGAAGCAGTTTCAAACAGTCTTGGTAATTGAGATGAAATTACCGCTGTTTTCTTTGGTTGTCAAAGAGCCGTTTGTATCGCAATTGTAAACGGTTATACCATTAGCACTTGAATCCCCGGTTGTCAACTGCCCGTTGGCGTTATAAACGTAATTAATCATTTCCGCAAGTCCGAGGGAAAAACGGGATGCCCGTCATGCATTCCGGAAAAAGCGCTTCAGCGGGATTCCAATTCCAGCAGGCGCTGTTTCATTTCAAGGCCGCCGCCGTATCCCCCGAGAGTGCCGTCCGCGGCGACGACCCGGTGGCAGGGAATGAAGATCGCGATCGGGTTGCGGTGGTTGGCCTGTCCGACGGCACGGCACGCTTTCGGGCGGCCGGTGCGTTCCGCGACGGTTTTGTAGGAGACCGTTTCTCCGTAGGGGATGCGCCGGAGTTCCGCCCACACCCTCTGCATGAACGCGGTGCCCCGGGGGGCGAGGGGAAGATCGAAGTCTTTTCGTTTTTGTCCGCAGTATTCCTGAAGCTGGCGAAAGGCTTCCCGGAGCAGAGGCGTCTCTTCTTCGGAGGCGCATGCGTTGTCCGGGGTCTCGCCGGGAAGATACAGGCGGACGACGGCGGTTCCGTTTTCTTCGATTCCGATCCGTCCGATTCCGGTTTTCTTGAAGCATCGGTGATTCATGGCATTGGCTCCTTTCCTTGAAGCATCGGTTGTTATTCTGCGCGAAGGACGTCGATGGGGTTCTGCTGGGCGGCTTTCCAGGCGGGATAGGTGCCGAAGATGATGCCGATGACGGCGGAGATCACCAGTGCCAGCAGGATGAACCAGATGGAAAAGGCGACCGGCCAGTTCGCATATCTCGTTACGACCTTGGCGATCAGGAGTCCGATTCCGACACCGATGGCGCCGCCGATGGAGGTCAGGAAAATCGTTTCAAAAAGGAATTGCCGGATGATGTCGATTTTCTGTGCGCCGAGCGCGCGGCTGGTGCCGATCTCTTTGCGCCGTTCGTAGACGTTCGCCAGCATGATGTTCATGATGCCGATCCCGCCGACCAGCAGGGAGATTCCGGCGATGGAACTCATTACGATGGTGAAGATGTTCTGCGTCTGTTCCCGCTGCTTGAGGATGTCCAGCGGGACCACCATTTCCCAGTCCTTCACATGGTTGTGCATTTTGGAGAGGTAGGCGGCGATCCGTTTCGCGGTGTAGTCGATGTAACTGACGTCCAGCACCTTGACGATGAAACAGTCGTAGTCGACGATTTCGATGGAGGTGCGTCCGCTGACGCGCTGGACCGCCATTTTCCCGTAGAGGGATTCGGAGGCGATAAGGCTGATGAAGATGCCCGTATTGGGAGAACCGACCCCTTCGATCACGGTGCCCCTCCGGTTTTCCAGGACCCCGACGATGGTGAAGGCGTCATCCCCGACCGTGACGATGTTGCCGAGAGTATTGCGTTTGGTGATGGAGAACAGGGCGCGTTTGGCGTCCACTCCGATCACGCACACATTGCGGTCGCGGTCGACCGGCGAGAGCCAGCGGCCTTCGACGATCTCGGAACGGCTTTCCTCCAGGAAGTCCAGGGTCACGCCGAAGAGGGAGACATCCAGCTGCGTGGTGCCGCGGAGGATGCTTTTCCGGGAGTTCCGGGCGGTCGCGATGGATTTGACGTTGTCCATTTTGGAAATGTGCTCATAGTCCTGCCGCGTCAGGCCGTACGTCTCCAGGTTGCTGTTGGTGGTGTTCTCCGAAACGTCTTTGCCGGTGGGCGGCGGTTTGCGGGTGGAGACGATGATCTTGTCCACGCCCATGGCTTCGATCTGGGAAAGCGCCTCCCGCTTGGCCCCCTCGGAGATGGAGAGCATGGCGATGACGCTTCCGACGCCGAAGATGATGCCCAGCGAGGTCAGGATGGAGCGGACCTTGTGAAGCATCAGGTTGTGGAAGGAAAGCCAGAGCTGGTCGCCGATTCTCATTCTGTTTCAAACTCCTCGGAGGTGTGTTCGAGATTGTTGACCACCCGCCATTTCCGGCCGTTGCGGAGATAGATGATGCGGTCGTATTCCTTCTCATACTGGGGATTGTGGGTCACCATGACGATGGTGGTTCCGTTGCGGTGGAGCTCGTGGAACAGGGCCATGATCTCCGAACCGGTCTTTTCATCGAGGTTGCCGGTCGGTTCGTCCGCGAGAATGAAAGTGGGATTGTTGACCAGGGCGCGCGCAATGGCGACGCGCTGGCATTCGCCTCCGGAAAGCTGCGTCGGACGGTGGTCGAGACGGTGCGCCAGGCGGACTTTTTCGGCTGTCCGGCAGGCGGTTTCCCTCCGGATGTGTTTCGAAACACCCGCATAGATCATGGGCACTTCGATGTTTTCCTGGACCGTCAGGTGCGCGAAGAGGTTGAACGCCTGGAAAACAAAACCGATCTTGATGTTCCGGATGGTGGTGAGGTCCCGGTCGGAAAGGGTCTCCACGGCGATGCCGTCGATGCGGTACGTGCCGGACGTCGGCTTGTCCAGCATCCCGAGGATATTCAGGAGCGTCGACTTGCCGGAACCGGACGAACCCATGATCCCGATGAACTCGCCCCGCTTGACGTCGAAGTTCACCCCTTTGAGGACCGGCACCTGGAGGGTTCCCGTGCGATAGGTCTTATGGAGGTCTTCCAGATACAGCGCCTCGGTCTGTTTTTCCGGTTGTGTGGACATCGGTTCGGTCCTTTCGGCGCGCATCAGTTCATTTTAGCCTGGAACGGACGGTAGAGGAACACTTCATCGCCCTCCTTGAGTCCCTCGAGGATCTCCACCGCGCTGTCGCTGGACGCCCCGATTTTGACGCTGACTTTTTCCGGGCCCGCCAGAGCCTTGCGATACACCAGCAGCTGCCCGCCTTCTTCGAAAACCGCTTCGATCGGAATATGGATCACATTCCGGAGGATTTTGGAGACGACTTCCACCTGGACGCTCATCCCGCTGACGATCTTCGGGTTGTTGTCGCGGAACGTGACGATGGTCCGGTAGATTTTCGGTGTGCTTTTGTCCCACGGGATGATATTCACCGGCAGGGCGGCGATGGATTCGATGCTGCCCTTGATCTTGATGGTCTGGATGGAGTCCGGCGTGATGATGACCGGGTCGTCGATGGCGACTTTGGAGCGGTATTGTTCGGGAAGATTCACGTCCACGATCATCTTGCTCATGTCCGGGATGGTGATGATGACCTGTTTGCGGCGGCCGTCCATGCCGACCTTGACTTCGGGATTGCCCCAGAAGCGGTCCGGATCGCCGTAGGTCACGATCCCGCTGACGGGCGCGAGCAGCTGCATCATGGGTACCCACGAGGCGTGACTTTCCAACTGGCGTTCGTTGTTGCGGATGGTCAGTTCGAGACGGTAGATCTGGTTGTCTTTCTGCGTCAGCATGGACTGGGTGCGGACCCGTGTTTTTTCATATCCGAGCTTGGCCTGGGCAAGACGGTTCCGGAGATCCTGGAGCTTGTTCGGATAGGTGTAGCGTTTGAAAAGTTTTTTCGCCAGACGGGCTGAATTGAGCTTCGTCTGGGCCGACTGCACCTTTTTTTCCGCGGTTTCGACTGCCTGCCTAGCCGTTTTTTCCTCCGTGGTGTCGGAAAAAACCTTGTTGTAGTAGTTGTCTCTGGCCGTGTTCAGGGCGTCCGACGATTCGGAAAGTTCCTTTTCCGCATCGGAAACCGCGAGCTCCTGGGTATCGCGGTCGCGCGGGCCTTCCAGCCGGACGTACCGGATATAGGCGTCTTCGCATTCGGTGACTTTGTCGCGGGCTGTGCGAAGATCCTCGTTGTTGGTGCTGATCAGGACGTCGCGCTCCTCCTTGGAGATGGCCAGGTCCTTCTTGGTCTGTTCGATCGTCAGTTTGTAGTCGTCGATCTTAATGAGAAGGTCGGAAGTCTCGAACTCGGCGATGATGTCGCCGGCCTTGACCTTCGCGTTTTCATCGACGACCTTGATCAGCTTGGTCGAAAAGGGTGCTTCCAACGCCAGTTTGTGCTTGGTCCTCGCGTTGACGCTCCCCTTGAGCATGATCCCGATCACCATGTCTCCGCTCTTGACCTTGTAAATACGGTCCGGCGCCTTGCTTTCCTGTTTCCGTCCCGCGGCCCTGCTTTCCTGTATTTTCAGATAGAGGAGCACTCCGCCGGCCGCGCACAGGGACAGAACCAGAAAAAGAATGAATTTTCTTGACTTGATCCAACTCATGATTACTTCCGTTCGGAGGAGTCCGCGGCGGGAGACGCCTTTTCGGGATTCAGCAGTCTTGCGGGCGGACGTTTTTCATCGCCGGCCTCGGTTCCGTCTTTTTCCGGGAAGACGGATTTCGGACTCCAGAAGGAGTCGATGGAGAAAAAGCTTTTCTGGTCGATCAGTTCCGGCTTGCTTTTCTCCTTGAAGAGAATTCTGGAATCACGCAGGGCCCGGCCGATGTCCTGGATGACGGCGGCGCTGCTTTCCGGGTCCGGCACGATCGAGTACGGCGAATTCAGGATATGAATCTTCATAAAAAAGAGGAGCTGCTTGTCATACGTCGTGGAATCCTTGGCGGTGAAGAGTTCGCCGACGACCGGGATGCTGCTCAAGAACGGGGTCTTCCGGAGGCGCTCGGTGGTTTCGCTGGAATAGAGTCCGCCCAGCATGATGATTTCACCGTCCGCCGCCATCAGGGTGGTGGAGATGTTCCGGATGGAGACCACGGGAATGCTGCTTTCCGAAGTGACGTTCCCCTCGGAGTCCGTCTGCTTGAACGTCTGGTACCGGACGGCCAGAATGATTTCCGGCTTGATTTCCAGACGGACCGTGTCTTTGTTGATGATAATGGGCTTGATCGTCAGATTGACGCCGGTTTTCTTGAACTTGACGCTCTGGGTGACGGCCGTGTTCGTGACGGAGGCTTCCTGATAGGGAAGTTCTTCGCCGGTGGTCATTTTCGCCTCGGTTCCCAGCGCGGCGATGATGTTCGGGGAAGCGAGGATTTTGGCGTCGGTGCTGGTGTTCAGCCATTTCAGCGCCGCCTGAAGCTGCTTGTATCCGCCGTCGGAGTCCGTGGTGGAAATCGGGAAGAAGTTGAAGCCGGAGGACTGTCCGGCGTTGTTCTGCTGGCCCGGGCTGTCCAGATTGTATCCGTAGGTATCGATGGTTCCGGTTTTGCCGTCTTTCTGGGAATACTGCAACTGGACATCCCGTTCTTCTCCCTGCTCCACCTGCACCTCGATGATCTGAGTCTCGACCAGGATTTGCGGGAGGGGCTGGTCCAGGGCGATCAGCGCGTCGCGGATTCCCTCCGCCTTGTTTTTTTCCACATTGATGACAACGGTATTCTGTTTTTCCGAGATCTCCACCGAACCGCTCTCCCCGACGATTCCTTCGATTGCGTCCTGGGTCTTGTTGTCCGCTTGCATGAAACGCAGCCGGTAGATGATCAGCGTCCGCGCCGGAGTCAATTTATCCCGCGCCGGAAGTTCATGCATGGTAATATAAGGACTCAGGGGGATGAAGGTCTTGGTCGGGACGATCGGATTGGAACTTCCCTTGAACAAGGCCTCCAGCCGCTGGACTACCGCCAGTTTTCCGCTGGAAGGGGCGAATCCCGAGGCGATCCGGTCGAGTTCCGCCGAGGCCGCCTCGGCGCGTTTCTTCTTTTCCTCCTGTTTCTTTTCAACAGAAGGCCCAGCGTTGTCTGAAAAGAGCGGAAGATGAAAACACATTGCGCAGCAGGGCAATATGATCCACCGCAGTTTTGATGAAGCCATTCTTCCGGTTCCTGTATGTATTGAGAGGTTTCATGATTTTTCTACAATTCCACACTCTATACGCCTATCCGGGAAAAATCAAATCGGAAACTGTTTTTTTATGAAAAAAAGAGGCCGGAGTATTTCATATTCTTCGGGTTATAACTGGAAAACATCATTTTGCCTTATCTGCCATTTATGCGTATGAACCGTTTCCCCCGGACAGCGTTTCCGCCGGACTTCCTCCGTTCCGCCGAAAACGGTTGAAAGAATATATTCGGAATCCAGTCTCCTTCCGGCATGGACAAAAAAAGGTTTCCGTGTTATATTATCCGGATTGATTTGAAAAAAAGAGGAGAAAGGAAAAGGTCTGCGAGAACAAGATGGGCACTTGTTTTCCGGGAATCGGCATCGGTTCCACAACCTTCAAAGCCGTCCTTATGAAACCGGACGGTGAAATGCAGAATACCTGCGCTTTCACGGAAGCGTTGAACGGCAAAAAATACGGCAATATATTCGGTCCGACTTTATAACCTTGACAACAACGGAGTTCCCATGTTGAAGAAAAGCACAGAATCCAGGCTGGAAGTCAGAAACAATGTCCGGGGCGGAAGCGGCGACGCTGCCTTCCACCACATTTGGAGCAAAGGAACGGAGCTGAATCCGAACATGAGGCTTTGCGCCAGGATTGTCCTCGAGCCCGGCTGCTCCATCGGGTATCACATCCATGAGAAGGAAGACGAGATTTACTATATCCTTTCCGGAACCGCGGAGACCGGCGACAACGGAGAGGTCCGCGTCCTTCATCCCGGCGACAGCACTCTCACCCGCAGCGGCGAAGGGCATTCCATCCTGTGCAAAGGTCCGGAAAAACTGGAAATTCTCGCGGTGATCGTTGCTTATTCCTGATTTTTTTTGAGAAACGGGATGCTTTTTTCAAAAAGCGGACTATATTTCACACCATCAGGATAATTTGGAAATTTCAACCAAGGTTCAGGAGGATATGGAGAATGAAGGGTTTCGGGAACATCGCTTGCATGCTGCTTTCAGGATGGTTTCTGGCCGGGTGCATCACCGAGGCGCCCATCCAGAAAAAAATAACGGACGCCCGGATCGAACTGGTCGACAACGATGAATTTTCCATGGGGCTGCTCTCTTGCGCCACCAAGATCGATGACTTCGGACTGCTGACGGTCGATGCCTCCGTGGTCCTGAGCCGGACGTCCCCCTGGAAGTGGATCTGGGGCGGCGATCCGAAAATTGAAGTCGGTTACCGTTTTCAATGGATGGACGCCAAGGGAAATGTTCACGAATCGGCGAAACACACCATTTCTTCGCTTCCCGGAAACATCATCAGCATCCATGGAGTCGCCCCCTCTGAAAAAGAGGTTTCTTTCAAATTGAGGATTTTCCTGAACGGTCAGGAACCCAAACCCGCGGCCAAGACAGAAGCGGCGAAGCCCGCCCCGAAAGCGGAAACGGCAAAGCCGGCGGTGAAGACGGAACCCAAAGCGAAAACGGAAGTCAGTCCCGCGGCAGCGGCTCCGGCCGTGAAAACCGAGCCGAAAGCGGAGGCCAAGCCTACTCCGAAAGCGGAAGCCAAGCCCGCGCCAGCGGCTCCGGCCGTGAAGACCGAGCCGAAAGCGGAAGCGGCAAAACCGGCGGGGAAGGCAGACCCCAAAGCGGATGCTGCGAAACCCGCTCCCAAACCCGCGAAACTGACGGAACCCTTTGAATGATCCAAATACGGAAGTGAATGAAGAACGAGGGAAAAACGAATGATCGAACTGGATTTTAAAAAAAGCGGCGGGC
>MWCA01000081.1 GCA_002069785.1 Lentisphaerae bacterium ADurb.Bin242 | reverse complement strand
CCGTTACTTCAAGAACGCCGAAGAAGCCATAACAACTCTCCGCAGCGAGACCAAGGCCATCGACCAGGACCTCCCGCCTTTCGTGATCTCCGACGACGGCAAGACCCCAGTCGGCCCCATAAAGGACGGCGATTCCGTGATATATTTCAATTTCCGCGGCGACAGGGCCCTTGAAATAACCGCCGCTTTCGAAGAGGACAATTTTGACAAGTTCGACCGTTCGCCCCGTCCCCAGGTCATGTACGCCGGGATGATGGAATACGACGGCGACCTTCATGTCCCGAAACACTATCTCGTCAATCCGCCCACCATCGACCGCTCTGTCGATGAATTCCTCTGCTCCTCGGGCGTGAAACAGCTCGCGATAAGCGAAACCCAGAAGTTCGGACACGTCACATACTTCTTCAACGGCAACCGTTCCGGCAAGTTCGCCACCGAAGTCTACAAGCTCGTCCCGTCGGACATCGTGCCGTTCGAGCAGCGCCCCTGGATGAAGTGCGCCGAAATTACGGACGAGGTCTGCCAGGCGGTCGAGAGCGGCTCCTACGATTTCATCCGCCTCAACTATCCCAACGGCGACATGGTCGGCCACACCGGGATCTATCAGGCAGTCCAGGTCGCCATGGGCGCGGTGGACCTCTGCCTCCAGCGGGTCTACGAGAGCGTGCGGAAAACCGGCGGCGTCCTCCTCGTCACCGCCGACCACGGCAACGCCGACGATATGTATGAGCACGACAAGAAGGGCGAGGTCAAATACGACGCTTCCGGTGCGCCGTGCCGCAAGACCGCCCACTCGCTCAATCCCGTGCCGTGCATCATTTACGATCCGGAGAACAAGGGCGAATATTCCTCCGACCTCAAACCGGGACTCGGAATCAGTTCCGTCGCGGCAACGGTCGTCGAACTGCTCGGTTACCAGGCCCCCGCGGATTACGATCCCGCTGTCATCAACCTCAAGAAATAAGGGGAAACGGTATGGATAATCCCATTCTGCTGGTGGATTCCTATTCGCAAATCTATCGCGGATATTATGCCGTGCGCGCACTCACGACCGCCGCGGGCGTTCCGTCCAATGCGGTCTTCGCCATGGCCAAGTTCCTCCTGAAACTCCAGCAGGATTACGGAACATGGGACGGCGCATTCGTCTTCGACAAGGGACGCTGCGCCGCCCGGCTGGGAATCGCCCCGCAGTACAAGGCGAACCGTCTGCCCATGCCCGAGGACCTCCGTTCCCAGATGGAGACCATCCGCGAGCTCATCGAAGCCTTCGGCTGGCCGATTCTGGAGAAAGAAGGGTTCGAGGCCGACGATCTGATCGCCTGTATCGCCGAGAAATCCGCCCCGCGCCCGGTCCGCATCGTGTCCGCCGACAAGGACCTTTCCCAGATGATCGACGACCGCGTGCAGATGCTCGTGCCCGATCACGAGGGCAAGGGCTTCTCTGTCCGGGACGCCCGGGCGACCCTTGAAAAGTTCGGGGTCCCGCCTTCCGGCATCGTGGATTACCTCGCGCTGGTCGGGGATTCCTCCGACAACATTCCGGGCGTGGAGGGCATCGGTCCCAAAACCGCCGCCGCGCTGATCTCCCAGTTCGGCTCCATCGACGCCATGCTGGCGGCTCCCGAACAGATCGCCCGGGAAGCCCTCCGGGAAAAGATTGTGGCTTCCGCGGACATCCTCCGCCTCAACCGCCGTCTGATCCAGATGGATTGCACCATCCCGATGAAGGACATATCTTTCCTCAAAAAGGCCCCTCCGGATTATCCGAAGATCAAAGAAATTTCCGAGCGGCTGGAACTCCGCAGCATTCTGAAAGAACTGGAAAAAATCTCCGGAACTAAGCCGCCCCCTCCCCCGGCCGGAAACAATTCCGCACAGATGGAGTTCAAATTCTGAACCCGGCGGCTTTCATGGAGTCTCCGTCTGCTTTTTCCAGGAAAAGAACCCTTTTACAGGAGCCGGACCGATTGTGGAACCGGGCAACATCACCGCCGGATTCAACCGCTGCACGCCGTTCCCGATTTTGTGTTCGATGAGGTCCATCAGCAGATTGGCGGCGGCAAATCCCCAATCCTCGGGATACTGGTCGACCGAGGTGACCGGACAGAAGAACCTGTATTCGTTCATGTTGCCGAATCCGGTGATGGAAAGATCCAGGGGAACGTCCGCTTCCATGTTCCGGAGACACTCGATGATCCTGTAGGCGGTAAAATCGGAATTGCACAGCAGGACCGTGGTCTCGGGATGGGTGGAAGCAATCCTCCGGCATAATGTCTCCGGATTGAAAAGGCTGTCATCGGCAAAATCGAAAAAAGAGGAATGGGGAGGCGGAAAACCGGCTTCGGAAAATGCTTTTTCGAAGCCGCCGCAGCGCTCCGGATAACATTTCAGGTGAATGAACACCGGATGCCGGTGCCCAAGCCCTGTAAGACGTTTTCCCAGTTGATATGCCCCGTGAAAATCGTCGGAAGCGATCCGGTTGACGTGTTCTGCCGTCCCGACCGAAACGGAAGGAAACGGGAAATCTTCCGGGGGCGGATCGCAACAGGTGAACAGGGCCCCGCAGCATCCCGAAACGGCGATCTGCCTCCAGAACGAGTTTTCCGTTTGCGGATTTTCCCAGTATTGAAGGGCGTATCCCCGCACATTGGCCGCCATTTGGGCTCCCTTCAGAAGTTTGGAAGAAAAGGACAATCCGGAAAGGATATTGAGCCGGTAGGCGATGACACGCCGGGGCGGAAGTCCGGCAAGAACGGTTCCCGCCGCTCCCCGCTTCCGTTCCACTTTCACGACACCGGCAAAGCGTTTCAACGCCTTCGACGCGGTGGATTTGTTGAGGTTGAAACGGTCGGCGATCTCATATTCGGACGGCAGTTTGCCGCCGGGGCGGAGCTGTCCCGTGTTTACCAGTTCCATGAGCCAGTCGAATACCATATCTTCTTTTGTCATAATGAACCGTTCATCTTTCCTCAATTTTTTCTTTTCAGTCATATTGACAACCCGTTCCGATTATGTTATAATGACAACATTAATAACAATAACATCAAAAATCGAGAAATCAATGGATCATTCATTAAAATTGCAAAAAAGGAGAAGACAATGAAAGTCAGCCATATCCGATTCACATTGATAGAATTACTGATTGTAATTTCGATCATTGCCATTCTGGCGGGGATGCTGCTGCCTGCTTTGAACAAAGTGAAGGAGAAGGCACAGGCAACGGTCTGCATCAATACCTTAAAACAGATTTCTCTTGCTCTGTCAGCTTACTGTATTGACAATAAGGACTGGCTGGTTCCTTATAAAAACGGAACCTATACGGCCAATTCCAATTATGGCGAGGCCTGGGGGGGAAGAATGGCATCAGGTTCCTCTCGCAGGGGACTGCTGGCGGAATATCTCCAGCATGACAACCTTGCCGATATCGGCGGTTGCCGTTATTACGGAAACGCCTTATACATCAGTAAGCTCATCTGTCCGAAATTTGATCCGGCGCCGCTGGGCAAAGCCGCAACCGCTAATGCCGATAATGGCTATTCTTTGAATTATTATCTTACGCAGGGGACGGATACCAAAAAAATTACACAGATCAAACATCCGTCACGGACCAGTCATGTGGCTGAAACGTCTGCGGAAGGAACCATGTTCGGCAGAATCTGTTACAAGACCACGATCATTTCCAATCCGGCCAACAGCATCTATCCGCTGCGGTTCCGCCACAGCAACAGCAGTAATGTGATCTTTATCGCGGGGAACATGAAAGCGGTCAGTTTTTCTCAGATGCCGGGAGAATGGATGGTATCCAATCCGCAAGACTACATATTTTTCAATCCTGCCGGTTTCAAGGACCTTTAAATTAAAAAAGGTAAAAACATGAGCAATCAATTTGAATGGTTTGATGCCGCGCGTTTCGGCATGTTCATCCACTGGGGCGTCTACACCATGGGGGCAACCGCAGTATGGCAGAAATCTTTTGAAAGATTGACTGATGAGCAATATGACCGTTATGTAAAGCATTTCAATCCGGACCGGTTCAATCCGGAAGAATGGGCAAGGCTTGCCCGCCGGGCGGGGATGAAATACTTTGTCTTTACCTCCAAACACCATGACGGATATTGCCTTTTCGACAGCCAATATACGGAGTATAAATACCATCACCAGGATCTGCTGTGCAAAGTCATCGACGCCTTCCGCAGCGAAGGATTGCGCGTCGGAGTCTACTATTCCCTGCCGGACTGGCATCATCCGAATTATCCCCGCGATGCGCGCCATCCTCAACACGCTGATCCTCAGTTGTCCGATTTTAATCCCTATACGGAATATCTGCATCATCAGGTCAGGGAACTCCTGAGCCATTACGGGAAAATCGATCTTCTGTGGTTTGACGGTTCCTATCCCGACACCGAACATATCTGGAATACTCCCAAACTGAATGATATGATTCATTCTCTTCAGCCGGAAATCCTGGTCAGCCGTCTGCCGGGATATTCCGACTTTGATACTCCGGAGCAGACGATCCCTCGGCAGGGCTTATTCGATGACAATGGAATGCCTGTCAGATGGGAAGGGTGTCAGGTTCTCCATGGTGAATGGGGATATATCCGCGATAAAAAATGGAAGACCTCCGCGGAACTGGTTCAGATGCTGGTCCGTCACGCCTCCCGCGGCGGCAATCTGCTGCTCAATGTTGGACCGACTTCACGCGGGGCGCTTGATGAGCATACAGTCGAACTGCTGGAAGAGCTGGGGAAATGGATGGACTGGAACGGACGCTCCATTTACAACTGTTCCGGTGCTCCGGCTGAATTTCCGGAGCCGGAAGGATGCCGCTATACATGGAACGCGGAGAAAAAAACGCTGTATGTCCACTTCCTGACCTGGCCCGATCATCGGATCGACCTGCCCAATCTGGCCGGGAAAGTGGAATATGCACAGCTTCTGGCCGACGGCGGGGAGATCAGATTCCGCGAATATCTGCCGGGGAACGTTCACGGACCGGAAGATCCTGCTCCGGGAACGCTGCGCCTTGCCCTGCCGATCGAATCCCCGAAAAATTGTCCTGTTCCCGTGATAGAATTGTTTCTGCAGAATTGAGTTTTTAAACCAATAAAAAATGGAGCTCACTTATGAATAAATCACTACTATCGTTTTTACTGCTGTTGACGGCGGTCGCGGTTTTTGGCTCTGATTTCAAATTCAGCCGGGAGGCGCAGAGTCCCCGCAAGATAGAAATAGGCAATCAGACGGAGCTCTGGTTCAGCAACGGCAAAGCCGATTTTGAAATCGTTGCGGGGCCGACGAAGGTCGCCCGCTTTGCCGCGAACGAACTTGCATTCCAGTTGTCGCGGGTCCTTGGAACGAAACTCAAGGTCGCTGCCGTAAAATCGGGAAAGCTCCCCGCTCTGATTGTCGGCGATCCGGAAATCGCCCGGCAGAACGGTCTTTTCCCGGAAAAACTTGATCGGGACGGCTATTTCATCCGCACGTTGGGCAAAGATATATTGCTGGTCGGCACGGATCATCCTGCGGCGGACCCCGAGCGGCACGGTTATTTTGAGCGCGGCACCCTCTTTGCCGTATATGAATTTCTGGAACGCTTCGCCGGAGTACGGTACTATTTCCCGGGAGAAATCGGTACGGTCGCCCCCCGGATCACGGAATGGCGTCTGCCGAAAATTGATATTACCGACCGCCCGGACAGTCAGTTCAGGCAGGTTTACAGTGTATTTCTGGGGCCGGAGGAAAGACGTAAAGGATATCTTTATTCCGATTACGACCCGCAAAAACACTACCGGGACCGGGAGTATCAACTGCGGCTGCTGACCCGCAGTATCCATAACACGCACGGACTGGCATATCTGGGACTCATTCAGCGGTTTGCAAAGAGCCATCCGGAATATTTCGCCCTGGCAAAAAACGGCAGTCGCTACGACGGACAGTCTGTCATTCGCTGTCATGCTGACCGGACGGGACAAATCTGCTTCAGCAATCCCGAACTGAAAAAAGTGATCATTGAAGACGGAATTGCCCTGCTGTCAGGAAAACCTGCGTCTTCAAGAAACGCTGTGAGCGCTGACGGGACGCCATATCTTACCATGCGTCCGGAACAGCGCCCCTTTTTCTGTATCATGCCCAATGACAGCATGGCTCCCTGTTACTGTCCCGGCTGTATTTCCAGTTTTTCCGGCTACGCACAGAGAAAACCGGGGAAGGAGTGCAATGAATTCGTGTGGAACTGGATGATCGATGTGGCGGAAGCGATCCGCAAAGCCGGCGCTCCCGGCTATGTGACCACCATGGCATACACGCCTTACCGGGAGATTCCTGAACGAAAAATTCCGGACAATATGATCATTCGTCTCGCATTGAGCGGAGCATGGGCTTCCCCGGAGGAATCCCGGTCGGAAATTCAGCTTCTTAAAAACTGGACGGAAAAAATCGGTAACAAAATCTATCTCTGGAATTACATGATCAATACGCAGACTTACGGCATGACGGATATTCCTCACATGACTCCGGAAGCAACGGGCGAATTTTATCGCAGAGCGTATCCCTATTCTTTCGGAGCTTTCCTTGAATGTGAAAATGAATGCTATCTGGGCGGCTACCTCAATTATTATGTATTTTCCAAACTGATGTGGGACAAAAATACCGATGTGGAAAAACTGCTCCGGGAACATGATACTCTCATGTTCGGTTCTGCCGCCGCCGTCATGCGGGATATCCGCGGGATATGGGAACATCATTGGCTCAAGGATATTGCCGGACACACCGTGGAAACTCCCGCGGGACCTGCCATTGTAAAACCGACTCTGACGGAGCTCTGGGAAAAAATCTATTCGCCCGCTGAGTTGAAACGGATCAACGAACTCTTTGACAAGGCAGAACAGATGACCCGGAAGGAACCGGATGCCAGGGAACGCATTCAGTTCATCCGCGCCAATATCTGGCAGAGAACGATCAATGCCGCGCAGGATTACAAGCAGCAGTTCGATGACCGGGAATCCTGGTTCACGGTCATGCCGGAAAAAGAGGGCGGAATCACAATCGACGGAAAACTGGATGAACCGGCATGGGAGAAAGCGCCCGCCGTCTGGATGCTGCCGCGCAAACACGACCAGAATAAATCCGATCAGGTGGAAGTTCAGACGAAAGTGTATCTGCTCCGCGATTCGGAATATTTCTACTTTGGTTTTAATTGCGAGGAACCGCATACGGATAAGATGCTCAAACTGCAGAGAACATTTGATGATAAAAATTTGTGGATGGACAATCTGGTGGAAATCTTCCTCGCTCCCGGCCGCCGTTCCCGGAAAATGTATCAATTCATGATCAGCTCTTCGGGAAGCACCGCGGATCTCCGCAGTTTTGGCGACTGGCAATGGAACAGCGGGATGACTGCGAAGGTCTCCGTCGATCCGGGCAAAAGTTGGTCTGCCGAGGTCAGGATACCGCGGGAATCCATGCCGGAACTCGAAGGCCCCCGGATCGCCGCCAACTTTACGCGCGGACGAAAACTGGAAGATCAGACCAATCCGGTTCTTGTCCCGTATTATACATGGAGTGCATTCGGCGAGCAGACTCCGGAAAATTGCGGAAATGTTCTGTTCGATTCACCCGTGCCTGCTTCGATTGTCAGGGACGGCGGATTCGCCCAGCCCATGCGCTGGATCAATGGAAAGTACCCGTCGCCATGGTATGGTCCCCACGGCGTCAAGGTCAATTTCAATACAACGGATTTCCGCACCAATGGCGCCTCGGCAATCATGGATCGGAACTGTACCGAACTTTTTCAATATCTGCCTCAGATCAAGGCTTCCACAAAATACAAGTTGAGTTTTTATCTGAAACTGAAGGATGTCCGGAAACTCAAACCTCAGGGCGGTTTCAACATGAGGATCGGGTTTTACGTTCACAACGGCAGAAGCATTTATCCCTTTACCGCCATGTATGGAAACCAGCCTTGGCGCAGATATGTTTTCGAGATCAAAACTCCGGAAAACATCGGAGATGCCAAAAAGGCTGCGATCTGTTTCTACTTCAGAGATGCGTCGGGCGAGGCCTTGCTTGATCAAGTCGAATTGACTGAAATAAAATAAGGGGGTATTTCCGGTCATTGAACTGTTTTTAAAGTAGTCCGATCCCCGGTGCAGCATCGATCGTGATACTCAAATAAAAAACGAAAGGGATATAGTATGTGGAGCAAAGAAAAAGCCTGGCAATGGTATCTCTCGAAACCATGGATCCGCGGATGCAATTTCCTCCCGAGCGACTGCTGCAGCCGCCTCGAGCTCTGGCAGGAACTTGACTTCGAGAAACATCTGGAAACCTCCAAACGCGAATTGAAATTGGCAGCCTCCATCGGCTACAATTCTATCCGCATGATTCTGCAGTTTGAAGTGTGGGATCAGCAGCACGACGGATTCATGGAACGGTTTGAACGATTTATCTCGGCGGCCGCGGAACAGGGGCTCTCTCTGATGATCGTATTCGCAAACGACTGCACCGTGCCGAAGGAATGGTACCGTCCGATGAAACTCGGCCCGCAGCATTTTGACCTCGGTTATCACGGCGGACTGAAGCGTTCGCCTCATAGCGGACAACGTGAGAGCGTCGGATACAACAGTGTCCTGGACGAACTCGACACCGCCGAACGCTTTTTCAAGATGGTTCGCGAAATCATCGGCCGATATGCCCGCGATAAACGAATTCTGATGTGGGATCTGTTCAACGAACCCGGCAACGGAAACCGCGGAGAAATCTCCGTTCCGCACGTCCGCCGGATCTTCGAGGAGGCCCGGAACATCGCCCCCGATCAGCCGCTGACTTCCTGCAGGTGGCAGGGAAACCCTTCCGACAACCTCGCGGCGGAACTTTCGGATATCGTCAGTTTTCATGCGTACGGCAACCTCGAGGTTCAGGTCGGAATCATCGCAAAGCTCCGCAAGTTCGGGCGTCCGATGCTTAACACGGAATGGCTTCACCGCCTGTTCAAATGCAATGTTTCCGAGTGTTTCCCGCTCTTCTTCCTTGAACGGATCGGCTGTTACAACTGGGGACTCGTTGCCGGAAAGTCCCAGACTTATGAACCCTGGGATCTCATGTGGTCGGAATTCGAAAAAGATCCCGAACATTGCGGCTTCGATTTTACAAAATGGCAGCATGATCTCTTCCGTCCCAATCTGCGCCCTTACGACCCGCACGAAACCAATCTTATCCGGCGTATATGCACATTGGCCGACCAAACTTATCCGGACAAAGATAAATGAGTTTCGTTCGGCAGCCGGTTGATTCCTGTGTACAGCCCGTCCGGAGAACATTCACGGAAATTCAAGACTACTGAAATTGAAAAACGGCGGATCGAAGGCGGCCTGAATTTCCATCAATAATCCGCTGCGCATGAAGTCAGCCGGGGACGTTTTTCCGGAAAACCGTGTTCTTCCAGGGGTTCATTGAATCCCCGATGGAGCAATCATTTCTTTTTTTCGGCCCGCAGTTTCGCCCTTGCGGCAAGAGAAAAGAAACTCATCCCCGGAACACGGGCATAGGACGGATACCGTTTCCGTGTCGCCTCGTCGGCATCGGGCGGGATGTGCTGGAAACGCTTGTACATCCAGAGATACTGGTCCGGAGCCATCCGGATGAATTCTTCCGTGACATCGGTCAGCGCCTGGATCAGCTCCTCGTCGGATTCGTATTCGGCTGCGGGCTTCGGCAGTTCCCGGAGAATCGCCTCGAAACGGTCGCCGCGGCGGAGGACCGTCCCGATGGCCACGAAGCGGTTTTTCGCCCTCGCAAGCACCGCCGGAGCACGGCTGACCGGAACGGGAATCCCGAACAGTTTGACAAAAACACCGCCGTCGCGGACCCGGGTATTCTGGTCGATCAGAATGCCGACCGTATAACCTTCCTCAAGGGCATGATTCATGGCGCGCGCCGCGCCTTTGGAGTGAATGATCTTTACGTCGCCCGCCCGCCGGCCGTCGCTGATCAGACGGTCCAGATACGGATTCCGGGCGGTCCGGACCACGGTCGCCATCCGGTATTTGAAAACCGTGGCAAGCGTGCGTCCGGCAAATTCCCAGTTGCCCAGATGCGGCGTCACGAGGATTGCCCCGGTGCCGTCCGCGGTTTTTTCCAACCCCTTCAGACAGCACTCCCGGCAATGTTCGAGATCGATCAGCGATTCGAACTCATCCGGATGCCGTTTGATCCAGAAAAATTCGCACAGGGTCAAAAGCAGATTCTGAATGCTTCGCAGCGCGGTCTCGCGGACTTCCTTCTCGCTCATTTCCGGGAAAGCGGCACGGATGTTCCGGACGCACAGCGAACCGAATCCGGGCAGATGATACATGATCCGGCCGACACCCCGCGAAAACGATGCAAGAGAAGTTCTTTTCATGGAGCCGATCAGACGGCAGACGCCAAGAGCGCCGAGATATTCGAGGCGGGCGCGAATGTTCTTCAGGACTTTCATGTCACGAACGGCGGCGCTTGTGAGGAAGGACTCCCACCGAAGGCGCTTCGCCTTTTTTGCTCCGCTCGATCCCGTTGGCGAAAAGCACATCCTTGCGGGCCGCCACGGCAATGTTCAGGGCAAGACGCTGCATATTCTCCGGCGGACACTCCCGCATCTCGGGTTCTTTCACCAGGCGGAAGGTCAGGTCGCCATTGACGTGGATCAGTCCCCACGAATCCGCCACTTCCCGGACGGAGACCGTGCCGGCCGGCACCATCAGATACAGTTCGGTGGCGACTTTCGCCGCGCGCATGTGGTCCGAACGGCTGCCGTGATACAGGGCGTATTCCAGCCCGTCGATCCTCTTGAGACACTCCTTGTAGGCGGGATTGGTGCTCCTGGAATAGTTCCAGTATTCGAACTCGGAAAACAGCGTCGACTCGTCCTTCAATCGCGGCTCGGTCCGGCGGATCTCGCCTTCCAGGGTATCCCGTTCCAATTTCGCGATTTCCAGCAGTTTTTCCAGCTCGGCGCGGTTGGCGCATTCGATTCCGACATCCGCCTCGGTCCGGGCTTCCACGATGGCGGTCCGGTAAATCCGGAGACTTCCTTTTTTCTCGCCCGGCATCGACCAGAAGGCCGCGGCATCCGCACAAAGTCTTTTCATACGGGTCGGAACATTCATCGCCAGGCCGTCCGGATGGAGAGCCGCCAGAAATGCCAGTGCGGCGCGCTTCAGGTTCTGGGGCGTCAGTTCCGGCTTTCTGGCGGGGCGGGATTCAATGAAAATGACTTCCTCCTCCGCCTCCCCCGTTTCCGCTGCGGCACGGGATACCGCCGGACCCGGAGAAGAGGTTTTCTCCGGAATTGCCTCGGAATTTGTGTCTTTTAAAAGGGAAGTCGCGGATTCTTCCGTTCCGGCGGGAGCTGCAACCGGCTCCCCGGGTTCTTCGGAAAATTCCGCGGACTCTTCCTCTTCGTAATCCCGGATTCCGGAAAGCTCATCGCTTTCCTCGGCATCCGGATTCAGTTCTTCCGTTTGGGGGAGGCTGGTTTCCTCCTCCGGCAGATTTCCGAAATCAAAGGTCAACTGACCGTTTTTTCCAGTATCCGGCATGAGACAGCCTCCCCGTCGGCGGAATTATTGTTTTTTCTCTTCGGCTTCTTTCATGACATCGAGTTCGTCAAGGGAATTGCCGATGACTTTGCTCATGTCGACCAGGTCCATGCCGGGCTTGAGGGCGGCGGAAACTTCCTCGCCCGCGGCCTTCAGGTCGTCCTCGGTATAGCCTTCTTCCAGAGCCTTGATGCTGAGCCCGATGCGGCGCTCGTCCTTGTCGATCTTGATGACGCGGGCCTCGATCTCCTGTCCGAGGGACAGTTTGTCTTTGACCTTTTCCACGCGATCCTTGCTGATCTGGGAAATGTGAACCAGTCCGTCGATCTTGCGGGAGAGTTCGATGAACGCTCCGAACGCGGTGATCTTCGTGACTTTGCCCTTCACCACGTCGCCGATCTTGTAGAGGGTATCGATTTCAGACCACGGATCGTCCTCGGTCTGCTTCAGGCCGAGAGAGATGCGCTGCTGCTGGGGATCGATGTCGAGAATCACGGCATCGACCTCGTCGCCGACCTTGAGGACCTCGTTCGGGTTGTTGATCTTGCGGGTCCAGGACATGTCGGAGACGTGGATCATGCCGTCGATGTCGTTTTCGATCTCGACGAATGCGCCGTAGCTGGTCATGTTGCGGACCTTGCCCTTGATGCGGCTTCCGGCCGGATATTTTTCCGCCAGGACTTCCCACGGATTGCGGGTCTTCTGACGAAGGCCGAGGGAGATTTTCTTGCCTTCCTTGTCGATGTCGAGAACCACCGCTTCGACTTCCTCGCCCACGCTGACCACGTCGCCGGCTTTCGTGACGCGCTTGGTCCAGGACATTTCGGAAACGTGGATCAGACCTTCGACGCCCTGCTCGATCTCGACGAATGCGCCGTAGGGCATGATGTTGACGATCCGGCCCTTGACCAGGCTCCCGACCGCATATTTGGACTCGACTTCATCCCACGGATTCTTCGTTTTCTGCTTGAGGCCCAGGGAAACGCGCTCCTTCTCGAAATCGATGTCGAGAACCATGACTTCGACTTCCTGGCCGAGTTCAAGCATTTCGGACGGATGGGAAATCCGGCCCCAGGACATGTCGGTGATGTGCAGAAGCCCGTCGACGCCGCCGAGATCGATGAATGCGCCGAAATCGGTGATGTTCTTGACAACGCCCTTTCGGAGCTGGTTGACGGCCATTTCCTTGAGAAGCGCGGAACGGCGGTCTTTTCTCGATTCTTCCAGAAGTTCGCGGCGGGAAACGACGATGTTCTTGCGCTCCTGGTTGATCTTGAGGATTTTCAGTTCGTATTCCTTGCCGATGAACTCATCCATGTTTTTGACCGGTCCGATGTCGATCTGGGAACCGGGCAGGAAGGCTTCGACGCCGTTGAGGTCGATGATGATGCCGCCTTTGACGCGGTGCTTCATGAGACCCTTGATCACGCTGCCTTCGCCGTATTCGGAGGTAATTTTCTCCCAGGACTTGATGAAATTGGCCTTGGAGCGGCTGATTTCGGGCATATTGCTTTCATTTTCGATCGCTTCGAGGAACACATCCAGCTGGTCGCCGACCTGGACTTCCTCCCAATTCCGGAATTCGGTGCTGGGAATGAACCCTTCCGCCTTGTAACCGATGTCCACAAGGGCTCCGTCCTGTCTTTTTTCGACGATCTTGCCGGAAACGATGGAGCCTTCCGCGAAGTTGTTGCTGCTGGCGGCGCCGCCGAGAAGTTCTTCCATGGAAAGATGGTTGCTCAGGTCGACGTAGCTTTTGGCGCTTTTTTCTGATTCTGCTGTCATTTTTTGTTTTCTGTTTTGGTTGGTTGCCTTGTAAGGAAACTCCCTGTAGGAACGATAAGCCGTTCATACACCTCATTCATGAATAATTCAGTTCAGTACTTTACCCCTTGATGGGAGGAATGTCAAGCGGAAGGAACGCATTTCCCGAAAAATACAGTTTTTTTAGGGATTTATTCTTGTATTTTGGGGTTTGCGAATTACATTATCGCCTTTGTCTGCCCGATGGTGTAACGGTAGCACAACGGATTCTGGTTCCGTTTGTCCTGGTTCAAATCCAGGTCGGGCAGCCATTTTTTTGTCCCCTCCCCCGAATCTGAGCTCAAATACCATCCTGAATTTTCAGTAAAAAGCGACGCCCAAAGAACGTGGACTTCCAAAGCGCAGTCAAGAAAAAAATTCCAACATATCCAGAGAGACGGAACTTCACATTCAGTTCCCATATTGGAGAAGTTTTCCCGGCATCATGAATTTTATCCAGAATTCGCCGGGTGGCCGCAGTTTCTTTCTTGCGGAGTTCATGAGGACAGATAAAATAATATCATAACTTTCCCTTGCATATTCAAAAGAAATGTTTATATTTTTCAAATACCGTTAATATTCCATGTGTTCATATCAGTATGAAACAAATATGGAAGGGGGATGATTATGTATAACTTTCCAGTCAGGAAACAATATACGCTTCCGATAATCCCATTGGAGGAATGTCTGGCCAAAACACACGGTTCGGGAAAAGGATGTGATGTTTATACCCATCTTTGCATCACCTGCAAGGTAATCCGTCTCCTGCGGGAATTGTATAGGAATACTCTCCGGCAGGAGATACTCTCCGGATTCCCCGAGTGGCTGAGCGCACTGCATGATATCGGCAAAGTGACTCCGGCCTTCCAGCAGAAAATCCACACGGCGGCGAATCAGGTTGTCGATCTTGGAAAAGAGTTGGAAGAAAACAGTTTCGGGCATGCGTTCAATTCCTGGGTTCTCCTGAAAAATGATTATGGAGAAACTTTCGCGCGGATGGCCGGCTGGCACCATGGAACGGGAGCGGCAAATACCGGACTCCATACTGTAGAAAATGAAGAGCTGGGCGGAGCGGCATGGAGAGCTCTGCGTAAAAAATTGATTGCACGTCTGAAAGAAACGCTCTCCCTTCCGGAATGCAACCTGAATGAAATTCCGCCGGAACAGGAACCGCTCATTCTCGGGGCTGCTATTCTGGCCGACTGGCTGAGTTCGGGCATGGACATTCCGTTCGGTCAGTTCCCAGATGATGAAGCCGTGGAAAACGCAATCCGCAAAGCTGGATTTTCAACCTTCGAAGTCATTCCCCGGCTCGCATTTTCCGATATCTATCCATTCCAGCCGACACCGCTCCAACAGATCTGTTCGGAAAAAGTGGAACCGGGCGGCGTGTATCTGATCGAATCGGAAATGGGAAGCGGCAAGACGGAGGCGGCTCTTTATCTGGCCTACCGGCTGCTGGAACAGAAAAAGGCAAACGGCATCTATTTTGCCCTGCCGACCCAGCTGACGTCCGAAAGAATTCATCAGCGCATGAACGCTTTCCTGGAAAAGATTCTGCCGGACCATCCGACAAAGAAGTCGCTTCTGATCCACGGGGACGCGTGGCTTCAATGGAACCTGTGGGAACCAGGGGAAAGCGGGCAGACGGTAAAGGACATTCCGGACGAGTGGTTCCAATCGAAGAAACGCGCGCTTCTGGCTCCATTCGGAGTGGGAACCGTGGATCAGGCATTGATGTCGGTAATCAACGTAAAACACAAGGCGCTCCGGGCCTTTGCCCTCTCCGGAAAAGCGGTCATCATCGATGAAGTGCATTCCTATGACAATTACACGGGGACTTTAATCCAGAAACTGGTGAATCGGCTCCGGGAGTGGGGTTGTACCGTCATCATTCTGAGTGCAACCCTGACGGAAAAAGTCCGGAAAGCTCTTCTGGCTTTCAAGCCAGACAACCTTTCGGAAGCCTATCCCCTGCTGACATTGGAAACCGCTCGAAATGAAGTTTCCGATTATCCCGTTTCGAGCGTGCAAGCGAAAGCGGAAGTCCTTTTGGAATATTGCTCCGACGAAACGGAATGTCTCCGGCTGGCGATACAAAATGCAAACGCCGGACAGCAGGTTCTCTGGATCGAGAACCGGGTATCCGATGCCCAGCGGATTTTCGAAATGCTTTCAACGGAACAGGGGGCCTCTATCGAGATCGGGTTGATCCATTCCCGCTTTCCGGCCTGTGTCCGGGAAGAAAACGAAACCCGTTGGGTCGATCTTCTTGGAAAAAACGGAGGCGCACAACGCCGGACAAAAGGGCGGATCCTTATCGGAACACAAGTCCTTGAGCAGTCGATAGATACTGATGCGGATTTCCTTGTTTCGCGGCTGGCGCCCAGCGATATGCTCTTTCAAAGGATCGGCCGTCTTTGGAGACACCGTGTGCTGGATCCTCTCCGTCCACCGGACACACAGCGGAAAACGGTCATTCTGTATGATCCGGTTTTTGACGACAGCGAACGTTTTTTTCAAGAACGGAAAAACTGTCTCCCATATGAAGGATACGTTTTGTGGCGGACCCATCTTCTCTGGCGCGGACTGAAACGTCTTTCTCTGCCGGAGGACATCCGCCCCGTTCTGGAAAACACCTATTCCGAGCGGGAGGAAACCGGCAGCATCCTCTCCCTGAAAATGGAATTGAATAATCACAGGGATCAAATGGAACGGCTGGCGGGAATTGCGCAGGGATGCGCAGATCTCCCCCGGGAGGATGATCTGGCCACAACCCGATACGGAGAGGAACCGACGGTTCAGGTTCTTCTGATCCGGAAAGGGAATGGAGGGCTACCTCTCTCGGAGGGGCTTCATTCTCCTTTTGCGGAGGCTCCCATTTCGCTGCCTTCGCCCGATACCCCGTTTGCGGAACGGAAGAATGCGGTCAGAGCCTTGTCGGCGACTCTGATCAAAGTGCGGCAGAGTCTGGCTCCATCCTATGAGGCTTTCCCCACCGCTTTTTTGAGTCATCTGCTCTGGACCGGCATTCCTGACGGCGCAAGGCCTGTACGGGCGGCCTGGCTGGACGAATCATGGGAGCTGCTGGATCAGTCCGGTCGTTCTCTGAATCTTACCTATCATCCGAAAACAGGATACAGCAAACGAAAGGAGTCATCATGACCTCGTGTGAAAATTTCAATCTCATCGACGACCCGTGGATCCCGGTCACGGGGCGTCCCGAACAAAGTCTGAAGGGAATCTTTTCAGACCGCTCGATTCTGCGTCTTTCCGGCAATCCGGTGGACAAGATCGTGATGCTGCGCCTCTTGCTCTCGATTGTCCACGCCTCAAACCGGATTCCGAATCTGGAAGCTTGGAATGCGCTCTCCACAGAAGAAATGGCGCGGAACGTCCTGCGTTATCTGGATACCGTGCACGATCGTTTCTTTACTTTTCGGCGACAAACCGTTCCTCCAGGTCCCCGAGCTGGCGGGCAAAGGAAAGCCCACAAAGTTTGGAGCATATCAAATCAATATGTCCGAAAATCAGGTAATCATTTCGCAATGGAATCAAGCTCAGGAGATTTCCACACCGGATCTTATCCGGCTTCTTCTTCGTTCCAGTTGCTACTCCTGCGGAGGAAAAGGAAAACGTTTTCAGAATAAAATTGTTCTTACTGAAGGATATCGCGGTAAAATTAATGGAGACGGGAATGTCGCATCCGGAACTTATGGCACATTGCTTGGCAAGAATGGATACCTTCATTCCTATCTTCTCGGAGAAACACTTCTGGACACCCTGCGACTCAATCTTCTCACGGAAGAAGAGATTGTCGGGATAGGAGCCTTCCCAACTGGTCTCGGCACCCCATTCTGGGAAAAGATGCCGCACGGAGAGGATTGTCCACGCGCCCAGAAATATCTGCGAACCTACCATGGAGAACTTTTTCCGTTGGATAAGTTCTCTCTGGTTGAGGGGGATGGCCTTATCATGACGGACGGTATAAAGTATCCGGACAATAAGAAGATTACGAGTATATTGATAGACCCGGCTTTGATTGTTACCCAGAATGAAAAAACAATTACGGCCGTTTTAGCAAGTACCTCGGAACGGCCGTGGCGTGAACTTCCGTCACTTCTTTCCTTTCTGGAAGTGAAAGATGGAAAGCGTCAGCCATATTTCCTTTCAATGGGTCTGTGGAAACTGAGAAAATGCTGTGCTGAAACGGTTCACATCTGGACGGGGGGCATGCAAGTCAGTTCCAAAGCAGGGGAACAACGACTTTCCGGATATGATGACTATGTCGAATCCGAGTTCAGGATTCCTGTTCAGTCAGCAACGGAAAGCGGGTTTACAACCTATAAATCCATGATGAAAACACTGAATTCTTTTTCAAATATCCTGAACAGTTCCATTATTCATTATTTTAAAACGAAACAAGAGAAGGAAGAAAAGAAACCAAAGATGTCTTCTTTTGTAAAAGCAATTGCGGAAAGGAGTGTCTCTGTCTTCTGGGAACGGATGGAACCCTCCGCCCAGCAGATTATCAACACCGCCTTTTGCGGTTCGACAGAGGAACAGCGCGAAGCTGAATACAAAAAATGGGCGGCTGTCGCACGTGAAGTCTACAATCAGTTCTGTCCCCGCGAAACGGCCCGGCAGTTGACCGCATGGGTCGAATCGGAACCGAATTTCTTCTCGAAAAAAACAAAGTCACCCCAAAAGAAAGGATGAATATGGAGAACACAAACAAACCCAGAACGGCGGAATTCGTCGCGGACATGATCCGGCGGCTGAAGAACGACGATTCCGCGTGTCGGGCCGCTCTGCGGCGGGCAGACAACTCCGCAACGGCCAGTTTCGCGTGGGAGTATCTCGTCCCCTATTGCAACATCCAAAATGATCGCGAACGACTCCCGTTCGCCCTGATCGGCGCGGCCATTGCGCGTGAACAACCGGAAAACGACGGAAAGATGGACATGGGAGAAATGCTCTTCCGATGCACCGAGGGGGATCCCGAGGCCAAAGACCGCGAGGTGCGAAGGCTCCGCCGTCTCCTGTCCTGTGATTCCTCCATGGAACTTGTGGAAATCCTCCGTTCGACCGTCCGCTATATTCAGAGCAAGGGAAATATCCCCTTCGGATACGAACGGCTCCTCATGGATATTCTTTACTGGAACGAAAAAGTGAAGCTTCGCTGGACGCACCACTTTTTCAACAAACAAACGGAACTCCAGAACAAGGAGGTTTGAAATGATCCTGACAAAACTCTTTCTGGATGCCGCAGCCTGCCGCAGGGAAAAGATCAGCGACGATTATTCGGTCCACCGCGTAGTCTATTCCCTGTTCCCGAAAACCGCCTCCCCATCCCGCATCCTCTATGCGGACAAGGGACCGGTTCAGGGCGGACGCCTCATCCTCATTCTTTCCGCCGTCCCGCCGCGGCCTTCTTCCGAGCTGGAAATTTCCAACCTCGTTCTTTCCGAGCGTTTCTTCGGGGCAGACCGCTACCGTTTCGAAGTCACTCTGAACCCGGTGAAAAAAGATCCGGAAAGCGGCAAGCGCAAAGCAGTCACCGGACAACTCAACGTTCTCAACTGGTTTCTGAAGCATGCCCCGAAATGGGGTTTCGAAGCGGATGCGAACACCCTGGAAGCGGCGGTCCTTCCGACCAAAGTCTTCAGCAAGAATGATTCGGAACAACGCTTCAATCACGTTTCCTTCCGCGGAACCCTGAAAGTCACGGACAGGAAACTCTTCCGTAATTCCGTCACACAAGGGCTCGGACACGCAAAGGCGTTCGGATTCGGTCTTCTACAGCTTTCCCCCATCCAGAACAAACAGGCGTGACAGCCGCAAAAAAAGGAGCATCATCATGTCCAGCAAGTTCACCAACACCCGCATCGAGTTCCACATCATCCAGTCTTTCCCCGTCTCCTGTCTCAACCGTGATGACGTCGGAGCTCCCAAATCCGCTCTCATCGGCGGCATCGAGCGTGCCCGCGTCAGCAGTCAGTGCTGGAAACGCGCGGTACGCCTTGCCATGCATGATTTAGGAATCGCGATCGGCAGCAGAACAAAATATATCTCGCAGTGCGTCGCAGATCATTGTGCCGCTCTTGGAGCTTCCGCCGAACAGGCAAAGACCTGCGGGGAAGCCGCGGCCAAAGCTTTTGCAAAATCCGTCAAGGAAGACGGTCAGAGTGACACTCTTTTCTTCATCTCCGAATCCGAGGCCGGAGGACTGGCGAATTTCTTTCAGAAAACCGGATTCGATCCCAAAGCGGATGTCAAACAGCTTCAGAAAGCCTGCAAGGATGCGATCAATCCGGCACACGACGGCCTCGACATCGCCCTCTTCGGACGCATGGTCGCCAACGCTCAGGAAATGAACATCGAGGCCGCGGCCTCCTTTGCCCACGCGATCTCCACGCACAAGGCGATTCCGGAGGTCGACTTCTTCACCGCCGTCGATGATTGCAACAAGAACGATTCCGGCGCCGGTCACATGGGGTCGCTCGAATTCAATTCCGCCACCTACTACCGCTACGTCTCTCTCGATCTCGGCCAGCTGGAAGCGAACAAAATCGCCTCCGCAGATATTTTCCCGGCGGTCGAGGCCTTCACGAAGGCTCTTTTCATCGCCGTTCCACAGGCGCGTCAGGCAACCATGACCGCAGCCACACCGTGGGATTATGCTTTGGTCACCCTCCGCAAAGGACAGCGTGTCCAGATCCCGTTTAACGAGGCGGTCCGGCCGCAGAACGGGACCGGACTGGCCGCGGCCAGCATTGCGCAGCTCAAGGATCGCTTTCAGGCAATGGAAAAATTCTATGGCTCGCTTTTCGGATGCAAGGCAAAGTGGGAAGCGGCTCCGGGGCTCGGCGGCATTGACGAACTGCTGTCCTCCATGCGGTCCGCCCTCGACACCCTTTGACCAGGAGCCGGACCATGTCAAAATTCTTGACTCTCTGGCTGGAGGCTCCTCTGCAGTCGTGGGGGTGCGATTCGCGCTTCGACGCCCGGAATACACTCGATTTCCCCACCAAATCGGGAATTTTCGGACTCCTCCTCGCGGCTTCCGGGGAATCCGGTTCGCAGGAGAAACTCCTTGCAGCACTCGCGGACGCTCCCCTCACCGTCGTCCTTTTCGACGACAAGGGCGGAACCCTTCGGGACTTCCACATGATCGGAAGCGGTTATGATGAAAAAGACCCGTGGCAGAAACTCCTCACTCCCAAAAAATCCGATGGTTCCAAGGCGGTCGGCGGCGGAACGAAACTTACCTACCGCTGGTATCTTCAGGATCGTGTATTCGCCGCGATTCTTGAACTGGAGGACACTCTTGCCGCAAAGTTTTCCGAGGCACTCGTCCATCCGGTGTTTGACCTTTATCTCGGGCGTAAATGCTGTGTCCCCTCGGACCTGATTTTCCGCGGGTGTTTCGACTCCGAAGCAGAGGCGCTCCGGGAAATCCGGAAGATTGCACAAGGTAAGAAACGGAATCCGTGCACGTTGATCCGGGAGACACCCGATCTTCATCGGCCGGATGTGCGGTTCCTCTGTGATGTTCCGCTCCGGTTCGGTGTGCACAAGCTGTACCGGGAGCGGGCAGTCTGTGAAGAGCCGTTCCCGGAACCATCAACCTGAAAAAAGGAGTTGTCCGTGGCCGACAGGATTATCATCCGTACAACACTGGCGGATCTTCCAAAGATCCGGGACCGTTATCCATTCCTCTATCTGGAACACGGCCGGGTCGAGGTCGATGATTCCAGCATCAAATGGATTTCTGCCGAGGGAGAAGTCTTCCGTCTCCCCGCGGCCGTGTTGTCGACACTTCTTCTCGGCCCCGGAACCTCCGTAACCCATGAAGCCGTTAAAGTCCTCGCCTCCCTGAATACCACGGTATGCTGGGTGGGCGAGGACTCTCTCCTCTTTTATGCCGTAGGACAGAATCCAACGGCCGACTCCTATAACCTCAAAAAACAGATCGAGCTTTCCGGCGATCCGAAAAAAAGCCTTGCCGTCGCCCGAAAAATGTTTCTCGCTCGTTTCCCGGAAGAAGATATTTCCAATAAAACTCTCCGGGAACTCATGACTCTCGAAGGCAACCGGGTGAGGTTTCTCTATGAAAAATTGGCGGAAAAATATCTGATCGTCTGGAAAGGGCGCTCTTATACCCCGGGAAACATGAAACTCTCCGACATGACAAACCAGATCATCACTTCGGCTAATGCCGCCCTTTATGCACTGGTTTCGTCCGTGATTCATTCCCTCGGACTTTCCCCGCGCATCGGGTTTGTTCATTCCGGGTCTCCTCTCCCCTTTGTCTACGATATTGCAGACCTTTATAAGGAGGAACTCGTTTTTGACATGGCGTTTTCACTGACCCCGAAAATGGCCGGTATCTATAACAGGCACCTCGTTCTGGAGGAGTTTCGGAACCGTGTGGTTGCATCCGATCTGCTCGTCCGCTGTCCGGCGGACATCATTTCTCTTCTGGAGTTGAAAAAATGATTGTGGCTGTGGCTAATTACTTCCCGGACGCGGTGCGCGGAAAGATGAAATTATGGTTTGTCGAGCCCAAACCCAATGTCTTCGTTTCCGGGATCAAAGACAATCTGGCGTTGAATGTGGTTGATATGCTGATGAAATACTGTCCCGATGAATCGGGCCTTCTGATATTCATGGAGATTTCAACCCCGCCTTTTTATAGGATTTATGCGAAGGGAAGTCCGACAAAAACAATTTCAAGTATTTCCGGACTTCAGCTTGTGATTGACAAGCGGATCGAATAAAACATGTGTTCATTGACAACTACAAGATATGGTATATATTTCTGAGATCGTCACAAGCTGTTGCTCTCTTCCCCACGCCCGTGGGGGTGTTTCCAGGAAGGGTCAACATAGATTTTCCCTTCGATTCTCTTCCCCACGCCCGTGGGGGTGTTTCTCCGGTAATCTGCTGCTTTTTTGGTCGCCCTGACTCTTCCCCACGCCCGTGGGGGTGTTTCTCCATATTATCCATCAATTTTCCGCGCGCTAAACTCTTCCCCACGCCCGTGGGGGTGTTTCTAAGAGATAATTGAGTACTCAACTGCGTGACTGCTCTTCCCCACGCCCGTGGGGGTGTTTCTTATCCTGGTGGATGCCTCCCGCGCCGGTTACGCTCTTCCCCACGCCCGTGGGGGTGTTTCTTGGTAGAATTTATTCTGGATGAGGATCCCTTGCTCTTCCCCACGCCCGTGGGGGTGTTTCCATTTCTGCAAGTATCTTTCAAAGGAAGGTCTTCTCTTCCCCACGCCCGTGGGGGTGTTTCCCGCCCGGCGACCGCGAAAGTCTGGGCGAAGGACTCTTCCCCACGCCCGTGGGGGTGTTTCTCCGCCGGCGCAACTCCGTATGGCAGTCGTTGGCTCTTCCCCACGCCCGTGGGGGTGTTTCCCGACAAAAACCGCCCCGGAAATGGGGCAAAAACTCTTCCCCACGCCCGTGGGGGTGTTTCTTCGGGCAAGACGGCCGGAGTTGTGACGGTAGGCTCTTCCCCACGCCCGTGGGGGTGTTTCTTTGTCCCAACATCACAGCCAAAGGAAAAGGAGCTCTTCCCCACGCCCGTGGGGGTGTTTCGAAATCGTGGAAGTCGGCGGGGAAGTGAAAGATCTCTTCCCCACGCCCGTGGGGGTGTTTCTCGCCTCTTTTCGCGGTGCCTTCCCCTTGTATTCTCTTCCCCACGCCCGTGGGGGTGTTTCTGGCGCGGCTTGTATGCCTCGATCCCGGCGATGCTCTTCCCCACGCCCGTAGGGGTGTTTCTGATTCCTCTTTTTCTCCATCTGCTTATTGTTTCTCTTCCCCACGCCCGTGGGGGTGTTTCTCCGATCGGGGCGGAGATAGAAAGGGCGATCAGCTCTTCCCCACGCCCGTGGGGGTGTTTCTGCGCGCTTGTATTCGTGTCGCTCGGAAGTGTCCTCTTCCCCACGCCCGTGGGGGTGTTTCCGAGACGGCGGACGATTGCGGGATCGAAGGCGGACTCTTCCCCACGCCCGTGGGGGTGTTTCCGTTATGGCGTTCCTGACCGGGATCACTTTGCTCTCTTCCCCACGCCCGTGGGGGTGTTTCTCCTGCGCGGCAGCCCGCCGGACTGGAATATGAGCTCTTCCCCACGCCCGTGGGGGTGTTTCCCGCATTTGCGGCGGCCCTTGCCCGTTCAGAAACTCTTCCCCACGCCCGTGGGGGTGTTTCTGCGTGTGGAAGTGGACGGAAAGCCGGGTGTGACTCTTCCCCACGCCCGTGGGGGTGTTTCCAACTGGCAAGGCACTCCGGCAGACGAGCGCAGCTCTTCCCCACGCCCGTGGGGGTGTTTCTCTCTTTGGCAGCGGTCCGGCAGGCGTTGAGCCCTCTTCCCCACGCCCGTGGGGGTGTTTCTCAGCAAGACAGAAGGCAGAGACGGGGAAAGGGCTCTTCCCCACGCCCGTGGGGGTGTTTCTCGGAAAAAGGGTGGGTGATTGCGATCGTGCGCCTCTTCCCCACGCCCGTGGGGGTGTTTCTGATCCGGCAGTTTTTGACCCATCTCCCGGTTGCTCTTCCCCACGCCCGTGGGGGTGTTTCCGGATCGCCTTCCCTGACATGTTTCAGAAGCGGCTCTTCCCCACGCCCGTGGGGGTGTTTCTTCCCTGAGTTTCCGGATGAGCTTTTGCATAGTCTCTTCCCCACGCCCGTGGGGGTGTTTCTACTCTTGCAAGCTCCGGCAATCGAATTTTTTGCTCTTCCCCACGCCCGTGGGGGTGTTTCCAAAAAAAAGAGGACCCGCCTGCCGCGGAGAGACTCTTCCCCACGCCCGTGGGGGTGTTTCCAACCACCGCGCCGTTTTCTACCGCGAACTGGTCTCTTCCCCACGCCCGTGGGGGTGTTTCTTCCACGCTTCCTCCCGCAGTGTTATCCACACGCTCTTCCCCACGCCCGTGGGGGTGTTTCTTGAAAGAGATCGTGCGCGATCGTGAAGCCGATCTCTTCCCCACGCCCGTGGGGGTGTTTCCA
>MWCA01000080.1 GCA_002069785.1 Lentisphaerae bacterium ADurb.Bin242 | reverse complement strand
CTTTTCTGACGGTTGCTGTCCATAAAAACGCTCCCTTTCCCGCCATTTCCCTCTAAAATGATAATATACAGCAAACAAATGATAATATCCAGCAAACAAAGAAAAAATTCCGTATTATATTCTATTCCTTAAAAACAGGAGAAAATCTTATGGCGTTTCACGTGGATCATTTCATTCGGACGGCAATATCCGGCAAGAGAAAACTGGCGATCCCGATCATGACCTCGCCCGGAATCGCGCTGGCCGGCGCGAAAGTGCAGGAGGTGTTCCGGAACGGCGAGCTTCAATTCAAATGCATACAAACGCTTTCGAAAGAGTTCCCCGCCGATGCGCACGTGACCTTCATGGACCTCTCGGTCGAAGCCGAGGCGTTCGGGTGTCCGATCCAGATCTCCGAACACGAAAATCCCACGGTCTCCGGCCCGACGGACATCGATCACCTCCGGCAGCCGCGGGTCGGCGACGGACGGACCGGTGAAATATTGAAATGTGCGAAATTATGTGCGGAAAATCTGGAACGCCCCGTTTTCGGCGGGATGATCGGCCCGTATTCGCTGGCCGGACGCCTGGCCGGGATGACGGAAATGATGATGTATGCCGCGGCCGAACCCGAAATCGCGCACAGGGTGCTGGAACAGACCGCCGCATTCCTGACGGAGTACGTTCTTGCCATCAAAGCGACGGGCGTCTCCGGCATTCTGGTCGCCGAACCCGCCGCGGGATTGCTTTCCCCGGAAATGTGCCAGTCTTTCGCCGCGGATTACCTGAAAAAGATTTTCGCCGCCGTCAAAGAAGATTCCTTTATGATAATATTGCACAATTGCGGACGGACCGAAAAACAGGTCGGTGCGTTGCTCTCGACCGGCGCCCATGCCATCCACGTCGGAAATGCGGTCAAGATCACCGATATTCTTGCCCAGGTCCCCTCTTCCGTGCCCGTGATGGGAAACCTGGACCCGGTCAGCGTTTTCAAGACCGCCTCGCCGGAAACGGTGTATGAGAAGACGACGGAACTTCTGAAGGCCACGGCGGAATATCCGAACCACATTCTTTCCAGCGGCTGCGATCTTCCGCCCGGAATCCCGTATGAAAACATCCATGCGTTCTTCAAGGCCCGGGAGGATTTCTTTTCATGAATAACCGGGAACGGTTTCTCGCATCGATGAACTACAGGAGCGCGGACCATCCGCCCATTTTCCTCTCCGGCGCCTGGGATGCCACCCTGGACCGGTGGCATCGGGAAGGGCTGAAGGAAGGGCAGGATCTCTATGACTATCTGGAACTGGAGCCGTTCCGGTTCCACATTCCCGCGCTCAACTCCGTTCTGGAGCCCGGATTCGAGGAAACCGTGCTGGAAGAGCACGAGGATTTTGTGATCCGCATCAACGCCAACGGAGTGAAAGTCCGCGATTTCAAAGACAAATCCTCCATGCCGGAATTCCTCGAATATCCCATTCGGAGCGCGGCGGACCTGGAGTGGCTGGAAAAGCGGTTCGACCCGGAAAATCCGGCCCGCCGGAAAAAAGATTGGGCGGAAAAAGCCCGGAAAGCCCAGGCGGAGGGAGCCGTCCTCCTGGCCAACGGCGGAATGTTTTTCGGCTTCCTCAATGAACACATGGGAACGGAAACATTGCTCCTCGAGTATTACGATGAACCGGAGCTGATCCATCGGATCAACGAGCTTCAAAGCCGCGCCGTCCTGGGGGCCATGAAAGCCATGGAAGAGGAAAATCTCCGGATCGACGTCATCGGATATCACGAGGATATGGCTTACAAGAACGGTTCGATGATCTCGCCGGACCTGTTCCGCGAATTCATGTCGCCTTACTACAGGAAGACATTCGAGCAGTCCGAAAAAATGGGGGTGCGGCTCCACTTCATGGATTCGGATGGGAACATCGAGGAGCTGATCCCGCTGTGGGCGGAAACAGGAATCATGATCATGTCGCCGATGGAAGTCGCCGCCTCCATGGACCCGGTCCGCCTGCGGAAGAAATTCGGGCGCGAATTGCGGATGGTCGGCGGATTCGATAAGCGGATTCTTGCCTCCACGCCCGCGGAAATCAGCCGGGAACTTCTGCGCCTCTCGCCCGTGATCGAAGAGGGCGGATATCTGGTCGGATGCGATCACGGCGTGCCGCCGGATGTATCGCTCTCCAACTATGCGCATTTCATCAAGGAATTGAAAAAAATATACGGAATGTAATCTCTGAAAAAATGAGGCGGAAATGACCACACGAATAAAAACGGCATTTAAGCCGTGGCCGGGAAAAATGACCGCACGGGAACGTTTTCTGCGGCAGATGAATTTCCAGAGTTTCGACCGTTCGTTCAACATGGAATTCGGGTATTGGGACGACAATTTCACGGAATGGAAACTCTTCCGGGACAATCATATCACATGCAACGAGGAAGCCGACGAGTTTTTTCAATTCGACCCGATCCGCTGCATCGGCGCCAACGTGTGGCTTTCTCCCCCCTTCGAACACAAAGTGATGGAACGGCGCGGCAACACCAATATTCTCCAGAACGGGGACGGTCTGCTGGCCGAAGTCCCGGCGGACGGACATGCGACGATCCCCCATTATCTCCAGTCGAGCATCGTCACGCCCGATGACTGGAAGCGCTGCAAGGAGGAACGGATGAACCGCCATTCCCCGGAACGCGTTCCGGATGTGGCCGCCTTGAGAAAGCAGCATCCGAACGACCGCACGTATCCGCTCGGAATCTGGTGCGGCTCCATGATCGGCAAGATCCGCGACATCCTTACCTTCGAGGGACTCGCCTACGCCTGCTGCGATTATCCGGACATGGTGGAGGACATGGTCGAAACCTGCTGCCGGCTGGTCGAAGACTCCCTGGACCGCCTGCTGCCCCATTTCCAGTTCGACTATGCGGCGGGCTGGGAGGACATCTGTTTCAAAAACGGCCCGCTGGTCACCGTCGGGTTCTTCCGCGACATTATCATGCCGCGCTATAAGCGCATCCGGAAAAAACTCGATCAATACGGCATCGAACTCTGGTATATGGACTGCGACGGCGATGTCCGTCCGATTCTTCCTTATTTTCTGGAGGGCGGCGTGAACTGTCTCTTCCCGTTCGAGGTCATGGGCTGCGCCCATCCGGGCGAACTGCTCGACCAGTACCGCGGACAGCTCCGCATCATGGGCGGCGTGGACAAGATTCAGCTCGCTTCCGGGCGTCCGGCCATCAGAAAATATCTGGATACGCTGGTTCCCTACGTGGAACGCGGCGGATATATCCCGTTCTGCGATCATCGCTGTCCGCCGAACGTTCCCGAGGAAGATTATCTTTATTATCTGGAACTGAAACAGGAGATGTTCGGGTTGAAATGAGAACTCCACGGGAAAATCTGCTTTCGCTTTTGCGCCGTCAGGGCTTCGACCATGCGGCGGTCCAGTTCAGTCTTTGCCCGTCACAGGTGGCCCGTTTCCACGAAAAATATGGAAAAGAAGCCGACTATCAGGCGGTTTTCGGCTTTCCGTGGCGGTGGCTCAGGCAGAGTTTCCAGAAAGCGGCACGCTCGGACTGGAGCGAATTTTTCCCCGGAAAAACGTTCAATCCGGGAACCGTTTTCGACTCTTACGGGGTCGGTCATGAACCGACGCCGGAATCCATGCACATGAGCCGCATGCATCACCCGATGGAGAACTTCACGTCTCTGGAGGAATTCCAGCGTTACCCGTATCCGGAATTCGATCCGTCGCAGCTGGAACCCGCCCGCGAAGAGGCACGGAAACTCCACGCGGAGGGGCTGGCCGCCGGGGGAGCCCTGGGCAGTCCGATCTGGGAAACGGGATGGTACATGCGCGGAATGGAAAATCTTATGATGGACCTGATCTCGGAAGAGCCTTCGGCTGTCTATCATCTCGACCGGCTGACGGAACTGACCTGCCGCCGCGCGGAGGCATTCGCGGAGGCGGGCTGCGACCTGGTCTATTACGGTGAAGACATCGGAATGCAGCAGACCACGATGTTCTCCCTGGAACAGTACCGGAGCTGGCTCAAGCCTAGGTTGACGGCCGTCTGCCGCGCCGCGAAGAAGGTCAAACCCGATCTGATCGTCGCTTATCATTCCTGCGGATTCGTCACCCCGTTCATCGACGACCTGATCGAGGCAGGAATCGACGTTCTGAATCCCGTCCAGCCGGAGTGCATGGACTTTGCCGAAATCCATGAGAAGTACGGAGACCGCCTCTCTTTCTGGGGCACGATCGGAACACAATCCACAATGCCGTTCGGCACTCCGGCGGAGGTCCGCGCCGCGGTGCTCCGCAATCTCGGGATCGCCGGGAAAAAAGGGGGACTTCTCTGCGCCCCGACCCACCTGATCGAACCCGAGGTTCCCTGGGAAAACATCGAGGCCTATACGGCCGCCGTACAGGAGTTTGCACCATGACCGGTTTTTCAATATGATCAAAGCATCCGTCACAAGAAATTCTCATTCACACCAAGGAGAATGAAAAATGCTTTCGTCCCGTGAGATCGTTTTTGCGAATCTGAACCATGAGTCGCCACCCCGCTGCGGATTCCATTTCGACGGCGGACGGCTGAATGACTTTGTTTCAGGCGGACCGGGCGGACCGCAGGGAGCCCCGCCGAACAAACACATGGAAGGCGAATACGAATACTACGACGACATGTGGGGCAACCACTGGCGGCGTCTCGTCTACGACGGGGCCCCGGCGAAAGGAGAAGTCTTCCGGGGCGCCATCGAAGACTGGAACGAGCTGGAGCACTTCCGTCCCCCCGTCTACGACCGGGCCCGGGCCGCCGCCTGTTACCGGTCCGGATTCGACCCCGAACCCGGCCAATTCCGGCTGGCCGGACTCCCGGGATGGATCTTCAACGACGCCCGCTACATCCGCCGGATGGACAACTATTTCATGGACATGGCGCTGTATCCGGAAGAGCTTCACAAACTCCACCGCCTCATTGCGACGATGTACGAAACCCTGATTCTCGCCGCGGGCGACGCCGAAGCCGACGGCATTTTCTTCTGCGAAGACATGGGCACGCAGAAGGGGTTGCTTTTTTCTCCGGACATGTGGAACGAATATTTCCGCGACCTCTACACGCGCCTTTTCTCGCTTGCGCACGAAAACGGACTCCGCGTGTTCATGCACTCCTGCGGACGCAATACCGAAATCATCGAATCGCTGCTGAAAGCCGGAGTGAACTGTTTCGACTTCGACCAGCCCACTGTTTACGACTTCGACTGGCTTTCCGGAATGTTCCGGAAATACAAGGCGGCGCTTCATGCACCCGTGGACATCCAGAAAGTCCTGCCGACCGGCGACCGGGCGTTGATTGAAAACGAAGTCGAGCGCATGAAAAAAGCGTTCGACGGATTTCTGATTTTCAAAAATTACGGCGACCTCAAGGGAATCGGGGTCAAGCCGGAATGGGATCTTTGGGCCTATCATAAAATCATAACCACAGGAGATGAAAAATGACGGATTTCGAAGCACTCAAAACCGCAGTCATGAAGGGCCGCCGCAATGACGTAGCCAACCTCGTGCAGGCTGCCATCAACGAACAGGAAGACATCAATGCGCTTCTGGACAAGGGAATGATCCCGGCCATGCGCGAAATCGGCGAAAAGTTCTCGCGCAACGAGGCCTACGTCCCGGAACTCCTGATCGCCGCCCGCGCCATGCAAGCCGGCCTCTCCCTGATCGAGCCGCTTCTGGCCGCGTCCGGACGCCAGCCGCTGGGAAAAATCGCCGTCGGAACGGTCAAGGGAGACCTCCACGACATCGGCAAAAATCTGGTGGCGATCATGCTCAAGGGCGCCGGCTATGAAGTGATCGACCTCGGCGTGAACTGCGACTGCGATAAATTCAATGAAGGCATGAAGCAGGGAGCCCAGGTCATCGCATGCAGCAGCCTCCTCACCACCACCATGCCGTACATGAAAGACGTCGTGGATTTCTTCCGGGGCAAAAACGTCAAGGTCATCATCGGCGGCGCGCCCGTCACCCAGGCCTACTGCGACAAGATCGGAGCGGACGGCTACAGCGAAGACGCCAGCGGCGCGGTCCGCCTGGTCGATTCGCTTCTGAAAACCGCCTGAAAAAAAAGGAAAAACATCATGACGGGTATCGAACGGATTTCCCGGCAGCTCAAACGCCAGAGTGTCGACCGGATCGGGGCCTTCGAGGATTTCTGGGCACTCACCATTCCAAAGTGGGTGGCGGACGGCAAAATGAAGGAAGGGGAAAATCCGGTCGATCATTTTGAATTCGATCTGGACCTCGTCGGGGCGTTCAACTATATGATTCATCCCGAAGCGCAGGAACAGATCCTGGAAGAAGATGAAAACACCAAGCTCATCCTCAACGGGAACCATGCCCGTCTGCGCATGCACAAGAAACATGCCAGCACGCCGGAACATGTCGGATTCGAGATTGCGGTGCGCGAAGACTGGGAACGGCTTGCCAAACCGTTCCTGACGCCCGACCGTACCAGAATCCGTTTTGACGCCTATCGCACGATCAAAGCCCGGGCCGCCGAATACAACCGGTTCTTCTGCTGGGCCGGAATTCCGGTCTTCGAGTGCATTCATCCGATCTGCGGACATGAAAATATGCTGATGGGAATGGCACTCGATCCGGAATGGGTTTCGGAGATGGCCGCGACGTATGCCGACCTCAACATCCGGCTGATGGAAATCCTGTTCGCGGAAGAGGGACAGCCCGACGGCATCTGGTTCTACGAGGACATGGGCTTCAAGGGACGCCCGTTCATGAGCCCGGACATGTACCGCGAACTGATCATGCCGCACCACAGGAAGCTGATCGACTTCGCCCACGGACGCGGCCTTCCGGTGATCATGCACTCCTGCGGCTTCGTCGAACCGCTGCTTCCCTATATGGTGGAAGCCGGAATCGACTGTCTGGAGGCCATGGAGGTCAAGGCCGGAATGGACCTGCTGCGGATTTACAAGAATTTCGGAGACCGGATTTCCCTGATGGGCGGATTGGATGTCCGTCCGGTGGTCGCCAACGACTTTGAAGGAATCCGCCGCGAACTGGAAAGCAAAATTCCGTTTGCAAAAAAGAATTACGGATTTATCTTTCACTCGGATCACTCGATCCCGGAATCGGTGGAATACGACACCTACCGCTATTTCCTGGACCTGGGACGCAAGCTCGGAACGTATTGAGTCCGTCTTCCGGAACAGGAAATCGAAAAAAAAGGAGATGTTTCATGACCCGGAAAGAACGGCTGCTGAATACTTTGCAGGGAAAAGCCGTGGACCGTCCCCCCGTTTCATTTTACGAAGTGGACTGGTATGTCGACCGCGGGGAGGACCCGGACCCCTACAACATCTTCCACCATCCTTCGTGGAGGCCGCTGCTGGAATTGACAAGAGACAAGGTGGACCGGATTCTGTCCATCAATCCGGTCGGGGCAATGCCGAAGAGAACCGTCCCGGACAGGATGAAAACCGTGGTCGAAGAAAACGGCGATGAGAGGATCACCACTTTCACACTCGAGGCCACCGGAAGAAAGCTGACCAGCCGGACGACGCGCCAGAAGGATGTGTTCACGGTATGGACGACCGAACACCTGCTCAAGGATGCGGACGATTTCAAAGCCTACCTTTCGCTGCCTCCGGAAGAGTTTGCCGGGACCCTCGACGTCCAAGCCTTTCTGGAGGCGGAAGAAAAACTCGGAGACGGCGGAATTTCCCTGATCAACAGCAGCGACCCGCTGTGCATGGTCGCCCCCCTGTTCGACATGGGCACCTACACGGTCATGGCCCTGACGGAAGAAGACCTTTTTACCGAGGCGCTGGACCGTGCGGCCCGGTATATTTTCACCTGGACCCGGGCGGTGGCGGAGGCGCTGCCGGGTCGGCTCTGGCGGATCTGCGGTCCGGAGTATGCGGGAGAACCTTACCTGCCGCCGTCCCTGTTCCATAAATATGTGACGCCGTATGTCCGGGAGATAGTGGACATCATCCATGCGGGCGGCGGATTCGCCCGGGTGCATTGTCACGGCAGAATCAGGAACATCATGCCGTATATCATGGAAACCGGGTGCGACGGCATCGATCCGATCGAACCGCTCGGCCAGGGGGACGTCACGATGGAATACATGCGCCGGAATTACGGCGACAAACTGGTGCTCTTCGGCAACCTCGAAATCACCGACATTGAAAACCTTCCTCCGGAGGAACTGCGGAAAAAAGTCATGACCGCGCTGGACGAAGGAACCGCCGGGTCCGGACGCGGCATGGTGCTGATGCCCAGCGCCTGTCCGTACGGCCGGGTGCTGCCGGAAAAAGCACTGAAAAATTACGAACTGATCCTGGAATGCGTCGAAAACTACCGGTGAACATTCTTCCGGATGGAGCGGGCATGCGGAACCCCGGTCCGGCAGCACGCCCGAATGAAAAAAGGAATTCTGAAATCGATGAATTTACAGTTGAAATCGTTGTCCGAAGCGATTCAATGGACCCTTCAGACCTTCCAGGCTCATCCCGAGCGCGACTACGACACGGCGTTCGAACTGGCTTACAAGGGGTTGCCGCGCCCTTGGCCGGTCATTTATCTCTCGGAATGGTTCCGCACGGATGATACCACCCTTGCTCCTCCGGGAGAATGGACTTTGCCGGAGATTGCAATTCGCGATCCCGAAGAAGCGAGGCTGGCGGCGCTGGCCGTAAATTTGATGCGTCCGCTCGCGATGGACAATCCGGTGCATTTCGGTTTTCCGACGGGGTTCGGCCCTGGAACGCTGGCCGCCTCGCTCGGAGCCAGGGTGATGCCGGAATTCGGCTACACGCCCGATCCGTCGTTTGCGCCGACCCTGGACGAGGTTCTGGCGCTGCCCGAGCCCGATATGGAGTCGGGGCTTCTCCCGGCGATCCGGAAACAGATCGGGGAATTCAAACAGCATTTTCCGCCCGAATTCAAGATTCATCTGTCCGACTTGCAAGGCCCCTTCAACCTGGCGCATGCCGTTCTCGGAACCAATATCTTTTATGCGCCGTACGACGATCCGGAAAAATTCGACCGGTTCATGGACCGGGTAATGCGGCACTGGATCGACGTTCACCAGTCGCTCCGTTCCTGGATCGGAGAGGACCGGCTGACTTTCGAGGACAGGACACTTCCGAAAATTGCCGAATGTTCCGTCAACCTCGTCTCCACGGAATTCTATGAAGAGTTCATCTTGAAGCACGACCTCGTGTCGTCGGCCGTGTTTCCGCACATCCACATGCACCCGTGCAGCGGACCCCATGTATTTTACGCCACGCTCAAGCATCTGCCGAACATCGCATCGACCGAAGCGGGCTCCATGGAAAGCCGTATGGCGGCGGGGTCCATCCGTGTGGACGAGGCGCTGGCGGCGCTCGGGAACCGTCCGATCCTGTTGAACGTCGGACAGGAACTGCCGGAAGGAAAGGAATATGAGTTCATCTGTCGCGACATCGACCGCTATGCCTCCAGCTGGCGCATGATCGCCGCCTATACCGGTCCGAACTGGCTGCGGAAGGACCGGCGGAAAATCCGGGACCTTCACCGGCGCGTCGATGAATATTTCTCGCAAAAATATGGAAACTAAGGTTGTATTTTCACCAGGAACAGAAATCTTACGTATGAAACATTTCAACTTCACCGGGAAAGGAAATGCCGGGACCGGCATTCTGGAATATGCGCGTCCTTGTTGAAAAATCGGATCGGCTGCTGTCGGAAATCCTCGCAGAAGGCGAGTTCATGCCGGATATGCGCTGCGGCGGAAACGGCACGTGCGGACGCTGCCGCGTCACCCTAGTCTCCGGCGTCTGGGAGGCGGAAGGGGAAATCGTGTCCGCCCCGGCGGAAGCGCTGGCCTGCCGCACGAAACTGCTGAGCGGCCCGGGGGAAGTCGATCTGGTTCCCATCCCCGGAAACGGCAAAATCTCGGCGGAGTGGAACGCCTTGCCGCTGCCGGCGAAACCGGAGACGGTGATCGCCGTCGACATCGGCACAACCACCATCGCCGCCGTGAAAATCCGGAACGGCGAAGTGACCGCCAAAGCCGGCGGTTTCAACGCGCAGAGCAAATACGGCGACAACGTCGTGACGCGGATTCATTATGCGGGCACGGACCTTGCCGGGCTCCAGAACTCCGTGCTGGATTCCATTCGCCCTCTCCTGCTACAGCTCGGAACGGAAGACGTCCGCCGGATCGCCGTCGCCGGAAACACCGTGATGACCTGTCTGTTTCACGGACTGGACCCCTCCGGGATCGGCGTCCTTCCGTTCACGCCGCCCGCGCGAATCTTTCCGGAACGGAACGATCTTTTCGATGAAATCCCGGTGCTGACGGTGCCGTGCATCGCCGGATATGTGGGCGGAGACATCACCGCCGGACTGTATGAAACGAAGTTGAAACCGGAGGAAATGCTGATCGACATCGGGACGAACTGCGAAATCGTCTTTCACACTGAAAAAGGGATTTTCTGCACCGCGGCGGCGGCCGGTCCGGCGTTTGAAGGCGCGGGCATGGGCTGCGGACGGCGGGCCGTGGACGGCGCGATCGACCATTATTCCGGCAACGGAAAATACACCGTGATCGGAAATGGGAAGCCCGACGGATTGTGCGGCTCCGGAATGGTCGATTTCCTCGCCGTGGAAAGAGCCGCCGGACACCTGAACGAATTCGGCCGGATTCAGCCCAAAAATGAATGTTTTGAGGTTGCGGACGGCGTGAAAATCTACGAATGCGACATCGAACAGCTTTTGAAGGCGAAAGCCGCCGTGTGGGCGGGCATCCGGACGCTGGAAAGTTACGTCGGGGCCGGGGCGGAAAAGATTTATCTCGCCGGAGGCTTTGCGCAATATCTGAACCTCGAAAACGCCGTCCGCATCGGAATGCTCCCGGAACGGAAATACGAAATCGTCGGAAATACCAGCCTCGCGGGCGCGGCCCGTCTGGCGGTTTCACCTGAAATCGAAACGGATCTGGAAGCCCTGATCGATCTGCCCCGCGAGCTTCCGCTGAACACGCTTCCGGGGTTTGAAGACAACTTCATCGACGGACTGCTTTTGAACTGAACTCTGTTCTTCATTGTGAATCGAACCAGGAGTCGACTGAAATGAATACCGATTTTTCTCAGGAAGAAAAAACCGTCATTAAGAAACTGGCCGCCCGGTATCGGGACATCTGCGGCGAACCCGTTCAGGAATTGCGCCGTCAGGCCTGGTCCTCCCTGAACAGCCTGAAACACCGCCGTCCGCTGATTTATGTGAGAGCGTTCGCATGGCATGAAATGCCCGAATCCAGACCGGAATGCGAAAATCCTTTTGCACGAAACCTGGAGGACTGGCTGAAAAGCCGTATTTTCTGGCACAGCCTGAACGACGATTCCATTTTTGAACCGTATTTCATTGTCAGGGCAGTTTACCGGTGCTGTGGATGGGGCTGGCAGATCATGCGAAGTGTTTCCGACGAGCCGCGGGGCTCCTTCAAAGTGGATTATCCCATCAAAGACCTGTCGAAAATCGACGGTTTCCGCATGCCCTTCCATGCCATCGACGAAAAGGAAACGTCGATCCGGCTGGAAATGACCCGCGGACTGCTGGACGGCGAATTGCCGTGCGTGGTCGACCGGGGCCCCGCCTACCGCATGTGGACCGGCGACATTTCCACGGACCTCGGATATCTGCGCGGCATCGAAAACCTGATGCTCGACATGATGGATCAGCCGGAAGAACTGCACCGCCTCTGCTCACTGCTGTCGCAGGGCATCCTGAAAACGCACGGGGAGGCGGAAGCCGCCGGGGACTGGAGCCTGATCGACCACCAGAACCAGGCCATGCCTTATGCCGAGGAACTCGCCAGACCCCGGTCGGATGCGCCCGCGAAAAGAAAAGACCTGTGGGGATATATGGCTTCGCAGGAATTCACGCTGGTCTCCCCGGAACAGTTCGACGAATTCCTTCTGCAATATCAGCTTCCCATCCTGAAGCATTTCGGACTGACCGCCTACGGCTGCTGCGAAGACCTGACCCGGAAAATCGACAAGCTGCGGCAGATTCCCAATCTCCGGAGAATCGCGGTAAGTCCGTTTGCCAATGTCCGTTCCTGTGCCGAACAGATCGGACGCGACTACGTCATGAGCTACCGTCCCAACCCGGCGGATCTGCTGGGACCGGATTGTCTGGAATTGTGCAGGAAAAACATCCGGCGGGATTTCGGTTTCTTGAAAGAGAGCTTCTTCGACATCACGTTGAAGGATGTCGAAACGGTTGAATACGATCCGCACCGGATCCGAAACTGGGTGGAGGCTGTCCGGAAAATCGTGGAGGAAACATTCTGAAATGAGGGGAAACAATTCAAAGGATTGTCCGGCGAGGTCTTCCAAGCCGGAATAAAATGAATACAGGAGAAACCGAATGAACCCGAAAGAGAGAATGTTTTCAGCGATCGCGCACGAGGAGCCGGACAGAGTACCGGTCGGCGAATGGCAGTTTGGCGAGGAAATCGCAAGGGCAGTGCTCGGGAAAGAACCCCTGTTCTTCAATGGTTTGCACACGATGCAGGCATTTTGGGACGGCCGGCGCGATGAGGTGATAGACCAATGGAAGAAAGGCCTTGTGGAAATTGTCTTGAAGCTGAACTGGGACGCGGTGCTGGTGCATCAGGTGATTGACAAAGGGGCTGTCATCGATGTGCCGAAACAAGTGGCCGAAGACAAATGGCTTTATGCCAATGGCGCGATAAGCCAATACTCCAGAGAAACAAACCGGCTTTTCACGATCCAAGGGGGAAACCCTCACGAAAATACGGAAAAGACTATCACGGAACCAACCGACTCGCAGCTGGAAGTGGTCAGATACGTAAAAAAGGAACTCGGGGATACCCATTTTATTTTTTCAGCGGCTTTGTCTGCGCCGGGCCCCTCGATGAGAGCCCCGGCGGGAGAAATAAAGAATGAAGTCGAAAGGTGGTGCGACCTGTATGAAGACCCCGACGCCTGGCTGGAAAATACCATGCGGGCAATGAAATCAGAAATAACGCGGAAAGGAATCGAAACAGCACGCCGGGAGGGAATGGACGGTGTCGCTTACGGCTGCGATTACGGCGGTACCACGGGTCCCTTCATGTCTCCCGACCTTTTCCGGAAGGCCATCCTGCCCGGATTAGCCTGTTACACGGAACTGGTTCACAAAAATGGGATGGTCATGTTGCTTCATTCCTGCGGGAACAACCAGATATTGATGGACATGATTGTCGAGGCGGGAATTGATGTTTACCAGTCGATTCAGACGGAAATGGACATTGTGAAAATGAAAAAACGGTATGGCAAAAATATCACCCTGTGGGGAGGAGTTCCGGCAGGAGATTTGATTTTATCGACTCCCGCCGAAATAGAAGAATGTTCACGGCATTATCTCGAAGAATGCAAAGGGGGCGGAGGATATATTTTTGCGACTTCTCACAGCATCATGCCCGGGGCAAAATATGAAAACTATACGGCAATGCTGAATGCACACAAAAAGTATGGAAACTATTGAACCGTCGATTATGCGGAAGCCGGATGCAGGAAATGAAAACCTTTCGAGAGAAAGTTGTTTCCTTCTCGTGTCCTTCGGAAATGACTGAGATGACAGGAAAAGCGCAATGAAGTTCAAATTGTTGTCCTGCGAGGTCTTCCAGGCGGAAATCGAAACGCTGAAAAGCGAATCCCCGCACGAACTCGACATCGAGTTCATCGAACTGGGCGAACACATCCACCCGGATACCCTTCGCGCAAAATTGCAGCAGAAAATCGATTCGGCGCGGGAGTTCGATGCAATTCTGTTCGGCTACGGGCTCTGCGGCCGCGCCACCGACGGACTCACGGCGAAGCATTGCCCGCTGGTGATCCCGAGAAGCCACGACTGCTGCGGAATCCTGCTCGGAAGCCGCAAACGGTTCGAAGAGGTCTTCCGTCCGATGCCGAGCACGCCGTTCAGCTCCGCCGGCTTCATCGAACACGGCGAGTACTACTTCAAGGACAACGACACCCATCCCGGCGACGCCTACGCCGCCCTGGTCGAACAGTACGGAGAGGAAGACGCAAAGTTCATCTGGGACGCCATGCACCCGAAGCTGGACGGCGTTTTCCAGCCCATCTACTTCATTTCCAGCCCGGAAATACCGTCCGGGGAAGCCCGCGAAAAATGCCGCGAACGAGCCCAGGAGGAAGGACGTGAATTCCGGGAACTCGAAGGCAGCCTCCGGCTTCTGCGAATGCTCCTCGCCGGTGACTGGCCCGACGACGAATTCCTGAAAGTCCCTCCCGGCAGCACCGTTTTTCAGACCGGCGACTGGGATGTGATCCTGGACCGGTCCTGAAAAACGGCGTCAGATCACTTCCAGTTCATCCCGGCTCTGGAGCGGCGGGAATGGAAGATGCGGTTCCGCCTGATACCAGTAGGCCGTGGCGGAAAGGTCGTCTTTCAGGGGCAGATACCGGCCCTCGGAACGCCACCCGAGCGTCTGCATCGTGATCCGGATATCCTCTTTGAAGTGAATGGGGTCGAGGATGTGGAAACGGTAGAGGCTGTGGCGTACGCCCGGTTTGTAGTCGCCGCCGCAGGGATATCCGAGGAAAGGAGACGTGAACGTCGTCTTTCCGAAGCCCCATGCGCCGCCGAAGTAATCTTCCGTGCCGGTCCCGCAGAGGGTGGGAAACTCGCTGTCGCCGTCCAGATAGGCCTTGAATTCGCCCTCGCCCCACCAGCCGGAGCTGTTCTGCTGCCAGGTCATGTAACAGCCGCAGAAATGTCCTTTCCCCTTGACGCCGTCCAGAATGACGAAATCATCCTGTCCGCCGGTGGGATTCTCCCGGTGGAATTTTGCATGAAAATACAGGGTGTCCAGGGGAAGTTCATCCAGTTCCTCATAATTGAACGCATAATAGACTCTGCAACGCTCCAGACGGCGGTTTTCGAGGGTGATTTTCGCGTGCTTGCGGAACGGCATCGGGAAGTAGCAGTTCATGCCGTTGGACGGATTCACGTTGACGGGAATGGCGCGCACTTCCGCCGTATATCCGCAGGCGTTGCAGAAAAAATCGCCGAGGGGGGATTCGACGCTGGGTTCGGTTTCGTTGTCCCAGTAACACCGCAGGATCAGGTCGCGCAGAACATTCTTGTCCGTGGTAATCCAGAGATGGCGGAAACAACCCGGACCGTCGATGTCCGCGAGCGTGGTCACCGCTTTTTCCGGAAGGTGGATGAAGGGCCGGACCTTCCATTTCCGTCCGAGGTCGCGCGCCGCATTTTCCGCCGATTCCGGAATCTGGCCGATGCGGATCACCTCTTCCTGGATTTCTCCGTTGATCTGCGCCATGCCGCCTTTTCCTTTTTCGCCGTACACGTTTTCCGCAGTAATGGAACGGCTGCGGGCGGGCGAGGGAGAAAGAAGGGAATCCAACATTTTCATACCGGCGTCTCCTGATTTCAATTTGTGTTTTTGTTCCGGTCCGGCTATATTATACACTGAAAATATCTCTTCTTACATGGCATAAATGATTGTTCTTTTGTCGAAAGTGATTTTTCCATGATGGAATACCGCTACATGAAACTCTCGGACGCGCTGGCGCCGGGAAGAATCGTGATCATGGGCGTCTCGAAGTTCGAGCCGATGCGCCCGTGCATTGTGGACCGTCCGGACGGCACGGGAGACCGGCTTCTGATGCTGTTTCACGATCCCGTATGGGTCGACTTCCGTGGAAAGCGGGAATGGCATCCGGCCGGGACATTGCGCCTTTGGAAAAAGGCGGCGGGGCATTATTACGGCAGCCGGGAACGGGAATGGTCGCACAGCTGGCTCCACTTTCACGGCAAAGATGTGCCCGGCCTTTTTGCGGAAACCGGGCTGTCGGAGGATTTCTGCATCCCGTGTCCGAAGTCCCGGATTGTGGAACGGTACCTGGACCTTTTCTACGCGGAAATGTCTTCAAGCGCCCCTCCTTCGACGGCGCTTCTCCGGGATCATCTTCATTCCCTTTTCCTGGAAATCCGGCGGATGCAAACGACGGATGAAATCCCGGAAATCCCCGAAAAATGGCAGGAGGTCCGGGACCTCATCGAGAACCGCGCGGAACAGAATTTGAGTTTGAAACAGTTGTCCCGGACCGTCTATCTTTCGGTTCCGGCATTTCTGTCCGGATTCCGGAAACACTTCGGGGTATCGCCCATCCAGTTCCAGCTGAGCTGCCGGATGGAACGGGCGCGGTATCTGCTGCGGAACCGCAATTTCGGCATTCAGGAGGTGGGAATGCGGTGCGGCTACGGCGATCTGTTCCAGTTTTCCAGAATGTTCCGCCGTAAAACCGGGATGTCCCCTTCGGAGTTCCGGAAACGCCTCCCGGGGGGCGGCAATCCGGGCGGATGAAACGCGCTCATTTCTTTCTCTTTTTGAAAAACTTCAATTCCATGATATATTTCCGGATTGAAACATGCAAAACAGGAGAGAGTAAAAATGCTGACGGTCGGACTTGCGAAAGAAATCATCACCCCGGTTCGTGGAACAGGCCTTGCGGGATACTTCAACAAACGCCCCAACCGCGGGGTTCTGGACGACACCCATGTGCGGGTCATCGTCCTGCGGAAAGGCGGCGTCACGTGCGGCATACTCTCGTATGATCTGGTTTCTCTTTCCGAAGACCTGATCGTGAAGACCCGGGAAGGACTCCGGGCGGCCGGGATCGATTTTGTGGAAAACCTCCTCTTCTGCGCCACTCACACGCACACCGGAAGCGAGTTCCGGAAAGAGCTCGACGAACCGACCCGGCAATCGTTCGACCTGACCGTTCAGGCGGGCGTCCGGGCTGTCCGGAAGGCGCTGGCGAATCTGGCTCCCGCCGAACTCTCCGCGGCGTCGATCGTCCACAATCCGTATGCGTTCATCCGCCGCTTCTGGATGAAAAACGGCAAGGTCGTCACCAATCCCGGAAGACTCAACCCGAACATCGACCGTCCGGAATGCGATTTCGACCGCACCGTCTCGGTTCTCGCCGTGCGCCAGGAAGGACGCCTGACCGCACTGCTGACCAACATCGCCAACCACGGCGACACCATCGGCGGAGACCTCATTTCAGCCGACTGGCACGGGCGGATGGAACGGGAGATTCAGAACCGTCTCGGGGAGGACATCCCGGTCCTTTCCCTGCTGGACGCCTCCGGGAACATCAATCATTTCGACGTTCACGCCGACATCAACCAGACCTGTTACGCCGAAGCGGTCCGCATCGGAAAAGGCTATGCGGAAATCGTCCTGGGACTCCTTCCCAAGCTGGAACCGATCCCCGTCGAGTCCATCCGGGTGGAAAACACCAAAGTCGAACTGGCGTTCCGCACCCAGACGAAAAAGGAGCTGGCCGCCGCACAGCACATTCTCGACACGGTTCCGTGCATGGAGAAAAAAGGCGACCTGACCAGCGAGGACCTGGCGTCCGGAAACGACTTCGTCCGGCGTCTTTTTGCGGAACGCGCCCTCTCCTGCGCCGGAAACGAAAAACGCACCAGCACCGGCGAACTGACCGCCATCATGCTCGGGAAGGATTTCGCATTCGCCTCGCTTCCCGGCGAACCGTTCAACGGAATCGCGCAGGCCATCCGGGCGAAATCTCCCTTCCGCCGCACGTTCATCGTCACGCTGGGACAGCTTTCCAACAACAGTTATTATCCCATGCCGGAATGCTATGCGCACGGCGGATACGAAACCATGCCGCATGGAAAAGCGCCCGCAACGGATTCCGCGGAACGGATCATCCGGGCAGTCACGGAACTTCTCGCCCGGAAACCCGTTCCGAAGAAAGCGGCGGCAAAACGGAAAGCCGGAAAGCCGAAGTAATTCTTTATTTTCTTCAAATCCGGCACCGATCCGTCTTCCAGCCGTATAATCCCCGTTTCCGGACAACATCCCGATAAACGGTCGGCGATAAATGACCGGTTTCATGCTGTTTGAAGCGTCTGCTGAAGGAAAACTGATCCCGAAAGCCGCAAGCCCGGGAAATTTCAGCAATACTCATGTCGCTGGTCGCAAGCAATTCCACGGCCCGGTAGAACCTCAACTTGCTGATGTAAAGTCCTATTGTCACACCACGGGTCTGGTCCTTGAAGACAGCGGAAAGGCGGGACGGAGAAATACCGATGGCCCCGGCAACCGTCTTCACACTGATGTCCGAAGTATAATTGGAACGAATATAATCCACCGCCCGGAGAAACACATTGTTCCCTCCGGATACCTCCAAAGCCTTGCTGACTGAAAGTTCCAGGAAACGGTTCAATACACCGGCAAGAAAAAGCGGTATATTGGAATATTCAGCTTCATTTTCAAGATAGACCGTTTCCAGTATTTTGAGGATAAGCCCGGAACACTTTTCGTCGAGGGTCAACACCCGGTTGCGAAGCGGGTTCAGCTTACCGCTGCCGGCGCCTTTGGAAAGAATGAACGTGATGTGCAGCTTGACGGACGGGGCGGATTCCTCTTCATCACAGCCCCGCTCAAAGTGATGGCATTGCGTCGGGAAGACCAGAATCGCCTGGTCGGGCGAAAGGGTAAACCGCAAGCCGTCCGACCTTATGATAAATTGCTTTTTGAGCGCAACGACCAGATTGTAGCGATGATGCATGCGGCCTGGAAAAACGGTCACATCCGTCGTCGTTATCCAGCAGACCACGTTTTCCGGCAGGAAATCAATGTACGACGAAAAACCATCGGAGAAAAGACTCTGCGGCATCGGAAATTTTTCAGCCCCGCGGCGATGTTTTCTTTCGAATTTCATCAACACAGTTGTTTTTAACATATATTCAGTAGTTTTTGTCATTGTCTTTTTTAATTTCGTCTCCTATAATATACAGCAAAGACATGATTCATCAAGATTACAACCGGAATAAAGGAATCCAAAAACATGAAATTTTTATTTTTCTGCGCAATCGCAATGACGATTCCGACACTCTCGGGAAGCGAGTCGCTTACGCTTGTCCGGGACGGAAAACCCGAATCGGAAATCATTGTCGGCTCGAAACCGGTCAGCGCGGCCCAATTTGCGGCACTGGAACTTCAGCATATCGTGAAGCTGATCACCGGCGCAGAGCTGGAGATCAAAGCAATCCCCTCCGATGGGAAAAAAGTCGGAATATATGTGGGGGAATCGGAAGAAGCGCGAAAACTCGGGTTTCCGGGAAAGCCATTTGACCGGGAAGAATACCTTGTCGACTTCAAAGGCAACAATATCATACTGATGGGCAACGACAGGCCGGATTTCAGAAAAGTAGACTATTCCAATTTCGCCACCTTCCCCGGAATCAACTTTTATTACCGGTCCACCACGTATGCGGTTTACGACTTCATCGAGGATGCGATGAACGTCCGGTTCTATGCTCCCGGCGACGAGGGAACAACCTGCCGGAAACGTTCCACACTGGAAGTAAAACCATTCCAGCGCAGACGGCATCCGGGAATGGACGCGTTCAGGAGGATCGCCAGTTACCAGATCGAACCGGGGCGTGCAAGAGACTATTCGCTGCTCTTCCTCCGCTGGCGACTGAATTCGATGTATGGCGTCGCCAACCACAGCGTCTACGGCATTTTCTGGCGCTATTGGGGAAAAGCCAAATCGCCGCATCTTGCAAAACTCTTCATTGAGAAAAGACCTGAATACTTCGCATCCGGTTACAGCGGCAGACTTGCCAGCATCGGATCCGAATATCCCGACGATCCGGAGCTCCCCCCGCAGCTTTGTCTGTCGCATCCGGGCACCCTTGCATATTTTACCTGGGAAGCGGCCGAACAGTCCGCCGGACGGGTCGTGCCGGGCGGTTATGCGTGGATGCCCGGAATGAAAGGTCAGCCTTATTACTACAACTTTCAGGAGGATGACAATTCCTACCACTGCAAATGTCCCGAATGTACGGCTTTCCTCAGTAAAAATCCCTACTCGGAAATGCATTTCGATTTTGTGAACAGACTGGCCGAATCCATTGATAAAAAAGCACCCGGAACGGGCGTCGCCACCCTCGCCTACAATGATTCCATGGGAATGCCGAAGAAGGAACTGCATCCCGCCGTCGCCGTGATGATGTGCCTGAGCATTCAGTCCTGGTATCACCCGGGAACCTATGCATTCCAGTTCGGCAAATACAGCGAATGGGTCAGGAAAGAGGGAAAAAAGAGACCGCTCATGATCTGGACCTATATGCTGTGCCCGGCACATGAGGCGAGAATCATTTACCGTTACAACAAATTCTTCCCGTTTCTCTATCCGTGGAAAACCGCGGAATACTTCAAGACTTTCACCAGGGACGGCATCCGCGGCTGGTTCGGCGAAACAAATCTTCAGCAGCACATGCTCGAGACCTATATCGCCGCCAGAATCACGTATGATCCCTCGGTGGACACCGACAAGCTCATCGACGAGTATTTCGACCTCTATTACGGCCGGGCCGGCAAGGACATGAAAGCGTTCTACTCGGAACTGGAAAACATCTGCTGGAATCCGGACAACATGCCGGAAGTATCGAAAAAATCCCCCATCACCGGTTCGTTCGTCTACGGCTATCATACGGAAAAACGAAACTGGCACTACGGAACCGCGGAAAGGATGGCCTCTCTCCAGAAACATATGGACAACGCACTGAAATCCGCCTCGACGCCGGAAGAAAAAGCCCGCGTGAAACGATTTGTCGATCTGATCTGGGGGCAGGCGGTCGAAGGCCGCAAGGAATTTGAATTCCGTGAAAATGCCAGGAAAGCCCCGATCCCCGCCACAACGGTTCCTTACCTCAAAGAATATGACGGGAATGCGGAAAAAGTCCATTTTGAATCGCTGAAGCCGCTGGAATCCTGGAGCACTCTCGAAGGAGAAAAAACCGACTGGAAACCCGATATCCGGCTTGGAATGGACGCAAAATACCTGTATTTGAGTTATGTCGAAAAAAACACCCCGGCAATCGCCAGAAACGACGCCTCCCTGTGGAGCAATGATATTGAAATTTTCCTGGCGAAACGCATCGGTTCGGACTTTCTCCAGATCGCGGTCGCACCGGACGGGAAAACGGAAGTATATTCTTCGCGCATCATCAACGGCGCGCTCCATCTCCGGAAACTTCCCGATCCTGTGAAAATCGCAAGCCGGCGGCAGGATTCGAAGTGGGAAGTGAAAATGGCCATTCCGTTCAAGGCTGTTCCCGGGTTCGGTCCCGCAATCAAGGCCGGCGACACCATTTTCGGAAATATTTTCAGGACGGATACCCGCAAGCAGGTCAATAAATCATGCGCCTGGAGTCCGATCTTCACGGTCGATTACCGCGAAGGATTGTTCCGGATGGGGCCGATACACCTCACCCTTCCTTCGGCCAAAGGCGAAATCGATGTGAACGGCCGATTCACAAGCATTTCAGGGAGCCCTGTCCCGAATGAGTGGTATGAGCTCAAAAAGGCAGATGAAACCGACACGATTTCGACCAAAGACGGGATTGTGAAGTTCGGCGGCGACAAAACTTCGCTGATGCGTCATCGCTATCTTCTCAGCAGGAAAATCTTTCAATGCAAGGAGGGGGATACGATTACGCTCACATTCAAAGCAAAGGGATCCGGCGGATTCGCTTCCGGGATCTATTTTTACTACGATATGCGGAAAGGCTCCAGCAACCTTGTCACGCATGCATTGAATCCAATGTCGAAAGACAAATTCGAAGAAATGACAGTCCGGTATACGGTAAAAGATCCGGCGAAGGAACAGGTCGTCAGCCATTTCAGGCTGATGTTTTACGCCTTTCCGGAGGCCCGTCTGGAAATCTCCGATCTTGCCGCGACCGTCGAACCGAAGGAATGAACGGCATAAGCCGGAACTTATATTCCGCTTCATGCGGGGGAGGCTGAAATGAATATGAAAAGAAGCAGTAAAAAGAAGGCGGACGCCTCACGGAATTTTACTTTGATAGAACTCCTGATCGTGATTTCGATCATTGCCATTCTGGCTGCCCTGTTGTTTCCTGCTTTGAACAAAGCTCGTCTGTCGGCCAGAAAAACTGCCTGTATGAATGACTTGCGGCAGATTCATACAGCGTTCGCCATGTATGTGACGGATTGGAAGGAATGGCTGCCCTCCAATCCCGGAGGCGACTACTACATGTTCAAACTGAAACCTTACCTTCCAGGGACAAAAGTCTACACTTCATGCAGACTATCGAACGTTCCAGACAGCGTCCTCAACGGCTACGAGGATGGGTACTGGGGAACCCGGAACATCTCCTTCGGGGCTTCTATCTATACGCTCCCGGTGAGTTCCTACAGAAAATATATGGACATTACGCAGCCCTCCCGCAAAATTCTTTTCGGGGACAGCCAGACCAGCAAGCAAAGCGGGTCCACCCTGTCCAACAACGCGGCCATCATCACGTATGCTGGATATTATCTGCCGGACTACCGGCACGGAGGCGAGGCAAACTTCATTTTTGTCGACGGACATTCCAGACCGGCAAAGAAAATCTGGGGGTCCGGCATGCTCTCCTATTACGCCCATTTCGTGGGAATAACCCATTTGCTTTCGGGACCGCCCACTTCTGCAACCTATTATGATACGTTCCTGATCCCGAACTTCTGATGTGCCCGTTTTTCGGCCAATCACTCATGGGAGACGGAACAGACGGTTTTCGCTGCCGGAAGCCGCCTCGATGTGCCAACGGACGGGACACAGACGGTCCAGGAAAACTTTGTCGTGACTGACCAGCAGCAGGGCGCATTCACAATCGGCCAGCGCGGCTTCCAGGCACTCGATGGACGCCAGATCGAGGTGGTTGGTCGGTTCGTCCATGACGATCAGCCGGATTTCGCGGAGCACGCCCAGGCCGAAGAACAGTTTGCGCCATTCGCCGGGACTGCAATTTTCCGCGTTCAACACCCGTTCCGGCACGGAACCCAGCGAGGCGACCACATTCATCACCCGGCTGTAATCGGCTTTCGGCAGATGCGGCAGCGTTTCGTGAATGGTCTCCGTCATGGAAGCGTCCAGTTCCTGCGGCATGTAAAGGACTTCCTCCGGCGGCAATTTCAGCTCCGGCACGATCCGGCGCAGCAGCATGCTTTTTCCCGCGCCGTTCGCACCTGTGAGTGCAATGCGGTCGCGGGAGCCGATCGAGAGTTCCGGAACAACCAGACGCCGCTCATGAAGAGGGATTTCAAACGGGGGCATGTCCAGCAGGAGATTTCTGGCGGAATATCTGCCGTAGGGAATATTCAGCCCCAGATCGGGCAGACGCCAGTGATCCACGGCGTTCAACTTTTCCTGTACTCGCATCACGGTTTTGATCTGTGACCCGGCCAATTCCCCGGCAGTGCGGTCGCGTCCGGTGAGCCTCGCGGCATCGACTTTTCCCTTGGTGTCATGGTCGTTTTTTGCAATTTTCCGTTTGGTGTTCTTATTTCGCGCCGCCTGTTCCTTTTCCCTTCGGTGCTGGAGTTCCGCCTTGGTTCGTTTGAGTTCGGCTTTCAACAGATGGCGCTCCTTCCGGGATTTTTCGATCTCCTGCCGTTCCATTTCCAGCCCGGCGGTCACGCCGCCCGGACGCCAAACGACACGGTCCGGGCTCAGGAACAGGCATTGAGCGCAAAGTCTGTCCAGCAGTTCCCGGTCATGACTGACAAGAATTCCGATGCCCCGGAATTGTTCCAATTCCCTGAAAAGCTGTTCGCGGGCCGCAGCGTCAAGATGGTTGGTCGGTTCATCGATGCAGAGGATGTCCGGACGGCGGAACAACGCGGATGCGATCTGTATTTTCTTCCGTTCACCCATGGAAAGTTTCGCCCAGCGACCGGGCATATCCGAGGTGATGCAGAGGTTTTCACGAAGCTGGAAAGCCCTCGCATCGCAGGAGAAAAAAAGTTCGTCCGCGCCTTCGGGCGCAACCTCGATCTCCTGCTCGCAAAGCAGGGAAAACCCGTTTCTCCGGACAAATCCGGCATCCGGGATGAGATGTCCCGAGATCAGTTCCAGCAGCGTGGTTTTGCCGGAACCGTTGGCGCCGACAACGCCGGTCCAGAAAAGCGGAAAAGTCAGGGTAAGATCATGAAAAAGGTCTCCGGCGGCGGAAGGGTAACCGAAGTTGAGATGGGAGAGAGACAACCGTATAGGCATGATTGCGTTCCTTGAAAAAATACACAAAGAGGAAAAGAATTGGAGCGGAAACGCTCCGTTCGGGTGTATTGATTCAGTTACGCAATGGGGTGCCCTCCCGGTTGTTCATACAAAAATATAAAGCCGTTCCGATGAAAAATCAAATCCGGAACGGCAGAAAACAGGAATCATTTCTTCCGGTTCAGAGCTGGAAGAATTTTTTGGCTTTTTCCACAAAACTTTCCCGGACCGGGTGAGCGGAGGAATTTCCTTTGAGGAGATCGGCAAACTTCTTCAACGCCTCGCGCTGCTCTGCGGAAAGACGTTTCGGGACCTCGACAAAGACCTTGACATGCTGGTCTCCGCGCTCCCCGCGCCGCAGGGAAGGCATCCCCTTGCCGCGAACGATAAAGGTGTCGCCGGTCTGGGTGCCCGCCGGAATGCTCAGGGGCACTTTGCCGCTGACGGTCGGAATGTCGACTTCCCCGCCGAGCGCGGCGGTT
>MWCA01000079.1 GCA_002069785.1 Lentisphaerae bacterium ADurb.Bin242 | reverse complement strand
CGGGTGGTTCCGTAAAATCCGTATTTCTTGTTTTGCGATTGGATTGCCTTCATGGTGTTCTCCGTATGGTTGAGCAGGGAGGATGCCGAGTCGGCCGGTGTTTTGCTTATTCCGCTTCCGGCGGGGATTTCCCCGATGGGATCCTTGGCGGTCTGCGTGTTCCCGATGGTTGCGTCCTTGCGAATTCCGACTTTCGATTCCATTCTCATTTTTTGTTTCTCCTTGCGGTTGTTCTGTTTACGTTCTATTCCGTTCACACGCATACTATGCCATGATACGGCGGGAAAAGCCAGTTCTTTTGAGTGTAATAATCCTCTTTATTATCGAAGAATCTTGCATTCCGGAGTGGATATTCCGGAGTATCACGCTGTCCTGAAAAATGGGAATGAAAAAGCCGGGCGGTTTGCCCGGCCCGGCTGGTGTTCGGATGAGGCATTTATCCGATGATTCCATTGATGAAGTCGATGGCCCGCGCCGCAGCGGCCGTCGGGGAATTCCAGCGTTCTCCCGCGAAGCGCTTTCCGTCAACCTGCCACATGAAAACCTCCGTGTCGCGGAAGTTGTAAATTTCGATCTTGTGCCCACTGCGGATTTCCGTGCGGAAGAGTCGGTAGAGCGCCGTGTGCCTGTTTCTGATGATCGCTACGATTGGTTTCATTTTTTTCTCCTGGTATTCGGGTTGGGCTTCGATCGTCGTCATTTTCGTATCTCCCTGATTTTTTTCCGGTTGCGCCATGCTTCCGTTTACACGCATACAGTGCCATCGAACTCTGCTTATATCAAGTCTTAAGTCGTTTATAATCAATATGTATTATCGAAAAATCTTTGGAAAACGACTGGATGTTTACATAAACGGCAATATGATCATCGGAAAACAAAAAAGCCCGGAGACCGGGCATTTCGCACCGTCTCCGGGCATGGAGTCATTTCGTTTCGGTCTGACCGGTTTTCACATCGTCCTTCGTCAGGGCCTCGATGACCTTGCCGGGGTCGGCTCCTGCTTCCACAAGGTCTACGGCGGCTCCGTTGATCTGACGTCCGATTTTCACCTTGAGATTGCCGTCGGTGGCGACCGTCGTGGAGCCGGATTTCTCCGTTCCGGTCGAACCGTCCGCATTGGCCTTTCCGGTGAGTTCGATTTCGACGTTGTCGCGGGTGACCGCCGACAGGATTTTTCCGTAGCGGAGGTTGAAACCCACAGTGTAGTTTTCGGGATTGAGGCTGGCATCGAAGCCGACCCCGTCGCCATACTGGATAACGTTATGTCCGCACGAGCAGAGAAAGACGGCGGCAAAGACCGCCGCCCCGATAAGAAACAGATTTTTCATGAGTTCATTTTCCTTCCGATTTGCGTTTTTTCCGGCAGACGGCGCATTCGCACGGCGAACACCAGGCGTTCCAGCCGAAGAGCTGGCAGAGATTTCCGAAACGCCGCGCCTGATTCATCACGATGTAGCGGAGCGGATTGTACCAGCCGTATCCGGCTTTGGCGGCCTTGTATCCGTTGCGCTTGAAACGGGCGTTTGATTCGGAAAACTTCTCCTTCGAGCCGTCGCTCTCGTGCCACTCGATGTCGTGGATGAACGCGACGACCGCGAGCGACGGATGGAGCGCCGAGATAGTATCGCGCAGCCATTCGGGGAACGAGTCCGGTCCGATTCCGTTGCAGATCGACGCCAGTTCGCACATCGTGTATTTGCCGATGATTTCGCGGTTCTCCAGCTGAAACTTTTCGGCGAGACGCTTCAGCTCCTTGATTTCCTTGAGACGGTTCATAAACCTCCTTCGGTTCTTGTTACGGCAGATACACCAGTCCCTCGACGGCGTATTTGTCAGTTGACGGCGTTCGTTCCCTCCACGCGGGATCGGGCGTGAATCCGGCTCCCATCAGGCACCCGGCCATGAAGACCTTTCCGCTGACGGTCTCCGAGACGGTGAACTCGCTCTGGGCGACGATCTGGCCTTCCATTTCGAACACGTGACGCCAGAGCGGCCAGTGCCGCTGGAGCCACACCGCGACATTGGCGCGGGCATTCGGAACGGAGGACGCGAGTCCGCCGGGCAGGATGTTTTGCGTCAGCTCGGCGAAGCTCATGTCGGTCCGGGCGCTCTTGTAGAGACAGAACCCGTATGGCGTCGCCTTGCCGGTAAGGTCGCCGATGAACGTGTAGGGCGTGATCCCCGGCACGGGTTCGTAGACCGCGAGTCCGTGTTCGGCGCGCGGCAGCCAGCTGTCGAGATGATGCACCGGGGAGACCTTGCCGAGGCCGGTGGTGATGCAGCGTCCCATGGCATTGCATCCGGCGATATTGTCCATCGCAAGAAGAGCAGAGTCGCGGTATTTCGCGTCCTCGGTCAGGAGCCACGCGTGGATGTAGGCCTTGCCCCGCCGTTCGGGATGTCCGACGCCCCACGAAACGTAGGTGTAGAACGCGTGGCCCGGCGGCCACGTCATCTCGAAATAGGGCTGCAGCTCCTGATACGACCGCCAGAGGTCGGCCTTGCCGAGAATGAACGTCTTCATCCGCGTTGCGTATTCAGGGAAGTGCGCGTCGAGATCGAAGAGGAATTCCGTGGCGCAGTTCTGGGCAAAGTCGTTCGCGTCGTCCCGAATCCACGCATAGTTCGCCTCGAAATTCTCCGACGTGATCTCCTTGGCGAACCTCGGCTCCCCGGTCAGCGCGAACAGCGCCGCCGCTGCGGGAGCGATCAGACGTTTGGCCGGACCATCCGGTTCAACGTAGGAGAAATCGAATTCGGCGTTGGCGCTGTTCTTCTGCGTGAACTCCAGCGTCGCGGCGTTCCCTGGATCGATCCCGAAGAGGAACGCCCGGATCGCGGACTCCGTGTAGACGTCGGCCTTGGCCAGCGCGGCGGAAGTTCCGGCGATCCGCAGGGCGCGGGCGAACTTCGCGGCGCACTGGGCGTATTCGAGAGAGTCCTTCCGGTTGGCAAGACCGATGTAATACTTCTTGTCCGAGAGCCACGGCCAGTCGGATTCGTGTCCGTCCGCCTCGATCCACGCGGCGACGCCGCCATCCTCGTGCTGCCCCCGACGCCAGACGTCCAGACCCCATTCCGCTTCGGAGAGGATGTCCGGAATCCCGTCGCCGCTTTCAGGGAGATCGAGCTGACTGTCCGTGAAGTTCTGGGGAAAGCGGAGATACGCTTCGACAAGGTCGCGGACGCAGCCGAAGTGATACGGCCGACGGTCGAAGTCCGCCGCGTCGTACCAGCCGCCCCGGAGATCGCGGAACAAGTGTCCGGTGACATTGTTCGGGATCATCGAGAAATGCTTGTTCGAAAAAAGCGTTGGATAGGTTGTTCCGTCCGGGGTGACGCAAAGGTCGTAGGTGTCGTCGTCGCAGATGAAGTTCGACTCCCACGTCCAATAGTGCGCCGCTTTGGGATACTCCCAGTTCGTGTAGGGGGCGACCACGCCGGAACAGCCGGAACGGTGGTGGAACAGTCCCCGGCAATGCGTCCAGAACGCCTTGCCGAGCGCGGCCTGACCGATTTTGAACGTGTGGCTGTAGCCGACGCCGGGAATGTGGATCTGATATTCGCCTTCCGTCTGGAGGGAGGAGAAATCGCAGACATAGGTTTCCTCGCCGGTCAGGAGATAGGTCACGCCGTTTTTCGCGTGCGTCGGAGCGGTCCCGCGTTTCGTCATGGTTCCGGTGAACACCGGAGCGTCCGATCCAGCCGGAAGCACATGGAACGTAAGATCGGACAGCGAATGCGCATACGCTCCGCCCGTTCCGAGCCACAGCCCGAAATACGCATACTTGCGTCCGGCGTCCGGAAGATACCCTTCCTGATTCACCTTGATGCTGGAAACAAAATGGTCGCGCCCGTAGGAAAACTCCAGTTCGTTTCCATTCCACGCGACCGTATGCGTGCTTCCTTCCTCCATCGCTTCGGAGAGCCGCAGATAGCCGAAGTGGACGATGTCGGCGCAGTCCAGCTCCACATAGTCCGTGCCGTCGAGAAAGTCGTCGAACCGCATGACCCCGGTGGAGTTCTGCCAGCGGCCGAGAAGTTCGACGGAATTCCCGTCGCACGACCAGTTCGCCGCGTCGTCCATCGCCTCCACGATCAAAGGCTGGTAGTCGCCGTAGAGCTCCCACATGCCGTATATGTAGTGGAAGCGCCGCAGATACTCCTCGATGAAGCCGTTGCGGCAGTTGAACTCGGTGGCGTCGAGATTCGGGTATTCCGTCTTCAATCGTTCGAGAAAGAAGTCGCGGAACACGCCGCCCACGGCAACGGTCCGATTGTCGATCGGGAACGCTTTGAGACGGCAGGTCAGCGGAACAGTCGAGAGGTCGTCCGGCTTGCCGAGGCGTTTGCGTCCGTCGCGCCCGATTTTCTTGATGCCGTCGCCCTCGCTCCCGGTCGGATCGTCGGAGAGAAACTGGAGGCCGATCAGGGCGCACTCGCTCCGGATTTCCGAAAGAGTAAGTTCCTTCTCGAAGAGCTTGATCTCGTCGACGGCGTCGGGATATGTTCCGTCCTGCTCGGAGGCGTTTTCCATTTTCAGCGAAAAGTGTCCGCGTCCCGGCGGATCGGTCACTTCGGGCCGCTGGACGATGAGCATCTCGCCTTTCAGGATGCCGTCGATGTAGAATTTGGCCAGCCGGACATGGTAGGTGAAATAATCGATGAACTGCGTCGACTCGCAGGTCCGCGAATATTCTACCTCCGGCGAGGTATAAGTGAACGTGCCGTAGGGATTGGTCACGAAGTCCGCGACGATGTTTTCGTGGCTGCGCGGATCGATGGGCCTGGACAATGTCAGGGCGAGGTGATGCCATTTGCCCAGCTCCAGACGGTCGTCGGTGCTTGTGTTCGGAACCGTCTGCCCGTGGTTCTCCGTCAGCATGTTTTTCGGCTGGCGGTAGGTCCAGCTGATGGCGAAATGATGTCCGTCGTAGGGGTTGGAGTCCGACGGGTCGATCAACCCGAACTCGCCGCCCCGGTTGAACTTTCCGAAGCCGCAGAGGCTCAATCCGTTGTCGCCGTATTCGGGCGTAAGATTGGCGGAAAAGAGGTTCGGATTGTCTCCGTCCGCGACGTAGGAAGCCTGAAACGCCTTCTTCGTTACGCCGTCGATGAAAAGCGGAGTCGCCGTGGCGTTCGTCTGGACCAGCGGCACGCCGTTTGCCTTGTCGGTGAAATCCCCGTCGTCGAAGCTCCACCAGTGGGCCGGAGCAAGACTCGACTCGGAATACCGGACGCTCCAGAAACTCAGCGCGACGGATTCGGCGTCGCCGTATTCCGGCGAAACCGTGATCCGGTGAAGGTGGTATCCGATGGTCTCCGGCATCGGGATCTCGAATATCAGCGTTGCCGGGCCGTAATGGACGGTTCCGTCCTCGTCCCCGAGCCCGAAATTTTCCGCCGATAGTTTCCATCCGGAATTCGCCGGATGGGGTGTGACGGTCAATTCCAGCGGAACATAGTCGTCCGCCTCGGGATTGATCACCGGATGGGCGTAGACCGCGTCATCCTCTTTTCTGACGTTTTTGGAAGCGTCGTAGTTCGATTCGATGCGCAAATGCGTAGCGGGTTCCGGCCAGACCGGTTTTTCGCCGTCCGCCTCGTTCCATGTCAGAATCTTTTTGACCGGAAGATCCGAACCGGAGCCGGAGAGGAACACCTTCGATAGAAGCGTCCCCCTGTGTTTATCAAGATGATGCAGCATTGCCGTCCTCCGTGAAAATGAAATATTCCGCGGCTCCCGTTGCGGAGCGCTTGTCTCCTGCGAAAAAGAGAAGCCTCGAATGCCGCCGGGCCGGATTCGCGTTGCGGAATCCGCCGACAGCGCCAGCCTGAACGGGAGTCACGCCGATTGAAATTTTATTGTACGTTCGTAAAACGGAAGCCCCGCTCCCGGCCGCGAGCGTCACGGATCCCGTCAGCCGGGATTCCCCGGCATTGATCGCGGGAAGCGCGACGTGGGTGTGCCCGATGTCCGATTTGCCCGCCAGTGTTCCCGAAAGTTCGCGGACGTCCCCGATGCCATGAAGATGCTCCTTCGGGGCGATGCCGAGCCCGGCGGCCCTCAGCGTGAACGCGAAGTTCCGGTCCGGATACAGGCCGTTGATGGTGTAAAGAATGCTCATGCAGCCACCTCAATCCCGGATGAAAACGAGATAGCGGACTCCGGTCTCTTTCGTGAAGGCGTCCCATTCGGTCCGAGTCCCGGAGAACACTTTCAGCGGTTCCGTGTTTGCCGCGTTGGCGTCGGGAATGGATTCCGCCGAATCCGCCGCGAACGGCTCCGGCGTGAGCGTCAGCACCTGTCCTGCGACCGAGAGCAGAAGATTTTCCCCGGCTTCCAAAGTCAGTTCGCCGGAAATTGTCTCGCCGTCCACCGTGATTCCGGACACCAGTTCGTGCGTATGGGCGGTGTCCGCTTTTCCGTCCAGGGATTCCGGAAGGTTTTCCACATCCGCGATGTCGTGCCGATGTTCGACCTCCGCCGCGCCGATGCCTTCGGCGCTGATGACGAAATTGCCGTTTTCATCCGCTTCCGCGCCGTTGATCGTATAATTCACGTCTTCCACGACGGTCGTGGAACCGTCGTCCGATTCCCGGACTTCTCCGAGGACCGCGTCCATTTTTATTGCCATGTCACACCTCCAGCGTCTGGTTGATGGGGACGTAGTTCAAAGCCGCCCGGTCGGCCCACGTTCCGTAGGCCCATTCGATCACGGTTTCCGTATCGGTTTTCGTGATGCGGTGAATCGGTCTCAAATCTCCGTCGTCGAAACAGAGCCAGGTCACGGCCCCTGCCTCCGCGACGCGGTAGGGCTGGAGCTTGCGGCGATGGAAATGAACACTCGTCGCCTCGAATCCATATTGGTCTATCTGCATTGCTTTTCTCCCATGATTGGAAAAGTTTTCATTTTGCCTCCAGTTCCTTCCAGTATTTTTTCAGGCTTTCGAATCCGGCCCGGTTCCACGCCGCGTAAAGGCATGTCCTCAGGCGCGCCTTCACCGAGCAGCAGATCTCCTTTTCCACGGAGACGCCGACATTCAGGGCGCTGAACCTCCGTTCGGTCCCGAGCGAGTTGAAGTAGAGCGTCAGCGGATAATCCGTTTCCGTCCCGCCGGCGATCTCGTTATACTTCGCCTTGTTCACCGGCTGGGGAACCAGCCCGTCATACAGGAAAACGGGCGTGTCCGGCCGGCGGGCACGGATCCCCGGCAGGATCGACGAGAAGTTGTTTCGCCGTTCCGCGTATCCGAACACGGGACTCGCGCCGCGGATGTCGAAGCTCCGCAGCAGGCACATGTTCTCCGCCCAGTAAAGGAAGTTTTCACCCAGCGCCGCGTCGTCCCATCCGGAGAGTTTTTCGATCCTGAATTCCGAGAGGTCCATGTCCGATTGGAGGAAGAAAATCCGGTTGACGCCGACAGCAAACTTTTCCACGCTTTCCAGAGCCAGACGCAGGAATTCCGCGTCCGTCACCTTCGGAAAAACGATGTCCAGCGGATTTTCATAGGGAACGATCGAGGCCGTCGGCGGGGCGGCCGAAACCGTACCCGGATTGGCCAGCTTCTCCGCGGCGGAAAAGAATTTCCGGATTTGCTCCAGATCGGCGAAATCCGGAACGGAGCCCTTTTCCTGAACGTCCTTCCGGAACTGGGAAACTTCCGTGAAAAGAGTTTCGTCGATCAGTTCCAGATGGTGCTCGGCATTGGCGAGTTCGCCGAGAAAATCGATGCGGTGGTCGAGATCGGCGCCGAGCGTGTGCCCGGAAAGGATCTCCTTCCCGTAGGACAGGGCCGCCGCCAGATGCTTCATCACGCAGCCGTGACAGTTCATCGAATTCAATATGCGCCTCCTTTTTCGGCAGGGGTTGTTGGAACGCGGGGAAAGGGAACCCTTTCACGAAAGGTTCCCCCTTTCCCCGCACCCCAATCCCTTCCAAAGATTTCTATCTCGTGTTTTATTGCGCCGGGCGCAATGAAACACAGGGCAGAAGTTTTTGTAAAATGATGGAGGGTCCGGGGGGAAGAAAAGAAACTTTTTTCAAAAAGGTTTTTTCTTCCCTCCGGGATCCCGTTCCATCCGTTTTTCAATGGCTCAGTAGATGTATTTCCGGACGGTGATGGAAAATGTGACCCGGGCCGGGACGCCGCATCCGACTTCGTAGACGTAGGGAGTGTATTCGGGCAGGTTGCCGCTCCCTTCGCAGTCCATCGCGTTGTGGAATCCGATGGGCGTCATGTTGTCGGCGACGGGCAGGTCGAGTTCCTGTCCGAACAGAAGGCGCGTCTCCCCGCTGTAAATCGTCTGGGTTCCGTCGGAGAGCTTCAGGACCTCCTGTGAACATCCGGCGTCGGTTCCGAGGTACAGTGTCGCGTATACGTCCGCGACCACGCCCAGCGCCTCGGCGGGCGTCGTGGAGTGGCGTTCGATCATCACCTTCGCCTTCCTCGCCCATTTCCGGAAGATCGTCGGGACCGCCCAGCTCGCCCAGCACTCCCCCGGCTGCCATTCGGAGTTGTAGCTGAACGAAAGGCACTGCCCGGTCAAAGTCGTGTCCGAAGAGCCCCATTTCGTATAGTCGGAAAGATACGAGTCCATCGCCGCGTTGACCTGGCCCAGCGCGGTGGAGGCTCCCGCCCAGTAGTTCGCGCAGTCGCACGCGTCCGGATCCGACTGCGTGTAGCGGCAGATCTCGAAATACGGATCGGACGAAGTCGGATTCCAAGTCGTCGTCACGAAGTCCGCCTCGCAGACGTATTCGTAGTCGTAGTAGGTCTCGGTGTGCATCGTTCCGTCGCATTCCAGGCATCCGCTGTCCCCGTAGGCGGCGCACTCGCCGTCGCACCACGTGTATTCGTGCGGGATCTCGTTGTTCTTCTGCGAGTTCATGAAGGCGAAAATCCCGGCCTGCCACAGCGTATAAGTCATGTCGATCCTCGGGATGAAGCGCTCCGCGTAGGCCTGCCAGTGGCTTTCCACGCACAGCCTCGCCGTTTCGGAGAGCGTCGTGTATCCGTAGTAGGTTTCCGTGAGCGAAGGGTAGACGCCGGTTTCGTCCGGCTCCACGCCGCAGGGTTCGTAGAAAAAGGCCGCGAGTTCGTTCATCGTGTCGAAACACGAGCCGATCCGGTAGACCTCGATCTCCGAACAGTCGTCGCAGTATTCCCCGGTCCGGAGACAGTTCTCGCCCGTCTCGTCCCATTCCTCGCAGTTTTCCCAGCATCCCTCGCAGGACTTCACATAGCCGTGCCGCCCTTCGGAGTCCGGCAGGCGGTTCACCTCAATGCAACGCTCATACATGTATCCGGAGAAGCGGAGCTTCGAGTCGACCACGTTTTTGACGTCGACCATGACATACGGGCCGCAGAAATCGACCACCCCGGTGTCCTTGCTGTAGGAACGGATCACGAACGCGAAAAGCCCCCAGTATCCGCAGGGGCAGTCCCGGCAGTTCGTGACTGTTCCATTCAGGGTCAGGATTCTGCCGCATTTTTCCCAAAACATATCCACCTCCGTTATGAATCGCACGCGTTCTGGCAGTCCGCGTAAGGCAGCCAGGAGAATCCGCCACCGGTGCACGCCAGAAGGCAGTTTTCCTGTCCCTCCAATACGCTGATGTTCCCGTTGGAAACAACGAGAATGCCGTTTCCGGAGAGCGCCGACTTGAGCTTGACTCCGGCGCCGCCCGGCAGATATTCGATTGCGACCAGCCCGGAAAGCGAAGCGTCGACCACCACCTGGCTCCAGTTCACGTCAAGCGTGAACACATCGTTTTTGGCGACAACGACGGACTGCGAGGGAGAGGTGAGCGCGCCCGCCGGAACCTCCGCCTCCATGTAGCAGCCGTTCGACTGCTCGAATTCGACCGTGGAGGTGTCGATGAACTTCTCCTCCAGATAGCCGAGGGCGTCGTTCACGGTGACCTTGACTTTGCCCGGATCCGGACTCCACTTCAAAGCCCCGCGGTCCGCGCTCAGAAAATACTCGTCGTCCCCCGGTGGCGCTCCGATTTTCGTGTTGACCGAAATGTCATCCCCGTTCTCGGAGACTTCGAGAAGCCATCCCGCGTCCGCTCCGGCGGAGAACGTCAGCTCGCAGTCGACCGTGAACGTCCAGGAGTCGTCCGGACTTTGAATGACGTCGATGTGTCTGCCCCCGAGAATGGTCGGAGGCAGCGCGCTGATCGTCGTCACCCGGTGCCCGTCTTCCAGCGTTGTGTCGGTCATCCTTATATGGCTTCCGGCGGCGATCGAACGCGACTCGATCTTGAGCTTGTCCGTGCTCCATACGAACTCGATGTTGCGTCCGGCCTGGAGCTTTTCGCGCAGGAACCCCGGATTCGCGTCCTCCTCCCCGACCCGGACTTTCCCGTAGTCGTCCCATTTGAGGCTGGCCTCGTCCGTTCCCTTCACGGAGACGATGGTCTGGAACGCCTTCGTCTCGTCGTATCCGGAAATGCCCTTGTAGTCCCAGACCGTCCGCATGTAAAGGTTGGTTGGCGTTTCCTCGTCGCTGAAAAGGAGGTGCTTGACGTAACCCCTGTCCGGGTATTTTTCGCCGTCGCCGTCTTCCGGTTCGTCGCCCCGGAGCTTGAGTTCGAGGTAGTCCGGCGCCGAGTCCCTGTGTTCGGGCGTATTGTTGATCTTGACCTTGTAAGTGTCCACGCCGCCCCGGTAGGGCGCGAGATGGTGCGCGAACGTCCGGAACCCGCCGTCCGCGGAATATTCGATTTTCGCCGCGAGCGTCCGTTTGACCGGAGATCCGTCCGGATCCACGGAATCGTGCTCGTAGGCGGGCCGTTCCGAGGTCGTCCACTCGATCCGCGTTCCGTCGACATCCTCGAGGATGTAGGCGAAATAGGTGTTTCCCCGCGCAAGATCGGTTCCGGCGTCGGCCAGGTTCGAGTATGTCTCTTTTTCGTCGTGATAACACGGCGCGTCCGGGATCGCCGCCCGGTTGGCCGAAACCGAACCGGGAGCGGCGAGCGCGGACGTCTCCGGAACTTTCGTTTCGATGTGCGGCACGAACGGCAGATTCATGTAGCGGTCGGTGATCGTGACCGTTCCATAGGCGAGCTGCTTTTTGACCGAGAGCGAAACGCCGCCTTCATCATTTTCGGACTTCGTGACCACGCCGATGGTGAACGAGTAGAACCCGCACCCGTTCGGATATTCGTAACTTGAGCTCATCGTCGCGTCCGGCCCGATCAGAATCCCGCATTCGGGCAGGCCGTCCGGGGGAATCCTGATCCAGCCCATGACGGTATAGTCCCCGTCCTCCACGTCCGAAAAATCGAAGCCGATCTGTTCTTCGGCGGAAAACGAAGCGCACGACCCGAAGCGGAAGTTCGCGCCCAGTGTCTCCCGGCTCTGGATCTCCGCGCGTCCCTGCTTCATGCACAGGACCGGAGCGCCTTCTTCATTGCCGGACGTATAGAGTTTGAACGGAAAAGTGAAGTCCGCCGAGCCGCCTCCGCCCATCTTCAGGACGCACGGCTGTTCCCCGGTCCCCGCGCCCTTCCACAGAATTTCGATTGCGCCATCCTCGGCGGACTTGAGCGTGCCCGGCTCCCCGCCCGGCACGGCGTATTTGTGTGCGGAATCCGACACATCCACCGTCCCGTGCGTCACCCCCAGCACCAGCGCCCGTCCGACCTCTCCGTCGGCCAGCGGCTGCCGCAGAATGCAGAGCGGAGGATCCGCCTTGTCCTCTTCGGCGATTTCCGCCTCGAAGACGATCTCTCCGAACTTAAAACCGTCCGGATCGTCGCGGTCCTCAGGAGAAATCGCCAGATCCGGCAATGACATGACCGAGAAAATCTCCATGTCGCGTCCGGACGCGTTCCTCACATGGACCATCCCGCACGGCAGGGCCATCCGCCCCCTTTCCGCGCCCGCGTTCTCCCGGAGCGTTTTCACATAGCCCGCCGCATCGACAAACGAATTCCAGACGCTCGCCCTGATCTCGATCTCCTGACCGGGCATCACCTTGTCCATACGTCTTCTCCTCCCTGTTTCGCGCTCCGCACGGCCAACCGCTGCGTTTTCAATTCAAAAAGACGGCAAAATACGCGGAAGCGCCAGCTTCAAGTATTTTGCGCGGGGTGCAGGCCGTTCCGGCCTGCCGCGATGCAACTGCGTAAGTTGCACTTCCTGAGACCTCTCTCATTGCAGAATGGAAAAGTCCCTGCTTTCATAGACTTTTTCCACATAGACGTATTTTGGTTTCTTGATGAGCGTTTTGGCGGTTTCGTCGACGTTCGGCCGATACTTCACCCAGAGGTAGTCCCAGCCCGCCTTCGCGCTCACCGTGACGTCCCCGACCTGAATGTTCGCGGCGTTCGGCGAGACGGCGAACTTGTAGCTGATCTCCCATAGGTCGGTCGACTTCTTTCCGCGCCTGCTTCCGCTCGCACCCTGGAACAGCACCTCGCCCGCCTCGTAGCCCTTGAACGCGCCCGAATTGACGCTTCCGGTCAGGGCCGCGATCTGTTTCTTGTATTCCGTCGTGACTCTCGAGGGCGCGTAGTAATGCGTTTCCGAAAAATTCATCACCGGCATCACGATGTCGCATCCGTTGACGTTGTTCTCTTCGTCCACCTCGATCGCGCCGCCGAAGTCGGGCGCGTCCTCCGGGTATTTCCCGACTGTGGCGAGGCTCTGCGTGACGTGCTTCGTGCCGCCCCCGGTGTCGAAGGCGAACGAGGGCTCGTCGTTTTCGCTCCCGGTTCCTCCGGACCCGGACTCCCCCGGATAGACCGCCTTGACCTTGAAGATTTCCCCGCCGATGCGTTCGTCGATTTCGATCGAGTCCAGCGCCACACCGTTGTATTCGGACGGAGCCGCGCCTTTCGCCAGTTCCAGCGCCCGGTCCTCATCGGCCGCCCCGAACACGATATACGGGATTTCGACGCTGGTCGTGTTCCCGTCCGGGTCTATCGTCTGCGACCGGTCGAAAAAACACATCTCCACTTTTTCTGTCATGGGAAAAAACTCCTTTGTTTCGCCTGAAGCGTATTCTGCCGCATCTCAAGTTCAAAATCACAGTCGCGCAGGATGCCCCGCCGGAGGCCTCGTCAGGCGAAAACGAACTTGCCTCCGCGCTTGAGGAGGTCGTTGGTCTTCTTCGTGTTCGCGACAATCGCCTCCGTCGCCTTCGCCGTGCGCTCCTCCGCGCTGACGCCGCCGAGCGAGTCCAGCGCCGCCGCAAGGAACGTTCCCTGCGGTTTGAGATTGTCGGCGGCCTTCCTCGTGCCCTCCTGAACCTCCCGGAGCTTGGATTCGTATTTGTCGACGAACGATTCGGCGGAACTGTAGTCGGACTGCGCCTTTCCGATCCTCCGGCGCTCCTCCTCGTCGATCGTTCCGTCCGCCTGCGCCATTTCCAGCTCCCGCTGGAATTGCGCCTTCGCGAGTTCGGCTGCCTGACGGTACTGCCCGATCATGCCCTGAAGCATTGAAATGCCGGCATTCTTGTCGCTCTTCAGCGTGTCGTTGATCTGACGATCCCGCGCATCTTCATTACGCCGTTCCTGGACATCGCGTTCCGTTTCTTCGAAGCGGCGCTGGAAATCCTCGACGTCCTTGCGCATCTTTCCGGCGGCCTTCTCCTTCGCCCCGGCAACCCGTTCATCGGCGGTCCGGTCCGCGTCGGCCTTCTTCTTCTCGAGTTCCGCGATTTTCCCTTTGTCCTGTTTGGCTTCCGGCTTGGATTTCTCGTAGTCCAGCATCGTCTGGATCAGGGCCTTGTATTCGTCGCGCAGGGCAAGGATGTCTTCGATCTCGTTCTGGAGTTCGGTCCGCCGTTCGCGGGCAAGCTTCCGGTCGATCTCCGCCACCTTCTTCGCGGCGGCGTCCGCTTCGTCCGAGGACTGCTGGCGTCTCCGGTTTTCCGTTTCCACGTTTTCCGCAGTGTTCGGCCCGGTTTCGCCCGAGACCGCGTCCGGATCCCCGGACAGGATCGCCTTTTTCCGCAGTTTCGCCGCGTCCATCTTTTTGCGCATGGCGCTCATCCTGTCGCCGTTCGCCTCAAGCTTCCGGAGCGACTCCTCCTGCCGTCCCGAGACCTGGCTCCACAGATTGTGGTTCCAATAGGACAGGAGGGACTCGTTTTCGGCGGACAGCTCCTTCAAATTCGCCTCATATTCCGAGATCTCCGCGTCGATCTGCGCCAGCGCCGCTTTCTTCATTCCCTCGTTGAAATGGTCCTGCGCGTCGGCGGCGAGATTCAGCTTCCCCGCGACCTTGTCGAGAGCCGCCCCGAAGTCCCCGTAGCGTCCGGAGAGCGTCTTGACGAGGCTTTCCGCCTCGGCCATTTCCACACTGGAGAGCTTCTGCTTTTCCGAAAGCTGTTTCAGGCGTTCCATCCGCATCCGGTCGGTCTGCCGCTGTTCGTCGCCCCTCTGCCGGAGCGTTTCCATCTTGTCGGAAAGCTGCGCGGTGTATTTGGAGGCTTGCGAAAGCCAGAGGACCACTCCGGCCAGCGCCGCCCCCACGCCGATCAGGATCCACGAAATCGGAATCGCGCAGAACGCCGCTGCCGCCGCGCTGGCGGCAAGGTATCCGGCCGCGACCGCTTTCGTCGTGAACGCGAGAAACAGGTTCGCCGCGCCCCCGGCCGTTGCCGTCGCCGCCGCCTTGAGGTTGGCCGCCGAAAAGAGGGCCGTCACTCCGGCCGCCAGCGCTCTCGCAGCGGCAAGAATTTTAGTCCCGAGAGCCGCCGCTCCTTCTGCAATGGCTTGCGCTTTGATCGCCGCCGTTGCCGCGACCGTCGCAAGATTGAACGATTTCAAGGCGGAACACGCGCTGTTCCAGACCGCCGCGAGTTTCGCCTTGGCCACTCCCGCGGCTTCGGCGTTGCTCATCAGGACGAGGCTCGCGGCCGCCCGGTTCGCCGCGGAACTCGCCAGCCCGAACGCCGCGCACAATTGTTCCGTTCCGACCAGCGCCGGAACCGCGAGGTTGCGGTAATTCCGGAACGCCTGCCCGATCAGCGAAAACGAGTTCCCGAGCGTCGTTCCCTCGGCGACGCACAGCCCCTGGACGAAGGTGAACGCCTTCAGCGCCGTGTGCACCACCGCGATTCCCGCAGCCATTCCCTTGGCCGCGACTCCGACGGCGATCAGCACCGCCCCCAGCGCCGCCGCTCCGGCGACCGCGATGGCGAACGACGTCACCATTCCGGAATTCGCCTCGATCCAGCCGATCACGGCCAGCGTGACGTTCGTCAGTTTGTCGATCAGCGGCTGGAGCGTCCCCTCGAGGGCTTTGGCGATCGCGTGCGCCGCTCCCTCCACCGCGCTCAGCAGCATGCGGAACGAGCCGCCCAGTCCGGCGTCCATCTCCTCGGCGGTCTTCCGGGCTGTCCCGTCCACATCGTGGAGTTTGCCAAGAAAGGCTTCCAGCTCCTTGACGTTCCCGGTCAGGGTGAGTCCGGCAAGAGAGCCGCGGATGTCGAAGATGTCCTCCGCGAACGCCAGCTTTTCTCCGGTCGGCATCGCCGCCATCACCCGGGCGAGGTCCGCCATGATGTCCGCCATCTTCCGCAGATTCCCGTTCGCGTCGAGCGTCTCCACTCCCACCGCTTTCAACTGGTCCTGCACCTTGACCTGGGCGAACTGCGAGAAGCTCTTGCGGAGCGCGGTCCCGGCGAGGCTTCCCTTGATGCCCATGTTCGCCAGCACCCCGAGGGCGGCCGATGTTTCGACGATGTTCTCCCCCGCCGCCTTCGCCTGCGGACCCGCCATCTTCAACGCCTCAAAGAGGTCGGTCAGCGTCTGCGCCGAACCGTTCGCCGTCACGGTCAGGACGTCCGCGACAGAACTCATTTTCGAGGCTTCGATCCCGAAGATCCTCATCGAGTTCGCCGCGATGTCCGCCGCTTCCCCCAGCTCCGTCCCCGTCGCCCGGGCCAGATCCAGAACCGGCTGGATCGAAGCCTCGATCTCCTTCGGGCTGAATCCCATCCGTCCCAGGCTCACCATGCCGTCCGCGACCTGCTTCGCGGTGAACGAGGTTTCGCGTCCAAGCTTTTCTGCGACTTTCGTCATCGACTCGAACTCGGAACCCGTCGCCTTCGTCACCGCCTTGACCAGCCTCATCCGGTCGTCGAATTCCGCGAAGCCCCGGACCGCCAGCCCGAACGGCAGAGCCAGCGCGCCGGACACCATCAGGAGGTCTTTGCCGATGGAGGTGCACGAACGCCCGAAATTTTGAAGCTGGGCCTGCGCCTGGGTCAACCCGCGCTGGAGCTTCGACGTTTCGGCGGTCACCTCGACATACGCGGCTCCCGCCCGGATATTCGATGAAAGAGACATGGTTTTGTCCTTTTTTCTATTTTTCTGATTTGAAAATAACCCAGCGCTGGATTATATTAATGGATGGAACAACTGAGGAAACTTTACAATGCCGGTTATTTTTAGATACAGAGGCTTTGAAATCAGGTTTTGGTACCGCTTCGAAGAGAAACGGCGACATGTCCACGCTATAAAAGATGACATCAATATCAAAATATGGCTTGAACCCAAATTTGAACTTGGAAAAGTCACTGGCCCGGCAAACAAATCCATCATAGCTGAAATTCTCAGGGAGGTGAAGAAAAATGAAAAACGTTGCAATGAGGCATGGAATGAATATCTCGGAAAATAAAACCTGCTATCTTGGCTCCACCAATGAAGGCATTTCCATCCTTGTGCATGGGAAAGAGTATTTCCTCAAATACACCGATTTCCCGTGGTTTGAATATTGCACACCTCTGGAAATGCGCGAGGTCACCGCTGACAAATGGGGCGTTTACTGGAACAACTTGGATATCGACCTTTCCATTGAGTCCATTGAAAATCCGGAGAAATTTCCGTTTTCAATCCCTGTTGAAAATTGGCTGAAAGTCCGGAACAAGAGGGCCGCCGTGACCCTCGGACAAATCCGCACAGCGAAAAAGGCTTTCGCCAGCCGGTTGAACGGGCTCAAGGGCGGCCGCCCCCGCAAGAAAAAGAAAGAGCTCGTTTCCGTATAAGCAATCGGAATGGCAATTCAGAAGATCGGTTTGTTGCAAGGAATACAACAGACCGATTTTTTTCTTTCTGACGCAACGCTCTCAGAATTGCAAGAAACGTCCTCATGACTGGCCGCTCCCGCACGGATATTCGATGAAAGGGACATGGTTTTCTCCGTAAAATCCGGTTTCAAGTGGATTTTTCTTGATAGAAGGTGTATATTTCAGGCAACCGGGTTATTGGTGCGGTTTTCCGATCCCGCGGAATTCCAAACCGTCATCCGCGACGCGGAAAGGAGGCCGGATATGTGCCAGCTTGACAAACTGCATCGGATGCGTTCCAAGATTTATCAGATCGCGCGAAGACATAAAGTTAAAAAAGTTTATGTCTTCGGTTCCTGCGCCCGCAAAGAGGAAACGCCCGGCAGCGATGTCGATCTGCTGATCGAATTCACGCCTCAGGCGACCTTGTTTGACCAAGTGCACATTCAGGATGAGATTGAGGCTTTGTTGAACTGCAAGGTTGACATCGTATCCAAGAGGGGATTGCATCCATACATCCGGAAAGCCGTATTGAAGGAAGCCGTGGCATTATGAAACTTCATGACAACGGTGTTTTTCTTCTCCACATTGCGGACTCTTTTGAAAAGATTGCCCAATATCTTGGCGGAATGGACAAAGAATCTTTCTTCAAGAACTCTCTTACTCAGGATGCTGTCGTCAGAAATTATGAAATCATCGGTGAAGCCGCCAGGAATATCACCGATGACTTCCGCGCCCTTCATCCCGAGATTGATTGGCGGGGAATGGCCGGATTGAGGAATATTCTGATCCATCAGTATTTCGGCATTGATCTGAACAATGTATGGAACATATCCAAGGTTCACGCGCCGGACACCTTGGCGAAAATACAAGCGTTGCCTGAATATCAGACTGCAAAGAAACTTCTTTCGAATCACCGAAAATAATATTCCAGTGCGAATTGCCGCAGGCTCCGGATCATCAGTTCCTCACGAACACCTCTTTCAGGATTGAAAGCGGCGCTTTCACAATCGTCTTGGGCTTGACATAGTATGGATTGAAATCGGACGACTTGGCCGGTTTACTCTTCTTTGGATTGCGGACGAGATTCACCACAAGCGCCATTAAACTGGCGGTCTGTTCCCACTCGAAACGGCCCCGGGCTTCCGCGAGGGTGACCAGCTCCCGGAGCGTCAGGGGATCGGGATTGACTCCGGCGATTCCGGCGAGTTCGAGGATGAGGTCGTCCATTTTGCGAGCGCCTCGTCGATCCTGCCGTCCAGGGCAGGATCGTCCAGAAGATCCGTCAGCGCCTTTTTGCTTCTGGTTTCGAAGCGGCGGGTGGCGTCGAGAATCTTCCGGAAGACCTTCCGCTTCGCCTCGGGGAAAAAATCGATAATCTCGTCCAGAAGCACGGCGGTCGCCAGCTCGATGGCGTCCCCGGCCATCGCCCGTCCGAAGTCCTCGCCGGAAATATTCTTCCCGTCGGCCTCTTCCTTGCAGACGGCATACAGCACGTCGACGAGCAGAACGGGATCGGTGGCGAGACGCTCCAGCAGATCGGCCTTCGGATTCATTCCCGGTTCCATGGTAATGATCCCGGCGAGATCGACGCCGCAGAGGGCGCGAACCCGCTTGATCGTCCCCACATTGACCGCGACCGTCCAGGCGCGCCCGGTATTGTCGGTAAAACTTTTCATTAAAAATACTCCCCTGATAATGGACTCCTTGAAAGACGGCTCCGGCTGCCGCGTCCGGAGCCGATGCGAAACGGAATGAATTACGAACCGCTTCCCGTTTTCCACGTGGGCGCACGGGTCGAAGCGGTCGGCTTTGCGGTCACGGACACGCTCAATGCTTCCTCCAGCGGCTGTTCGACGCTGAACCCGGTAATGGAAAAGTCGGCGTCCAATCCGTTGCCCGCGCCGTCTGTCACGAAAAGGGCAAGCGGCGTGTTGTTGAAATAGGCGTCCGAAAACGCCTGGAAGTCGGCGTCCGCCGTGTCATACAATAGAGTCAAATGAGGGCGGGTTGCCGGATTGCTCCGGTACCTTTCCCCCAAGTGCTCTCAGAACCGTGCGAGCAACTTTCATTGCACACGGCTCGCCAAGTATCAATAGCATCAGCAAGTTACACTTGCTTCCCGTTTCAGCGTTGAGATTCCTTCGCGAATATCTTTTGCCACATAGAAAAGTGAACGTTTTGGAATAGGAACCGCAATAAGATATTCTTGCGTAAAATTCCCGTTTCCGTCAGTCGTTTCCGCATACCATGATTTCTGCCCGCCCTTGGGATTTGTGCGCGATGCAGGGCATCGCTTAATCCATCGGCTTGCAGCCGTTGCGATATTACAGCCGTTTTTCCGGCTGACATATTCCGCATATGCCCACCATGTTTGCGAGAGCACCGATACCATTGCACGGCTCGGCGCATCCACACACCTGTAGTACATCATCCAGCCTCTCAATTTATTATTGAGCTTGCGAATGACATCCGTTTCAGGGGTGCTGAAATTCCGACAAACTTCCTTTATGTCTCTCACTTCATTCTGTGCGGATTCGTAAGGAATAACCATTCTGACACGAGGGTGTTTCCCTTCCGTTTTACGTTCGATAACGCCATAGCCAAGGAATTTGAATCCGTCCTTGATGTGTGTTATCAGCGTCTTTTCCGGGCTGAGGATTAGAGCAAGCTCTTGTTCAACCCATCCGGTCAGTCTGGTTTTTATTCTTTCCGCTTCCACTTTCGGCAAGTTGCGCAGAGTGATGACGAAATCATCCGCATAGCGGACGTAGGTAATTCTCGGCTTGATTGGCTTATCCATGCACGCGATACGCTTTCGCGTTTCCTTGACTTCACGCATTTCAGCTTCAATCTGCTCTCTCGGTCGCGTCATAGGACGCTTTCCATTGAGCATCGCACGCAAATAGTTGATTTTGCAACGATTGCGTTCGTATTCCTCGCTGAATCGGCTTTGCTGTTCCTTTTTGGTCTGCTTTGCCGTTTGATTCGCGCCGAATTCGTTCTGTACGAATTCATCAATTTCATGCAGGTATATGTTTGCCAGCAGTGGCGATATGATGCCCCCTTGCGGGGTTCCGGCCTTTGTCGGATTCCATCTTTCACGTTCAAAATAACCGGCCTTGAGAAACTTTGCGATAAGTTTCAAAAAGCGGTCATCCTTAACGCGCCTCTGCAAAAGCACGAGCAGTTTCTGGTGACAGATATTGTCGAAACATCCTTTAATGTCACCTTCCACAACCCAGTCAATGCGAACTTGCGGACTGTCTATGATCTGCCACATGGCAGTCTGACAAGCCCTTTCCGGTCGAAACCCGTGGGAACAGTCCAAAAAGATGGGTTCATACAACGCTTCAAGTATGAGCTTGACGGCGGATTGTACGATTCTGTCCCCGAATGTTGGGATGCCGAGCGGTCGCTTTTGTCCCGGCTTGTTTTTCTTGTCTATGAGCACACGTCGAACGGGTAGAGGTTCATACGTTCCGTTTTCAAGCTGTCGGGCGAGTTTTTCCGCCTTTTCAGCCGTCCACGAGAACTTGTTCAACCCGTCAATGCCGGGTGTCTTTGAACCTTTATTGTTCTTGATTTGCTCATAGGCATACATCAGCAAGTCGGTTTTCGTCAATTCACGATACAAACGGTCAAACCGTTTGTTCTTGTCTGCGCTGGCAAGCCTTGCCAGCCTGTCCAATCGAAATTCTACGTTCATTAGAGGTCATGCCCTCACGTTGGTTTTGCGATTAAACTGATACTCTGTTCCCCTTCGCTCCGCGGTGATTAACCGCTTCAGCGCTACTACGGGAACTCTGCCACTCAACGGACATTCCGCTTACTGACGCGGTATCGTTCCGTTAAGCTTCTCCGGTAGCAACATAAGTATTTATTCGACAAACTTAGGCTCTTCTTTCGTGCTATTGCTTGCAACGCAAGCCGGTTGGAAACGGACTTCGGAGTATAATTTTGACAGCTCCTCCATCCTCGGCGCATCCTTCACCTTTCGACGCGGAGAATTCTTTCCGCGCTTAGTTTCCATTGTCCCGTTAACAGGTGAGACAACCGGAATTTTCACAGACCCGCACTAAAGTTCAAACAATCCAGTTTTAGCCATATTTGTCTACCCGGAGGAACCGCTAAGAACGCCTGCCGTTCCGTGTTCCCCTTTGTCTCCCGCGAGCTAACCATCCTGCGGTGGTCATAACACCACAAAACGTCGGGATAGGGGTGTATCCTGTCAAGATACAGTGGTTTAAGTATTTCTACTCCACTTACTTATGCCGCCCGAACGGACGCCCGTATCCCGAACTCGAGGCTTGCCTCTTTGAGTGTGGCGACCGAGGCTCGCCAGCCGTTGGTGGCGCGGGTCGTGACATCGGCTTCGCCGCTTTCAAGATTCAAGGTCAAATCCTTGACGTTTTTCACCTCGGTTGCGCCGGTCGTTCCGGCGGTTCCACGAAGCAGTTTGGCGTCAAGGCCAAGTACAACAGCCATAAATAAATCTCCTATGGTTTGACTGATTTTTCCCAGAGGGATGGGAGTTTCGAGGCCGTTTTCTCCAAAGTCGGCCCCATCAATCGTCTTTTCGGGTAACGTCGTTTGCGATAGAGTCCGCCGAATTCGTGCGCGACCATCGCGGTCCCGATGAAGCTCTCCGCCGGGCCGATCACCACGGACTGAGCCCGTTTCTCGACTCCGAAGAGAAGCGAATTCTTCAGCAGGCCGCGCCGGGTGTGCGGAGGCGTTCCGGGAATGGACGCCCTGTCGAACGCGAACACCTGGTTCCGGGCGGCTTTCCGGATGTAGGCTCCGGCCCGGCGCAGTGCGACATTGTTTCCGTTCTGGACCGCGATGAGAACCCGGCGTTCGTTGAATTCAACGCGGCACTTCACGGCTTGATCTGTTTGAACGTCAGTTCGATGACGCTGGTGAACTGTCCGCGTTCCCGGAGATGCTCTACGGAATAGATGGGATTGTAGGCGACGCATACGCAAACCGCCCCGGCCAGCTTTTGGTTGAGGAAGGAAAGGCCGAGCCCTTCGACGACCGGAAGCAGCTGCGGGAGTTCGTCCTCGCACCCGCGCTTCAGAAAACCGATCTGAACCCTCAGCAATTCCTCATGGGAGGAACGGCTGAGGTTCTTGTATTCAGTGCCAACCGGGACGACCGCAACGCGCATCTCCTCCAGCTCCCGCAATTCGAATTCCGGGAAGAAGAGGACCTCGGCATTGTAATCGGCAAGTTTTTCGGCGACCGCCTCGGCCATTTTCAAGACTTCGGACATGGATCACCTCCGTATGAATTCCATGACAATGTTTCCAATCGCCGCAATGAGTGCAAGGACCGCTGCGCCCATGGCCGACAGCATCGTCTTCTGCAGGTCGGCGGCTGGCTTGCACGGCGGATAATGGTGTTGTCCCGCCTCAAGGTGAATCTTTATCATGCCCTTGAGCTCGGCCAGCTCCATGCGGGACTGGTTGACCGCGTCCCACACATCACGTAAATCGGGTGTATCTCCGTTCGCCATCATGTTCCTCCGATTTCTTTTGTGTGGATCCGCCGCGTCCGATGATACGGTCCGCACCATCTCCACACCGGTTCTCCGTTGGGCGCGAGCACCTCGTACAGACGCCCGGCGTGAAGAATTCTGTCTCCGCGTTCGGGATCGTCCGGAAGACCGGAACCCGCGACCAGAAAGTCCCTCGATTCTGTCCGGACCGTCACGCCGTATTCGTTTTCGGCCCGGAACAGCGTTCTCCCCGGCGTCGCGTCGAGTGGAAGCGTCCCTCCGTCCCTTCGCACATAGACGATCGGGACGGAGAGACTTTTCAGACGCCGGACCTCGAGCCATTCCGCCGCCTGTTCCAGCATCCCCAACGGGATTACTCGGCGCCCGCGATGATTCCGGCGGAGCGGAGCGCGGAAAGGATCGCGTTGGTTTTGGCCGCGAGGGACGCGACGGCAGTCTGGCTGTTCGCGTCGGTGATGACAGGAATGGTATTCGCCGCCGTGCCTCCGGAATTGTCGACGAGGTCGGGAATCGCGTCCCCGGCGGTGAACGGTGCGTCGGGCTCAATCTGATACGGGGCGTTGAGAAGGACCCGGACGGCCGCGTCTCCTGCGGCGGCTCCGGCGATGGCCTTGCCGAGATACCGGTTGGATCCGGAAACGGGCGTGGCCTGTTTTGCGGCCGCGTCCCAGTAGACGGCCGAACCGGAGGGAACGGCGTCGCTGGATTTGACCGTGTCGAACACGCCGGCGACGGCCAGCGAGCCGAGCTTGTTTGCCGGGATGTCGAGACGTGCGATGCCGATCAAATCGGAAACAATAATCACGTCTCCGGCGGAAACCGCCTCGGTTGGACGGTAGTCGATGGATTCCCCTTTTTGAACGTAACGGGCAAGCATGGATGAATTCTCCTTGAAATTTGTGGTTGAAATGTTCCGGACGCTTTTTTGCCGCGTCCGGAGTGTCCGTCAGGCGGCGGAACCGGCGGCCTTGACCATGCCGCGGTGGTCCTGTTCACGCACGCCGAGGTCGAAATACACCCGGAACCAGAGTCCGAGCGTGTTGAAGTCGGTCTCGCCGCGTTCGACGGTGGGCGTGCGCCTGCCGCGCAAATATCCGATCTCAAAAGTATCGGTCTGGCGCGGATCGCCGAAAAGATACCAGCCCGTCTGCGAGGCGCCCTCATACGCGGAATTCCCGAGATACGGCGAACTCACGACTTCGAGGTTCTCCCGGCTCAGCACGTTCATCGCGGGACGGATCACGTTGTCCTGCCCGCCGCTCATGACGAGCGTCGCCCCCTGCGTCAGTTCGACGGCGAGATGCTTGAGCGCGGTCGGAACCAGCAGGAACCGGGGCTCGATGCTGATCGGCTGCCCGTCGACGTCCGTCTGGTCCAGATACAGCTGGATGGCTTTCTTGAGGCTGTCCGCCGAAAGCGCGCTGGTCGCGCCTCCCAGCAGGTTCTTGTGCCCGGAGTGGAACAGCGCCTTGCCGTCCGCCTGGACCGGATTCTTCAGGAGGCGCGAGAAGAACAGCTGGTCGATCAGACGGGCCGCGCGGTTGCCCATCGCCACCGGAACTTTCATGAACGCGCCCAGATCGTCGTTGATGATCATTTTCCGGGTCAGGCAGAACTTCTTGCCGTAGGTGTCGAGTTGGTTCTTGGCGGATTCTTCCAGCAGTCCGCCTTCCTTGATCTCGCCGTCGGCCGCGACCGGCAGGAGATCGCCCACGTCGGTTAGACGGAACCGGTCGTTCTCCTTGAAGTCGTTGAGGTCGCCGGTCGAACACAGCTTCGTCGCGATCACCGGCTGGGCTTCGTAAGACTGCAGCAGTTTCTTGTTCGCCACATTCGAGAGGATGCCCGGCAGGGACACGCTCGAAAACGCCGCGCGGATGGTCTCGTTGTCGAACCCGTGCGAGACCGGAATCCCGTCGAGCTTCATGCATTCGGCCAGCAGCTGCCGGAGCGGCATGTCCATCTCGGACATCCCGGCCTCGACGGTCCGCGCACCGTAGCTTTTTTCCAGCTGGTCGGCTCCCACGCCCACCCGGAGGCACATCGCCGCCTCCAGCTGCTTGCGCATGTCGCCGCCCTCCGGGCTTGCTTTTACGGAGATGTTCACGCTCGCCGAGGGCCGTTCCGCACGCAGGGTTTCAAGGACTTTCTTTGTCACGGTCTCCGGAGTCCACCCGGCGGAGATGGCCTCCCTTTCGATTTCGGGATAATCTCCTCCGCAGATCGTCTGAATTGCGGAGATTCTCTCCCGTTCTGCCTTCATGGCGGACGCGGCGGCTTCGCGGGCGGCGGCGTTCACATCGACGGCGCTCGCCTGGATCGCGGGCGGAAC
>MWCA01000078.1 GCA_002069785.1 Lentisphaerae bacterium ADurb.Bin242 | reverse complement strand
CATCCACACTTTGATCCCGCGTTTCTCAAGCTCGTGGCTCTTTTCAAGGCTTCCAAGCGTTTCCGATTCCGGAAGACTCCCCAGGAACCCGCAAGTGTCATGCAAGTCGTTCATATTTTTTTCTCCACTTGAAAAACCGTGTTTCATTCAATAAGGAAGTTCCGTGTCCTGAATATCGATTTCCGATTCGTCAAGGAAAGACGCCTCGAAACAATGTCTCTTTTCCGGTTCTTTCAGCCATTCCGGACAGCGGAACGGAGCCGTTTCCCCGGCATTCAGATGGAATGGAACTCCGTTGATACTTCCGGTTCGCGGGGAACCCGACAGATTGCACAAAGTCATTGACTGGGACAGTGTCGATATCCGGATACGACCGGATTTGTGTTCTTCCGCGTTGCAAAGGTTGTCTTCCGGCACGAGAAGAAGGGACCCGAACAGATAGGCCACGCTCATTTTTGCGACGGGAATCCGGATTTCTTCCGAGTAAACCCCATTCCGTCCGATCCGGACAGAGGAGGAGAGATCGAAGTCTGTGTTCAACAGATATAAAACATCCCATTCCGGAGCCGGGTAATGAGCCCACCGAACCGGATCGGGAGCCAGGACATTGATCTCCGTTTTTTCCCCTTCCATGACGATCCGGATCAGATTTTCGGCGAGCGAACGCATCCCGACGGCACCCGGCGCTTCGAAATCAGTGACCAGCCACACGAATCCTTTCCCGAGCGGACGCTCGATCAGAATGGGATTTTTCTCGAAATATTTCAGGGAGAAATCGCTCCGTTTGCCGGCTGCGAAACCGCAGAGCGTCTGAACCGCCGGGTCCGTTGCCTCCACGACAGCCGGTTCGTGCCGTCCCAGATAAATGGGGTCGCTCTTCACTTTCAGAATCGGAAGTTTCCGGCCAAGCATCCGGCTGGCATGAATGAATTGAATGCCGCGGACGGTTTTAGGCTTTCGTCCGATGATTTTCACTCCGCAGAGCTCGCTCAGATTGCCGTCCCGGAAGAGCTTGACCGGCGCACCGCGTTTCTCCGCCGTGTCGAAGTGCGAGAGCCACAGGAGGAGATGTCCGCCCTGGCGGACATAGTCGATCAGTTTTGAATACAGTTTTTCCGTCATGAAATTGTATCCGGCAAAGAGAAGGGCCTTGTATTTTGCGAAATGTTCCGACCATGACGGAACCACGTCGAACTGTCCGGCTGCGGGGTTCCCGGAAAAGTCATGCTCCCCGAAGCCATCGATCCGGAAACAGTCGCGGCGGCGGCGAAGATTCCGCAGCAGGAACCATCCGTTTTCCGCGTCGGACGATTCCCATTCCGGGCCATTGTCCACCTGTCCCCACGCGTATGGATTCCAGATTCCGGGCTGTCCGTCGCAGTTGCCGTGAATGATACCGACCGGAACTTCCGGCCCGGATTCGGGACGTTCGTGCACCCGGCTGAACTGGACCAGACCGCGAAGGATTCGGCGGATTTCCCGGACTTCGGGATCGTGAAACGTGTATTTTTTCGTATTGTAATGAGCGTAAGAATAATGACCCGATTCCGGAAAGATGAAGCGGGCGCCCGCCAGGTAGGAAAGATACAGCGAGAAATACCAGCGCTTCATCCAGAGCGCGTCGAGATTCACTCCGTTGTAGTACTGAATCGCGATGTGGGTTCCCCAGAGCTTGCCGGAGGATTCCGCCGTTCCGCGGATGGAGGCGAGCGTCAGAAGGGGATCGCCCGGCAGCATTTCAAGGCAAAGACCGTCGATTCCGGCTTCCACGTGATACGGAAACACGATACTGGATTCGACATCGAAAAAAGGACCGTCAGCGACTTTTTCCCGTTCGTAGGCAAGATACTTTTTCAGATGACTTATGTAGTGGTCGTGCGCTTCCCGGCAGTTCCGGCTGGCGGGAAGGGGAGAGAAAATGTCTGCGCAGGGATCGAGCAGATATTCCCGGGGCCAGTAAAGCAGTCCTCCGGATTCGCCGATGGAATACCGCCCAAGGAAACAGTCGCCTCCCGCGGCGAAGATTTCCCGGAAGTCTGCTTTGGACAGCGAGGGGCAATGCCAGCGGACAAATCCTTCGCCGCGCCGGATGAGTTCCGTTACAAGCACATAGATCCGGTTTTCACGGCACAGTTTCATGACTTGGAGAGCTTCCTCTTTCGAGTCCGGAAGCGTGATCAGGATGATGTTTCCCAGGTTCAGTTTCAGAAAATCGCGGACCGATTGGACTCCCGTCGGAATCGAAGCTCCCACACAGGGATGTTTTCGAAACATTGAATTCATAAAAAGCTCCGTGTTTCATTCTGCTTTTACTTTTGTTCCGGGGATGCCGCGCCGTTGGTCCGGTCGCTGTTTTCCATCCGCCGGGAAGTCCGTACTTATAATCCCGAAACCAAGGAACGTCAAGAGGATATTCTTCCCGGAAAGAGAAAAAACGTTCATTTTATGGAGCGGACCTTCTCAAGAACGGTTCTGCTGGCGGCAATGCCTGCCTTCTCATTTTTTTATAAGAACCATGCCGCAGGTTTTCAACCGATGCAGCGGAAACTCAACGTGGAGAACACTCCCGTCCCCGTGCGACTTCAACGGCTGTTCCGGGGTGTCCGGAGCCGTGAAGCACACCGATAAAGTTTTTTTGTTCCGGAGCGTTTCCGGCAAACGGACGGAAAAAACCGCATCCGGTCCTTCCAGCGGCGGAAACGGAATCGGATCAGCGTGCGACATGGTTTCTTCTTTTCCGTGTTTCAGCGTCCCGGCCGCATTCAGAAGCTGAATTGCGAGAGCGTCTCCTCCGGATGCAAGCAAGGGGACGGCCAGCACCCCTTCCGGCAGATTTTCAGCCTTGAACGGACTTTTTTTCCCGGCCAGACGCGTCAGAAATGCCGCGACTTCCTCCCGGGCATCTTCTCCCTCATAATACAGGGTATTGTTCGGCATCGACTTCCGGGCAGGCCGTCCGTAGGAACGCTGAAGCCACAACTCCGGGATGTCCTTGCGCAGGGGAAAGATTTCCTTCGGCGACAACACCGAAAACCGGGTTTGGAGTTCCAAAAAAAGATGCCTCTTTTCTTCCTCGGTTCCGGGATAGCCGAAACTCCAGCCCGGACGGACAATTTTCCCTTTGCCGAACGGGAACTCGAGTATTTCGGAAGGCGCGGATTCTCCGGAAATTTTCCATAAGGCGGCCGTTTCTTCCGGCATCCGGAGGCGAAGCCTTTCATCCTGGCAGCCGGAATCGCCGGTGACCACGAGAACGCCTCCGGAACGGGCGTATTCCAGCAGATCGGAAATTTCCCGTTCGGAAAGCACGTGAACTTCGTTTACACACAGTACCGGGATATTTTTCCAGGTTTCCGGGCACTTTATGTCGACCAGTTCGACCGGAATATTTTTGAAGATACAGCTTTGAAGCCAGAATTTCATGCGGGAGGCTTCATAGGAGGCGCCGAAGCGGCGGTTGTCGAGCGAATCGACAAAACCGACCATGGGGATGGAGCCGCAGCGGAACAGGCAGAAGCCATATTTTTTTTCAAATTCCCGCAGGGCGCGTTCGTCCATTTTCGATTCACCCTCGGGAGTATTGGTGTAAAGGGCTCCGCACAGGCGTGCGAGACCCCATGTGAAGATCAACTGATCTTTGCGTTCGGCATAGAACATCATCATGGAAGGAATTCCGCGTTTTTTCTCCATCATCCGGCGGTGCTGCTGATCGAGAAGATAAAGCGGCCAGGTATAGCGGATGATGGTCGAAAAACAGCACTCCTGGAAAATCCAGTCGAGCGCGGGAAGGTCGTCTATGATATACGCGGTGAGATTGGGACAGAGCGCAACGGAAGTGTAGTTGGGACGAAGAAGTTTCCGCCCGAGTCCCTCGTAGTGCTCTTTGACGAGGCGGTGGAAGTCCCGTATCGAGTCGAAACGGAAACGCAGCCAGCTTGTGAAGGATTCATCCAGCATGTTTCCGAACCAGGCGTCCCACTTTTCGGGCGTGGGAAGTTCGAAGCCGGAGCGTTCCCTGAAAAGCCGGCGGCAATGCGGGCAGGCGCAGGAGTCTTCCCGGAAATACTGCACGTCATCGGTCATGATGCCGTCCACGCCAAGCCGATAGATGCTTTCGAGATATTCGAGATAGGCCGCCCGGAAATCCGGATGATTGAAACAGCGGCCATGTCCTCCGTACGTGACGACAGGTTTGCCGGTCCGCCCGCTGATCTGAACCCATTGTTCCAGTTCGGTATCGGGAGAGGTGATGAATTCAAGAAGTCCGGGCCAGTGGTCGGGATTCGAGTGCCGCAACTCCATTTCGCCGGTGAATTTCGTAAGATTTTCCGGGGTGTCCGGAAAGAATCCGAGATTCGAGGAATGGTGTTCGATGATTTTGACACCGTACCGGTGTCCGGCGGAGACAATCTTGCCGATGCATTCGTTGATGACCGGCCAGAATGGCTGGAACGACCATCGGAAATGGGTGCAGCCGAAGGTAATAAGATGAGTGATCCCCTGTTCCGCATGCCGGGCGACTTTGCGGTCGATGTCGGCCTGGGAATCGTGAAAAATCTCTTCGTCGTTGTACCAGAACCACCCGAACCGCGCGTGAAAATTGCAATCTGACATGAAAACACATCTCTTTCCCATGACTGTTCATTTGATGGCCAGTGTAAATCCCGGCCAGATAAGATTATTCGGACGAAGACCGCGGACACTGCCGTCGGTATACACCAGATTCGCCGTGCCGGTGTGACGCGCATGAACCCCCCGGCTGAAACTCGCCGAAAGATTGACGGCGTAGGATTGATCCCGCTTCGCAAGGTCAAGGCTGTCGGCAAACAGAAAGCTGCGTTCGCTGTGTCCCTCGAAATTGGCGTCCTTGAGGAAGGTGGAAAGCCGGACCGAGTTCGCAAAATTGTCGATCAATCCCGCATTTGCATAGAGCGTGGTCATCCCGTAAATATTCTGGTTGAGCGTGAACCCGCCGGTGGAATCACGCTGGAAATGGTTCGCCGTGACGAGACTCGGACAATACAGCCACTTCGGCGGCCAGGCATTGAGCCATTTCGCATAACCGCTGTGATGAAGCGTGACCGCCCAGGTAAACCAGCGTTCGTCATAATTCGTTTTTGCGCCGACCGGCGCGATCCGGACATAAGCCGGATGGATGTTGTAATAGGAAAACATCCAGTCATTGCTGTCGAGTATGTACTGAAGCGAAGCCTGGCCGAGCTGCTTCAGATTGCCGACGCATTGCGCCTTGCGCGCCGACTCCCGCGCTTTATTCAGCGCGGGCAGCAGCATGCCGGCCAGAATCGCGATGATCGCAGCCACGACCAGGAGTTCGATCAATGTGAAATTCTTTTTCATCATTCTTCCTTTCCTTTGGAGGGTTGGCAAAGCTCAAAGTTCTTTTCGGCTGCGGTTCCGGTCAGAATGTCCTTTACGCGCAGTTTCCAGGTTCCGGGCGGATCGTTTTGAGCCATCCGGAATGTAAAATCCAAACGGCCGTTCGGGGCCGTTTCGTTCCGGGTCATCAGGCGGCGGACGGTGTTTTTCCCGGGCGGAAGGACTTCGATGTGGAAGAGGCGGCATCCGGCTTTTCCGCCGTCGGTCCGGATCGAAATTCCGGCTTTGAGATCCGTCCCCGCCTTCGCATGCGAAGGCATGTCCACCTCGAGCGCCGTAACGCGGCAGGGGTATTGCCCCAGAAGAACCGTCTCCCCCGCCGGAATTTCGAGGGTGATTTCCGAACGTTTCCCGAGATATTTTCCAGTCCGGAGATTATAGACGTGTGCCTGTTCCGGAAAAATAAAAGTTTGTTTCGAGGTGTCGTTTGAACGGTTCGGATTGCGGGTCACGGCAAAAACATTCAGCCCGTCCCGGGAGAAACACATGGCTTCCCGTCCGGTCAGGCGCGGCACGTCCGGACTGGACAGCACCGGTTCCGCACCGGTTGTCCGGAGGTGTTTCAACAACCCGGCGCGGCATTCCGGGTCCAACTCATCGAACGGCTTTCCCGTGACGATGAAGCGCGGGTGGTTCCGGAACGCTTCAAACGGATTGTCCTTCCGCCGGGCTCCGAGTTCTGTCCAGTTCCCCGGCATCGTGTCGGCGATCACCCATCCGCCGTTTTCAAGGAAACGGGAGGTGGCTTTCACCGACGCGTCCGAAAGGGCGGTCGCCTGCGGCATGAACAGGACTTTCCTTTTGCCCATGGTTCCATTTTCCAGTTGTTCCGGAGAAATGAAATCATACTGGTAAAGGAGATCTTCCAGAAGATAACGGAGGCCGTAACGGGCAAAATGCCAGTCATAATACGGACTCCCTTTCAGGAGGATGTCGTTATCCGGTTCGGTTCCGCGGCACCAGGCCGTCAGCATGGAGTTGTGCGAGTAAAGCACCGCAATGTCGCGGGGAGCCCACGGATATTCGAGGAAAAGCTTGCCGAATCCGTCGAGCAGCCCCGATTCCGCCACCCCTTCCCGGAGAAGTTCCGCTTCCCGTGTGATGTTGAGGCCCGGCGTTTCCAGCAATGTCCCGCCGCCGTCCGTGCTGGTCATTCCAAACCAGCAGAAGCCTCCGTAGCGGTGAAGCGCATACCACCACGGCTGGAAAAGGGCGAGTTCACGCGACCAATAGTATCCGATGAATCCCCATAGACGCATGTCCGGCCGGAAACTCCGGTAAAGTTCGTCGAAATCATACAGCGGATTCCGCATCCCCGGATAGACTTGCGATGTATATTCGAGCGAGAAGCCGATATTGCCGCGCGTAAGAAGTTTCCAGTAGTCGTTTCCGCCGGTTCCGCGCGGACCGAAAGAGTTGTAAAGACAGAGCGGCATTCCGGAATCCTCTTCGCGGCTGACTTGCCCCAGCCGGGCGATTGCCTCCGTCCAGCGGTCGGAATTGAAGTTGCGCCATTCGATGAATTCGGCGTAATTGCTTCGTTTCCGGGCGTCGGAGGTCAGCACGGGCTTGAGTTCGTCGAAGTTCCGGTATGCCGTGCCGCATTGTGTGTTGAAACGGTCGATGGTTCCGTATTTTGCATGCATCCGTTTCCGGTATTCCCGGAGGTTTTCCGGATGGGCGTCCACTTCGCCGGAATCGAGCGGCCACTGCCGGCTGGAAAGTCCCGCTTCATCGATCACGGAGGCGAACACCAGCCCGTATTTCCGTTCTTTTCCGGCAAGACGCCTGCACCGTTCTTCGATCTTTTCCATGACCGCCGGATCGTTCAGGCTCGGACGGCGGATATTGGCTTCCGGCGGCATTTGCGGATAGAATGCCGTACCGCCGCGGTCATCGCCGCAAACCCCGATCCCATAGGAAAACATCCGTTCGATGTCGAAACTCGGGCGCAGGCAATTCCCGATTCCGATGTATTCCAGTTGAGAAGCATACCGTTCCGGCGCCATGCTGCTGTTCCAGTTGGAAACGGTGAAATCGTTCCACTGGCGTTTGCGGTCGCGGTCAGCCACAAGCACGCCCGTTTCATGCCGGGCAATCTCCGTATCCTTCTCCCGGAGGGAAACCCGCAAGCGCGCGCCGTTGGTATATACAGCCCCGAGCGGAACGGAAAAACGGTTTTCGGACGCGGCCGGAACGCGGCCCGATTCCAGAATGCGCCCGGACCAGTCGGACAAAGTCCAGGAAAGATCAAGTCCAGGCCGGAGCGAAACGTTTTTCACCGTAAAAACCGCCGGGCCGTTCCCGGTGTAGGAATCCCGGTCTCCGTTACAGGAAAGGATCGCCGGACCGGGATTTACGAATTTCTTGTCCGTGTAGTCAACCGTATTTCCCTGTCCGTCGACAAGCCACAAATGAAGAACGTGTTCTCCGGTAAAAACGGACGGCGGAAAGGAAACTTCCGCTGCATGGTTCCGGGTCTTTCCGGTGCCTTCCGCAACCGTCCGTCCGGTACCGTCGGCACAGCGCCAGCGGAAATTCATGTCTTTTTCAGTTCGAAAAGAAAACGATCCGTTCCGCACCGTCGGATTATGAATAAGCCGGGCAATTCCGGAGGCGCGGCAGACCAGCCGGGCCAGCTGCGCCCGGCATCGGGCTGTTTCCCAAGGCAATGCCCCCGGTGGAAGGGGGACTTCAAATTCGTCCCCGGTTCCGGTAAAAACAATCCGGCCCTTGCCGATCCGGAGTTCCCGGAAGGGGACGGCCGGATTTTCCTCTTCCACGGGAGACGGTGCTTTTCCTCCGGTAAGGATTTCGAAATCCCTTTCCGGCGCATTGTTGTTGACCCAGATGCCGCAGCCGGACTCCAGGTTTTTCCGCAGCATCTTGAGCAGCTCCGGCCCCAGCCGGGAGGCGGAATATCCCGAAATCACATAGAGATCGTATTCGTTGCCGCGGATGCGTTTTTCTACCGTTTCCGGCGGAGAATCGGTAAAATAAATATCGGGGGTGACCGCCCAGGTCGTGCCGGTGATCGCCAGTTGGTCGAGATCGACATTCAACCCGGCGAAAATGTCCAGAAGATCGTAGGAAATGCGGAGCGACCGGACAATGCCCAGAATCCGGAGTTTCTCCGCACGCTTTCCGTAAAGGTTGTCCGGACGCGCCGGTCCGGTTCCCGGAACCCCGCGCTTCAACCCTGCCTTGAAAAAGCTGAAAGACCGGATGCTGAACGGCGACAGCCTGCCTTCGAAAAGACTGATCGCGGCATAGTCGACGCCATTGGTGTTGTCCGGTTTGTCGGCGAGGCGGTAGAAAACAATCCGGGCAAGTTTTTCCGGGGCCTTGAACGTGAAAAGGTATTCCTTGAATTCATCGGTGAGCGGATGTTTCCATACCAGTGCCGGATACACGCCCTTGAAGTCGCCGTCCGGCTTCAAGGTCAGGAGCAGCACGCCCATGGAAACATCGTTCCCGAATTTGCGCGCCCGGACCCGGAGGGTATATTCTTTTCCGGGAGAGAGATTTTTGATTTCCCTGTGGATGGCGGCATAGGCATTGCCGGAACAGTGGATGATCCACTCCCCCGAGAGCGCCATGGTTTCCTGGCGGATGGCATCGCGTCCGAGAATCCAGTCCTCCGGGAGATTATTTTTGGCACGGTTGAATTCGGAATTACTGAAAAGATCATGAAGCGGAGCCTTGGTTTCGAAACGCGCCGGGGGTTCCGGTTTCCGGCACAAGACGGCATCGCGCCAGGTCTCGGGCAGATGAAAACTCTCGGTCGGCAGCGGTGCGAAGGCGCTTGCAAAACGTTTGTCACCAGCCCGGACATCGCGGCAGACGTTGAAACGTATTTTCATGCCGTCCGACGGTTTTGCCCCGAGGTCGGCAAAAGGAATTTCGAGTTTCACGCGTCCGAAAGTCTCCCCGTCCGAAACGGAAACTTTTACCCGGTTTTTCCAGCCGGTATCCTTCTTTTTCGCAGTATAAAGATCGCCGTACGGAGTTGCCGCAATATGATAATATGCGTCGGATTTTGGATCCGGTTGAATGAAGAATTCCATGTGATCCGCGGAGAAGATGCTTTTCCCGGATACTTTTTTCTGCGGTTTTTTCCCGGCGGGATGGAATCCGGTGAATTCGAGAAAAAGAGCATTGTCATCATACAGGAGTTTCGCTTCGGAGGTTTCGGCGGCCGGCTGAAGCGAAACCGGTTCCACGAATCCGGTCAGGATGTCGGCTTTTTCCATAGGCTCCCCGCCGGAAGAAAAAAAGATTCTGGGGTTCTCCGCCGCTGAAAGGACAACCGTCCATGACGAGAGGAGCATTGCATAAAACATTTTCATTGGATTTTTCTCCCTGTATTTTTCAATTTGTCGGATTTTTTCAGTGCGCCGGTGGTAAGACCGGGCGAAACGAGCAGGGGTTTCTGGAGAAATTCATACGGTTCCGAATCATTCCCGTTCACCACCTTGAGGAGACGGTCAATGCCGCACGCCAGCAGTTCGTCCGTATCGTAGAAGAGAGTCGTCACTGTTTTGTTCGGAACATCTCCTTCGACGCCGATCAGCGAGACGTCTCCGGGCACATCCAGGCCGGCGCCTCGCAGCATCTCAAAGCAGGGAATCATCAGCGCACTGACCGTAATGAGTGCCGTCGGCGGCTCCGGCCGGGAAAACAGGTGTCTCAATGCCTCGTGCATATAGACCCGATGGACAAAACTTCCATATTCGTTCTCCAGTTCGCGGCAGGTTTTCCGCACATAGAAAAGCTCCGGATCAAAAAGTTCTCCCAGTTCCGAGGCAAAGGCCGCGCGGACCGTATCGGTGTAGTGACGCATTTCTTCCCGCACGGCGTATTCGACATAGGCGATCCGGCGGTGTCCCAGCTTCATCAGATGCCGCAGCGCAATCGGATAGCCGGCGTGATGGTCATGATCGATCAGGTCCCGGAGTTCCGCCCCGTTGAGCTTTCCGGTATTCACGAATGGAATACCGGTGCGGTTGAAAAAGTCCACATGCCCAACGGTCAGGCGCGAATTGTGAAACAGATAGCCGTCCACGGGGAAGTTTCCGAAAATATCGCGATTTTCTTTCAACTGTATGAAACTCAAGCCGAGATTCAATACGTTGAAGTTTTGTTTTCCGGCAATCTCGTTCATGCGGGCCATGCGGCGTTCCTGGGCTTCGGGGGCGTCCACATTGAGTCCGACGACCGCCAGCGTGCGATATCGCGGCGTCCAGCGCTGTTTTAAATTCACAAACGATCCCCCGGTGCCGCAGATGGTGATGATCCCGCGTTCTTCCAGCAGGTGAAATGCCTTGGCCAGCGTGATCCGGTTGACGTTGAGTTCTCTGGACAACGTAATAATTCCCGGCAGTTTGCCGGTTATTTTTTTCTCCCGGATATATGCCTCCACCATCCGGCTCATTTCAACATGTCCAGGCATGGAACACTCCCGTGCAATTTTTTCTGTTCGGCTATATTTTACAAACTATCATATTGCAATGTCAAGCGGGAGAAAATAAAAAAATGCTTTTTTTTCATCCGTGGTAATTTCAAACGGGTTGGAACCGGGAAAAGGAACCCCTTTCAAACGAAATCATTGCAATCGGCGAACAATCCGGCATCCCCCGAAACCGGAAACTTCCAAATCCTCACAGATGGGAAGGTACAACGACTTGCATGGAAGGCATCCGGGATCTGATTTTCACGCAGGGAGAAGATACGTTGACGTCGCTTCCTTACAGCGGAAGTTTCCAGCTTGCGAAAACCTCCGGAACGTCCGTTTCGGAATGGAACTGTATGGGTAAAAAGGAGAAAACATGAATCACATCAAGATTGAATCGTTTGACCGTTTTCACATCCGGACTCAATCTCCCGGGATCGAATCCGGTTCGACCGGAAAATGAAGCGGGAGAAGCGGACTCAGGGAGTGTTCGATGTAGGATCGTTGTCCTTCGCCCTTGCCGTCAAGACTGTAATATTCCCATACGGACGGTTCGTGATTGACCAGCTGAACCAGTTTTTTGAAAAGATGTTCCGCCGCCTCGTTTTCTCCGCACATGCGCAAAGCGGCGACAGCCGTTCCGCCCATCCGTCCCGGCATGGAAGCGCGTCCGCAGCCGAAGGTCCGGCAGCCTTCCAGCATATCATCGACCGGCTCCATCCAGGAACCGTATAAAAGATAGGGCGCGGGAACCGCCGGTTCATTCCGGAAATAAACCCGCTTGAATTCATGGATGATTCTCCGGCTTTGTTCGGGAGACGCGATGCCCCAGACGATCGCAAGCATGTTCGTATCGATCCGCCAGTGAGGATGAACCGTGCCGTCCTTGTCGCGCCAGTCGATAAACCCCGTGTCCATGCTGAATCCGCCTTCGGAAACGGGACGGTTGAAACTCTTTTTGAGGCGGGCGGCGGCACGGCCGTACCGGTCGGACAATTCGTGCATTTCGAGTCTGGAAAGAATCGATTCCGCCGCGCGCAAGCCCCGGTATGCAATGACATTGACCAGGGAGGAATGCCATCCGTTCCGCAGCAGATCGGCCCATTCGCAGCCCTTTTTCTTCGATTCGGCGGCCACCAGGCCATCCTCCGTCAGATACTGAAGATAAAATCCGGCGGCGTGCACGACTTTTTCCGGATCGGGCGCAATTCCGTCCGCAAGAAAAATCCGCCGGATCATCTCCAGCCACAAGCCGTTGCCGTCGAAAAACAGGCCGCAGTCAGGCCGTTTCCAGAGATGATAATACGGCAGGCTGTTGCACCCGCCCCACGGAATGCAGCCGTCGAAACGCATATGGCCGCCCAGCCATTCGATCTGGGAACGGAACCAGGCGCGGCGGCGTTCCGAAAGATACGGGTATGCGGCGATGAACTGGAAAAAGGTGTCCGGAATGCCGTCTCCGCCGTATCCTTTGCCGATGCTCGTGTTCGGAGACTGAAACACCGTCCCGTCCGACGCTCGCCGCGTCCCGGCAAAAAAGTCGAGGAGCCCGCGGATACAGGCGTGCCGGACTTCCGGGGCTGCGTCCGGAAGATTCCGGAAGGGAAACGGATGATGTGTCCAGTCGGGTTCGTTCCCGGGATAGGATTGCAGACATCCCTTTCCGCCGGAAAGGGTCAGCGTAAGCGCATCGTTGTCCCGCCGGAAAATCCAGGCCTGGGTTTCGGAATCCGGAATCAGAACAACTCCGGATTCCGAACGTCCGAAAACGGCGTCGAAAAAACTGCAAGTTCCCTTCCCCCGGTATTCGCCGTCCTCCCACAATGCGCCGTTTTGCGGCAACCCGTTCTCATTCAGTTCATCCGAAACATAAAAGCAGTATAAATTGTCATTCAGGCGGATTGTTTTTTCCTCTGACTCCGGCAAGTGCAAAACCTGCGAGCCGCCGCTTTCCAACGTCCAAGAATCATTCCGGGCAATCAGCATAACCGTATCTCTCCCAACATGGATTATTTCGAAGGCATTTTGTTCAGGATGAACCGGTCGACATACACGGAGTTCTTGCCGGAGACTTTTTTGCTGAATCCGCCGACGTAAAAATACATGTTCGGAGAAAGGGTGACCGGTCCGAACGAAACCGCCTTGAAGTCATCCCCCGAAATATCTTTCACCGGAATTGGTTTCACTCCGGCGATCTGTTTGCCTTCCGGATCATATATGCCGCACCGCGTGGTCAATCCATCCTCGGGCAAGGCATCCGTCCGGATATACGCCGTGACATTGTATTGCGCCTTCTCGATCGGGCCGAGCGAGCAAGTCAACGTCCAGCCCTTGTTGCCGTCCACGATCCCCGCCCGGCCGTCCGAGGCTTTCGGGTCGGGTGTATTGTCCATCGGTTTATTGCTCCGGCCAAAAGAAAATGAACTGTCCTGATATTCGACGACCGGCATGAAAATTCGTCCGTAACGGGAAATTCCGCCCCGGTAATCGAGCCCATAAACGGGCGCCCAGGAAGCGCGCCGGCGGGCGTCTTTTCCGGGATAAGTTCGGAAAAAGTCGGCGGTCATGGCGATTCTTTTCCCATCGAGAGGAAGGCGTTCCAGCGGAATTGCAAGCATCCATTCCCAGGAATCCGGCACGGCATGAGAGATGAATTTTGCCTTGAAGTCATATTTTTCCATGCGGACGACATCATTCTCCATTTTGTGAACGAGCTCTTTTTTCTCCCCGTCCGGAGAAACTGCGAACTGAAAGAGCGGCAGCATCGGGAGTTCGGAGAAATAAAGTTCCACACAGTTGTTCCAGAAAGAGGAATCGTCCCATTTGGGAGGATTCTGTTCCGTGTATTTCAGATACAAAAATTTCGAATCGGCGGCCATGCGCATTTGAATTTGCGAAGGATGAGCCGTTCCATCCATCGTCCGTTTCCAGGCGCCCGTTGAGGCCGCCTTGCTCCAATCGATCTTTCCCGGATCGCCGCCCGCATCGGCATGACGGGCCGGAGTCACGGCGATATTCGTCGTTTTCCCCATATTGGCCAGCTTGACGTCGTATTCCACACGTCCTCTGCGGGCACGGTCCCAGATCCCGGCAATGAATCGCTGAAAACGCGCTTTTTCCTCCGGTGTTTCCACTTGTTTCTCCGCCTCCTTGAGAAGCTCCTCGATTTTTTTCATCCGCTCGGGAGTTCCGATCGCCCAGTTCACTTCTTCGGAATGGAGAGAGGTTCCCCAATGGGGGTTGTGCGGACCGTGCGGACCATACGGCTTGTGGATGTCCTTGAACCATTCGGGCGGATAATTCCTGTAATTCCAGTAGGCGTTTTCCACCTCGCGGTAAATCTGCTTCATGGCGTCTCCGGCCTTGCCGAAGGAGTCGGCAAAATATTCATCGATGATCTTATCCGGGTCCAGGGAGGGATCGAAAGCGATCTTTGCCGACACATAAGCCTCCAGACAGCTCTGCTGCAATTCCACTTCGGTGGACCATCCTTTGATGCCGTCCGAAGTGAACTTTTTCATCATTTTTCCGATCTGCCACGGATAAAAGCCGGGGAAATTATTGTATTTTCCGAAATGGCGCCGCGCATCCCAATGCGGACTGAAAATATAAGTCCAGAGCGTGACGGGACGCCTCGATGCCTCGTTTTTGATCCACAGGTCGTATTGTTCCTCCTGGGACTTCCGGATGCCGGGATGCCACCAGGCAAAATGAGTCAGGCAAAGCTGGACGGATACATTGTCCGGTATCTTCACTTTCTTCGGATAGTCGAGCGTCTGAATGTAAGCCAGGGTCGACACTCCGGCGCCCGGCTGTTTTTTTGCGGCTTCGCGGGCAATGGCCGAAACAAACGCAAATTTGACGTTCGAAATCCGTTCGTCTCCTTTCAAATCCGGAAATTGTGTTGAACATTCCCCGCACTTGCAAAACAGGTTGCTGTCCGCCGGTTCCACCGGATAAAAGAACGGTTTGCCGGGAGTCCTCGGCGTGAGGCATTTCTCCGGGGAAATCGTTCCCTTCCCATTCCACCAGCCGCCGCGGACATTTCCGCCGTTGAAGTAAACGGCAGCCTCATTCCCGAAATATTTTGCGGTATCGGGGTTGGAAAAACACAACTGGGGCGGCAAGTCCGGATCATCGGGATAATTGTCCTTCAGAATCGGATCGTTGTAGCTGTCGGTTCCCTTATATCCTTGAGCAAACAAATTTTCCCGTTTGTCCAGAAAACAGGGTGCCAGATATGGACTCTTCGCCTTTCCCCAATGCGTAAAATAAATGGAATAGATGTTGTGGTTGACCGAACCGTATAATTCGGTCATGCGCCAGCGCAATTCCCACAAGGCGCGTTCGCGGGCGCTGAGAGGAAACATGGAATACGTTTCGTCGTCATCCCACACACGCCGGAAGGCATCGAGCGGAGATGTGAATTTCCGGTCGACGGCTTTCACGGACAACGTCTTGCGCGGCTTGAACGTCGTCGAATTTTCCCAGGGACCGTAGAAACGGACACCGCACTGATGTTCGAGAAAATCATATACGGCGTAAAGGCTTCCCCTTGTATTGAAATAGAATTTCGGAAAGGTGAGAGAATCCTTGTAGTCCACCTTGCCGTAGTCCGGCGAATCGCAGCCGATCAGATAGATATTGTTGCCGGAAAACTTTACGAGACTTGTTTCCCCTTCGAAATCGCCGCTTTTCAAGCCGGCTTTCACGGTATCGGCACTGTCACCGACATAAATGCGAATTTCAGCCGGATATTTCGCATCCCGGGTAATCGCGAGTTCAGCACCGGTAATGAGCCGGATAAAATGTTGCAGTTCCAAAGCGCCCATATGGGCGGAACGGGTCGGTTTTTCCCCCAGCACAATCGCGGTGCGGGGAATTCCATCCCGAACAAGAGTGACTTCCTTCTCGGCGGAACAGAGTGTCCCGAGAGATGCAAAAAACACGACCATCCCCATGAGATGTTTTCTTACGCGAAACATGATAACCCCTTTCTTACTCTATGATTTGCTGAACGTTTCACTGAATGCCGGAGGCTCTTCCGTCTCTCAGGAAATAAATATACGACCATGTTACCATTTCAGGAATGGCGCGAATGTCGGCTCTGTATTCCTGCGGAGAAACCGGCGCGGAATGACCGTCTCCATACATGAAATTGAATTTGCCGGAATGACGGGCGTGGGCATGTCCGCTCGAAAGACTGGTATCCGTGAAGATCGAAGAGGTCTGCCCCAGATACCACACCGAACTTGAATTCATATGAAGGGAATCCCCCGCGATCAGTTCGCGCGATGGATTCGGAGCCTGGTAAAACCGGTAGAACCGCTGATAATAAGCACCGTCCGTAATGAATACGCACCGTGACACAAGCGCATTGAGCTGAATGCAGCCATAGGTTGATTTCATGCGCGACAGATTCATCGGATCGGCAACTTTCTGCGGGGCGACGGTCGGACAGGAAAACATTTTCGTCTGTTTCATATAGCCGGATTGATACAGCGTGTACAGCCATCCGGGATCGGCGGCCGCATCCGTGGCGTTATAGACGCCGAACCGGTACAAGCCTTTATTGTCGTCGGCATACAGCCGTACGCATAAAACAATGTGTTTCTGATTGTTTACGCAGCTTATCGCCTGCGCCTTTTGTTTCGCCGCATTCAGCGCTGGAAGAAGCATGCCCGCCAGAATCGCGATGATCGCAACCACGACGAGGAGTTCTATTAATGTAAAATATTTTCGAATTTGTCGGTTTTTCCCGTTCATTTTGTTTCCGCCTTTCAATGGTCGTTGTTTTCCTTCTGGTTTCAATTATACACCGGCACAAATAAAAAACAAGAGAAATAAATTCCATTTTATATTGATTTTATCCCAAACTCTATTATTGTATGTAAGTGTGAAGAGGGATAAAAGGACTTCAAAACATATCAATTTTTCCTCATGACCCATAAAAGGAATATTCATGATCATCTCCAAGCATTTGAGTCTGGCGCAAGTTCCGCGGGCAGTCAACTTTCCGTACTGCGTGCAATCCATCGGATATGCGCGCAACAATCCCGAATTGAAAAATTGGCATTCCGTATTTCCGGACAAAATCGAAATTTGTCTGCGGATGCTGCCTTCCGCCGCCATCCCGGAAGACGCGGAAATGCGGCTTGGAGAAACCGACTACAGGCTTCCGTTCCCCCATGCCCTGGTCAAACTGCCCTGTCAGAAATACATTTATAAACATCTCTGCGTCCGGGAGGTATTCTACTTCACGTATGCGTCTTCCCTCTATGGACATTTTGAAGAACTCGGACTGTTTTCTCCTCCGTTCGCATGGAGAATTTCATTGACGCCCGAAGTCAACAACCTGATCAGCCGTCTGCATGACTATCTGAACGTTTCCGGTAATTTCGGATACATTGATCGGATCGATGCCCTGTGTTTTCAGCTTCTGATGGAAATCCTGATCATGAAGCAGAAGGAACAAACCCCGCCCGATTCGGACCGGGAGCGCATCATGCAGGCGGATTCTTTCATGCGGCTTCATTTTGCCGAGAATATTTCGCTGGAGGACCTCGCGGAAATCAACGGATTTTCGAGAACGTCCTTTTTCAGGATATGGACGAGATATTTCCATATTCCCCCCGCCCGTCACCTTCAGGAGATACGGCTTCAGGAAGCCTGCCGCCTTCTGACGGAAAGCCGATTGAAAGTCTGCCAGGTCGCCCGGGCGGTCAACATCAAAGATCCAGCCTATTTCTGTGCAGTCTTTCAGAAAAAGTTCCGCATGACACCGGTCGAATACCGAAAAAGCCATGTTCCGGGTTCAAACCCGTTTCCATAACGGTCGTGTACAACAGACGGATTCGGACGGCATTCCTCCGCTTCACGGACCATAGGCATCCTGAGAAAATTTATTTTTTTTCAAATTACCCTCTTGACATTATCGCAAACAACCTTCAATATTATTTTTCAGACAAAAAAACGAGGGCATCATGCCGCTTCCGTCAAAACAAAATGAACTGTATGAACGCATCCTGGATGACATGCGCCGAAATTACTATCCGGGGGCATTGCTGCCGTCGGAGCCCGGATATGCGGAAAGCATGGGGATTGGACGTTCCACCTTGCGGAAAGTGCTTACCCGGCTCGAGGCCGAGAAGAAAATCCAGCGGACCCATTCGGGCACATACGTGCTGGACGAGGCGACGGGCACATGCCCGAAATTCCAGTCAACGGAACGTCCCGTCTATGTCCTGCTTCCGTGTTCCAATTATATGGACGCCATCGACAAGTATTCCCTGGACATTACACGTCAGTTCATTTCCGGCGCGATGCGGGCGGCGGTGGAGACCGGGCGCCAGATCGTCACGCTGCCGGTCTCGGAAACAAACCGCGACAACAGTGTGGAATGCATTGACATCGCATGGTCGCAGCTTTCCATTCTGCGGAAAAACGACAATGTAATCTTCCTGGGCCGCTGGTTCAAGCGCATTGTGCCGTTCCTGGCCCAGACCGGGTGCCGGACCGCCTACATTTCCCAGTATCCGAAACCGTTCCCGTGGCTGATCAAAAGGAATGTTCCGCACTTCGGATATGTCGGATACAGCAATACGGCATTCATTGAACCGGCCGTCGAAGTCATGCGAAAGAACGGAGTCAGGAAAATCGGCTGCCTGTGGTTTTCTCTGGAACCGGAGGAACGGACAGTGGTCGAAAGATCGTTTGCCGAAAGCCTTCGCAAGGCCGGATTGGACGGGACGATTGCCGACATCGATTTTCATGCTTCCGCAGTCGAAAAACAGCGGAGGCTGGGTCAGTTCTGTTCCCGGAACAAGTTCGACGGGCTGATCATTTGTCCGCATCTGCGCGATACCGGCTGGAACATGCCGGAAAATCCTGCCGTTTTGAAAGAATTGTTCCTCGTCATGGATGCCCGCGGCGCCGAATGGCTTCCCGCCTGTGCACGAAAAACCGTCCTGGGAGCCAACAGTGTGTTCGATGTCTCTTACAATATCGCCAAAAAGCTTCTGGTGAGCGAAAAACTGGCTGCAACCGAAAATTATCCATATGTATTTATGTCACAATCCCGTGAAATGTAAATGTAGAAAAAGGAGTTCTCGCGATGAATGGAAAAAACGTTGAAAAGCCGGAAGGGAAATTTACATTGATCGAGCTCCTGGTTGTAATTTCGATCATTGCCATCCTGGCGGCATTGCTGCTGCCCGCCTTGAACGCCGCCCGTGAAAAAGCATACGCTGTTTCCTGTCTCAACAACCAGAGACAAACGATTCTGGCGGTTTTGAGTTATGCCGGCGATCATAACAGCATGTATCCTTACAAGACGTATGCGACCGTGAGCCCGTGGAGCGCGGACCCGGGCTGGTGCAACTCGATTTTCCGGCAGAAATACATGGCGGCAAACTATGACATCGTTTTATGTCCTTCCTTTCCTCCGGACGGAAGCGGGTCCGTAAAAATGTCGGTGCTGAAAGATATGTCCGGCTGCAAAGTTTCCTATGGGGTCGTCCGCGACATCAACGGGATATTGCCCTACCAGTTGGCTTGCGACTCCACTCAATACTGGCTGACGCTCAACTTCCGGATGATGAAAAAACCGTCCGGCACGGTGATCGCGGGGGATTCCTACCAGGGGCCCAGCGCATCCTGGGGAACCAAAGGCGCCCAGGTCGATGTCATCTGGCTCAGCCGGACGAACGAAGGTCATGCCAACGCGCATGCCCGGCACAACCGCGTGATGAACATGATGTTCGCCGACGGGCATGCTTCCGCACTGGACCCGAAAGCTTATTCCATGACCTTTCCCAATGGAGATGCGAAATATACCGGAACCGTCCGGTATTATCCGAAGAACCCGCCCGCCATACCGGTTCCAATCAACTGATTTCCCAATAAAAGCAAGGAGTTTTTCAGGATGAAACTGAAACAGACAGTGTTTCTTTGTGCAATGGTTTCGACTTTTGCGCTGTTTGCCGATTTTACAATCGTCAGGGACGGCAAGCCCGCATCGGTGATTGTTCTCTCGGAGAAAGCCACAAAAAGCGCTCAAATGGGAGCATTTGAACTCCAGCATCATGTCAAAATGATGACCGGTGCGGAACTCCCCATCGTTGCCGGGAACAATCCGGCGGCATCCGGCGGAAACATCATCCGGATCGGCGGGGAAAATGCGGACTTGAAAGGCGAGTCCAACCGCATCCGGTTTCAGGGCAATGAACTGCTTCTGACCGGTAACGATACGCTCGATTTCGGCAAGGTCGATTATCAGGACTACAGGACCTTTCCGCCTTCCGAATACCACTGCAAAGGCTCACTCTTCGCGGTATACGATTTCCTGGAAATCCACTGCGGATTCCGGTTCTATTTCTTCGACGATGCCGGGACTGTTTTCACTCCCCGGAAAACATTGACCGTCCAGGAGAAAAACCGGGAGTTTTCGCCCTCTTTCGACGCACATCGCAACATCTGGATTTCCACACGGGATGAGTTTGACAAAATATTCAAGTTCACTCCGCGTCAGATTGAACTGGGACGGATGCGCTGGCGGCTGAGCAATCTTTTCGGATATGCGAACCATAATGAATACAGCATTTACTTCAAACATTGGGGCAAAGCGAAAAATCCGGCCCTGGCCAAAGCATTCACCGTCAAACGGCCTGAACTTTTCGCTCAAGGCTATAAGGGAAAATCCACGGGCGCCGATCCCCTGTTGAACGTCAACTTTCCCAATGACCGCGATCTTCCGGCCCAGCTCTGTTATTCCAATCCGGATACCGTCAAATATTATGCGGACGAGGTCATCACTTATTTGCGCGGCGGGAATGTTCCCGGAGGCTGGGGCAATTTCAGCGGCAGTGTGAAACCCGACGCGATCCTGCTCCCGCGTTTTGCCGGATTGCCGTGGTTCTATCCGATCGAGGGAGGGGACAACGATTCCTACTGCCAATGTCCCGCCTGTCAGCAGAGGATGCGCGGCATCGGAAAAAATTACTATGAGAAATTCAATTCCGACATGAAATTCAAATTCATGTCCGATGTTGCGCGGGAAGCCGCGAAAATCGACAGAAACGCCGGGGTGGCCACCCTCGCATACATCACAAACCTGGGATATCCGGAAAACACGGAACTTGCCGATAATCTGGCCGTCGGCATCTGTCTCACGAACTACACGTGGTGGCATCCGGTCGCTTACAAAAAGCAGCTGGCGGCCTACAAGCGCTGGGTCGAAAAGGAGGCCAAAAAACGGCCGCTGGTCCTTTGGACTTACATCTTTTCCACCTACTGGGACGCCTCCATCCATTTCGGAAAATACAAGCCTTTCCCCGGATTGTATCCGTGGGAGATCGGGAAACAGTTCAAGATGTTCGGACGCGACGGCATTCGCGGCTGGTTTACATGCATCCAGTTGCAATACAACCATCTGGAAGGATACGTGGCCGCAAAGCTCTGCTATGACGCATCGCTGGAGCCCGATCAAATCATTGACGAATATTTTGCCGCTTATTACGGAAAAGCCGGTTCCGTCATGAAGGAATTCTACCGGGAGATCGAAAACGCCTACTGGAATCCGGCGAATTGTCCGAAGTCATGGCTTGCGGATACGGACAAGGTCATGGGACCGTACGGCCGGAAACATCCTTACTGGGTGACCGGATTGCATTCCCGGGATGTGAACTGGGCGCTTGGAACGAAGGAGCGGATGGCGAAACTCAATCATCTCATCGAACAGGCAAAAAAACAGGTCGAAACGCCGAATGAAAAGCTGCGTCTTGACCGGATTGTCAAGATTATATGGGAACCGGCTCTTGCCGGCGAACAGGAATACCGGCGGTTCGCAGCCATGAAAAACAGTATTTCGCCTCGTCGCTTGTGTGTGACGCTGGCGGCGGAATGCAGCGGCAATCCGGAGAAGATCGACTGGTCGAAAATTCCGAAAAGCGAAAAATGGAGCGATATCAACGGAAAAGACATCGGAAGCCTTTGTTCCGTCCAGGCCGCCATCGATCCGGAATATCTTTATCTGAAACTTTCCGATGAATCGGCACAGGATAAGGACATTGCCGATCTCTGGCACGATGACTATGAAATATTCTTTGCATCGGGCGGAAAGTTTCCCATTCTCCAGCTGGCCGTCGGACGGAACAATTCCATTGTCCAGCTGCTCTATACGAATGAACACGACGCCGATGTGCGGCAAAAAGTCGACATTGCAAAGAATGTCAAAGTAAAGACCGACACAAACCGGTTCGATGTGGTTCTTGCATTGCCTCTCGAGCAGCTGCCCCGGATGCCGGACGGCTCGTTCAACTGCAACTTCATGCGGACAAAAGCCGTCGGAAGCGAGGTATGGAATCCGACCTACACCGCCAAGCATTTGAACGGAGCTGATTCATTCGGGTATATTCATGTCTTCCCGAAAATAATTCAGGAGGACCGATTCAAGTATGACAACCCGAAAGACTGCGGAATCATCGAGGATCCGGCGGCCTCCAACGGCAAAACGGCATGGCTGCTGGGAAATCGCGGCTGGTCGCTGGCTTACACTCTCCCCAAAAGCTTCCCCGCGGGGAAATACAATGTGACCGTGTTTCTGCGGTCCGATGCGCCCGTGGGAAAGGGATTGCGTCACAATCTTGGGGTCCATGACTTCCAGGCGAAAAAGACGTTGAGAGCCGTTCCCGTGCCGGTCGATTCCATTGCGGGAAAAGAGTTCAAAAAAGTGGATCTGGGCGTTTTTGAACTCAAGCCGGACCTTTATTTCTTCGTCGGCGGACTGAACGAGAAATTATCCGGCGAAAATAAGATTTATATGGACAAAATTGTTTTTGAACAGGCGAACAAATAACCGAAAGCACAAAATGCACGAAAAAAACTACGATTTCCTGACACGGATGCAGGAGGTTTTCAAGCCCGCTCTCCGCGACAGGTCGCTAACCCCCGCCGAAGACGAATTTGAAATCGATTCGAACTGGAATATCATTCTTGAGGAAGACGCGTCCCCGTTGATGATCAGGGCGGCGGACGATTTGCATGAATTTCTTTTCAAAAGCATGAAAGTCTGCGTAGGAATCCGGACGGATGAAGTCCCCGGCGGCAAGATCATCCTCAAAACGGATGCGCAAGGATTGCCCGGAAATGCCGCCTCCGTGGAAGCGGATGAAGATCAACTCTGTCTCACCTCCGCCAATGTGCGCGGCGTTCTTTTCGGCGTCATTTATCTGGAGGACGTCATGCGATTGCGTCGGGCTCCGTTCCTCAAAAAAGGCCGTTATACGCACGAACCGCTGGCCCGGATGCGCAGCACACATTCCGGTTCCGGGCTCGACGATTTTCCCGACTGGCAGCTCAACGCCATCCTTCACGCCGGATTCACCGCAATCGATGTGTTCGTATGCGGCATCGACCGCACGACACGCGGATATTGCAACCTCAATCAGCTTATCGAACATGCGGAAAACTATGGCCTTGACGTGGTCCTTTACAGTTATCTCTCCTGTTATAAGCATCCGGACGAACCGGACGCGGATGCGTTTTTCGACCACGTTTACGGCAGCCTGTTTCGTCAATATCCCAAGGCAAAAGCCATTCATCTGGTAGGTGAATCGCTTGAATTCCCAAGCCGGGACGCAGCAACCGTGAAAAAAAGCGAAGTGGAAACCGGCTCGGACGGTCTTCAGAGTCCCGGCCGGCCGACCGGATACTATCCCGGCAGCGATTATCCCGCTTACATTGCGAAAATCCGTGACACCATCCATAAAGCGGCCCCTGCCGCCGAGGTCATTTTCAATACCTACAACTGGGGGTGGGCTCCTTTGGAGGCAAGAAAAAAATTCCTCGAAAACTTCCCCGAAGGCGTCACACTTCAGGTCACTTACGATATTTTCAAACAGAATCGCCGGGCCGGGTTGGCGTGTCCTGTAATGGATTATTCCATCTTTGCCGAGGAACCCGGTTTCTACTTCACCAGTGAGGTCGAGACCGCGGCAGCGCTCGGCATCCGGGACATCCGGGTCACAAGCAATCTCGCCGGGACGACGTGGGATTTCGGATGCGTCCCGTATGTTCCAGTCCCCTTCCGCTGGATCCGCCGGATGAAAATCCTCAAAAAATATTTGCTCGAATACGGCGTAAACAGTTTTTACGATTCCCATCACTACGGCTGGTGGCCCAATCCATGCAATGATCTTGCCAAAGCGATTCTTTCCGGCCGCGAACCGGAAGATATGGAGGCTTTTCTCCGGCAGCTTGCCGCACGCGACTATGGAACGGAATCCGCTGAAACCATCGTGGAAACCTGGCGTATCTGGAGCAATGCGATGGATCATTATGTGGCTTCCAACGAAGACCAGTACGGTCCGTGGCGCGTCGGTCCGGCTTATCCGTTTCTGTTTCAGCCGGTCATTTCCCGCACGATGGATGAAAAAGCGGTCACCTTCCCGACTCTTCCGCAATCCTATCGAGGCGCGAATATCATCAAAACGCTGTATCACCCTTACGAGAATGACAGCCAGTCGCCGGGACCGATCCGGTATCCGATCGAGATCAGAGAGCTCCAAACCATGCTGTCCGAATGGGAAAACGGGCTTGTGCTGCTGGAAAACGCATTGGAGAGCATGGAGAAGTCCAAACGCCCGGACGGGGAACGTCTTTACGCTCTCGGAAAATTCATCCGGAATGCGATCCGGACGACAGTCGGGATCAAAAAATGGTGGCTGGCCAATATGCACCTTCAAGTGGCTTCGAACCCCGAAACGATGCTCTCCCGGCTGGAAGAAATTGAATCGCTGGCCGACGCGGAGATCGCAAATGTAAAAGACACAATCCCCTGTGTCGAGCTCGATTCGCGCCTCGGCTGGGAACCCCGGATGGAATATGTCTGTGACAAATGGCATCTTGAGTGGAAACTCCGCCAGATGCAAATCGCGAAACAGGAATTGTCCGCCTACCGGAAAATGATTCTGCTTTGAAACGGAGATTTCCATATGAACGACTTGCATGACACTTGCGGCTTCATGGGGGCGCTTCCGGAATCGGAAACGCTTGGAAGCCTTGAAAAGAGCCACGAGCTTGAGAAACGCGGGATCAAAGTGTGGATG
>MWCA01000077.1 GCA_002069785.1 Lentisphaerae bacterium ADurb.Bin242 | reverse complement strand
GCACCTCTTCTGTTTCGCTTACAGATAAAATATAGCGCATCTTTTCAGCATTACAATATAAATTTATGCAACTTAGCTTACTGGACAAGTGATGGAGGCAAACAATCCATTCTGATGCGCGTGGAGGAGATGCCGACCGAAACGGACGCGGCAATTCTTCTGGTGAAGCGGAAGCTTTCCGGAGTTCAGATTTTTTATTCTACGGTGGAATTGCTTGCCTGGCTTCACAATATTCCGCCGGAAATGGAGAAACAGGCTCGTCCGAAGATCCATCGTTTTCTGAAGAACAGCGATTCCGGAGAAGTCTGACAGATATGATTTTTGCTACATAACGGCGTTTCACGCCGGAAATGTCTCCTTTGAAATTCCCCGGTCACGGTTGTGAACCGGGGAATTTTCATTCAACGAAGGAGGCTGTATGACCCGACAGGAACTTTACAAAGCGATGGAGCATGAGAAGATCATCCTGTATGATGAATTCCTTGCCCATCTCGAACGGACGCCGCTCACCGAACTGGTGACAAGATGGGCGGGGGTGCTCGAACTCGCCAAAGAACATCAGACGCGGAAGAATCGGGCGGACTGGCTCGCCATGTTCCTATGGAATTCAAGTGCATTGACCGTGGGCAAGGATGAACTTGCACGCCGGGAATTGGAACGCAAAAGGGAAGCGGAACGTCAGGCGGAAGCGGAACGGAAACGCAAGGAGGAAGAGATCCATCGGATTCTTACGGAGAAGAAACTTTCGTTCTGGCGTCTGTGTTCTGAAACCGACCGGAAACAGCGGGTGGAAATTTTTCTGCCTCGATGTGACGAATTCTACCGGAAATATGTCCGGGCACATTATCTGGCCGACCTCGGCGGCATGCCCGACCGGATGGTCCTGTTGTGGTTCTGGAACGCATTGCCGCCGTTTTCGCTTTCCGAAAAAGAACTGCCGGAACATCCGGTTCTCGCGGCCTGAGGTGCGATCATGATGCGAACCATCCTTTTCATTCACTTCAATCCAAGCTCCGGCCAACTGGAACAGCTCGTCAAACGAATTCCCTATGCGCCGGAAGATTCGGAAATGTATTGGATTGACATTTCCCGGAAAGAAAAAGAAATGCTCGGCGCGGAAAAATTGGAGTATCTCAACAACCACTATGAAGACGACCGCCCCTACGTTTGGAAAAACCAGCCGGCGCATATTGCATCCGTTGATCTGCCGATTCCGCATATGCGCTTGCGTTTGCTGAAAGCAATGCGGGAAGACTGTCGTAACCGTTTGGAAGAAAATGCGAATCTTGCGGATACGAATGAAATTTCAGGACGAATGTTGTTGTTCCGTTCCCAAGCGGACTTCAGCATCGTTTCGAGGGGATACGGCACCTTTGCCGTCTCCTGGGACCTGTTCGGCGTCCGGCATTGGTTCGGACTGCACTCTCCCGGGAAATTCCAGATGCCAACGCCGGAATTGTTGCGGCGGATGATTCGGGAAGTCTGGCTGGAAAGAAAATCGGACTTCCAAAATGAAATGCGGCAAGATGCAAAGATCCTTGAACTCCTGAATTCCGCTATCCGGGACGCCGAAGATAAAATTACCCTTGAGTGAATCAAGAAAAAAGGTCTCTTCTTTTGTCGGCGCGTCAGCCAAAGTGAACGCGCCGACAAAGAAAACAAAAAAGAAGGATTTGGACCCATGAATGAAGCAATCTACCAATTGGCGGATTCGGGCGGAAGCGTCCGAATCGTGATTCAAAAGAAACTGTCCGGCGATTTTATCCTTGGCGTCAGCAACGGCAGGGATACACCGCTGATCTGTCAGGGAGAACGCCAAAATGTGGATGTGGAGTTTGAAGCAGCTCTTCCCGGTTACCTGGAAAAGCTGAAAGGAGCCGCCATCGAAGCCAGACTTCGCGCCGCAACGGAAGAGTCGGAAGAAACGGATGATGAAGCGGAATCAGAGGCTCCTGCCGCGTCGGAAAAGCCTTCGCCGACTCCCCCAAAGAAAGATGAACAACTCGAACTCGATTTCGGATTCTAACCCAACGAAAGGATTTTCAAAATGAGCAACGAAACCGCCATCCCCGCCAAACGCACCTTCAATTTCAACGGCATGATCCTCGACGATCCCGATCCGGCCATGCCGCCGGAACAGGTCCTGGAATTCCATGCGCTTCTCCATGCCGAACTCACCAATGCCACACTGAAAGGTCCGAGCCTCGGAGCCGACGGAGTTCAGTCCTATAAAGTCGAGGTAAAAATCGGCGATGACAACTGATCGAAAGAAGAAACTCACATGGCAATCGCTGCAAAAAAGATTCTCCCCGAAAGTGCGGCGGAAAACTTTTCTGATCCCGGATTTTTCCAAGGAGAATCACGAAAATTCAGCCCGATTGCTTCAGGCGGCGGAAAATGCGAAACCAATGGCTATGCCGCCAAGCGCCCTTCCGCCGCTTATCTGACCTTGCCTTCGCTCGAAACGGTTCAGGAACTCATCTCCTATGAGAAAAACATTCAGACGCCCTGCCGGATTCTGGCCGCGCTGAACACGATTTTCCCCCTGAACCGTTATCTCCGACTGAGCCCCGATCCGGTGTCCCTGATTCCAATCGTTTTTCAAAAGTGGCTCGAAAGTTTCATGCCGCAAATCGTTCTCGACAAATTCAATCTGTCTTTGCAGATTCTGCCGGACAGGGAGGTCGACTGCGAACTCTTCGATTGCATCGAGGAAGAAGATATTGTCGTTCAATTCGGACTTGGCGACTTTTCCGACCGCTGGTTCCCGCTCGGCGGTGCGCTGGAGCGATATGAGAAGGAATATCCGGGGCTGGCAAAGCACCTCTTGAAAATGTTGAGCGCCTGTCCGGTGAATCTCGGCACGCCGGAGGATGTCTATGAAATGGCGTCCTGTTATTGCTGGTATGGCAACGACAATGAAAGAGAGGTCTTTGAGGAACGGTATGCGGATTACCGTGAGAGCGGCGAAACGGAGGACGAGGCGCGGGATTATGCGCGTTCGACAATTCTGGTCGATTCCGATGAGTTTGAAGAGCATTTTCCGGAATGGACATTCAAGCGAAGCGGGAGACAGTGCCATTATCAAGGTCCGGTCCCGCCGGAATTGCTGCGGATGAAACAACTGTTCGACCGATACCGGAAACGGAAGAAATCGGAATATCTTTTCCCTTCGGTTTGCTATCCGGGAATCATCGTCGCATTGGATCAAAAGACCTTTGATTTCAGCTGCGAGGTAATCAACCGGATCGGGGAAGATCAGGCGCAATGCGGCGGAAGCTACTGTTTCTCCACGCTGGCCTGGCATTTCTCCGAAAAGGATTCCAGGAAAATGAAAAGCGTTTTCCGGGAAATCCGCTTTATTCTGGAATATTTCGGAGTCTGCGCCGAATTTTTACTCTCTCATGAAAAGGAGTATCCACATGATTGAAGTTACTTATCCGCAAACGAATGTTCACTATGAACTCTCCCATGCCCTGCTGTTTTATCAGAATGCGGGAAACACGGTCGCTGCCTTGCACCAAGTCCGGGACCGTCAACTGCTGGCCGGAAAAAGCATTTCCGTTCAGGATGTCGAGGAGCTGTTTCATTCGGAACGGCAACGGCAGAAAATGATCTTTCTTCCGCCGGAGGTCGTTGCCTGGTCCCGCAACGAAGTCATCTGGTTCGAGAAGAGCCGTATCCGTCCGATCTATTTCAACGCGCCGGAACCCAAACGGCGGTTTCTGAACGAAATTTCCGGTAAAAATGTGATCTGGCCGAATCTGGTATTCCGAATTTCCCGAAACAATATTTCCTGCTGGGCGCTGCGCGGAAAAAACAAACCGAATCTCAACGCCAAACTTTACCGTCCTCCGTTCACCAATGTTTCCAACGACTTCTACTTTTGTCCGCCCGATCAATTCCGCGCCACTCATGACGAAAACATCATTGATTTCACCCGCAGAGCCGCAGACATTTTCTTTCGAGGACATTTTTCCCATCTCTATGGCAATATGGAAAGAAGCATTTCCTATTCCCGCGGCCTGGATCGGTTCTGGATCAAGATGGCGAAAGATTTTGAGTGCGGCAAATCCAAAACATTTCCGAACCAATACCTGATTCCCACCACACTGACATTGAGGAGCATATTATCATGAAACACATCACGCCGCCTGAATTCCATACACAGCCGGTCTATGTTGAGCTGATCGGAGCCGGAGCCACCGGGTCGCATATCCTCGCCGGACTGGTCCGGCTGCATCTTGCCATGCTCGAACTCGGGCATCCATACGGCTTGCGTGTCCGCTGCTGGGACCCGGATACGGTATCCCACGCCAATATCGGAAGACAGCTTTTCGTGGAATCCGAAATCGGTATCAACAAGGCCATCACGCTCATTTCCAGATACAACTATCACTTCGGACTGGAATGGGTTGCGGAACCGCGGCGTTTCCATTCTGAACAATATTTCAACGGCGGAAATGTGATCGTCATTGCCGCCGTGGATTCCCGGAAATCGCGTGCCGAAATCAACGCGGGCATGAATAACTATCCTCATGCCTATTTGATCGATTGCGGTTGCGGGAGGGATTTCGGACAAATCCATTGCGGAAACGGTTCTCCGGAACTGCCGTATCCCTGGGTAAAACACCCGGAACTGATCGATGCTTCCAAGGACGGCATCCGCCGTTCCAGTTGTTCCATGGCCGACTCGCTCGAGCATCACGGATTGTTCATAAACCAGTTTGTTGCCACCGGAGTCCTTGAAGTCCTCTGGCAGCTCTTCCGCAACGGGGGATTGGATTACTCCGAACTGTATTTCAACCTCAAAACCGGACGCATGACGCCGATGATGATTCAAAGCTCATTGACCGTATAAAAACCATTGGCAATGAGGCAATATTCGATAGGTTAACAACTCCATAACAATCAACAGTTACAGTCGTCAATGGATAGTTCCACTCGCAATGTCACCATTTTGATTGATTTTCTGCTCCAGGTCGGCAAATGTGCTGCAAATATCATCCCAGTCTGGATAATCACCGAATATCATGGTTCGCATGGCCTTGTAATCATCGTGCAATACTTTCATGGAGTGTTGTGCTGGAAGAAGACACAATGTGCCCGGCACGGCAAGATCGTATCGTGCCCAGCCGCGAGGATAAAATTTCTTTTTGAAATCAACGACCGCTTTCAGCAAAGATTTATTGCTCAATGCCTTATGCAAAAAGCCACTCTTGCTCATCATAAACAGGTCATAGTAATGACGCGAATACCGCAATGGCACAGCCAGATGTTCCGGTCTATGATGTTCCTGATGCAAAATGGTGACCTTTTCCCAAAATGTCCGTTCGGCAAGAATGGTCGGCACGGTAAAAGGCTGCATTTCAAGTTCAGGAAATGTTTCGGCCACATAAGACTGGATGGCAAAACGGCCATTGGGAACCCAGGATGCCAGCGGGCCGATTTCCAGACGCACATTCGGCGTAATATAACTTTTGGTAAATGATTCCGGATAGCCGATCAGCAAAACATGAGAATCACGCGGGTCGGGAGTGACAGAACATTCCGGTCCCATCGCATTTGAAATCAGTTTGCTGAGAGGCCCGGCAATGTATTCTCCGGATATTTCTTGAATGTTTTTATTAAACGCATCCTGTTTGGAATTGGACCGTGCGTCCAACGGATTGTCTTCTGTCACGCAACGCCAGTCAAGAATCAAATCCAAATCTTCTGAAAAACGCTGAATCAGATGGAATACCTTTGCCAAAGAGGTTCCGCCCTTGAAACGAAGCATTTTATCCAAATCGGGATTGCTGAATAATTTTTTCAAAGTCCAGCATACCCAAAAATCCTTTTCAATCATCTCCGCCGGGATATGAGCCTGAGCCGCGGCAGTGGAAAAGATGGCTTTACGGTCTTTTTCAGTTGCGTCAATAATCCGTTTCATGGTATTAGATCTCTCCCGCAATTTTGCTCACGGTTTCATAAATCCAGCCGGCCACAGCGATGGTGTCTTTTTTAATTTTTCGCCAGAGTTCAGCATCAAACTTTGAGCGCAAAACTTCAATGATTGCAGGAGTGATGCGCTCATTTCCCAAGGCCCGAATCCCCTGAACAACCAATGCGCTTTCAGGGTATTTGAAGACAATCTCTTTTTGCGCCGAATGCTTGAATTCAAGCACTCCGCACTCTAATTCAAAAGTCCGGGATGGTCCGTCTGTCAAATAGATGGTCCGTCCCGGAATTTGTGTGGATATCCCGAAATAATTTAACGCAGTATCTCCTGTCGGATATATCTGCCAACGAAATTTTCTCGCAAGAGCGGCAGCAATGGCATTGATATCCGGTGCCGCATTCCTTTTTAATATGCTGCTGTAAACCGGATAATCGTAAATGCCGCGGCAAATCCGACGGATCTTATTTTCCCGCCATAAGCTGGAAAGGGCGCAGTCAATCTCATACCGTTTAAATTCGCTCATGAAATCGAAAGTGGAGAACGTCCACCCCTTTCCATGCCCGTATATCCTTGCGAATATCCTGTTTTTAATTGAGTTACACATATATCAATCCATAGTTATTTTTAGAAAAATACACCAATTTTTCTAAAATACAACCTCCCATGCGAAAAACATCAGCAAAGATGTTTGCATCATAATTCAGAGAGGTTCTTTCACGATATCTTTCCTCGAATATGAGAACGCATTTTTTCACAGAGATACCCAAAGATATTTTCTTTTCCTCTTTGTCGGCGCGGCGGTCGGAAGCGACCGCGCCGACAGTTCAGGAACTCAAAAGAATTCCGGTCAGGCGTGAAAGAAAATCCTACACAGGAGAAGAAGATGCCAATCAAAACCGAAGACCCGCAGGCGCTCGAAAAGCTGGACGCCAAACTCAAAAAGCTCACCGAACTTCAGGAAACGATGAAGGAAATCAACCTGATTCTCCGGAACCCCAAGACGACGAAGGAAGAGAAAATCCGCCTTGCCACCCAAAAATATTCGCTCAAATCAGAAACCGTCGAAAAACTGATGAATCCGCAGTATTCCTTTGAGAAGCCGGGTTTCCAGCAGTGGCAGCTTTCCAACAACAATCAGGAAATCAACCGCCTCAAAAAGCGGATCGCCTCCATTGCCGCATATCAAACTGAAGCCAAAGCGATCGAAGAGGCGGGAGAATTGCCAGAATTTTCGTTTGAAGGCGGGAAAATCGTGGATAACATCCCCGCGAATCGACTCCAGATTTTTTTCGATGGGAAACCGGATGCGGAAGTTCGAAACAAGCTCAAAATGCGCGGCTTCCGTTGGGCGCCGAGCTGCGGCGCATGGCAGAGCTACCGCCATCAATATGTTTTCGACTGGGCTAAACGGGAATTCAAGGCTGGAGAAGCGCAATGACAAAAATGGGGACGACTCATGAACCCGAAAAAATCTGAAACAGGAGAATGCCGCAATGGAAATTGATCTGAGCGGATACCAGTTGATCGCCGTTTCGACTTCGGCCGGCAAGGACAACGAAGCCATGATGATTCAAATGGCGGAAATGGCCCGGGCACAAGGAGTGTTCCATCGGCTCGCCGCCATTCACTCGTCAACCGGAGCGGAATGGATTTGTACGCAATCCGTAGCGGAAAAGATTGCAAATCTGTTGAGTATACCACTATATACGGTATATCCAAAATGGACGATCCCGGATTACATCGAGCATCGGATGCGTTTCCCCGATCTCCGTCGAAGATTCTGCACTTCATTGAAAACGGAGGCCATCGACAAACTGATCCGGCAACTTTTTCCGGCGAAAAAGACGGCAAAAATTCTGTCCGTAACCGGGGAACGGCGAGAGGAAAGCGCACATCGTGCGAAATTGGCAGGATTCGAGCGGTGCAAACGCCTGACTGCCGGGAACCGGGAAGTTTTCCACTATCGTCCGATGCTGGACTATGAGACCGGAGAAATCTGGACAGCGATTCGGAAGTCTGGATTGCCGTATCATCCGGCTTACGATCTGGGGAACTGTCGATTGTCCTGTGCACTTTGCGTATTCGCCTGCGATCGGGATTTGCGGAACGGCGCCCGCAACCGTCCCGATCTTGCCCGGCGTTATCTCGACCTGGAAGAAAAAACCGGCTTTCTTTTCCGATGCAACCGGTCTCTCAAAGACATTCTTGCCAAGGAGGCCGCCTGATGCTGACGAAAAAGGAAATCCATGAAGCGAGAACTTGCGACTTGATCGACAGTCTCTGTTTCGCCTGCTGGCGGGAATATGACAGGGCTTGCACACAGGGAAAACGGGCAAAAGCAAACAAGGATCGGGAAATCGGCTGGATAAAGGCCGATCACTTTCCTCCGGATGGACATCATCAACCTTATCAATGAAACGGAAGGTCGGAAAAATGAACAAAAAGGAATTCGATCCGAACGAAGAATTTGCCCGGCGGGAAAAAAGCTGTAAAGACGGGAGATTCATTGAAGCGTTTCTGCCGGTCAAACGCCATCCTCGTTACAAAAAAAGAATCGCCGAATTATACGCCCGTTATCAGGTATTTCCGGCTGGAATCAGAATCCAGAAAGGGTTTCCGGAACTGGGGCTTTGCATCGTATTCATTCATTGGAATGGAATTTTACATGGGAAATTCCTCACTTTAACTTCTGCGGAAAAGCAGGAATATTATCGTAAACTGATCGAAAATTAAGGAGACCCGCAATGAGTTCAACATTGTTAAGCAGTATGAAAGCCTACCGCTGTCAGGGTGACCGAGAGATGATTTACACCTTGATCACGAACACCGCGGAAAGCAATCTGCACCCGATCCAGTATCATCATTGGCCGATCGCGGTCGGATGGAAATATCAGGTTGTCAAAACGATCTGCGACATGGCGGCAGACGTCTATTCCGGGATGCTCAAATGGCGCAGCAACAACTGGGGGCGGGACGGTTCCAGTTCTGAATTCGTAATTTACGGCGAAAATGTTCTGAAACGAGCGGTGGAGACTTCAGAGCCGCTTCCGGAGATTGATTATTACAACATCATTTACTTCAAAGAGGAGGATCCCTGTGCCGACATCTTTGCCCGCTTCGAAGAGATCGAAGGATTCCGCATCAAAGATTTCTACGGTGAAAAGGTTCTGCAAAAAGAACGCCCGACGGTACTTGATCTGAATATTGCCTTTCAAATCCGTAATCACTATGAATCCTGCTTGAAATCTGCACAAAAAAGAGAATCCCTTGATATGGCCAAACTGCGCAAAGACCTCTATTCCTATGCCAGCCTGTTTCCGGAAGAGTTCCGCAACGCATTCAAGGCCGTTTGAGTGAGCTTTTTCCGGTTCGCCGGTCATGCCGGAAAGCCGCTGAAGCGCGGCTCCGGCATTTTTCAGGGTAAACGAACCGGAAAAAAGGAATGAATCCCATGGAAGAAACATTGCAACTTGATCTTTTTGACTTCGAGGACGAAACGCCCGTCATGGTGCTGCCGACACTTGAAGAACTGCAAAAGCCGCGACCGAAAGAGCAACTCATTTTTCAACCGGTTGCGGATATTCCGCGCAGCAATTACCGGATCACACAAGATGATGTGTTATGTCCTGTCGGAGCCAAGCACAAGATCGCGGCAAATCTGGAAGCGATCAAGCTGCTGAAAGAACTGGAACAATCCAGTAAAGCCGCCTCGCAGGATGATTGCAAAAAACTGATCCAATATTCCGGCTGGGGCGGAATTCCGCAGGCGTTCGATCCCGACCGTGCGGAATATGCCAAAGAATATACCAAACTCAAATCGCTATTCACCGGCGAAGAATACGTCTCTGCCAGAGCCTCAACGCTGAACAGCCATTACACGCCCAAAGTTCTGATCGAATTCATGTGGAAAATCGCCATGAAAGCCGGAATCACGCAAGGAACCTTCGGCGAATTCGGTGCGAGTGTCGGGCACTTCATCGGGCTGATGCCGGAAACAATCCGTGGACACTTTACCGCGGTGGAAATCGACGACATCTCCGGCCGGATCCTGAAACAGCTTTACCCGAACGAGAAGATCATCATCAACGATCTCGTGAAAACGCCTGTCCGGCGCGATTCGCTGAATCTGGTGATCGGCAATGTTCCGTTCGACCAGGTGGGCATCTATGATTCGGATTACGTGGGATATAACCTCCACAATTATTTCATTGCAAGAGCATTGGATGCGCTCAAGCCGGGCGGTCTGGCGATTCTGATGACGTCGGCCTCCACGCTGGATTCCAAATCCACCACCGCCCGTGTGAACTTTGCTTCAAGAGCCGCACTGCTGGCCGCAATCCGTCTGCCGAACACCGCGTTCTCCGAAATCGGAACGGAAGTTGTGGCGGATATTCTCATATTCCAGAAAGGTGCAAAACCGACCGAAAAGTTCTTGGATCTCCAGCCGATTGAAACGCCGGACAACACCGGCATCATGCGGGTGAATGAATATTTCGCCACTCATCCGGAAATGATTCTGGGCATGCCATCGAATACGGGCAAGATGTATGGCAAAACCGGAAGTGCAACGATTCTTCCGTTCGATCGGTCGCCGCTCGCAGAGCTTCTCAAAGTGCCGGAATTGGCGATGCAAGAGGTTGCAGGGCTTGAAACCGACATGTTCGGAACGGTCAGCAATCAACCTTTGGAAGTGGAGCTTCCGCGCCCGATGCGCGAATACACTTTGTTCCGGCAGGACGGCCGCATCTGGCAGTGCCGCAATCACAAAGGCATTTTGTTCACCGACAAGACCGGGCAGGAATTCTCCGGCAACGAACGGCACAAGCTGGAGCATTTTATTGAATTCAAAGAACATTTGAATACGCTGCTGGAACTTCAGCTTGATCCCAAAGTTGCGGAGATCGCCATCGAAGAACAGCGCTCACGCCTGAACCGGAACTATGAATTTCACGTTAAAGAGTTCGGGCATCTCAACAATCGGATTATTCATCGCAATATGCAGGAAGACCCGGATTACCTGAAACTCGCCGCGACGGAAAACATCCGGAAAGAGATCGAAACTTCGCTCGACGGCATCAAGACTCATCGCATGGTCTATGAAAAGGGTGACATCTACTTCAAACGAACCCAGCACCCGTGGCGCGAACCGGGTCACGCGGACGACATTGTTCAGGCGGGCATGATTTCCTACGGCTATCGTCACCGGATCAACGTGGATTATATCGCCGCCATGATGAAGCTCAACAGAGACGAAGCATTGAAGCAGCTCCTGGCGTCCGGTGAATTTTTCGAAAATCCGATCACGAAGCAAATCGAACTCAAAAGCGAATATCTTTCCGGCAACGTGGTCCGCAAGCTGAAAATTGCCCGGCAGATGGCTCCGCAGAATGTTCCCGCGCTGGAAGCGATTCAGCCGAAACCGCTGCGGATCGAAGACATCGACTTCCATCTGGGAAGTTTCTGGATTCCAGCGGAAATCGTGCAGAACTGGCTCGAAAAGAGTTTCAACATTGAATGCAAAGTTTCCTATTCGAATACCGAGGACAAATGGTATTTGAGTGCCGATTATTCCGTGCAGTACAGCATGACGGAATATCAGGTGGCGGACTGGAATCTGTTCAAGCTGGTGGAGACTGCTCTGAACCTCAAGGAACCGATCGTCCACCGGACAGAATACGATGCGGACGGCGAAGAAAAACTGGTGGTCAATCAGGAAGCGACATTGACCGCCCGGCAGTACAAAAATGAACTTCAGGAGAAGTTTCGGAACTTCATCATGAACTCCAACGAGATATCCGAACAGCTGGAAAACATCTACAATTCCATTTTCAATTCGCATGTCACGAGGCCGTATGAACTTCCGGCGTTTGAAATCTACCCCGGAGCGGTCGGGATCGTCAACGGCAAAAAGTTCGTGCTGCGAACGCATCAGAAACGGGCGGTCAGCCGCTGCATCGAAGGCAACACGCTGCTGGCACATTGCGTGGGCACGGGCAAGACCGCGATCATGGTCACGGCGGCAATGGAATTGAAACGCCTTCATCTGGCGACGAAAACATTGGTTGTCGTGCAGAATTCAACTTTGCGGCAGTTCGCGGAATTTGCCCCGAAACTCTATCCCCACGCAATGGTCCTGATTGCCGACAAAAAGGATCTGGTCAAGGAGAAGCGTAAACGGTTCATGAGCCGGATCGCGGTCGGTGACTGGGATATGGTCATCATGGCGCAGTCGTCCTTCGACATGCTCCGGGATGATCCCGATCTGGTGACGCGGCACTATGAAGACCAGATTGACGAACTCACACAGATCATCAGCAAAAGCGAAAACTACTCCACCATCAAGGATGCGGAACGGCAGAAGAAGCAATTGGAGAAGATGCTCGATAAACTCAACGACAAGAAAGCCGAAGAGGACATCATCTACTTTTCCGATCTGGGGCTGGATGCACTTATTATCGATGAGGCGCACGCCTACAAACGCAACTTCTTCCCCACCAAGATGCAGCGCGTCAAAGGACTCGACCGGGGAGCCAGCCAGCGGGCGTTTTCGCTGAGTTTGAAAATCCGTCACATCATGGAGAAAACCGGGGAACGGAACGTTTATTTCGCAACTGGTACACCTGTCACAAATACCATAGCTGAACTCTGGAACATGGTCCGCTACATCAGTCCGGCGACACTCCAGGAGTTCGGAATCAGCACGTTCGACCGATTCGCCTCGGTCTTCTGCGGAACGGAAACCGCGTTGGAACTGGATGCCGCCGGACGCTTCAAAATGGTGCAGCGATTCTGCAAATACTGCAACGTCATTGAACTCTCAAAGATGTTCCGCACTATTGCCGACGTGATTCCCTCCGACGATTTGACCGAGGTGGAGCGTCCGCCGATCAAAGGCGGGCATCCCGAACAGGTCAATATTAAGCGCAGTCCGGTCATTTCCCGTTTCATGGAATACCTCTGTGATGAATATGAATGGTATGAGAACAATCCGGAGAAACGGGAGCTTTCGCATATCCCGCTTCTGATTTACGGAATGAGCCGTAAAGTCACCATTGATCCGAGGCTGATCGACCATCGCTTCCATGACGATCCGGATTCCAAGCTGAATGTCTGTGCCCGGAACATTCTGGAAAAATACCGTGTGTATGATTCCATCAAGGGAACGCAGATCGTCTTCTGCGACCTTTACCGCAACGGCGAACTCTTCAACGCCTGGGAGGAACTCAAACGCAAGCTCATCGCCGGCGGCCTTCCGGCAGGCGAAGTCGCCGTCATTGCCGATTACAACACCGACAAGCAGAAGTCCGATCTCTTCGAAAAAGTGAACGCCGGGGAAGTCCGGGTGGTAATCGGTTCGACCGCGAAACTCGGAACCGGCGTCAACATTCAGGAACGGCTGGCCGTGGCTCATCATATCGATTGTCCGTTTCGGCCTTCGGACGTGGAGCAACGCGACGGAAGAATTATTCGTCAGGGGAACATCCTCGAAGAAGTGGAAATTATCCGCTACGGCATTGAACAAACGCTGGATGCCGGAATGTATGCCATTCTGGAACGCAAGCAGAAGTTCATCAATGACGCCATGAAAGGACGCTGCGCCAGAACCATTCAGGAGATCAACGACGATTGCGCACTCGATTATGCCAGCTTTTCAGCGGCGATTTCCGGCAACCCGAAGCTCAAGCGCAAAGTCGTGATCGAGACCCGTTTGAAGGAATTGGATGCGTTGGAACGTCAACACCGCCGCAATATCCGCGTCCGGCAGGATCAGGAAAAATCGCTTTCGATTCTGATTCCGGCCATGAAAGAGGAAATCCCGGAATTGGAGAAATTCATTGCCGTTCATCCGACACTGGAACTCGGAAGCCTTTCCATACATTACGGGAAACGCGAACTCACAGGAACGATCCGGGAGAAATGCGATGCATTGGACCGGGTAATTCGCCTTGCCTGGTGTACCGCCGTCAAGGATTGCAACTACTTGGACCGGTCCGGCAATACCGTCATGGAAGATTTGTGCATCGGAAATCTGAAAATCCGGCTGGTAGCACAGGGGGAAATCCTCTATGCCGACAAATTGAATGATTCCAGATGCTCGGTTCATTTTCAGATCAGAGGCTGGAACTTGCCGCATCTCCCGGTCAAATTGCAGGGCGATTCCTCCGATGCCGAACATCTGCTGACGGCCATCCGCAAGCTGGTTTATGACAAACCGAAGGAACTTGCCAACAGCCGAATCGAACTGGAAGCGAAAACCGCCCGGCTTGCCAAGCTCAAGAGCACGCCCGAAGAGGAGTTCAGCGCCGCCAGGGAAAAAAGTTCGCTTTCGGTCGAGTTGGAGCAAATTATCTTCGAACTCAACAAGACCAGCGAAGGACAGCACCGTCATTACGATTCGGAAGATGAACCGAAACTCTCCAGCTATTTTCCGGAATTGAGCAATGCCCAAACCTTCGGCAACATGGAGATTCTGGACGGAAGCAATGAGGCGGAGGCGGATACTGAGCTCAGCGCCTGATTACGGACGAAACTCTTTGGTCATAAGGGAGGAAACTTCTTTATAGTGCTTTTTGTTTGCACTGCAAAGAGTCATAGCATATTCACAGGCAGTTGCGAAAATCAAAGCGTCGGCCAGCCCAAGTCCGGATTTCAAAAAAAACTCTTCCATGAATACTGTGGCGCGAAGCGAAATGTTTTCGTTGATCGGAAGCGTCTGGAACCCCAGCGCCGCCAGAAAATCCTTGATCGTTTTCTGTTCAGTCTTATTGCGCGCACCTTGAATCAGCTCCATGTAGGTCACCGCCGAGATGAAACGTTCCTCGCAGTCGTCAATCACTTTGGCCGCTTTCGGATTGCCGCGCAAAGTCCAAATCAGAACATCGGTATCGAAAATCATCGGAAACTCCGGGGTTTGCGAAGTTCACGGACATACGCGGCAACATCCTTCCTATCCTCACATTCCGCCCACATGCCGAATGCGGGAAGATCGGAAACTCTGGCTTTTTTTTCCCGGCTTTCACGGGCAGGCAAAATTACGGCCATTTTCCGATGACGGCGGGTAAGAACGACCCGTTCGTTCCGTTCGATTGCCGACATGACTTTCTTCATATTTTTTCTTAAATCAAGAATACTTGCTTCCATATCACATCTCCTATATGCATACTTTAACTATACATTTCAAAACAAGAAATGTCAAGAAGTATATTCATTTTTTTATATCCGGCGCTCAGCGCCTGAACGCAGCCGGGAAAAGCGTGGAATTTCCCGGCGTTCACGAGTGTGAACCGGGAAATTCCCGAAGAGAAACCAACATAAGGAAAGGAAAAAACACCATGGACACGAAAATCCCCGTTGCCAGGATCAAATGTGAGGCGGACCGCGCCTGCAATCGCGCCGACGACATGCACCTGCTGGCCAGCATCAAAGGCCGAATCGCAAAAGGACTGAAAGTGCTGTTGCAGCCGCTTGCGCTCAAAAAACTTGAAAACGATCCGGCTTTCGATTATGCGGTAGAAGACGGTCGCCGCCGCTTCAAAACGCTGGTCTCGGCAGGAATCACGGAACTGGAACTCGGACAGGAAGCCGTGGTAATTGACGGCGATTCGGAAGTCAATGCGTATGTGGCGAACCAGCATACCGATCTTTCCCTCGCGGAAGAAATCACCAAACTCTATTCCATGCGTGAAAAATTCAAGACGCTGGACGCGCTGGCGGCGGAAATCGGCCATTCCCCGACCTGGGTGGCGCGGCGTTTGAATCTGCTCAATCTTTCGGACTTGTGGAAGAAGGCCATGACGGACAAGGTATTCGGCTATATGACCGTAGCCCATTATGAAACGATCGCCACATTCCCGCCGGAAATTCAGGACAATATCTTCGACTTCGTCCGAAGCATCGAAGGACGTGAATTGAAGACCATGTCCGTCCGCAAATTTTCGGAAACGCTTTACGAAAAATTCGCCACGCTGCTTTCGAGTCTGCCGTGGAAAGAAGACGGCTGCGGGGAATGTCCGGCGTGTAAAGAGCGCAAAGCATCCGGCTACCTCTTCGCCAATCTGATTCCGGAGCCGCGCTGTATGAACCGCGAATATCTCGAAAAGAAGCGCAAGGAATATGTGGCGAGCCTAGCCGCGAAAGAACCGGAAACGGTGCTGGTTTCGCAAAACTATCACGTCAAAGAGGAAGAAAAAGAGAGCGGAGACAATCCGCTTGCAGAAAACACGGTTCTCGGTCCCGGCGACTGGCGGGAAACGGACAAGCCGGAGGAAGGCGTTCCGGCAATCATCGCGGACGGTCCCCGTGCGGGCACGAAAATCACCATCCAGCGCCCGAAAGCCTCGAAGGAGGCCGAACCGAAAAAGAGCAAAACGCTCGCGGAACGCAAGGAAGCCAAGACCCGGCAGCGCAAGCGCAAGGCCATCGACAAACTGATCAATGCGATCAAAGAGGGCAAAACCGTCACGCCCAGCCGGACGGCGATTTACCTGATGATCGCCTGCAAAGGGACCAAAGCCGTCTGCGGGGATCGTTTCGATTTCAAGACGAAAAAACTTGTCAACGCGACCGGCCTGCCTGAAAAGATCATGAGTTACACCTCGCTCGAAGCACGGGAACTGACGGACGGGCACACGCTCGATGAATTTCTCTGGATGCAGGTCTGCGAAAATATCTTTGCCGAACTGACTTACGGGCAAAGCGGTCCCGAAGAAGCCAAATGGAGCGAGGCGGAACTGATCGCGGGACTGGTTCAGTTCGATCTGGCGAAGGCGCTGGAGGAAGCGACCACTGAACTGCCCGATCCGAAAGCTTGGGAAGCTCTTGCCAAAGCCGAGGAAAAAACGAAACAGAAAAGCGAGAAGGAGGCCGCATGAATTGCCATATTACGATCCACAATCCCAAGTCGCAAATTTCGATTCGGGGAAAATGGGAAGAATTGAAAAAGTTCTTCCCTATTCATTCGGAGTCGGTTCCAGATCACCTTTGCATCCGGGACAACTCCCGGCGAATCGAAATCACCGTGACGCCGGAGGCTCCGGTCGAAGCCAAACTCGGAATCGACCTGGCCAAGCAGTATTTGGCGGAGCTCTCCGAACAAGAGGGCGGCAAGACAATTTGCATCGGAAAATATGAACTGAGCAAACTCGTCCGGGAACTGGAAAATGCGGGAAGATCGATATGACTCCCTTTGCTGATTTCACCTTGAAAACGCCGCTGCGCCGCCGAAAGGGCGGACGCACGGACGTTTTTCATTCATGAAAGGTGAAATCAACAACCAACCTCAGGAGGTATCAGAATGAGTGTAAAAATCAATGAAATGACGATGACGGAAATCGTGGACCGCGCCGTGGAACTTGGCTTCCCCCAGCGGAAAGCCAAAGGAGAGGCGTATTTCCATTGGAACAGTTCGCGGGAACTGAAAGCCTATCAGTTTGTATTGGATCATGATCCGGAACTGTCGGAAAACGAAGACGATTTTCCGGATGACGCGGCGTGAGATGAATTCCATGAGAGACATTTATCAGGAAATCACCGACCGGATGATTGCGGAATTGGAAAAAGGCAAGATCCCTTGGCATTGTCCCTGGCGTCCTGCCGACTGGCGCCACCGGAACATGATCAGCGGAAAATTCTACCGGGGAATCAACGCCATTCTGCTTTGCATGATGCCGTATGAGTCCCCGTTCTGGCTGACCATGCGGCAGATCAAAAAACTTGGCGGCGAATTGAAAATGGATATGCATGGAACCAATATCGTGTTCTGGACGTTGTTCGAAAAGGACGAGGCAACCAGACTGCCGGTGTTGCGGTTCTACATGGTCTACAATCTGGAACAGACCTGCGGGATTCCGGCGAAATTTATTCCAATACTGCCGCCGAAGGAGAGCATTGCGTTCCATCCGATCGATACCGCGGAAGAGATCATTACCGATTATGTGGACTGTCCGCCGATTCAGCATGGAGGAGAGAACGCCTGTTACATTCCTTCCATGGACGTGATCCAGATGCCGGAGCGGATTCAATTCGAAAACGAGGAAAGTTACTATTCCTCACTCTATCATGAGCTGACTCATTCGGTCGGGCACAAATCGCGGTTGAACCGTCCCGGCATGGACAACATCCAATTCGGCAGTGAAAGCTATTCCAAAGAGGAATTGATCGCCGAAATGGGCGCGGCGTTTCTCTGCGCTCAATCCGGGATCGAACACACCACCATCCAGAATTCCGGAGCCTATATCCGGAGTTGGCTGGAACGGTTGCGGAACGACAAAAAACTGGTCGTTCAGGCCGCCCAGAAGGCGCAGAAAGCCGTCGATTACATTCTCAAACCCGTTCAAATTCAGGAGAAGGCTGCATGATGAAAACGTATCGGCAATTGGAAGAATCCGGAAGAAGCCTGAACTCATTCCTTGAAATTGGTGACGAAGTCGATCCGGCAATGACGGAGTATTTTCTCGAAACGCGTCCTCTCGAAACCAGGACTCCACAACTGATTCAGAGCGGACGGCCTTATGACCATTTCCGCGACGCTGACCGGAAAGTCAAGGAAATTTACGCCACACTGAAACGGGCGAGCGGAAAATGGATTTATGCCGGCTTGTGTTTTTCCGGTGAATCCGAACCGGCAAAACACCATCTTTTTGTAACTTTGAAATCGGAAGCCCCTGATTTCGGACACAAATATTATCGGAACATCTGCAATCCGGCGATGTGGTATTTGCAGGACCAATGCCATCAATGGGATGGGTTGGATTCAAAAGGCCGTTCGGAAAGTCCCCTGAAAGCGGGACTTGTCATTCATATCTGCGGAAAAGATGGCCGGCAGATTTCCGAAGAAGTCACCAAAGAATGAGAGGATTGAATCATGGCGATTCACTGGAATATTTCGAAAGTCTCTCGATGGAAACAGAAAATGAACAACAGAAACAATGAAATATTTTTCTCTGCATTGGTTCACAGCTTTCTCGTTATCGGGGTCGGTCATGTCACTGAATCCGGGATTGACGAACTCTACGAACGTCTTCAGCGTTATGAAAATGTCTTCGGACCGCTGTTGGTGACAAACAAACAAAAGCCAATTCGGATCACGAAACGGGAACTCCGTAAATGGATTGGACTTTCCACGAACATCGCCCCGCTGTCAAATGCCGAATTCGATCGCCACATCAGAAAGCTGGCTTGCCGCAGGAAAAAGGAGAGTTCCCAAGTATGAAAGAATATATGAGCATTGTGTTCATTCAAAACGAAGAAGCGGAAGAACCGCTGAACATCCTTGAAGCGCAAGGCAAAGGTGCCGCGCTTCAATATCTGCGGCAATGGGATTACGGAGAAGACGACGGCGAAACGTATCCGGAAAATCCGGCCGGAAGCGGCGATTCCACCTATCGGGAAGGCAACTACATTATGAGTTACAACTCCTCAATGGGCTATATCGGCCTTTGCAAAATCATAACATCGGCCTGTACGGGAGTTTCGCGCTGAAAAGTCTTCTTTTTTCATGTTTTGTCCCTGCCGGAGAGCGAAGGACAAAACATAGGAGGTCACCATGAGCAATCAAGTCAATGAAAAAATTCTGTATCGGATCAAAGGGAATCGCTTTCTCTTCATTGTTAGAAATGTATGGAATACCATCGGATTCGCCGTCGGAATCATTTTGAGCGTTGGGCTCGGAAGTTTGATGGCCAGCGGCATCTCCGGAATGATCTGGAACGACGGAAAAATGAACATGTGCGTGATTTATCTCGGAATGACGCTGACTCCGCTGATCATCGCGATACGATTTTTGCACATCATTCTTCTGCGCAAAAATCAGTTTTATATCATCAGCACCAGTGGAGTGACCAGCGAAGGCGGTGTTTTGAACCGGTTTTCGCAGACACTCCGGTTGAATGAAGTCAGAAGCGTGAGTTATACGCAAACGCTGATCCAGCAGATTCTCGGTTGCGGAAACATCGTCATCAGTTCTTCCGCCACCTACCGCGCCGGATTGGTCCTGAGCGATGTCGATCATGTCAAAGAAATCTATGCGGCAATCGAACACAATCGGTAAGTCATGAAAAACGACCAGCTCGCCAGCGTTTCCCGGCAGGAGACGTCCCGCAACCATCCGCCATACTGCCGATTCTCCCGTTACGGGAAACCTGCCCGAATACCTGATGTACTTTATTCGGGGATTGATCCGCATCCGGCGCCCGTTTTCACCCCCCCCAGAATAATAGAAAACGGGCGCCGTTATTTTTCATGGTTCCGCAATTTTTATTGTCATTCTGGAGCCGTCTATTTTGCGAACCATTTCCATTTGCATCAATTCATACAACGCCTGCAAGGGTTCGGAAGAACAGAGCGTCACCACCCCGTATTCACATTCAAAAACGAGATTCAGGAAATCCGGCGTCGCCCGAACTTTCCGGATCGTTTCCCAACTCACCAGCAAGTTCCCTTCCGGCAGGGCAAGCCACATGCGCGGCGCCCGCCCGTTCTTCATTTCATACCACGGGTTTTCGTTCATATATCCCTCCTCTTTCGGGTTGTGGTTTAACGGTCCATCCCGCGAGACTGATCCTTGTCCGGCAAATCCGGACTCGGCCCGTCATTCCTCTTTTTCCGGATAACCCGCCGCGATTTTTCTTCATCATATTCCGTCATGTTTTTGGAACGCAAAGATGGGGCTTGATTTGGTTCATTTTTCGATTCTTTCGTTTTTTCCGCCTCCTGTGCTTCGGTCCGAATTGCCTCCCTCGCCATATCTTCCAATTTTTTCTGTAAAACATCTGTCGCAACCGGCTCCTGATCAAACAGGGTCAGAATCGGTCTCCGTCTGAAAGCCAGGCTGGAACTCTTATCGTTTGTGGTTTCTTTCACCGTATCTTCCAATTTTTCCTGCGAAGCCAATCGCTCCTTCAGCGCATCAACGGACTCCAACGCCGGTTGAACACCGTGATCGTCTGCATTATTTTCAGAGAGCCATTCCTGTGTTCCGTGTTCCGATTTCGGATTCTTCTCCACAATCTCAGTCGCCTGTTCTATCGCATCGATGCCGAGTTGTCCGTCAAGCCATTCCCGGGTTTCCGCAAGCAGGCGAGCATCGTTCGACAACGGAACTTCCATTTCAGGGATATCACCCGTTGCCGCACGGACCCACGCCTGTGATTCCGCAAGCAGGCGAGCATCATCCGACAACGGCACTTTCGTCTCTGGCGGCATAGAGTCGGGCATTGCAGAACTGGACTCCCCAAGCGGTTTCGAAGGCTCCTGTTTTTTCTCTTTTCCCTTTGTGAAAAGTGCGTCAAGAGCGGCAATCGCATGGTTCCGCTCCGCAATATCATGGATTTCCTCCCGGCCATTATTCTGTAACGGTTGATCTTTTTCTGTAATGAAATCAAGCAACTCATCAAATGGATCTTGCGCCTGATGTTTCACACCGCTTTTCTGCAATTCCTGTTCCTGACGTTTGCGCTCCAGTATCTTTTGCGTATCAATCGCGGCATTGCGCTCAATTTCAAGCAACCTTTCCTCAGTCAGAATTTCCAACCCGTATTTGGCATTGCGACCGCGGCGGGAAGCCACTTCCGCTCCAAACGACCAGATTGTCCGTGCCAGCTTCTTCAACTCCGCCGCAAGTTTCAAGGCTCTCCCTTTGACGGATTTGTACAGAGTATTCGGCAACATCCGATGTTGTGCCGCACGCGCCTCATCAGACAACGGCAGAATGCTCCCCGGTGGAATCTCCCGGTCCCGAATCAGATCGTGCACGCTCCGCCGCTCTCCATGACGAAAGCTCAACTGCTCTTTCAAAAAATCCTTTTCCGGACAATGCAGCGCCATATGTTTCCTCCCTCGGCTTAAAGATACATAAAAAGCCTTGCGGTCCAAACTCTGTGCTGCAACCACCACATTTTCCGCCGTCCGCCCCTGCGATTTATACGAGGTCGTCATCCAGCCGTATTTGAACGACGCGTATCCCTCCGGGAAGTCCACCAGCCCCCGTTCCTTTCCGTCCGAATACAACAGCATCACTTTCGCCGGATCATCCGTGAGCCGCCCGATCGTCCCGTTATAAATCTTCCGCTCCCGCAGATTCACATTGAACTGAATCAGATCGCCTCTGCACAACTCGATTTCACGCAGTTCGCCCACTTCGATGAAATCCGCCGCACTCCTCGCGGAAAGAACTTTTCCGCTGTCCAGATACAGCATGCCATTTTCGACACGATCCACGCAAGCCGTTTCCCCCGCCTTGCCAATCCCCTTCCTGTTCCGGATAAATGAAACCACCGTTCCCGGAGGATAGTTTTCCGCCTGCTTCAGCCGGGATTTCTCCCAGTTCCAGGAGCGGAATACAGAAACCGGCCGACCATTTTCCGACACCGCACCATGCGCTTTCAATTTCCGCCGCACCGCATCCGTCAGACGATCCCCTTCCTCATGCGTCGGCGCCACCAGGATCGCCTGGGAAATATCCCTGCCGTTGTCCGTGTAATCCATATAACTCTGCGCCGCTTCTTCCAGATACTTTGCTTTTCCTTCGTGAATGAAATGATTTTTCTCGAACCTTTCGAACGCCTGCTCAAACTGTCCAAGAGCACACTCCATGATCCCGCGGCGGTATTCTTCGTTCTGCTGACGGTAAATATCCGTCAAGGAAAATTTTCCGATCTCGGAATGCTCCTCCAGCAGCCGGAAAAAGTCGCCCGACTCCACTGCCGTATGCTGCCGCGCATCTCCCATGAACAGCACACGGTAATTGTTTTCACGCGCCGTTTTGATGATCTCCACACCCTCGCGCAATGAATTCAATCCCGACTCGTCGATAATCACATAACTCCCCGCCGGCGGCTTTTCCTTATTCAATAAAAAACTCGTAACGGTCTGTGACTGTTCAAAGCCCTCTTCCTTGAGCACATCCGTTGCTGAATTCGTCGGCGCTATCAGATAAATGTTTTCAATGCCGCCCGAACGCAGTCCATGGCAGAACTCCTGCAACGTCGATGTTTTTCCTGCCCCTGCCACTCCGCGAAACAGATTGAACCGGTCTTTTGAACTCAACATCCCGTGAATCAGTTCGGCCTGTTTCCTGCGTGATTCCTCCCCCGGAAACGCCTCGAATTCCGGGGCAATCCCATCAAACACTTCACGCTGATTCTCCACAGACTCGATCGCGTAAATCTCCCGGTCGATCACTTCCTGCGGAGACACCCACGGATTCCCTTTCAACCCGCCCAGCTCTTTCAGTTCCGGAAGATTCCTCACTTCCCCTTTCAACCTCTCCAGGGAAAATTCCCCCAGATGCTGATTCATCGCCTCCGCAAGCACCTTGTCCAATTTCACCACACTTTCCCGCTCAAATACCGAGGACAACGCTTCTCGTAACGCTTTCTGAACCTCATCAGGACTGATCCATTTCTTTTGAGGCTGTGTCCATTTCACCTGATCCGCTTTCCGAAACAATACACGATTCTGTTCCGGACTCAACTGCGACAGCTGATATTTCCGAACCTCATCACTTGTCGCATGTTTCATCTTCGATGCTCGACTTGACATCGACAACTGATTGTTTTCACTCAACGTCGGTTTCCGCCCATGCTCCGCAATGAATTCCGCCTCCAATTCTTCGATCTGACGACGGCGTTTCGAATACAACTCCATGATCTCTTCCGGGATCTCCTTAATATCTTTCCAGACGATCCTCCCCTTGTCGTCATAATGATTCTCAAGTTCATACCCCAACTGCATGCAAAGTTCCGACAGCTTATTGTGATAGACCTTCCCGGCATATCGAATCGCACGACACATCTCCACGCTCTCCAACGCCTTGTATTTCCCATCCGAATCGATCGTCACATTCACCACCACATTATGCGTATGCAGCTGCGGATCCAACGCCCGACTCGCATCATGATGGAATTGTGCATAAATAATCTGACCGGTCATTTCAAAATTATTCGTGAATGCATTATCTCCCGTCCGCAAACGCACCGCCGCAATATTCTCCAACTCGCCCATGGCCGTATCCACCGCTTCCCGATGGGCTTCAAGCAATCGCTTGTCAAACAGACTCATAATCGACACCGACTTCGGCGCCGCAACCTGAAAATCAAAAAATCTCGGTCCTCCTGTCACCTTGCGCTGCGTCAAGTTCCCCCCGGTCACAGGATTAATCCCCCTCTGAAATAAGGAAAACGCTTCCAACTCCACATTCTTATTCAGCAAGTTGAAATCATGTACCAAGGTCCCTTTCCAATACCCTTCGATTTTTTCCGATTCCGAATAATAGTCATTCGCCGCAAGATGATTCGCATAAAACGATTTTCCCGCTCCGTTACTCGCCCGTATTTTCGTCATGTTAAACATGCCATTGCCTCCACAGCTTTACATATTAATCGATTTCGCAATGTAATATCTTACTAAAAATATATAAAGTCAATCAAAAACAAAATCTAACCTGCTGAAATAATGAAACTTCAGCAGGTCCGATTGAAAAATATTCGATAAAACGCAATACCCCTTGTCGCAACAAGGCTTTTTTGAGAACGGTAAAAGGCGGAGGTTTAAGATAAAATCTTTGTTCTTTTTCGTATTTTTTTTCTATGTTTTTAGATTTTCCAAAATGAAAGATAGCCTGAAGTGGTATTTTTTGGGGTGCAGTAGCCAGAGATTGTTTATGCCATCATTACCAATATCATGCCAAAGTACTTTTATACTATGTGGAAATACCTTTCTCATGCAATCGTTGTTACTTGTGGAGCCTTCGTGATATTTGCGGCATCAGTTGCTTTATTTCAGGAAACATCTTTGGAAGAATGTTTGAATTACCAGAAAGTAATCCTTGTTTTCATTGTAATAATGTTAGTGACATTGTTGTTCAGGCAGTATCAGGAAACGTTGTTCCGGCGTAAGATCGGGGTAATCATCGTTTTTTGTAAAGAAGGGACGATTGAATCCATAAAGAATGCAGATTCCCAAGAGATTATTGAATGTGCCGAAACCAGCTTCAGAATGACATATCATCTCACGACACCTGATCAACAAATGTATTTTGCCCATTTGGAATATGAAACCAAAGATGCAACGGTCAAAGAAAGTCTGCCATTGGAGACAGTCAGTTGTCAACTCGATGCAGCAATCCGGGTGATCCAACAAAACCGGAAGGATGTCCGAATTGTTCCGAATATCCATGAACTTCTTATTTTTGCCGCAAATTCAAAGCAGCTGGATGCTCCGGCAATCAAACGCTATATTCATTCACTGCTATAATCGGTATGTCTGCTGAAACAATAAAATTTTTGCTTCAGAGCAGGCTACTCCAAAGGTAGAAACCTTGGTATAATACGCTCATTTCAATGCAACTTATCAGCGAGCCTGACGCCAAAAAGTAAGGTGAACTTGTTACAGGGTAGCGGTAAATCAAACACACAATTGAATGACGAAAATCTGTCTACAACACAGGGATTTTGGCAGAAATGGAAGAACGGCATTTGATGATTGAGGCCAACAAGGCCAATCGACTTTATATCAAAGATTTATGGAACTACCGG
>MWCA01000076.1 GCA_002069785.1 Lentisphaerae bacterium ADurb.Bin242 | reverse complement strand
GGCGGCCATCGCGTGATATTCGGCGAGCCACTCGGGCGCATAGGATTCGAGAAGCCGGAGGTATGTCCGCAAGTATTCGGCGCGGGTAAGGACGGCCCGGTCGAACTGTTTTTCGGTTACGGCGCGGATCTTGCGGTAATCGGCCATTGCGTCATAGTCGCACAACTGTATCCTCTGACGTCCGAAACCGGCACTGTCTGACTTGAAAACAATCATGTTCCAATCCTTGTTGTTCGTGTCTTCTCTTAATTATACATGAAGAAAGAAAAATGTCAACCCATTCAAATATATATTTGATGATTTTTTTAAAATTCACCTCATTTCAACCTGAATTCTTTTTCATGTCTCCTGAAAAAATAAAACGGAAAAACTATATCAGACCTTGCAATTTCAAAAAAATCATTTATAATATATATTTGAAAACAATTTATTCCGGAGAAGTATATTTATGGCAAGATACAAGAACATCGCGAACGCGCTGAGAGAACGGATCGAATCGGAAGAGTTCAAGGCGGAAGAACGTCTCCCCTCCTGTCAGGAGCTGGCCGCCGAATACGGTGTCAGCTATGTGACGATTTCCCGGGCGGTGCGCGTCCTTGAGCTGTCGGGGCTGGTCACGTCCAAGCCCGGACACGGAATCTTTGTCGTTCCGGCGGAAAAGCGCTTCACGCAGCCGTCGCCGCAAGTCGGGTTCATCATGCAGACGCGGGGAGACCTTTTCGGCAACTTCTTCACGCCGGTGCTCAACGGTCTCGGCCAGCGGCACATCCAGTCGGTTCCGCTGACGGACGACACGCAGCTGAACGCACTGGACGCGGCGGAACGCCTCGCCCGGATGAAGGTGTATGCGGATACCGGCTATCTGTCGCTGGTGGTGGACGGCGACCGTCTTTTTCCGTTTTCATCGCTGGATAACGTTTTTACCAGATTCAGGCAGGTGATCTTCGTGCTGCGCTGCGATTCCGATCTTGAATTTCCCGGCGCGAACCGCCTGGTCTGCGACTTCAGGCTGGCCGGAAAAGAGCTTGCGGAACATCTCCTTGCGCAGGGAATCACGCGCATCGCGTTCCTGACGTTCGAGGAACTGGACGAAGTCTGGAGACGGAGCGCCCGCAGTTCGCTTCACTCGCACGATCAGCATGTGTTCGACGGGATCGAAGAGGCCTGCCGGGAACACAGTGTAGATTTTGCTTCCCATTGCACGATGATCCGCAATCAGCTGCCGAACCAGAAAGACAAGGACTGCGAACAGGCGCTTTGCTCTTTCCTGCGAAAGTCGCCGGATTCCCGTTCCGGGATCATCGCCATCGACGATTCCCGCGCCCGTTATGCCTACAATGCGGTTGCCGAATGCGGACTGGCGGTCGGCCGGGACGTTGCCGTGACGGGACTGTTCGACACCGCGCTTTCCGACGTTCTCAAACCGCGCCTGACCACGGTGAACATCGGAGAAAAAGAAATTGCCGAGCTGACCTTGAAAGCCATCGCCGGAAAATGGCACGGGCGCACCGTCGAGGTCAAGCCGCACCTGATCATCAAAGAATCCTCCCTGCCCGCCCCTTTAAAATTTGATTTTAAATGAACTTAAATGCTATAATAGCAGAGTAAAGGAGTTTCAAAAACAATGAAAATTATACCTCCGTTTAGATTAAAACCCGAACCTCTAACTGAAGAGGCCCGTAACCTCCCCAAATTCAAATGGGCCACCGAGGAAATGGGGACTAGACATCAGCTAGGTGGCTCCCCTCAGCACATTCAATCTGAATTCCGCCCTGTCTGTCCTGATTGCAAGGAAAAAATGACTTTCTATGCCCAGTTGGACTCAATTAATGATGAGTTTTGTCTTGCCGACTGCGGAATGATTTATGTATTTGTTTGCTTTGATTGTTTTACGGTAGAAGCATTCATTGAATCATACTGAGTCGATGAAAACCGGATGAAAAACGTGCTTAGATTAAAAATTCAAGGGTAGAAACTAATGAAACGGTGCCATTCATGAATGAAACGGTGCCATTCATAATGAAGAAGAGGCAGTCCAACCCGGCAGAAAAAAACGGGAATCCTTCCTCCATCCGGGCGTGACGGAAAAGGTCAGTCCGGCCGGAAACCATGAAACCGCGCAGGATGACTCCCCGCCGGGGTTCCTGTCAGAAACCGTGCTGGAGGACGACCGTCTCCCGCGGGGGAATCCGGCAGAGCGAAAGCATCTCATTCTTCCTCTTTTCCACGGCGGGGAACGGCAGATGAAATTCGATCGTTTCCTCCGTAAGATTCTGGAGGATTTCCAGCCGCGTGTTTCCGCCGGGACGAATCCGGCAATATCCGCGGATTCCCCGGATGCCGCTCCACCATTCCGGAGTCAGCCCCAGATGCCGCTTCAACTCCGCATAAATTCCAGGAGCGTCCTCCATCCGGAAGAAAGCGCCGAAATACAGGATTTTCCCTTTTCCGAAGTTCCGGCGGGTCAGGATGGGACGACGCCCTTTCCCGAAGGTGCATTCCATCAGAATCTCCACGTCCGGCGCCGTGACGGTCAGATCGTCGAAGAAAGAATCCACTGTCCACTCGCCGGGGCCGAAGCGCACCGGGCCCGCGTCTTCCGGAATTTTCCCGTACAATCCGGCCTCGATCCCGGCGGCGGTCCGGAGCTTTTCCGGCGGGAACGGGGGCGGATATCCGCGTCCGCCGGAGTCATAGACGCCGGTCTGCGTGGTGATCAGCAGAATGCCTCCTTCCCGGGCGTAGTTCAGCACCTTTTCCATGTCGGCATCCTCCATGACCAGCCGATGCGGAAGGATGAGATACGGATATTTGCCGAGATCGCCGTCCAGATCCGCGAAGTCGAAACGGATGCCGTTGGCGGAAAGGCCTTCGACATGCCGTGACAGCATCTGCGGATAGGCCAGCATTCGCGTAGTTCCGGGGAAGTCGAAAATAGAGGTGTCCAGCGCCTTCCTCCAGGAGACGAACGAAAAGGCCAGCGCGCATTTCGCGGGCTCGCATACGGTATGGTGGAAGATCGGTCCGAGTTCCGCCATTTCCCGGCTGAAAGTGCGGAATTCCTTTGCAAAGGACGATCTCCACGAGGAACCTCCGATCAGTCCGTACGCCATCTCTTCCCCGCCGAAGGGGGGAATGTCCAAACGGAAGAAATTGATCAGGGAAGCGCCGTTGCCGATTTCCGACCAGACCCATTCCCGGAAGATTTCCGGTCGGGTGTGATACGCCGTATGCAACTGATTTTCGAGGAACCAGAAAGCCTTTCCCCCGGCAATGGCGCGGGTGTAGGCGCAGTTGAATTCGAGGGAAGTCGTGCCGTAGGGCATGTATCCGTGAAAGGAATAGGGATAAAAGTCCATGCCGACGACATCCAGATTCCGGCCGACGGGAAAATGGTCGTATCCGTGCCAGGGCGCCATCATATTGGTGGTGACGGCCGCCGCGGAATGCTTCTTCAGGATTTCCAGATGACGCTCAATATAAATCCGCCATTTCTCCGAAGTGAATTGACGATAGGCGAACTTGAGCTGCGGGTTCGCGGAATCGAGGTTCGGGATACGAATCTCATCGAAGGAATTGTATTCATGGCTCCAGACCATCATGCCGAATGCGCGGTTGAGCTCCTCGATGGAACTGAATTTGCTTTTCAGCCAGTCGACAAATCCCTGCCGGCAATCCTCGCAGTAACAGAAAGGATGCCCGACCTCGTTGTCGATCTGCCAGCCGAGGAGCCCCGCGCGCTTGCCGTAACGCCGCGCCATCTGTTCCGTGACATTCAGCACACGGCGCATGAACTCCGGGCTCGACGGACAACCATGACGGCGAACCTCTTCGGAAACCGGGCGTCCGTCGGCTCCAACGACAAGGACCTCGGGATGCCGCTGCGTCAGCCAGCGCGGCGGAGCGGCTCCGGGGGTGGCGAGAATATACCGGATTCCGTTTTTGTCCAGAAGGTCCAGAAACCCGTCCGCGTGTTCAAAGCGGAACACTCCGTCTTCCGGTTCGAATTCATGCCAGCAGAACTCGTAAAGACGCAGAAACGACAATCGGCACTCCCGCATGAATTCAAGATGCGTCCGGCGTTCCTCCGGACTCCAGAAGCCCGGATCATACGCGGCTCCGAATCCGGAAAAAGGAATGGTCTCCATGTCATCTTTCCTTTCGATTTTCTTTTTTGAGAAACGGAATATTTTTTATTTCCGGTGGATGGCTGTCGATGCTAATATAGCTGTTGAAACCGGGAAGTCCAGTCGGCGAACAATTTTTGATACGAGAGTTCCATTTCCGCATGCTTTGAGACGGGAAGAACGGCCTTTCCGGCGTCCGGCAACGTTCTTCCGTGTGGAAGAAACTCATGCAAATTCGAAAACCGCAAGCGCATATCCCTCTCCCGAGGGAAGGTCCACAACGCAGTATTCGCCGTCCTGTTCAAACGCGCGTTCGTGTCCGTCCGGACATAATACGACTTTCCGGAAAGTCCTTCCGTCGCGACGCAGGGAAATCCGGCACGGAGGAATGGGAAGGCGATCCTCCACAACAAAGGCGTTGACCCGCTTTTCCGGGAGATAACTGAGGATGTGGACGAGAACAAACCGCTCCTTTTTCTGAACGAAAACCCTTGCGTGGGAAGGAAGTCCTTCGACCTTGACCAGCGGAGAGGGAAGCAGGCGCTTCAGTGCGTTGGCAAAGATCGTCCGCAGCGGAAGCGCGCCCGAATTCGCGTAGCCGAAGAAAAGTTCCGGGGCAAACACGGCAACGCGTCCGCGGAAGAGAAGAAACGGAAATTCCGTCTTCGCGCCGGGCGGAGTATAGTATTCCGCGCAAATGCCGTCCCACGCCCGGCTGACGAGCGGACGGACGAACCAGGCCGTCACCTCGCTTTCCTTCGAAGGCAGAATCTTCGTGCCGTCCGCGTAAACGGCAAGGGGCATGTCGGGAAGTCCGGCGGAAAAATTCCTGTCCGCGGTAAAATATGCGGGCGTGAACGGAAGTCCGCCCGGTTCCGCCTCCGCGCCCCAAACATCGGGAAGCATGAACACATCCTTTTCCCACGCCATCGAGGAACTGCCGGAAGAGATCACCCTTCCGCCGTCCGCAACGTATCTCCGGACCCGTTCCGCCGTTTCCACGGAAAAACGCATTGTGTCCGGGAAAACAACCAGCGGATATTTCTCCCATGATCCGTTTCCGGAAAAAATTTCAAAGCAATACTTGAGTTCGGAAAGCATCTGCGCCGCACCCCGGACGGAGGTATTGCAGACGATCCCGGAAGGTTCCCGTGTGGAGACGACGGCGATCTCCGCGCAATTCTCCGCGCCGAGAGTCCAGCGGTCGTATTTTTGCATCTCCCGGTAAACCTCCCGGACAAGCTCAAAAACGGGCGTCTCCCACTGTCCGGAAGGAGGCAGATGCGTGCCGATGTCCGGGCGCATTCCGTTGGCCGCGCCGTAGAACATGTCGAACTCCAGGCTGGCGCGGCTCCGGAGCCCCCCGAAATCGCCCCAGTCGAGGAAACGCCCGGTCATGTTCAGCACGCTTTTGCCCGGAGCGGCGTTCCGGAAATAGTGCGAAGCAACCGGTAGGAAGGAATAGCCCCAGCCGGCCGTGGGCAGACACTCGCACTCAAGATGGCTCACGGAATCGCGGAGAGGCTCTTCGAGTCCCCCGTTGAAACAGATCGTCGCACCGGGCTTGCGCTTCCGCACACGTTCCGAAAGGAAAACGCAGAACTCCTCCGCCGAATCGGCCGAAAAACGCTCGACGTCCTCCGCCCTTGAAACATCCAGTCCGCGCGCCCGCATCTTTTCGACGCAAAACGGACAGATGCACTTCTGCGGATGGACGCAATCGATGAAGAAGCCCGTGACGGCATATTTTTCGAGGACCTCTTCCATCATGGACGCGAGATGCTCCCGCCAGGGAGAGTTCATGCAGAGCTTCCGGCAGTAAGGCGTAATCCGGTTCTGCTCCGGATACACGCGGCCTTCGGGAGAAATCACGTTCCAGTCGCGGTGCAGACGGGCCTCCGCGTCGCTTAGCGTCCCGTTGAAATAGGCGGCGAGCCGGATTCCCTTTTTCCGGCAGGCTCCGGCCAGTTCTCCGAACAAATCGAAGGACAGCCCCGGATGCCGGATGCCGATACGGGTGTCATAATAGGCATACCCCTGATTGCACCGGGCGTGAGAGGTGATGAAATCCACGCCGCAGTCCGCGACCTGATCCGTGAACTCGTCGGAATGGAAATCCTTTCCGACGCCTTCGATCCGGCCCGAGGTGTGGAAGTCGAAAAAGAGTGCGTATTGGAATCCAGAAGTCATGACTTTTCCATCTCTGTGCTTTCCGAAAGACGCTTGCGGATGAGGTCTCCCGAAAAGCAGTGGAAACGCCCTTCCAGATGATAACCCTGACGCGGATCGCGGTCGAGATACGGAAGAACGGAACGCATATTCTCCTTCTGCCGTTCCAGCAGACGCCGGTATTCGGCCCTGTCCGAATCGCGCCAGGCGCGTTTGAGCGCAAACAGGCTGTAGACAAGGGAGGTCGAACGCCAGACCCGTCCGCAGATTTCCGCGTTGTCGAGTTCGCGCAGCGCCCATTTGTCCCGCGAATCCTTCAGGGCATCGCGCATGAGGACAAGGCCCCGTTCCCAGGTTTCCGAAATGGATTTGAACGCGGCGATGACGGCCTCGAGCGGGAACTCCTCGGTGATCGAACCGGAGAGATCGAAACCGCGATCGTCCGGCAGCCAGGCGCGCCCGAATTTTTTTCCGTCGAGCGGGCCCGGAGGAGGCAGCAGGGAAAGCGCAAGGTTGACCGCGGAATTGTAGAGGAATGGGATCGAAAAGGGATATTTTTCCATTGCCTTCCCGAAAAGAAGCCACGCTTCGGCGAGCGTGATCGCTTTGCAGCCCGGAAAATATTTCTCCGCAAAGGAAACAAGCGCCTCCCCGATCGACGGATTTTCCTTGAGTTCGAGAAAATAATTGAACGCGCGGACATTGGCCGACTCCAGGTTGCCGAAATTCCAGCAGCCCATGAATCCGCCGAGCCCGTTTTTCCGGATGAAGTCGGCCTTGAGGAAAAGGTTTCCGATCAGCGGGAGGGAGCGGATCGCCCCGAGCTCGTGCGTCGTCCCGATCTGAAGTTTCGCGAACACCTCGATTCCGCGCTTCCGGACCGTCTCGAAGGTCTCGAGAAACTGTTCCGACGGACCGGGATACGAAAGGGAATATTCGTTGATGTAGGTTCCGTCCTTTCTTCTGCCGCCGCGCTCGAAATCGGCCATCAGGGACACATCGGACGGCAGCGCATCGAGAATCTCCCGGCAGGGGGAATCGACATACATTGTCCAGGACCAGTTCCAGAAGATCACCTTTCTCTCCTTCGAAATGGAGCGGACACCGTCGCGGATGGTCCGGATCAGTTCGGACACGACTTCCGCCGGTTCGCGGAGGGAGCAGCGCGGGCAATCCGTCGGGAAAAGCGGAACGGCATTCCTGCGGTTCGGAGAAATCCCCGGACGGCAGTTCCGGCACGAATAGCAATGCGCCGGATATTCGGACGCCGTGATGATCACGTACCCGCCCAGTTCCGGGAGAAGCTCCGTCAGGGCCGCGAATGCCTCCCCGATGTATTTCCGCACGTGCGGAAGGGAAGTGCAGAGGCTCCGGGCAAGATACTTCCTGCCGTCGTGTCCTTCCCATTCGATACACTGTCCGCCGGTATCGGGATGGGCTTTCCAGAAGGCGGTGTCGCTTACGGGAATGCTGTGCGGCGGTTCCAGATAGAGGAAGACCCGGACCCCGTATTTCGCCGAGCGTGCGGCAAGCGTGCGGAGCGCGGCGACATGCCGTTCCGAATTTTTTCCGAATTCAGGGAAGAGAGCATGCCGGACAAGGTTATGGAGCCGGGCATGGACCCAGATCGCATTGAACCCCTGTCCCGACAGGAAGGCCAGTTCGGAATCCGTATAAACGGACGCCGCCGTCAGGGTCTCGTCCAATTCTTCGTCCGGGTGCTCTATGAGGAGCCCGAAATCGCTTTGCGGACTCCTCCATATTTTCAAGAACTCGTCCATTTATTTCTCCCCGGGTTGAAGAGAAACCTTCATATTCTTGATCTCGACGGCGGAGGGCGACGGTCTTCCGCTCAGATTGACGCCCAGAAGGATTCTCACCTCGTTGATGACGCTGTTCTCTCCCTTCTTTTGTGCAGTGCGTTCGACGGGGACGACCACCTTGAAGTCCTTCCATTCTCCGGTGGGAGAGAACTCCACCCGGTTCCAGCCGCCCGGAGGCCACGGATAGAAGTAAAGTCCGCAGAATGCGGTGTTCTTCCCTTTTGCTTTGAACTCGAAAACAATCTTGTCTCCGGCGTTGACCTTCACATAGTCGCGGCGTTCGACGCGGAACATGTCGCTCCTCCCGAGGGAATCGATCGTGAGCACGCCGTCCTTCACTCCGAAGATGTTTTCAAATCCGGGTTTCGCGGCATGGTCGCACTTCCAGCCGTCGGGATATTTTCCATCGCCGGTGACTTTGAAGGAACTGTTGCAGTCGATTGTTTTCGCATGGCTTTTCCGCGCAAGAAAAATTTTTCCGACGCGGGGAAGTCCCTCCCGGTGAACGATGCTGAAAATCGGGCTCCAGCAGAGGGATTTTTCCGTCCAGTCGAATCCCCTCGTGCGGAAGAAATTCGCATACAGGGGCTTTCCGGGTTCAAGCGGGATCAGCGGAGAAAAGGACTTGAGCGGAATTGCCAGTTTCAGCGTCCAGCCGTTCGCATCGACCCCGCTTTTCACGACGGGGGCAACGTTCCACTTCTCTTCCCGCACGACTCCGTTCACCACGGAGACCTGAATCGCCTCGGTTCTTCCGTCCGGGGCCACGGCGAACTGGAAATATTCGCTTTTCTTCTCATTCGTGAAGAATATCTCGAGATTGTCGCCCCAGATGTCCGCTTTCGGGCGGCTGGAAGCACCCGGGTCTTTTTCCTGGAAGAGGACATAGAAATGGGTCGAATCGGAGGCGAAACGCAGCGACGCCTGTGTTTTTGCCGCCTTTCCATCGACCGTGGTCATGGGGAAGGCTTTTCCCGAGGCCTGGAAATCGGCTTTCATCGGATCTCCCCCGTATTCGGCTGTATAGGCGAGCGTAGCTTCCGGTACGGGATTCTTGCGTTCGCGGTCCCGTTTTTCAAACTCGACGCGGCCTTCGACGGCCTGCCGCCAGATGTCATCGATGAATTTCTGAACCCGCTTCTTTTCAACCGGAGCGGAGGCCGACTTGAGCGCGGAATCGATATATCCCTGGAGTTCCGCCATGACCTTCGGATTGCCAAGATGATAATTGGCGAAATCGGGATGCACATAGTAGGTGAACGAACCGCGCGGAGGATTCTTCTTCACATATTCATGATAGTTGCCGATGTTCCACGCATGCTCTTCAAGGCGTTTATAGAACTGCCTCATCGCGGGTCCGGCCTTGCCGTAGTAGAACGTGAAATATTCATCGATGAGTTGGTTCACATCCACCGACGGATCGTCGCAGATTCTGGCCGCGACGTAAGCCTCCAGCGGATTGTGTTTCAGTTGAACCTCCACAAACGCGCCCTTGACGCCGTCGTTCGCGAATTCTTTGAAGTATTCGCCCACTTTCCACGGATACAGGACCGGAAAGAACTTCTGGTATTTGTAGATGCGCTGCGCCTCCCAGGCCGGAGTGAGAAGATACGTCCAGACCGTGATCGGCCTCTTTCCGCCTTCGTTTTCAATCCATTCCTTGTAGATTCCGTGCTGTTTTTTATAGACGTCCGGATGGAACCAGGACTGCGGCGCGATGCAGACCTGGACGGAAACATTTTTTTCCAGCGGAATCGTTTTGTCGTAGAAAAGCGAGTGTTCATAAGACCACGTGGCGATGCCGACGTCCGGGTTCAGTTTTGCGGCCTCCCGCGCGATGCCGTTGATCCAGCGGAGCTGGGCGCGGCCGTCCCAACGCGGGTTCGTTCCCTTTTCCTTTGCGCATTCGGCACACAGACAGATGTTGCCCACGTCGTCTTCACCCATCGGATAATAGAACGGTTTCCCCGGCATCCTTTTCGCCCGGGAAATGGCTCCGACGGCATTTTTTCCGTTATAGGCGTCGACCGCTTCCCGTGCGAAATATTTCCGGACTTCCGGATGGGAGAAACAGACCTGCGACGGAAGGTCCTTGTCATCCGGCCAGCTCCAGGTCCGCAGAGAATTCGCGGCATTCTTCCCCTCGTACCCCTGCGCAAAATATTCGGGATGATGCGCGATGAAAAGTTTCGCCAGATGCGGTATCTTCGACGGCTTCCAGTAGCGGTAATAGATGCTGAACGCGTTGTGCCCCATCTCCGAATAGATCAAAGCCGTGCGCCAGCGGTGCCGGAGAAGAAAACCGTCGCGGGTTTCGGGCGAATGATAAAGCGCGTTCCGGAACGCGTCCATTTTCGGCGCGCGGCGGATCGACGGCGTATTCACGGACAGGGTCGGGCTCTTCTGATAAACCGTCCCGTCGTCGCCCGGGGAATAGAAACGGACGCCGCAAGCCTTTTCGAGAAAATCGTAGACGGCGAATTCCGTTCCGCGGAACTCATAATTCAGCGGGGGAAACGTCTTTGGACTGTTGTAGTCGACCTTGCCGAATTCGGGCGAATCGTTGCCGAAAAGGTAAATATCGTTTCCCTTCGATTCAACCGCATATTCCTCTCCGGTCAGCCCGGCGGCCGTCTTCTTCGCATATTCGCAGGAGTCCGCGCCCACATTCAGGCGCGTCTTCACGGGTTCCGGGGCTTTCGCAACAATCGGCACTTCACAGTCCGTGATCAGTTTGATCAGATGCTGCAATTCAAACGCGGCGAATTGCGCCGAACGCGTCGGTTTCTCTCCCACGATGATCGCGGAACAGGCCTTTCCATCCTTCACCAGCTCGTTTCCGGCGCAGAGAATGCCGCCGGCAAACAGAACAGACAGAAAAAGAATACAGGTTTTCAAGGACATGATACTTCTCCTTATCGATTATTTTTCTATATGGGGCAAATTCAAAAGAAGGGAAACTCCATTCGGAAATTCCCAGCCTCATTTCTCAGCATCCACGGCGATTTCAAGGGAATCGATCCGGACCGGGACATCCGTGTTATTGATGAGTTCAACCATGTTGTCATCGTCGTGAAGGATGTTTGCCGGGACCCGCCAGGCGGTATGCGATCCAAAGTCGAGGCTTGCGGGAGGCGGAGCGGCATTTCCGCATTCGACGCCGTTGACCTTGACCGTGATCTCGGAGAGAATTCCTTTTCGCTCCGTGCATCCGACGATGATGAATCCAGCCCGTCCGGTCGTATTTTTACCGGTGTCGAACCGGAACGGCGCCCAGCCGGCCAGCTTTTCAGGAAGATTCGAACCGAAGTTGATGCCCGAACTGAATCCGAGCGCGGCATAATTCTGGACGTGGCGGCGGACAACCGAGCGGAGAATGGACGGAGAGGCCGAATTCCGGAGCATTTCCTCCTGCCGGGTGAGGTCGTAAATCCCCGTCTTCCCATACATGTGGTTGAAAAGATAAATCGCGTCGGCCCCGCGGCTGTAGAACTGGTTGGCGAAGCCGTACACATGCTCCGGCGTGTTGCGGTAGTGCCGCCCGCCGGGCCGGGGACCGTTCTGGAGTTCAAGCCCGGCCGCCAGCCGGACGGAACTGCCGAGAAGTCTCTTCCAGACCTCGACCGGAGTTTCCGAATCAGTGACAGGATAGAAGTTTGACACCGTAACCATGTCGACCAGTCCTTCGTCCACCCATGCCGCGTAGTCGAAGCCGAGCCTCGAAGCGAATTCGGGACGCGACGGAATCCGGACCGCCATCTTGATTTTGTGTCCGCGCTTTTTCTCCGTCTCCGCGGCAATTTTTTTGGCCTCGCGCATGATTTCGGTGAGACATTGCGCATTCTCCCTCTCGCGTCCGTCCTTGAAATACCGCGGGGAACGCATCCAGTCCAGTTCAAAGCCATCCATGTCGTAGCGGTCGAAAAACTCCCGTACAAGCGTCAAAATATGCTGCCGCACTTCCGGGTGTGAAAAGTCCAGTCCCGACGCCCCGCCGGGAACCACACGGAATTGCGGATTCTTCCGCCAGAAATCATTGTGCAGCGGGTCCTCCGGGTTGGACACATTGTGACAATCGTTCATGCGCATGGAAATCCAGCCTTCCACCCCGTTCCGGCGCAGCGTGTCCAGCCAGATTGCATACGGATCGATCCCTTTTTCATTGAAGCGTTTGGCGTTTCCGATCCCTTGGGTGTAGTGCGCGTCGATTTCCTTTCCCCGGAAAAAGATCTTTCCTCCGGGCGTCACCTCGCATCCGTCCCAGATGCTGTTCCATCCTTCCGCGGAGGTGCGGTAGAAACAGCGCATCGCATTTGGATTGAGGAGAACTCCTTTGACCCCTCCCCGGATGGAATGGGAAATATAGTTTTTCACCGTTGCCGCGATGAACTCTCCGGGCTTGAAATCCCGGAAGAAAAAATTTGAACAGTCTTCATTCTGGTAAACGTCCCGTTTTTCCGCACGGTCCGCCGCGCCTGTCATTTTTTCACACGGGGCCGCCATGGGACAACCCTTCTCTTCTTTCCCGGTTCCGCTTCCCGCGCAGCCCGCGCCGCAGGCGGCCAGAACGGACAGAAGGTTTTTCAAGAACATGCCGCTTCTTTTCATCATTCTGATTTTCCTCATTTGTTTTCAAACGGCGTCAGCGTCTCAGCTTGCCGTCGGCGTTGTACTGGTGCCATACGAAGTTCCGGTTGAAGATTTTGCGCAGGACCGAGCCGTCCACATAAAGGACGCTCGGACTGTTGTCATGCGAGTTCACATTCCTCATGCCGGCGGAGGTGTTTACCACAAAATCCCACATCAGGGGCTCCTGCCCGGAAATTCCGGTGACCTTGGTGAAGTCCAGCTGCCGTGAGGTCGTGAGCGGCGGGTAGATCGTGTAATACTCCTTCACTCCGCCCGCAAGACTGTAGGTGGACTGTCCCAGCCAATAGAAGGATTTATTGGCGGCAGTGATGACCGGATTGTATCTTTCCTGAAGCTCCTTGTTCTGAAGGCAGTGAAACGGGTATTTCGTCGAAGCATACTTCAACGTCATGTAACCGGCCGAGATGAAAAGGCCCAGACCGCAACGCTTATTGGGATCTTCCAGCGCATAGCCGCTGGAAATGGGAGTATATGATGCGGGCTTCGCCGGATAATAATCGCGGTAATCCCCGGTGTACATGGAAAGCCAGATCCCGTTCTGATGCAGCTTGCTGATGCACTCCGAATCCTGCGCCTTCCTTTTTGCCTTGTTCAGTGCCGGAAGCAGCATCGAGGCGAGAATCGCAATAATTGCGATCACGACCAAGAGTTCTATCAGAGTAAATTTCCGGAACCACACAGCCTTTCTGCGGACATGTTTGCCGACCACCATTGGGAGCCTCCTTTTTTCAGTTTCTCACGATCAGTTTTCCGGGAACCCGGACGATTCTTTTCCGCCGTGCGGAACCTTCCCGCAGAAGAGAAACGGCGGTTTCCATGATTTTCCTGTGATCAATGGTGATTGTCGTAAGGCTTCCGGAGGGTTTCTTGAATTCCACGTAATCGTCGAAGCCCGTGATGACAAGCCTTTTCAGTTCGTTCGGTTCGAGAATCTGCTGGAGCCGCACGGCCTCGGTGTCCTGCGGAAAGATGACAGCGGTTTTCTCCTTCGAGGAACGGATGAGCTTCAGGAGGTCGCCGAAGGAACCGCTGTCCACGACAATACACTCCTTCCCGCGCCTCCGGCAGTGGTAAACGGCTCCGTATGCGCGTTCCTCGTTGTAAAAGTCGCCGAGCGATTTCACGAAATTCTTCGCGAAAATGAATCTTCCGCAGCCCTTTGAAAAAACATAATCGACGATTTTCTCCATTCCATCGAACGAATCGGTGATGACGCAGTCGGAACCCGGAACCACACTGTCGACAAGAACGCTGTGCACGGTCGGATTGAAAAGGATGTGTCCGCAATACAGCATCGTAAGGGCCCCTTGCGAGACGACGAGATACCCTGTGCCCGGTTCGACCCCGCAGGCGCTCAATGTGTTGTTCGACACCTCGGCCGGCGTATAGATCTTCAACGTATATGGAAACGGATTTTTTTCGAGAATGGAGTCCAGTTCGCGGTAAAACCGCTTGGGAAACTCGTACTTCGCGCCCGGTCCGAAGCGGAATTCCACGATCCTGGAAATTTTTTCCGACTGCTGCATTTCCAGCGCCGCGGCCAGCGGCGTCGCAACAAAATTGACGTAGCATCCCCCGCCGACGACCTTCCGGATATACCCGTATTTCGCCAGAATGTTCTGAACCCGGACCGCCGTGGGTTCACTGATCCCGCAGCGGGCCGCAATCTGAGAGCGGGAATAGAACTTGTCGCCCGGCTGAAACTTGCCGGAAATGATTTCCAGGCGCAGTTCCTCGGCGACATCGGTGTATCGGATATTTTTGGAAGATTCAGCCATTTCCGGTTCCTTTTTATGCTATATTATACAATTATACAGCTTTTTGAAACAAATGCAAGGAGGTATTGAAAAATATTTGTAAAAATTATGAGACTGACAATTGACAAACGTGCATTTCCTTTGCCAATTGACCATCCATAGATAAAAAAATCTTTTTTATTTTTATCATACTTGAAAAATAAAATCACATATGATATTTTAAAAATAATTCGAGAAAGGAAAAACCTCATGAAAAACAAATATATGGTTCCGGCGCTGGAGCGCGGACTTCGCATTCTGGAACTTCTTTCCGGCTCGCCGGAAGGAAAAAACATCAGTGAAATGGGATCATTAAAACTGCCGGCGGCAACATTGTACCGTCTGTTGAACACGCTGGAAGAAATGGGATATCTTGTCAAGAATGAATCGGATCAGTACCGTTTGAGCCGGAAACTGCTTTCACTCGGCTACAAGGCCGCAGATGAAAACAGTCTTGTTTCCGCGGCAAACCGAGAAATGAGAATTCTGCGCGACCGGTCAGGAGAATCGGTTCTGCTTGCGGTGCTTTACGGAAAAGAAGGAATCGTTCTGGATGAGGTGCTTTCCCATCAGGCAGTGAAGGTTTCGGTCAAAATCGGGCATCATTTTCCACTGCACTCTGCCGCTCCGGCAAAAGCGATTCTGGCTTTTCTGCGCCCGGAAGAACAGGAAGAATATCTTTCCGGAATCCAATATACCGCTTTCACTCCGGCCACACATAAAAACAGGACGAGCCTGAAAAAAGAGCTGGAACAGATTCGCAGAGAGGGCTTCGCGTTCGACCGCGGAGAGGAGCTGGAAGAACTCCGCTGTATTGCGGCTCCGGTATTCGACCACAGGGGAATTCCGGCGGGAGCCGTTTCCATCGGCGGACCGCGTTCCCGGCTGACGGAGGCAAATATGAAGCGATGTGCCGGAATGGTGAAAGAATCCGCGCAGAAAATCACCCAGATATTACAATCATAAAGGAACTGCAATCATGATGCTCAAAAACAAGAAAGTCATTGTCACCGGCGGCTCCGGCGGTTATGGAAAAGGGATCGCAAACGCATTTCGGGACGCTGGAGCGGAAGTCTGGATCACGGGAAGAAACGAGCGGAAATTGAACGATGCCGCACAGGAACTCGGAGTTCATGCGTTTCACGCGGACGCCTCCTGCGGGAAAGACTGGGATGCCCTCATGGATGCGGTCGGTTCCGTGGACATTCTGATCAACAATGCGGGCTTCGGTGGAAAGATTCTGCCGGCGGCGGAACAGAAAGACGAAGACATCATCGCCACGATCAACACCAATCTGACCGGTGCAATTCTCGGTTCGGCGCGCGCGGCAAGGATCATGAAAGAAAAGAAAAACGGCATGATCATCAATATTTCCAGCGTCTGCGCCTTGTATGCGTGGCCCGCGTGGAGCGTTTACACCGCGGCGAAAGCGGGACTGTCCAAATTCAGCCACGGACTTTATACGGAGCTTCGTCCGTTCGGAGTGCGCGTAGTATGCGTCACGCCGTCCTGGGGACGAACCGATTTCAATGAGGCGGCGGAGATTCCCGGAGCATTGACGCCGGAACTGCTGGCAAAGAGCATTGCGCCGGAAGAGCTTGGCGGATTGATCCGGAATCTCGCGGAACTCCCGGATCATCTCGTGGTTCCGGACATTACGATTCAGCCCATGATTCAGGACATCAATCCAATGTGATGCAATCGGAAAAGGAGTCGGATATGAGTTCATTGTTTTTGGAAGCGGAATCATTTTCCCATCTTGGCGGATGGATCGTTGAAACGCAGAGCGTTTCGTCCATGGGGTCGCCGTATCTGATGGCTCACGGCATCGGCACTCCGGTCGCCGACGCGGAAACGGAAGTGGATATTCCAGAGGACGGGAACTGGCACATTCACGTCCGCACCCGTGACTGGAGCAGTGTCTGGAAGCGTGGAAGCTCCGCCGGAAGGTTTCAAGTCAAAATCGATCGAAAAACGCTGGATGCCGTATTGGGTGCCAACGGCCCGGAATGGTCATGGCAGAATGCGGGAAACATCCGTCTGAAACAGGGCATGCACCGAATCGCGCTCCATGATCTGACCGGTTTCAACGGACGCTGTGACGCACTTTACCTTACAACGGAGGAAAAGGATATTCCGCCGGACACAAAAGAAGAACTGGCGGATTTCCGGCGGAAAAAATTTGGAATCACGATCGAAGACGATCCGGAATTCTATGACCTGATCGTCTGCGGCGGCGGATATGCAGGAATCTGCACGGCACTTGCGGCAAAATACACCGGTTCAAAAGTTCTTCTGATTCAGGATCGCGCCGTTCTCGGCGGATGCAACAGTTCGGAGATACGGGTCTGGCTCGGCGGCCTGACAAAAATCGGCAAATACCCGGAGCTGGGACACATCAGTCATGAAATCGGACCGATCCGCGGAACTCCCGGCGATGGGAAAAGCGCCGAGATTTTCGAAGATACACGCAAGTTGTTTTTTAACACAAAACGTTTCCTGATGCTTTTTTCATGCATGACATTTCTTCTTCTGATGACCGGCTGTTGGATTCGAGTAGATTATAACCAACCAGGCGGCATTCATGCCATCGGAACTCAAAAGGAACTGACCATTTTTGTTCAAATCATTACTTGTGGAGGCAGAGGAGAATGGAAAGAATATAAAGGCGGAAGCAATGGAGCTTACGGACAAATGAAGTTGTATGTAATAACAGTCAAGGAAGATGGGGCGCATGCCATAAAGGATATAAACATGTATTCTGATACCTATGCATTTCCGTTTCCTGATCAGTTTTTTTTATTTTTTCATAAAGAAAAAATTTATGCGTATAACATGTTTGGCGAATTCACCAATTTTTTCTATTGCTATGATGGCAACAGCTTCAAAGGAATCAGAGAAATTGCTCCTGAAATAGCATCTTTGATCAAAGATTTTCCTTCCAGGAATCAACGTGCCGAGGGGGAGTTTGAAAAGGTCAAAAAGATTTTTGATGACTACAGCCGTAAAAACGGAATGACGCTTTCCGCTTCCTCCGGGAATTTGAACATCCCGTTGAATTTCACATGGAACGGACATCCCTTCCAGATTGAAATCCCCAAATACTCAAATCAAGACAAACAGTTTATAATCATAATCAAGTCGGAAGGATTTTTGAAACCGCCGATCATTATCATAGAAAAAATCGATGAGAGAAAAAGTCTTGACGGCTTGATATTTCAGGGATAACGTATTTGAAAACTCAACTCAAAAGGGTCCGGGATAACCATTTACAAAGAAACAATCACGGGGTCAGAGGTTTTTGACCGCTTTTTCAAATTCCTGATAATTCGTGAGGTACAGAAACGGATTCACTTTTTTCTGGTTGCCGAGGGTGTCGAAAGGCACTTCCCCGTAGTCGTGTCCCGAGTAGACGACCGCCGAATCCGGAAGGTTGTACAGAATTTCGCGCATGGTATGGAACATGGTCTTCGGATCGCAGTATCCGCAGCAGCCGATGAACAGGGTGTCTCCCGTGAAAAGCGCCGAGTTGTCGCCCAAGAGGTAACACACGCTGCTGACCGCGTGTCCGGGGGTGAAAATACATTCCACATACGAATTCCCGAACGGCAGACGCATCCGGTCCTTCAGCAGAATGGAGGAACGGATGCGGCATTGAGGATGCGCGATCACCGTTGCCGGGAAATATTTCCGGACTTCCTCCAGCCCGGAAATATGGTCCGCATGACCGTGGGTGATCAGGATGTAACGCGGATTCGCTTCGGGGTAATCCGATAATTTCGCAAGGATTTTCGACGTGTCGCCGGTGGGATCCACCACCGCCGCATCGCCGCTTTCCGGATCGTAGATCACATAGGAAAAATTATCGTCGAATCCGCCGACCCGCAGTTGAGCAACCTCGAACATGATTCCGTTTCTCCTCTTCCGTTGACCGTTTCCCCGCCGATGAGTTTTTAGACCACACGGGTTTCTTTTGTGATCATTTCTATCATCAAATCCAACTGTTCCTTAGTGAACTCTTTATTAATTCCAAACAAGAAATTTTTCTTTTTGTATAGAAAAGAGAAACAATGATATGTCATGCCATTTTTTGAAAATTCAATTGTCGAAAAATTATTGATTTTTTTGTACAATATTAATTCACTCATACAGGTCACTATTCCTTGAGGTGTCGCGACAATAACTCGCCCATCCCTTGCATATAAATATGAAAGGTGAAATCCTACCCCGAAAACCATAATACTCATTGAAAAATATAGTAGTAACAACCAGTATATAGAGTGAGGTGTCCAATATCGAATAGATGCCAACGTTACTATAAAACAAGCAAAGAAACTTCCTGGAATGAAAACTATATAATATTTTTTTAAAAAAAAGAACCAATGAGCTTTGATCTCTGGCAAGGATATATCTGGAGGTTCATTCCAAATAAATGTATCTTTTTTCATTTCTGTAAACTCCTAATCTAATAAATAAAATTTCCTGTTTACAGTCAGGCTATCTCCAAGACAAATCTCGGAGTATTACATCCGACTCTACTCGTCCGCACTGTGGATACTTGCGGAAAGCAGTTGACTATAAACGACCAGATGGGCGAGGTATTAAGTCGCCCTCGAATAAAACAGAATTACTATTTTCTCTGTTCCTTTTGTTTTGTCTCATGTTCCAAAAACTTCAGAGTGTCATCTAAAGTCTTCGACTCATCTTCACTTAAAAGATGACAAACAGACACCCCGTCAAAACGACCAGCGCGGCGGCCAGACAGAAGATCATGCGTCCCGTCCGCACGCCGGCTTCCAGGGATTTCTCCCCGCTCCGCTGGAAACGTCCGGCATGGAGGTACTGCGTCAGCCGACGCCGTTCCCGGGCGCTGGACTTGTAGTCGATCCGTTCCCGTTTTTTCTGCAGCGCTCTCATAAACCGATCCGGAAAGTCACGACGATCACGGCGGAAAGCAGAATCCCGAAAAGCAGAATCCCGATCAGCAAGGGCAGCGACAGATAAAAACCGACCCGGAAGATCTGGCCGAAGGAAACCGAATCCAGTTCCGCGAAGAAATTGGAGCGCGACGCCGATTCCGCCGCGGAGGCCGGATTTTTTTCAAGCGACGCCCGTAAAGGGAGGATCTCCAGACGGAGCTTTTCGAGAGAACGGCAGGCCTCCGACAAACGGATCTGATAGTCGGCCGCATTGGTATCCGGCTCCCCCAGTTCTTCCAGACGGATCAGCAGCTCCTTCAGCCGGGCCTCCAGGTGAGAAGAGGCCTCCGTCTGTTTCCGGGCGGCCTCGGCGGCGGCGGAACAGGCGGACATCAGCTCATGGATTCTGAAAAGAACGTCCCGCCGGAAACGCATGAATTCCTCATGGCGTTTGCGCAGAGCCTCCCGGGTTTCGGGAGAAAGCAGTTCATGCGGAGGAACCGGTTCCGTTCCGGCAAGAGGTCCGGCGCCTTCCGTTTCGGAAGATTTTTTCGCGGCTTCGGCGATCTGCTCTTTGATCCGGAGAAGCCCTTCTGTCACAAATACTTCTTTTTTCATGGTATCCGACCTGGCCTTTTTTCCAATATATCACGACAAACCGGAAAACGCAAGAGAAAAGGAAATCAAACGTCCAAAGAAACCTTTTCCACACGGCCCGCCTCTTCTCCGAGGAACCGTCCCGCACTCTCCTGGATATTGGAGGGAAGATCGGTCATGAAGAAACGGGAGATTCCTTTTTTCCGGGGGCTGGCGCCGAAGGAATTTTCCGCGAGATATTTTTTCACCATCTCCGCACAGGCATTGGCACTGTCGATGATCCGGAGGCCGCCTCCGAAATAATGTTCCAGAGCCTTGCGGAAGACCGGATAATGGGTGCAGCCCAGCACCAGGATGTCCGAAGGGTTCCGCCGGAGCTCGGAAAGATACAGATCGAACACATGGAACGTGACGGGATCGTCGCAGACCCCCTCCTCCGCCAGCGGCACGAGCAGCGGACAGGCCAGCGTTTCCACGATCAGCCCCGGATTGACCGCATGGAGCGCCCGCCGGTAGGAATCGCTGTTGACGGTCGCCCGGGTCCCGATCACCGTGATCCGCTCGGCTTCCGCGGCGAGAGCGGCATCGACCCCGGCCTCGATCACCCCCAGGATGGGAAGTCCCGGATAGCTTTTATGAAGCGCCTCCATCGCGACGGAGGAAACCGTGTTGCAGGCGGCGACGACCGTTTTCACGCCTTTGCGCATGAGAAAAGCCACGTCCTGGCGGGCAAAACGGATGATGGATTCGGGCGACTTGTTTCCGTACGGCACCCGTTCGGTGTCTCCGAGATAAAAGATGTCTTCATTCGGCAGGGCGCGCCGGAGCGCCGCCGCCACCGTAAGCCCGCCGATGCCGGAATCGAAGACCCCGATGGGGCGGTTGTCAAACCGGGCCGGGCTCATGAGCTTTTTCTCCGGCCGCATTCGTATTGCGTTCGATCCAGGTATTCTTTTCAAACAGGGAAAATGCAATGTTGTCCAGTCCGGTCCGGGCTCGTTTTCCCAGTTCGGCGGCCTGGTATTCCTCCTTGATGCCCCGCTCGATCGTGTCCAGGAAAGAATGGATCTCCGCACGGGTCAACGCCTTCGGATGGGCCGCCCACTCCCGCATGAACCGCTGTTCCGGGAGTTCGGACTCGCCCTTCGGGGGAATGGAGATCGGGCGCGCATGCGTGCCGAACTGATACCCCTTGAGCGCAATGATGATGTTGGAATAGTCGGTTTCCTCCTTCCGGAGCCGCATGAACTTGTATTCCATCACTTCGGAAGCCTCGTCCTCGCTCTGGTCCGGACGGCTGTAATGGTATTTCCGGGAAGAGAAGTTCAGCGAGCCCGTCAGGTTGGTATCCAGCTCCTTGTTGAAGATGCGCCATTCGCGAAGCTGTCCGGTTTCGTCTTTGCGGAGATCGCCGCCCAGCATCAGAAGACAGACCAGATCGCTTTCCTTGTTGGGATTGAGGCTGTTATATGAAAGTTTGTTCCGGGGAAGCTCCATCGAGATATGGAGGCTGTGCGGCGGAATGTCCAGGAAGCGGACCGCCTCGTTGATCAGCGTGGACATGCCCCACGGACAGTCGAACAGCGGACGGGAGAGATCCCCGACGATATTGAACCGTCCGAACGCATATTCGAAGAACCCGCGGTGACGTTCATTGCCGGCCACCACGCTGCGGTGGGAATCCACATGTCCGCCCATGCGCCATGTCCGCCGCCGAAGGTCGAAGTCATTGAACCAGAAAAAACCGTCGTAATAGGGATCTTCCCCGGGTTCGCCGGCCACCGCGCGCACCCCTAAATGGCTGAACTCGAGCTCGGCCCCCAGCGGCGTCGGGGTCGAATACCAGTGGGACTCGACGTATTCGCAGAGGCCCCGCATCTCCTCGCGGCAGTAGATTTCCTCGACCAGAGAAATGCAGAGGACCGCATAGTCGCGGTAAAGACGCCCCGGCACGATCCGGTCCAGCGACTTTTCCTTCATCATAGCCTCGATCCGTTCCCCGTGGCGGTTGTAGTACAGAAATCCCAGGAGCACCGCCAGGCCGTGACGGAAATATTTCTTGGACAGGCGCACCGCATCCGGGAACTGGTGGCGGATCAACTCCACGAACTGGTTGAATATGATATGTTTGCAGGCCAGCTTGATGTAGTTGTCCGCGTAGGGCCGGAGCTCCTCGATCGCCAGGACATTGGCCAGAAGCGGCGGCTTCGCCTCGTTGAACGCCTGGATCATGACGTAATTGCAGATGTAGTTGCCGTCGAAATGCGACTCGATCAGGGAATCCACCGCGGAGCCCATCAGCTCCCGCAGCGCGCGGCGGGTGACGTCGCGGCGGTCGGGATCGATTTTCTCCAGAATCTGGTCGATCTTTTTTTCCAGATAGAGGCTGTAACGGTCCTCGAACAGGATCTCCTTGCCGAACGAACGCTGGAGAGCCGGGATATTGCCCACATAAGTCATACAGCGCCTCCGGCGGTTCTCCTGGTTGCGGACGACCACCACCCGGCGGAAATACAGGTTTCCCTCGTCCTCGAAGGCGTCCAGGCGCGCGATCTCTTCCGGAGTAAGATTTTTCAGAAGGCGTCCCTGCGTGGCGGCGCCGTGCTGCCTGACCACGAAATAGAACGCGCCCGGCGGGACCACCCGCATGTAGTTGTGAAGGACCGCCGGTTCGCTCTCCACCCGGCGGTTCAGCAGCAGGCGGACGTGCTGGTCGTTCATCATGGTGCCGTAGACGAAAAGGTCCACCTTGTCGCCGTGCATGTAATGAAAGGAATCCCGGATTCTTGCAATCTCCGCCGCGCTGCGGGAGGGACGCACTTTTTCCGGAAGCAGCAGACAGGAGGCTTTCAAGAGATTTCCAGCAGAACCGCTGTCTCGTCGCAGTTGTTTTTCTTCGGACATACCGAGCAATCGCTCCAGATTTTTTGCGGGAACATTTCTTTTTCCACGACCTTGAACCCGAGACGGCAAAAGAAATGAGCCCGGTAAGTCAAAGCGAACACACGGGCTGAAATTCCTTTTTCGCGCAGCGTCTCCACGGCGCCCAGCACCAGCCTGGAACCGAAACCGTGATTGTTGAATTCTTTCCGGACCGCCAGGGAACGAATCTCGTAAAGAGAGTCCCCGAAGTCCCGCAGCGCAAGACAGCCGACAAACCGACCCTCCACTTCACCCACCCGGAAATTCTTCAATTTCCCGAGGATGTCCTCCCGTGTCCGTCCCAGAAGGAGATGCTCCTGTGCATATACGCTCAACAGCGACTGTATATTCTCGACATCCCTTTCCTCCGCGGGCCGGACAGTCAGTTCCTCCGTCATTTCGCTTCATCCTTTTCATCTTCATCCGGGGGTTCATTATAGAAATGGATTCTGCGGAACCGTTCGTAGCGGGAATTTTTCAGCTCTTCCGGCGTCGCGTCCGACAACGCCCCCAGCGCGGAAGCCAGCGATTTCTTCAACAGCTGCGCGGCTTTGTCGTAATCCTTGTGGGCGCCTCCCAGCGGCTCCTGGATCACGCCGTCCACCAGGCCGAGGGCTTTCAAATCCTTCGCGGTGAGGTGAAGCGCTTCCGCCGCTTTTTCCGAATAGGCGCGGTCCTTCCACAAAATGGCCGCGCAGCCTTCCGGCGTAATCACCGAATAATAAGCGTTTTCCATGATCAGGACCGTGTTGCCGACCCCGATCCCCAGCGCGCCGCCGCTGCCGCCTTCCCCGATCACTACGCAGACGATGGGAACGGTCAGCGCAAACATGTCGCGCAAATTCACTGCGATGGCCTCGCCGATGTGCCGTTCCTCCGACGCGACGCCCGGAAACGCCCCGGGAGTGTCGATGAAGGTGACAACCGGAATCCGGGAAAGTTCAGCCAGCTTCATCAGCCGCAGCGCCTTGCGGTAGCCTTCCGGATGCGGACATCCGAAGTTCCGGAACACATTTTCCTTGGTGTTGCGCCCCTTCTGGGTCCCGATCACCATCACGGGACGCCCGTCCAGCTTGGCAAAGCCGCCCACGATCGCCGGATCGTCGGAAAAACGCCGATCCCCATGAAATTCAAGGAAATCCGTAAAGACGCGCTCGATGTAGTCCAGGGTATACGGCCGGTTCGGATGACGCGCCAGCTGGACGCGCTGCCAGGGAGTCAGATTCGAATAGATCGCGGCTTTGGTTTCCTCGATCTTCTTTTTGAGATTCTGCAATTCTTCCGCAATTTCGGGGTTGCTGCTCAAGGTTTTTTCCAGTTCAGCCTGCCTGGCGGCCATTTGTTCGATCGGCTTCTCGAAATCAAGTATTATTTCAGGCATAATCCATCTCCGACATATAACGATGCGTTCTGTTGAAAACCACCCTCCGTTTTCCAGTCTGGAAAACAGAACCTCCCGCGTGCGGCCGCCTCCTTCCGATTTATCCGCCGCACCTGCGCTGCTGCCGTTTCAAATCTCCCTGTTGCAAAATGCTAAATCTTTACTATACACCAATCCTTTGTATTTTTCCAGCGGGAAAACAGGATGTCCCGGCCGGCAAAGGAAAAAAATCATGCCTCCCGCCGTTCTTTCCGGGCGGCGGCCTCCTTCACCAGCATCGTGCACAGTTCCGGAAAGGACAGGCCCATGGCCCTGGCGGCTTTCGGGACCAGGCTGTTCGCCGTGCAGCCGGGAATGGAATTGCCTTCCAGCATGCAGAATTCTCCCGTGGCCGGATCGGCCATCATGTCCACGCGCAGGATGTCGCGCGCGCCGGAAAGCTCGTAGAACTTCAGGGACGCGGCACAGAGCTTTTCCAGCAGTTTCTCCGGAATCGACGGCGCCGGGCACAGATACTGGGTCTCGCAGACCTTGTGCGTGTATTTCGCATCGTAGTCGTAAACCTTCGAGGAATAGCGGATTTCGATCATCGGAAGGGGTTTCCCGACAATGATGCCGAGCGTGACCTCCACGCCTTTGAAGAACTCTTCCACCAGCGCCGTGTCGCCGTAGCGGAAGACCAGTTCCATCGCGCGGCCCCAGTCGGCGGCGTTCTCCACCACCGAGAGCCCGAAGGTGGACCCCTCCGCCACCGGCTTGACCACCAGCGGGAACGTCAGCCCGGAGGGAATTTCGCGCGAAGAACCGTCCACCACCGCATATTTTGCATTCGGAATGCCGTGCCGGTTCATCAGCTTTTTGCTCGCCACCTTGTCCATCAGCAGATGGCATGCCCCGGAACCGGACCCGACAAAGGTGATGCCGGCATCCTCCAGCAGTTTCTGAATCCGTCCATCCTCGCCGAACCCGCCGTGAAGGACCGGCCAGACGATGTCCGCCTCCTTCATTTCCGGGGACAATGCAAGCTCCTTCATATCGAACTCGTCCACGGAATAACCGCTCGCGCGCAGCGCTCCGGCCACCGCCGCGCCGGATTCCAGGGAAACTTCCCGCTCGCTGCTGCTGCCGCCTTTCAAAACCAGAATTTTCAATGGTTTCTTCTGAAACTCATGATGATCGGACATATCCGCAAACCTCACTTCCGGAGTTAATAATATCGAATGGGCCGTCATGACCCTTCTTCTCATTTCGCGCACAAGCGCCGTAAAATCCCAGGCCCGGGCCGCCGTCTCACCAGGCTTCCGGACAATCCAGTTGGCATGTTCTTCACTGACCCGGAACGCCCCGCGCTCCAGTCCCTTGCACCCGGCCTCCTCCAACAGCTTCCCGGCGGAACCGCCCGGCGGGTTCTGAAACACGCTCCCCGCGCTCCGCCCTTTCGGCGCCCGGCTTCGGCGTTCCGCCTCTGCCCGAATCCGAAGCCGTTCCGGTTCTTTCTCCACCGGACGGAACTTCAGCACCGCTCCCGTAATCAGCACCTTGTCGCGCAAACACGGGGAGTTCCGGTATGAGAAATTCAATTCCGCCGCCGGAATCCGGCGTTCCTCCGGGGCGTCCAGCGGAATAACCGTCACCGATTCCACAAAATCCGAAACGGAAACGCCCATCGCCCCGGCGTTCATCGCCAGAGCCCCTCCGAGAGTCCCCGGGATTCCGCTCAGTCCGGACGCGCCTCCCAGCGAATGTTCCAGCGCAAAGAGGATCACATCCCGCAGGGAGCAGGCCGCTCCCGCCTCGATCCGCCCCCCGCCGATCCCC
>MWCA01000075.1 GCA_002069785.1 Lentisphaerae bacterium ADurb.Bin242 | reverse complement strand
ATCTCGTAGGCGACGGCGCGGTGGGCCGCCCGGAAACTGTTCAGGTTCTTGAGTTCCACCTTGGTGCCGAACTTGTCGGCGCCGCGTTCGCGGATGGAGATGTTCACGTCGCAGCGCATCTGTCCCTTTTCCATGTCGCAGTCGCTGACATCGGCATACTGGATGATCTGCTTGAGGGCGGTCAGGTAGGCGTAGGCTTCGTCCGGACTCCGCATGTCGGGTTCGCTGACGATTTCCATCAGGGGGACTCCGGCGCGGTTGAAGTCGACTCCGCTGCTGCCGCCGAAATGGGTCAGCTTGGCGACGTCCTCCTCTAGGTGGATGCGGGTCAGGCGGATATCCTTGTCCGGCAGGGGTTCGCCCGAGAAGCCGGTTCCGGATATATGGATTTTTCCGTTCAGGCAGAACGGCATGTCGTATTGGGTGAGCTGGTAGTTCTTCGGCATGTCCGGATAGAAGTAGCTTTTGCGGTCGAACTTGCTTTTCCTCTGAATGTCGCAGGAGCACATCAGGCCGGTGGTCACGATTTTGCGGACCGCCTCCCGGTTCGGGGTCGGAAGGACTCCCGGATATCCCATGCACACCGGGCAGACGAGCGTATTGGGTTCCGCGCCGAACCGGTTGGGACAGGAACAGAACATTTTGCTGTCGGTGCGCGCCTGGACATGCACTTCCAGTCCGATCACGGCTTCATACGAAGGCATCATACAATTCTCCTTGACTTCAAGCCCATAAGATAGCACAATCCGGGGCTTTCTTCAACTTCGCACGCCTCTTTCTTCAAAAAAAAATGATTTTTCCGGAAAAGACCCCTTGCATTTATGAAAATTCCATTTATAATTATAGCATTGGTGCATGTGGTATATTCCATGGAAGCATGAAAACGAAAAGGGTTCGGAATGGATCTTCAGAAAATCAAAGACACCTATTTTTCACCTCTTCTGGAAGCGGATTCCGAAACGCCTCTCTATTTGCGCATTCAGCGGGCGATTGAAGCCTATATTGAGGCGAACGAACACAATGCGCCCTTTCCCTCCGAACGTGAACTGACACAGCTTCTCCAGGTGAACCGCCGGACGCTCCACAAGGCCGTCGAGCCTTTCGTGAAGTCGAAACAGCTTCGCCGCGTCAAGAACGACACCTTTGTAAACAAAAGTAGTGGTGCATGTGGTGCGCCACCCGTGAAGCCCCTTCTGGAAGCCCATCCGAAAACGAGGCTGACCTTACTGTGCGACGAAAACCTGCCGTTCCAGGTGACTTTCTGGAAAACGGTCACGGATTCCTTCAATCTCCTCTTTCCGTCGGTGGAGCTTCAGGTGAAATATTTTTCACATGATTCCCTCCCGCTGGACAGGGGTTCCCTTGTGCATCGATACCTGGAAGAGTTCGTGCGCGGGGGATTCGATCTGATTCACCTGCCGGTTTCGTATTTGTGGAATATGGATATTACGGAGGTGATCGCCTCCAAAAGTTCCCTCGCCAAACTGGTTTCCTCGGATGAATTCATCTGTTCCGAGCTGGCGTCCACGGCGCCCGGCCTTCTTCTCCAGGCGGTGCCGTATGCGTTCAACTTCCAGCTTTACGCATGGAATGAACGTTTCATGCATCTGGGCGGACGCGATGTCCGGAAGCTCCCGTTTGAAGAAACGTTGCGCCTGGCGGTGAAGGAACTGACGGAAGATATTTCGATTCTGCCGTTGTATTATGATCTTTCGCGCGATCTCGGTGTGCCGCTGGAATTTACCCCGGAGATCATCCGGGAACATTGCGGGATCATCCTCGACCGGATCGATCTGGTGAAAGACCGGAAAAATGTGTTTCAGTGTCAGGATAAAATGGGTGTTTTCTTTGTCGGAAATTCGAAAAAACTGTTGTGCAGCCCGAATTATTCTTTCTGCAACAAATTCTATGGCGGCAAAATGTCCCTTTCGCTTTTTGAAACTCGGGAACGGGTTCAGTACTGGGGCGGACTTTTGACGCTTGGGATCAACAAGGATGCCCCCGAAGAACATTACGCCAGATTGTTTCTGGAATACCTTCTTTCCGGGCCGGTTCAGGATCGGATCTGGGAATTGCTGAACATGGCTCCGGTGCGGGTGTCGAGCCTCTCCACGATGGACTTTGCCGATACCAAAGAACTTCAGCGCTTTTTGTCCTGCTGCCGGGAAAATCCGAGAAGATACCTGCCGCCCGTCGGCTGCACGATGCTGCCGTATTTCGAAGATTACTGGAACGGGAAGTGTTCCCGGGAGGCGATTCTGAAAAATACGCTGCGCTTTTATGAATAAAAAATTTTCAATTCAACCCGAAAATAAATTCAAACTTCTGAAAGGATGAGCCATGAAAAAGAGATTCGGTACAAAAAACTTCGAAGGGATGAAAAGATTCACACTGATCGAGCTTCTGATCGTGATTGCGATCATCGCGATTCTGGCGGCCATGCTGATGCCGGCATTGAACAGGGCGCGACAGGCGGCAAACTCGAGCAGCTGCAAAGGCAATCTCAAACAGCTCGGACTCTGCGTCCTGATGTATGCCGGGGATATGAAAGAATATTCCGTGACTCCTGCCAATTCTTCCACATCGCCCTGGAACATTCTTTATACATGGAACTATCTGCCGAACCTCAAACTCATGGACTGCAAAGGAGATTCCACCCGCACTCCGAACAAGAATGAATACGGCTCCTGGTATGACGGCTATGGGGTATGGTCGAAACCCAACCGGAGTTATGTCTTCAACCGCGTTGCCGGTTTTTATAACTCGGGCAACTATTTTTCTCCGTTCCGCTTCACCCGGCAGACCCAGCTTTCCAGAATCGCTTTGATCTTCGATTTCGAACCTCCGTACGGAAGCCAGGGGTATTATTTCGGATATGAAGATCTCGGATTGGGGCGGGCATATCACGGCAACCATCACAGCAAATACTGCAATGTCCTCGCCGCGGATGGAAGCGTCGGACAGGATTTGTCCAATTCTCTTTGCAGACCCGACACCGCCTACAGGCATCCCTCCTATACACTGGTATCGGCTCCGTGAACAAGATAGAAATCAATATTGAAAGGTTATACAGATGAACAAAAAATGGACTCTTACCCTGCTTTCGGGCCTGACACTCGAGCTTTGCGCCCGGAACCCTTTTCAGATCAACAACCAGACGGTTACGGCCGGTTTCGAGGAAGGAAACGACTCCTGGACCTATTCCCGTTCCGTCGATTTCACAAAACCGGAAGGCGATCTCAAAGAATTTCTCCTGGAGAAGTCCGGCTGGAAACAACATCCGAAACATGCCGGCATCCGGGGATACAACGGGGAAATCACCCTCAAAATCAAAGCGCCCGGACCGATCGCCATCCTGAATGCGGACGCCACGATGTGCAATTACGCCGATTCCGTCCGGCGCAAGCTGGTCATCACTTATTCTCTCAACGGCTCGGATTTCACGGAACTGGCGTCCAAAGAATTCGGAGGCGGTTCCGGGCAGGCCGCCGGGGAGGTGAAACTTCCTGTGAACAGGGGAATCCTCTGGCTCCGTTTCGGACGGAAAATCGAGGAGAAGGACACCAACGGGAAACACGGCTTCGTCCTGTTTCAAAAACTTTCCGTACGGCTGTCCGGAACTTTTGCGCAGCCGGAAAAAGGAACTGAAAAGATAACAGGTGTCTCCCGCGAACTGAAAAATGTTTTCCCGACCGGGGTTTTCTGGGCGTGGGAACGGACGGCTCCGAATGCCGAATATGCAAAAATGGAATTCTGGCCGTATGTCGAGTTCACGATGAAAACGCTGCGCGACAACGGATATGACACCTGCTGGTTCGTCAATTTTCCGGTCAATGAACAGGCCCGAGTCCTGAATCTGGCGGAGAAACACGGCTTGCGCGTCCTGTTCAATACCGATCTGCTGGATGTCTTCTACAACGGGGCGGGATCGCTGGATTGCATGGACAGGCTTGCCGAACGGACGGCGGTGAGGCTCGGGGATTTTCCCGCGCTGCTCGGATATGTCCTGAAAGACGAACCGCTGCTTCCCGACCTCGAAACCTGCAATTATTTGTACAGATTGATGAAAAAGTTCGATCCGTCCCGCGACTCCGTGGCGGTCGTGATGAACCGCCAGAGCATGACCTTCCTGCGGGAAAGCGTCCTGCCCGTGGTCTGTTCGGACATCTATTATTTCGGGAACGAAAAATCTACGCAGCTTCCCGCTCCGCGTCCTGTTTCGCAGAAGGAATTCACCAATGCGCTGAATTCCTTCGGAACGGCGGCGGAGCTCTACGGAAAGCATTCGTGGTTCATGGGGCAGATGTTCGGGGACGTGTGGGGCCGCCATTGGCGCAAAGGAGATAAAATGATCGTGGAGCCGGGCAGTTATCTCCATTGGAAAATGCCCACCGAAGCCGAATCCCGCTGGCAGGTGTGGGAGGCTCTCCGGCTGGGCAGCAAAGGGATTCTTTTCTATGTGCTTCATCCGCCGATCCCGCTGGAAGTTCCCCCGGCGGAGGCCAAAGAGCCCCGGCAGTTGAAAGAGGTCGAGAAGATGGACAAATCCGCAAAAACCGCGGCGGGATGGAAGAATCAGCCGTTGACCGGGAAGCAGGTGGAAATCGATCCCGGCGAAGGAATGGTCGAGCCCGGCGGCAAGCCGACGAAACAGATGCTGGCGACCGCTCCGGCGATGAAGCTGATCCGGAAGAACGAAGCATTGCTTGTCCAGCGCAAAAAAGCGGATTTCCCTGTGTTTTTTGCGAATGACGCGCAAACCGATGTCTCCACGTTTATTTCGTCGGACCGCTGGCTGGGCGTGGTCGTCAACCGCGATCTGGACCATAAACGTACGGTGTCCGTGCTCGTGCCGAACCATGTGACGAAGGTCGTGAATCTTGAGACGGGCAAATCGCTGACACTGGCGCGGGAAAACGCCGATTTCCGGAAGTTTCCGCTGGAACTGGAGGCGGGCGGCGGCGCACTTTTCGAGGCGGAATTCGCAAAACAGCCCGGCATGGCCTTCTGTCGCGAGAGTTTCGACCAGAACAGCATCCACCGGCTGGCGGTCAACAAAAACGCCGAAATTTTCCATCATGGCGGATACGGCGCGGACGCCAACCGTTCGCTCCGTCTGAAGGGCGACCCCGGCGAGCCGGTTTGTGTCCTGCTGAATCTGACCAATCCGAAAGGCGCCCAGCGGACCTTTTCCGTGAATTTGAACGCCCGTAAAAAAGACGGCACGGTGTTCTGCAAGGTGAACGGAAGGCTCACGAATGCGATGGTCAAAGCGGTTTCCTCACGGGTTGAAGGCGAATCGGCGAATGTCATGCACCTTCAGAATCTTGCGAAAGGCGAGGTGAAAAAGGCGGAGAAAAGCACGGTGATCCAGGATAAGGATTTCTTCCGTCCCGCGGCGGTTCCGGTCGGCACGACGGCGCTGGAATTCTACCTCAACGATCCGAAGGATTACATCGAGGACATCACCGTCTGGTTCATTCCGGAGTGAGAGTGAGTGAAGAAGCCTTCCGAACTTACAAACTTCCCGACCTATAGCAATTTGTTGTCTTAGGGATCGTAAAGAGTCGCATTGAGTTCAATGCATTCTTTGTATTGCGAGGTTGCGGGTAGGTTCGGCAGTCCCGAACCTACCTGGGTTTGTATCAAAACAAAGGAATGTCGAGAAGTAAAGAGGAACGTCATAAGAAAAATAATCCATTTTTTGCGTTGTGTCCTTCCGGCCAGGATCGTTTATAAACTTCCCAACTTCCCAACTCCCCAACTTACAAACTGGGTTCTGCTCGAAAGAGCAGAACCACAGCGCGCGCTTCCAGTCCTTCCAGGCGTCCGACGAAGCCCATGTTTTCATTCGTTTTCGCCTTGACGGAAATACGGTCGACGGGAAGATTCATGGCGTCGGCCAATGCCTGCCGCATGGCCGGGATATGAGGCGCAAGTTTCGGCTGCTGCGCGATGATCGTGAGATCGATGTTGGAAACAGTCCAGCCTCGAAAGGCGGGATGGGCGAGCGTCTTCCGGAGGAGATCGAGGCTGTCGGCGTCCTTCCAGGCGGGATCGGTGTCCGGGAAGAAGTGTCCGATGTCGCCGAGGGCAAGCGCCCCGAGAAGGGCGTCGATCAGCGCGTGGACCGCGGCGTCAGCGTCGCTGTGTCCGAGCAGGCCCTTTTCGTAAGGGATGGCGACGCCGCAGAGAACGAGGCGGCGTCCGGCTTCATAGCGGTGCACATCGCAGCCCTGACCGATTCGAATGTCCATGAAAAGCTCCTAGATCATCGTGTTCAGCAAATATCCCAGCAGCAGGAAGGAGAAAAACGCGAGTCCTGCCGCGAGAAGCATTCCGGCCCATGCGCGGAGGATCAGTCCGACCAGAACCATGCACGCGCTGTATGTCAGTCCGAAAACCGAAAGCGCCAGAGCGCCCGCCATGGAAAGATGGAGAGCGAAAAAATAAAAATTCGACCAGAAGACCTGCGGGTTTTCGGACGGATGGAATCCCTGGGCGTCCAGATAGATGAAAATCCCGCTCAGTCCGGCCAGAAATACGGCAAGGACCGCCGGTATCATGAACAGTGAAAAAAGAATCTTCACGTTTGCAACCCCCGAGAATGTTGAAATCGCATGTTTTGTTTCAGCCCCGCCTCCATCACGGACGGAACCTTTTCCCTCCGTCTGCGAGGCGATCGTTGTCAGGTTTCCGGAGAGTAGTTGGGGGCGTCCTTGAGCATGAGGATGTCATGCGGATGGGCCTCGCGGAGAGCCGAAGGGCTGACCCGGATGATCTTGACGGTTTCCCGGAGCATCGGAAGGTTCCTGGCGCCGCAGTAGCCGAGCGAATAGCGGAGTCCGCCGGCGAACTGGTAGATGACTTCCCAGAGGGAGCCGCGGTAGGGAACCATGCCCTCCACGCCCTGCGGGACCAGCTTCTTGGCGTCGTCCACGTCGACTTGTCCATAGCGTTCGCGGCTGCCCTTGTAGCTTTTCATGGCTTCCAGGCTGCCCATGCCGCGGTAGACCACGAAACGGCGTCCGTGCTGAATGATTTTTTCCCCGGGGCTTTCCAGCGTGGCGGCGAGAACGGAGCCCATCATCACGGAGGACGCTCCGATGGCCAGCGCCTTCGCCACATCGCCGGACTGCTTGATTCCGCCGTCGGCGATGACCGGGACCCGCCCGCCGGCCGCCTTGACCGCCTGATAGACCGCGGTCACCTGCGGGGTGCCGATCCCCGCGACGACGCGCGTGGTGCAAATGGAGCCGGGGCCGATGCCGACCTTGATGGCGTCCGCGCCCGCTTCGATCAGCGCCTCGACCGCTTCGCCGGTGGCGATGTTTCCGGCCACGATATCGACTTCGGGATAATCCTTCTTGAACATCCGCAGGGTTTCGAGGACGCCCTTGCTGTGGCCGTGGGCGGTGTCGATCACCATCGCGTCGACCCCGGCTTCGGCGAGGGCGGCGGCCCGTTCGTAGTCATAGGGGCTGACGGCGGCGGCGACGCGGAGACGGTGTTCCGGGTCGCGGTTGTAGGCGGGGGCCATATTGGTGATCAGCGTGGAGACGTCCTGGAAACTGTAAAGTCCCTTGAGCCGCCTTTCCTTGTCGACCAGGGGCAGCTTGCCGACCTTGTTGTCGTGCATGATCTTGTATGCCTCCCGGAGAGGCGTCGAGACCGGAGCGGTAATGACGTTCCGGGTCATGATGTCGGAGACCTTGCAGCGGCGGTCCGCCAGGAACTTGATGTCCCGGGAGGTGATGATGCCGACCAGCCTGCCGTCCTTGTCCACGATCGGGAAGCCGGAGAAGGAATACTGCTTGGAATTTTTTTCGTTGAGCATTTCCTCGACGGTGGTGTTCTCCTCGAAGACCACGGGCTTCCGGATCAGCCCGTTGAGATACTGCTTGACCCGGCGCACCTCGTCGGCTTGCATCACGGGCGTGAGATTCTTATGAATGACCCCGATTCCGCCGAGCTTGGCCATGGCGATGGCCATTTCGCTTTCGGTCACGGTGTCCATGGCCGCGCTGACAAAGGGGATATTCAATTTGATATTGGTGGAAAAATTAGTGGAAATATCGGCCTCGTCCGGGAGAAAATCCGCATATTGCGTCAACATCGAAATGTCGTCGAAGGTCAATCCTTCGAATTCAAATTTTTCCATGAACCGGTCGAGATAAAGATTGCCCATTACAGTTCTCCATATAGAGGGTGGGCCGCATGGTGCGGCAAATGCTCATGTGATCATTTGCCATTGAAATATAACGCGGAAACCGGGATTTTCAAACACCCGAATGGAAAAAACATGGAAAAAGTTTCCTTTTCAGGAAACGAAGCCAGCCTCATTTTCCTGCCCGGCGGAAGGGTCCGGATTCCGGGCGGAAACCATCACGACGCATTCCCCTTTCCAGACGCGGGCGGCAGTGGTTTCGACCAGTTCGCCGAGCGTGCCCCGGAGAATTTCTTCATGGAGTTTGGTCGCTTCCCGGACGACCGCGCAGGCGGTGCCGGCTCCGAGGGCGTCGCGCAATTCCAGGAGGAGTTTCGAGAGGCGGTAGGGAGATTCGAAAATGACGACGCTCTTATTTTCGGCGGCGATTTCCGCGATCCGGGCGGCACGGCGTCCGCTTTTGACCGGCAGGAAACCGTAAAAGGAAAAACGCTCGGAGGGAAGTCCGCCGGCGGCGATGGCGAAGGTCAGGGAGGAGACGCCGGGAATCACTTTGGGCTGGATGCCGGCTTTGACCGCTTCCCGGACCAGCAAAAAGCCGGGATCGGCGACACACGGCGTTCCGGCGTCGGTGACCAGACCGACCCGTTCCCCGGCCAGTACGCGGGAAATTACTTCATGGGTTTTGCCGTGTTCATTGAAGGCGTGATAGGAAGCCAGGCGCACATGGATGCCGAACTTCCGGAAAAGGACAAGAGTCCGGCGCGTATCCTCCGCAAAAACCACCGTGCACTGTTTCAATGTCTCGACAGCCCGGATGGTCATATCGTCCAGATTTCCGATTGGAGTGGAAATCAGGAACAGTTCGCCCGGAGCATCCGAAGAAGAGGTTCCGGGAGTCAATTGTGCTTTTCCCAATACTCGGATTTGGCCTTTTCCAGCAGAAGCCCGACCTGGTCCAGATCGATGGGAGTATAGCCTTTTTCCTCCAGGGAAGCACAGAAGAGAAGCCAGTCCTGGTGATTCCATTCACCGCAATGGGACTCCACGAAATCCGTAGAGAGTGTCGTCTTTGCAAGTCTTGCGAGATTTACTTCCGTATTCGACCTCATGCTGCACCTCGATGTTTTGAAGGTTAAGTTCTGGAAATCCGCCGTTTTCCTATAATATACAGCTAAAAGGGTTTTTGTCAAATACTGAAAAGTTTATTGTATAATTGTAGATATAACATTCTCAAGACCATTGCATATCTCGGGAGCCTCCTTCAGCGCGATATCCAGCTCTCCGTTGTCGCACCGTTCCATGAAACGCGGATTCAGGGGGAGCTGCGCCAGAAGGGGAACTCCATAGGCTTTGGCGAGGAGCGCGCCGCCGCCTTTCGAAAAGAGAGGATGGGTATGTCCGCAGTCGGGACAGGTGAAGCCGGACATGTTTTCCACGATGCCGGCAAGAGGGATCTCCAGCTTGCGGCAGAAGTCGATGCACTTGCGGCAGTCCGCCATGGAGAGCTCCTGGGGAGTAGTCACCACCAGGGCGCGCCGGTCCCCGGTGATCATCTGGGCCGCGGAGAGCACTTCATCCCCGGAACCGGGAGGGAAGTCAAGGATCAAATAGTCCAGATCGCCCCACTGCACTTCTTCGATCAGCTGCTTGAGGATTCCGATTTTCGCCGGTCCCCGCCAGATGACCGCCTGATCCGCGTCGTCCAGAAGAAGGCCGATGGAAACCAGTTTGACGCCTTTGCTTTCCATCGGAAGAAGACCGTTTTCATCGCCTTCCAGACGGAGGTGCTGGACTCCGAACAAAGTCGGCTGGGAGGGACCGTGGAAATCCAGGTCCAGCAGTCCGACGGATTTTCCGGCCCTGGCCAGCAGAACCGCCAGCGAGGCGGCGACGGAGCTTTTGCCGACGCCGCCTTTTCCGGAGAGGACCATCACCTTGTGCCTGATCTTTTCCAGGACGGAATTCAGTTTTGCGTTTTCATTGGAACAGAATCCTTTTTCCTTGCAGGCGGAGCAGTTGCCGGAACAGGTGGACATTTTCAGTTTCCTTTTTGTTTTCGTCAGGAGAGCCGCGATTTGAAATCGGAATAGTCGAATTCGCGGACCACCCTGTATTCATGGGTCTGTGAATCGAACAGCGCAATGGAGGGCAGTTGGAGCCCGTTGAAGGTGTTGGTCTTGACCATGGTATAGTGCGCCATATCGAGGAACACCACCTTCCGGCCGATCTCCAGTTTTTCATCGAAAGAATAGTCCCCGATCACATCCCCGGCCAGACAGGAGTGTCCGGCCAGACGGTACGTACATTTCTTTTCGGACGGCTGGCCCGCTCCGATTATGTTCGGGCGGTACGGCATTTCCAGAACGTCGGGCATGTGGGCTTCCGCGGAGGTGTCCAGAATCGCAATGTCCATCTCGTTGCGGACGATGTCCAGAACCGTGGCGACCAGATAGCCCGCATCGAGGGCGACCGCCTCCCCGGGTTCGAGGTAGAGTTCGGAGATGTTCCACCGCTTCCGGAAGCCGTTCAGCAGACGGCACAGAAGAGGCACGTCGTAGTCCGGACGGGTGATGTGGTGCCCTCCGCCGAAGTTGATCCATTGCATCTGCGGAATGATGTCCGCGAACGTTTTTTCAAAAACCGCGAGCGTGCGTTCGAAGGCGTCCGCGTTCTGCTCGCAGAGATTGTGGACGTGAAGCCCCGTAATGCCTTCCAGCGATTCGCCCGCGAAGTCGGCGTGACGGATTCCGAGCCGGGACTTCGGGGCGCAGGGATCGTACAGGGGCGTCTGCCCTTCGGAATGTTCCGGGTTGCAGCGCAGTCCGAACTTCACGCCGGGCGCCTTTCCGGTCAGGTCGCGGAAACGCTTCCATTGCGAGAAGGAGTTGAAGATCACATGGTTGCAGCAGGACAGGAGTTCTTCGAGGTCCTGCCGGGAATAGGCGGCGGCGAAGGCCGTGACCTCTTTTCCGAACTCCTCGCGTCCGAGGCGGGCTTCGTGAGGCGAACTGGCGCAGGTGCCGTCCAGTGTTCCGGCCAGCAGCGGATAGACGGAGAACATGGAAAACGCTTTCTGCGCCAGAAGGATTTTCACGCCGGTTTCGCGGCGGACGCGGCCGAGAATCTCCAGATTCCTCCGGAGAAGCGCCCTGTCCACCACGAAGCACGGGGGTTTGATGTCTTCCAGCGGGAGCGGGGTCATTTCAGGAAAACTTCCGTCCAGGGAAGGCCGTACTGATTGAGTTTCTTCATGAAGGGCTCGGGATCGAAGTCTTCCATGTTGAAGACGCCGGCGCCTTTCCAGACGCCGGTTGCCACGAGCATGGCGCCGATCATCGCGGGGACGCCGGTGGTGTAGGAGATTGCCTGGGACTGTACTTCCTTATAGGATTCCTCATGACTGCAAATGTTGTAGATGTAATATTCGCGCTTCCGGCCGTCTTTGGCCGTTCCTTTGATCTTGCATCCGATACAGGTTTTGCCCTTGGTGAGGGGGCCGAGGGAAGCCGGATCGGGGAGAAGCGCCTTGAGGAACTGGAGCGGAACGATTTCGTGTCCATTGTAGAGGACGGGATCGATGCGGGTCATGCCGACGTTCCGGAGGACTTCCAGATGCTTGAGATAGTTGTCGCTGAAAGTCATCCAGAAACGGGCGCGCTTGAGTCCCTTCTTCGCGAAGTTCTTCGTGAGGGATTCGAGTTCCTCGTGGAACATCAGATAGATTTTCTTCGGGCCGATGCCGCCGGGGAAGTCCATGGTCTTTTTGACGGAAAGGGGATCGGTTTCGATCCATTTGCCTTTTTCCCAGTAGCGGCCTTTGGCGGTGACTTCGCGGATGTTGATTTCCGGGTTGAAATTGGTGGCGAAGGGCTGGCCGTGGTCGCCGGCGTTGGCGTCGATGATGTCGAGCGTTTCGATGGTGTCGAAATGCTTTTTCAGGGCCCAGGCGGTATAGACGTTGGTCACGCCGGGGTCGAAGCCGCTGCCGAGGAGCGCCAGGATGCCTTTCTTCTTGAAGCGCTCCTGGTAGGCCCACTGCCATTTGTATTCGAAATGGGCGACGTCCGGCGGCTCGTAGTTGGCGGTGTCGACATAGTGGACGCCGGTCTCGAGGCAGGCGTCCATGATATGGAGGTCCTGATAGGGGAGCGCGACGTTGAGAACGACGTCGGGACGGAAGTCCTTGATGAGCTTCACCAGCTGGGGGACGTTGTCGGCGTCGACCCGGGCGGTGCGGATGGGACGCTTGAGCTGGGCGGCGATTTTGTCGCATTTGGACAGCGTCCGGCTGGCCAGACAGATGTCGGTGAAAACGTCCGATGCCTGAGCGCATTTGTGAACCGCGACCTGGCTGACGCCGCCCGCGCCGATGATGAGGATTCTTGCCATGCGTGTAACTCCTGTCTGAAAGGGTTTATCGTTCGAAATAGGTATAGCCGCGAAGCCCGTTTTCAAACGCGGAGACGATGGTCCGGCGTTCGGCGGGGGTGATGAGTTTTTCCACGACCGCGCGTTCGGCGATGCCGCGGAAGCTGTCGGTCAGCTCCTTGGGACTGTATTCCACATAGCTGAGGACGTCCGCGACGGTGTCGCCCTCCAGCTCCTTGACGATCTCGAAGTGTCCGTCTTCGCGGCTGATGTTGATGTTGACCACGTTGGTGTCGCCGAGAAGGTTGTGGAGGTCGCCGAGGGTTTCCTGATAGGCGCCGACCAGAAAAGCGCCCAGGTAATATTCATCCTTTTCGTTGACTTCGTGAAGCTGGAGGGTGCGCCGCTCGTCGTGGAGGTCCACGAAACGGTCGATCTTGCCGTCGCAGTCGCACGTGATGTCCGAAATGATCGCGTTGCGGGTGGGACGTTCCGCGAGACGGTGGATCGGCATGATGGGGAAGACCTGTTTGATGGCCCAGGAGTCGGGGAGCGACTGGAACACGCTGAAGTTCGCGTAATAGATGTCGGCCAGCGCGGCGTCGAGGTCCTCGAATTCGTCGGGAATGTATTTGAGCTTGTGGATTTCTTTGTTGACGGAGGCGATGATGCTCCAGAAAGCGCTCTCGGCCAGAGCCCGTTCGCGGAGGGAGATCCGTCCGTTTTTGAAGAGGAGCCGGATTTCGTCGCGGTAGTAGATTGCGTCGTGGAAACTTTCCTGGAGGTTGCGCTGGTTGATGTTTCCGACCAGGGCCAGAAGATCCTTGGTATGCTCGCAGATGTCGCTCGGGAGCGTGGCGGGCTTTTTCGCCGGTTCGAAGGAGGCAACGTCCAGAATGTTGAACAGCAGCACCGAATAATAGGCGACGGTCGCCCGGCCGGACTCCGTGATGATGCTGGGATGCGGGACTTTTTTCGCGGACAGCGTTTCCGCGACGGTCTCGATGACGTCCACGCAATATTCGTCGAGCGTGTAGTTCCGGCTCGAATGGTAGTTGGTGTGGGACCCGTCGTAGTCGACGGCCAGGCCGCCTCCGAGGTCGAGGAATCCCATGGGTGCGCCTTCCTCCACGAGTCCGCAGTAGACCCGGCTGGCTTCCAGCACGCCCGCGCGGATGTCGCGGATGTTGGGAATCTGGGAACCGATGTGGTAATGCAGAAGCCGGAGACAGTCCAGCATGCCGGCTTCTTTCAGGGTGTCGACGATATGGATGAGTTCGGCCGTATTGAGCCCGAAAACGCTGCGGTCGCCGCCGGATTCGGTCCACTGTCCCCCGGCGCGGGTGGAGAGCTTCATGCGGATGCCGATCATGGGCCTGATTTTGAGTTTCTTGCTGCGCTCGATGATGATGGGCAGTTCTCCGGGCATCTCGATGACGAGGACGCACTTGATCCCGATCTTCGTGGCATAGAGGCCGAGATCGATGAACTCCTCGTCTTTGTAACCGTTGCAGACCAGGCAGGCGTTGCGGTCGGTCATGTTGCCGATCGCGGCGATCAATTCGGCCTTGCTCCCGGCCTCGAAGCCGTGGTGGAATTCGCGTCCGAAGCGGGCAACCTCCTCGATTACCTGCTGCTGCTGGTTGACCTTGATCGGGTAGACGCCGCGGTATTTGCCCTGGAAGCCGGTCTGTTTGATCGCCTTGGCGAAGGAGGAATGGAGCAGGCGGATCTGGGTGTCGAGAATGTTGCGGAGGCGGAGAAGGACGGGCATGTTCATGCCGCGTTCCTTGATTCCGTTGACGATTTCCATCAGGCTGACGGCGGGACCTTCCGGACCGAACGCCGTGACGACCAGTTCGCCTTTGCTGTTGATGTCGAAATATCCGGCGCCCCAGTCACGGATCCCATACAGGTCCGCTGAATCGCGCGGCGTCCAGCGCTCAAAAGTTTCTTTGTGAACGTTCATTTCCCAGACGGTTCCTCCCACGGTTCCCGGTTCGTATGGTAAAGCAGTTGGTTGGGTAATATAATTTTGAATGCGGAAAATACAATTTTTTTTCAAGAAAAACTAGGATTTTCCGGAACGGTATTTCGCCAGGAGCGCCAGGACTTTTTCACGGAAGGTCATGAGGTGCTCGAAGTGGAAATCGGCCTTCTCCGCCGCGGAGGGAATTTTCGCGGAAAGGCGCTGAAGCTCGCCCATCAGCTGGTTGACGTCGGAAAGAAGGCGTTTGACGAGGGCGACCCGGAGCGCCGGATATTCATCGTCCTCCATGTCGATGAGGTCCGCGCCGCGTGCCATGATCTTGCCGTAGAGACAGAGGATACGCATGCCGGCGACGGTCTGTTCCGGGTTGGTTTCCGAGGCGAAATACTGCGCCCAGAGACGCGCCAGTCGGCCGGCGACGATAAAGAAGTCGGCGCCGTCGCGCTTCTGCCAGTCGTCGGAAAAATCGACTTCCTCGTCCACATCGTTGTCTTCGAAAAGCTCATAGAGGGAGGACTCCCGGTAGTCGCCGTTGAAGGGGACCAGATCGGGTTTCTCCTGGATATGCTTCATGATGACGGCGTCCTCCGCGGGCAGGTCGATGTAGCGAGGCAGTTCGCGCATATAGGTGTCCACCCGGGCGTCGTCTTTTTTCAGTTCGGCTTCCCAGTCGAATTCGTTCCATTGATCTTTCAAGGGTCCACGCATGTCTTACTTCGCCGCCTCTTTCTCTTTTGTGGAAACGGCCCTGCGCCGGAGGGCGGCTTCGATCCGTTTGACCGCATCCGTTTTCGGCGCGTCGCCCCAGAGGTCTTCCAGCTGGTAACGGGTGCGGGATTCCTCGGTCATGACGTGCACCATCACGCTTCCGAAATCCACGATGCTCCAGCGGCTTTCGGGCGAGCCGTCCACGTGAAGGGGCTTTACCTTGAGCTTTTCCAGAACATCCCGCTGAATCCGTTCGACGATCGCCCGGATGTGCGGTTCGGAGGAGGCGGTGCAAAGAAGAAAATAATCCGTGACGGCAGGCAGTTCCTTCAGGTCGATCCTGATAATGTTTTCGGCTTTCCGGTCATAAGCAATCTCTTCGCAGAGCTTGACAATGTCTTCCGCCTCGATCTTCTTTTCGTTTGCCATGAACTCCTCCGTTCTTCCGGTTTTCCGTTTTTCTTTATTAACGGTCGGTGCGGGAAAATTTTCCGTTCCGCCCGTTCCATACAAATGCTGGTCTGTAATATACTCCATGATCCGGCCCGTGACAAATGCGGAGGCGCTTTCGAGGTCGCCTTTTTTCAGCATTTCACGGATTTCCGTGGAAGAAACCGGGAAATGCGGCGCGTCCGGAATTACCGACGCCAGCATCCGCGCGATCTCCTCTTCGCTCCAGAAGGGACGGAGACGGGCGGGTTCCGGGATCTCTCCGTAGCGGGGATAGGTGATGAGCCGGTAGGATTTCACCAGATCGTGCGGACGCTTCCACGTGTGAAGCTGGCAGAGGCTGTCCGCGCCGATCAGCAGAAGGATTTCCCCGCGGTTCGCGTCCGTGGAGAGCGCCTCCAGCGAGTCGATCGTATAGGATTTCCCGGTGCGGTGGCGCTCCATATCCGAAAGCTCGAAGTTCCTGTGTCCTTCCAGCGCCAGCGCCAGCATCGCAAAACGCCGCTCGAACGGTGTGACGGGCTGGTCCGTTTTGTGCGGCGGAGTCGGCGCGGGTACGAACAGTACCCGGTCCGCGAGTCCCCGGTCGAGAACGGCCTGTGCAATGGCCAGATGTCCCCTGTGGACCGGATCGAACGTGCCGCCGAAAAACGCTGTCCTCATTCTGCTGTTTCTTGCCTTTCCCCGGCCGGATGGGCCGGACCGGGAAATTGTGAATTTGCAATTCATTGCTTTCCGGTGTAATATGTAGCATAAAATCGGGGAAAGACAAACCGGAAGAATTATTTTTTTATGAAAAGTGAGGAAATACACCTTTCCGCGCCGGAGAATTCGCCGGAATATCGTGCGGCCGCGGGGATCGTATCGGCTCTCCGCGGGGCCGGCTTCGAGGCGTATCTGGTCGGCGGCGCGGTCCGCGACCTGGTTCTCGGAAAGACGCCGGAGGATTACGACGTGACCACCTCCGCGCATCCGGAACAGGTGACGGCGCTGTTTGAACACTCCATTCCCGTCGGCGCGGCCTTCGGGGTGGTGACGGTCGTCGCGAATTCCATGAATTTCGAGGTGGCGACCTTCCGCGAGGAACGCGATTACGAGGACGGGCGCCGTCCCGGAACCCTGCGGTACAGCCGGACCCCGGAGGAAGACGTCGCACGCCGGGACTTCACGGTCAACGCGCTGCTCTTTGACCCGGAAAAGTCGCTCGTGATCGACTTCGTCGGAGGACTGGCGGATTTGAGGCGGAGCGTTCTCCGGACCATCGGCGACGCCCGGACCCGGTTTTCGGAGGACTACCTGCGGATGCTCCGCGCGGTCCGGTTCGCGGTCCGGTTCCGCTTCGAATTGGAAAAAGAAACCGCCGCCGCGATCCGGGAGCTTTCTCATAAACTGGTGTTCCTTTCGGCGGAACGGGTGCGCGACGAACTCACCCGGATGCTCTGCGGTCCGGACCCGGACCGGGCCTTCCGGAAGCTCTCCGAACTGGGAATCCTGTCGGTCGTCCTTCCGGAGGTCGAGGCGATGCACGGGGTGGAGCAGCCCGAAAAATTCCATCCGGAGGGCGATGTTTTCGAGCATACCATGCAGATGCTTTCCCATATTGCCTGGCCGACGCCCGAGCTCGGCTGGGCGGTCCTGCTGCACGACGCGGGCAAGCCGCCCTGCCGGACCGTGGACAGCGACGGGAACCTCCATTTTTACGGACACGAAAACCGGGGCGCGGCCATGGCGCGGGAGATTCTTCTGCGTCTGAAAGCTCCCTCGGCGCTGGTGAAAAGCGTGGAACAGGCGGTGGCAAACCACATGCGGTTTGCGCACGTGGACAAAATGCGCCCGGCCAAGTGGCGGAGACTGATTGCCGATCCCAATTTTCCCGTCGAACTCGAACTCCACCGGATCGACTGCATGGGAAGTCATCGGCTTCTGACGAACTATCTCCTGCTGCTGGACCGAATCCGCGAGCTCGAAGCCGCCGGACAGGAGGCCGTGCCGCTTCCCCTGCTGACCGGCCGGGACCTGATCGCCCTCGGAATCCCGCCCGGCCCCGGGATGGGAAAGCTGCTTCGTCACCTGAACGACTTGCAGCTGGAAGGCGTTGTCCGGACGCGGGAAGAAGCGATCCGGGCGCTGAACGAGGCGCGGTGACGGAGAGCCGGGGAGAAAATTCTACCGGGTCGCGGGGATGTCCCTGAACAGGCGTTCAACGACGGCCGCGGCCAGCTTCGGACGCCGGTACCGGTCGAAAACTCCGGCCAGATTGTAGCCGAACGGCTTCGTGCGGATGGTCGAGCCTTTCCGCAGATAGCTTTTGGCGTCGTTGAACTGCCAGATCGCCAGACCGCTGATTTCGGGCATTTCGAAAACGCGGGTGATGACCTCTTCCAGATACCGCGCCTGAAACTCCTCGGTCCATTGGGCGTCGTCCGGAGAGTGCTGACCATAGATGGCGCAGCATCCCATTTCGCTGACGAGGATCGGTTTCCGGTCCATGCCGCGCCGGCGGATGAGTTCCAGAATCCGGTCGCGGTCGGGGCGGATGTAGGCTTCCGGCTCCTCGGCGGAATCGGCCGAGATCCAGCCCGGATACGTATTGTAGGAGACCACGTCGAGAAATTCGTAGCAGTTGAGTTTTTCCGCGTCCGCGTGACAATGGCAGTCGGCAAAGGAGACCAGGCGGGTCGGGTCTTCCTCCTTGATCGCTTTCACCAGTTCGCGGCAGAGGTTTCTTCCTTCTTCGCTCACGGAGTGGAACTCATTGAGGAACGCCCAGATGATCACGGACGGGTGATTGATGCTGTTCCGCACCATCCGGCGGGTCTGTTCGAGCTGGAGCCGCATGAACTCGGGATCGAACATCTGGGCGGCGTTGTTTCCCCAGCCGAGGGATTCCTCCCACACGAGGAATCCGGTCCGGTCGCAGAGCTGGAGAAATTTCGGGTCCTGCGGATAATGGGCGCCCCGGATGAAGTTGCAGTGGAGACGTTTCAGGTTCTGCAAGTCCTCGATCATGACCGGAAGAGGGACCGCCGGGCCGAATTCGGGATGGGATTCGTGCCGGTTGAAGCCTTTGAGACGGATCGCCTGTCCGTTCAGAAGAATCCGGGTCCCTTCCGTGCGGATTTCCCGGATGCCGAAACTTTCGATCGCACTGTCCCCGTTTTCCAGAACCGTTTCGAGCGTGTGCATGTGCGGATTCTCCGGACTCCAGCACTGGAAATCCGGCACGGAGAGTTCCGTTTCCGCGATCTGCTCCTGAAATTTCACGGGGATGTTTTTGAACTCTTTTTCGGTGTCGGACCGGAATTTCAGCACCGTTTCGGAAAGAGGTTTTCCGCCGAGAAGCACGCGGACGCGGACCCGTCCGGTGCGGAAATCCTTCGTCAGGACCTGAACCCGGTCGATCCAGGTCTCCGGGACGCCGGAGAGGGAGAGTCCGCGGTAGAATCCGCCGAACGCATAGAAATCGTAGTTCGGATAAAAGAGCTTCATCTTGTCCGGATCGAAACGGTTGTCGAGGGCGGCGGTGAGGGCATGCCGTCCGGCGGAAAGCCGCCCGGAGGGAAACTCCACGCCGGAATAGGGAAGATTCGTGAAACCGGCTTCCTTTCCGTTGATCCAGAATTTTCCGCGCAGCCCGATGCCTCCGATTTTCAGGAGGGAGGCCTCCATCGTGTTTTTCACGGTGAATTCCGTCCGGTAAAGGGCCGTGCCCCGTTTGGAATAACAGGAGGGCGAACAGTCGAACGATCCCGGAACCGCCATCACGTCGTCGAAAACGAAATTCTCCGGATTCAGGGATTCCAGAGGAGCGTCTTCCAGGAATCTGAATTGCCATATCCCGTCCAGTTCGATGATTTCCCGTTGAGGAAACGCCGGATAAAAAATCATGATGCAGCCTCCCTTTCCGTTTATTGACTGTTACCAGGAGGAGTATACACCGGGGGAATGGTTTTGTAAATGGGATTTTTGTCCGCTTCACTGGATTTTTGTGCGGACGGGCTTCCCCGGAACGAAAAAATTCATTCATTTCTCATAAAGAAGAGCCGAGCGGGACTTGCATTTTCCGGGTTGCCGGATTAGGGTACCCGGAGAAGGGGTTCACGGAACTTTGAATCCCGGTTCAAACCGAATTAAAAAAGGGGGTCTCCATGCTGGTTACCAAAGAAGCTCCGGACTTTACCGCGGATGCCGTTTATGCGGACATGAGTATCGCTCCGTTCACACTTTCGAAGCTGAGAGGACAGTATGTGGTGTTGTTCTTCTATCCGATGGACTTTACGTTCGTCTGTCCTTCCGAGATCATCGCCTTCGACCGCAAGCTCGACGAGTTCAAGAAACGCAACTGCGAAGTGGTTTCCGTTTCCACGGATTCCCAGTTTTCGCATTTTGCGTGGAAGTCGACCGAGCCGAAACAGGGAGGCATCGGAAACGTGCGTTTCCCCATGGTCGCCGACCTCACCAAGAGCATTTCCCGCTCCTATGACGTCCTGATGAACGACTCCATCGCCGTGCGCGGCCTGTTCGTGATCGACAAGGCCGGGATCATTCAGCATGCCACGCTCAACAATCTTTCCATCGGCCGGAACGTCGATGAGGTCCTGCGGGTGCTGGATGCCCTCCAGTTCACCGAAAAACATGGCGATGTCTGCCCCGCCAACTGGCACCCCGGCGAGGAAGCGATGAAGGCGTCGCCCGAAGGAACGGCCCAATATCTCGCAAAACACAGCTGACGCCATGCCGGCTGTCATGGAAACGGGTTGCCGGTGGCGCGGCGGGTTCTGCATGGAAGTCACCCCGCCGCCGAACACGGTGGTGATCTTCGGCGCGCTCGGCGACCTGGCCGGGCGCAAGCTGATTCCCTCGCTGTATCATCTGTGTCAGCGGGAGCTTCTGCACAAGCGTTCCGGGATCATTGCCTGCGGCCGTGACCGGATGTCCCATGAGGACTATCGCGAATACGTGCGCAAGCTGCCCGGCATGGAGCCGTCCCCCTGCCTCGAGGGGTTTCTCAAACGGCTGTTTTATCATGCCGGGGACTATGCCGAGCACGACACGTATGAGCGTCTGGTTCCGGCCGTTGCCGAGGTGGAACATTCGTTCGGCAACCTGGATTCCTGCCGTCTTTTCTATCTGGCGACGGCGCCTTCCCTGTATCTTCCGGTCGTGGAGCACCTGGCCGCCGCGGGCCTGACCGCGGAGCCGTGCGGCACCCAGGAGTGTTCGCAGTGGCGGCATGTCGTCATCGAAAAGCCGTTCGGACATGATCTGGAAAGCTCCTTTGCGCTGGAGAGCGGTCTGCTGCGTTTCCTTACCGAACGCCAGCTCTACCGGATCGACCACTATCTCGGCAAGGAGACGGTCCAGAACATCCTGATGTTCCGTTTCGCGAACGTGCTTTTCGAGCCGGTCTGGAACCGGGATTACATCGATTCGGTCCAGATCACGGCGGTGGAAACGCTGGGCGTCGAGCACCGGGCCGGTTATTTCGAGCAGGCGGGACTTCTCCGCGACATGTTCCAGAACCATATGCTGGAAATGCTCTCCCTCGTGGCGATGGAAATTCCGGTTTCCTTCGCCGCGGACCGGGTGCGGGACGAGAAGGCGCGCCTGCTCCGTTCCATCCGTCCGTTCCTCCCGGAAGATTTTGTGCTCGGACAATATGCGGAGGGCAATGGAATGCCCGCCTACCGCGCGGAAAAAGGGGTCGCCCCGGATTCCCGAACGGAGACGTATGCGGCGGCGCGCCTGTTCATCGACAACTGGCGCTGGCGGGGCGTGCCGTTCTATCTCCGGAGCGGAAAGCGCCTGAACCGCAAGCGCAGCGAGATCGTCATCAATTTCAAGCACGTTCCGCACAGCATTTTCGAGCCGGTCCGGGAACGGGACCTGGCCCGGAACCGCCTCATTCTGACCGTCCAGCCGGAAGAGGGCCTGGCGCTGAATCTGATTGCCAAGCGGCCCGGTCCGAAGCTCTGCATGGGCGACCTGACGATGGACTTCAAGTATGCCTCCATTCTGGATACCGGCGAAAGCATGCCGGAGGCCTACGAAAGGCTCCTGCTGGATTGCATGCTGGGCGACCAGACCCTGTTCATCCGCAGCGACACGGTCCGCCTGGCATGGTCCCTGCTGTCGCCCGTTCTGGAAGCCCGGGAACGGATGCCGCTTCGTTTTTATCCCGCCGGTTCCGCCGGACCGGAAGAAGCGGATCGGCTGCTCCGTTCCGACGGACGTTCCTGGTACGAACCCTGCGAATTCTGAGCGGCTTCCGGATTTTCCGGAACCAAACGGTTACTTGCGTCCGAAACGGCGCTCGATCTCCTTCATGGAGATGTTGAGGATCGTGGGACGTCCGTGCGGACACGCGAACGGCAGTTCGCAGAAGGAGAGCTGCCGGAGGAGGGCGATCGCCTCTTCGAGGGTCAGGACGTCATTGGCCTTGACGGCGGCCTTGCATGCGCACATGGCAAATTTTTCGTAGTCGATCCGCTGTCCGGGCATTCCGCTTTCGGCAACCTCGGAAAGCATGTTTTTGAACACATTTCCCGCGTTGTCCTGGGAGAGTGCGGCGGGAATGGCGTTGAGCTTGACCGCATTGCTGCCGAAGGGTTCGGCCTCGAAACCCAGTTTTTCCAGCAGTTCGGCGTTTTTCCGGAGAAAGGCGATTTCCGCGCGGGAGAGTTCCAGCGGGACCGGGATCAGGAGCCGCTGGGAAAGAACGCCGTCCACTCCTTTCAGAAGCCGCTCGAAAAGGATGCGTTCGTGCGCGGCGTGCTGATCGATCAGGATCAGGCCGTCGGCCCGTTCTCCCAGAATGTAGGTGCTGTTGAGAATCCCGACGATCCGCAGTCCGAGCGAGTTTTTTTCCGGCGGCGCGGCGGCGGATTCTTCCGGCTTCTCCTCCGACGGAACTGTCGGCTGATCTTGGCGGGGTTTGTCCGTTTCCGTGCGGAAACCGGGCAGTTCGGCGACGGTCGTCATCCGGGAGACCGCGAGGGCCTGCGGCGCGTAATCCAGAAAGGCGGACCTCATGACCGCGTCCAGCATGGAGAGGCCGTCTTCCGGTTCGGGACCGGCGGGCGGAGGCGGTTCCGGGATGTTTTCAAAAGGCTTCGGAGAAATGTCCGTTTCATTTTCGAGGGGAGCCTCGTTTCCGAAAACGGACACGGCGCCCATGGAAAGGACCGGGGAATTGGTGTTCCGCATGGCGCGTTCGACCGCCGTGCGGACGACCGCCACGACTTCGAATTCACGGGAAAAACGGACCTCCCGCTTGGACGGATGCACGTTCACGTCGATCATGGAAGGGCTCAGCGTCAGGAACAGGATGCACGGCTGGTAGCGGCCCCGGTCGAGAACGGGACCGCAGCCGTCGCGGATGCCGCGGTAGATGCCCTGCGCCTCGACGGGACGTCCGTTCACGAAAATCCGCTGTTCCAGGCGGGTCGGGCGCGTGAAGGAACGCCGTGCGATGTAGCCGCTGACACGGATTCCGTTTTCCTCATGATCCACGGGAAGCATGGCGTCGGCGTATTCGCGTCCAAAGAGCTCCCGGATGCGCGGAATCAGGTCCGTGGAGGCGGGACTCGACAGGAAAACGCGGTTGTCCATCCTGAGTTCGAAAGCGATGCCGGCGTGCGCCAGGGAGAGGTTGGTCATCATCTCCGCGATGTGGTGTTCCTCGGTCGCCCGGCTCCGGAGGAATTTCTTCCGCGCGGGCGTGTTGAAGAAGAGATCGCGGACGATCACTTCGGTTCCGGGGGCGCACCCCACCGGCGACGAGGAGATCATTTTGCCTCCGTGAAGCACGACTTCGCAGCCTTCCTGCGACTCCTTCGGACGCGTCCGGAGCGTGATTTTGGAAACCGAGGCGATGCTGGGCATGGCCTCCCCCCGGAAGCCCATGGTGGTGATGGCGAAAAGATCGGACTCCTTCAGAATCTTGCTGGTGGCGTGGGGCTCGAAGCAGAGCAGCGCATCGTCGGCGTCCATGCCGCAGCCGTCGTCCACCACGGAGATGAATTCCGATCCGGCCTTGCGGACCTGCACCGTGATTTTCAGCGCGCCCGCATCGAGGGCGTTTTCCAGCAGCTCCTTGAGAACCGAGGCCGGACGTTCGACCACCTCCCCGGCCGCGATTTTATTGTAGATCTGTTCCGGAAGAAGATGGATTCTGCTCATTGCCCGGTTCCTTTTTCCGGGGCGGGCGGAATCTCCGTGCCGTTTTGGGGAGGCGCTTTTTCGTACAGGCTGCTTTTTTCCCGCGCCTCCTGGACAATTTTCATGAAATCTTTTTCCTTGCGGATGTTGTCGAAGTTGGTGTTGTAGGAAAGCGGAAGGATCCGTTCCCCGAGGGTCTGGTAAGCTTTCTTGAAGTATTCCAGCGCCTCGGCCGTGTTGCCGGCCATGGAATGCATTCCGGAGAGGTTCAGGGCCGTGATGGGGGAGTCCGGTTCCTTTTTGTATACTTTTTCCACGCTGGCGATGGCCTCCCGGTAACGCTTCTGCCTGGCCAGGGCGGCCCCGAGATTGTTGTAGGCGACGGAGTCGGAGGGGTCCAGATAAGCGAGATTCCGGAAGATTTCCTCCGCTTCCTTGTATTTCTGCTGGAGGTAGAACGTGGTGCCGAGCATGGAAAGCAGGGAACGGTTTTCCGGATGGAACACCAGCGCGGTGCGGAGGCGGTCTTCGGCGACGGCGTATCGGCCTTTTTCACAGTCCATGGCCGCCAGCGAAAGGGTCTGTTCCACTTCGGGGATGGTGATCCGGGGTCCTCCTGGACGCGCCGAAGGCCGCGGCTGGTTGTAGGAAAAGGGGCTCAGCTTCATTTTCAACTGGGAGGCCCGGGTCTCGAAAAGATCGGAGTTGGAATCCGTATCCGAGCGGCTCCCCCGGATCACGAGGGTCAGAACGATTACCAGCAGAATGAAAATAATCAGCGGCGCAAGCTGCCGGGTCAAGGGTTGTTCCTTCATGACGACTGATCCTTTCCTTTCACCCGATGACATGCACAGAAATGACCGTTTCCGCAGTCTTTCAGCGGGGGGGCGATCTCACAGCATTTCCGGCGGTCGTCCGTCGGGATTTCCCCGCACAGGGGACAGCGGTTCGAGAAACGGCATCCGGCGGGAAAATCCCCCGGCAGGGGGACGGTCCCCGGAATGGTGGCGAGACGTCCGGCCTCATGTCCGAGGACCGGAACGGCCGCAAGAAGGGCGCGGGTATACGGATGCAGCGGAGCTTCGACCAGCTCCCGGGCCGGGGCCAGTTCCACGATCTGGCCGGCATACATGACCGCGACCCGGTCGGCCGTTTCGGAGACGATCCCGAGGTTGTGCGTCACCAGGATGATCGACATTCCGAGCGTTTTGCGCAGTTCCAGCAGCAGATCCAGAATCTGCGCCTGAATGGTCACGTCCAGCGCCGTCGTGGGTTCGTCCGCGACCAGCAGCGACGGACGGCTCGCGATCGCCATTGCGATCATGACCCGCTGCTGCATCCCCCCCGACATCTCGTGCGGATACCGCCAGACCCGTCCCGCCGGATCGGGGATGCCCACCCGTTTCAACAATTCGACGGCTTCGCTCCACGGATCTTCCACGTCGGGACGATGGAGGCGCAGCGCCTCCGCGATCTGCTCCCCGATCCGGAACACCGGATTCAGGGAGACCGACGGCTCCTGAAAAATATACCCGATCTCTCCGCCTCGGATTTTCCGCAACGCGCGTCCGGTCAGGGAAAGGACATCCACCCGTTCCCCGTCCCGGGTCATCAGCTCGACCCGTCCGGAAAGGATTTTCGCCGATTCCGGCAGAAGCTTGGCAAGCGCCATGCAAGTCACGCTTTTCCCGCATCCGCTTTCCCCCACCAGCGCCAGAATTTCTCCGTTCCCCACGCGGAAGGACACCCCGGAGACCGCCGGCAGGAGCTTCCCTTCGGATTGAAAGGCAACCGTCAGATTTTCAACGTTCAGCAAATCCATGGCTCCGGCCTACTCCTTTTCCGCGATATATTGCCGGAGACGTTCCAGAATGGCGGCGGCGTCGCGGTCGTCCAGTTCCCTCCGCGCCTCCTCCAGAGGAAACAGGAAACGCGAACGGCGCCCGGATTCCTCCCACGTTCCCAGAATTTTGGCGATCTTCATCGGATAAATCTCGATAAACTGTCCATTTTTGAAGCGGGAGACTCCCAGGAGGAAGTTATCGCATTTCCCGATGACCCCGGCTTCCTCCCGCGCCTCTTCCTCCGCGGATTCCCGTCCGGACATTCCCCGTTTGATATTTCCTTTCGGAAGGATCCATTTGCCCCCTCCGACCGGGGTGACCAGCATGACCAGGATTGTGCCGTCGGATTCGATCCGGTAGGGCGCCGCTCCCGAACGGAACGGGGTGCCGTGTTTTTTTCCGGAGGCCGGAACGCAGAGACGCGTCACCGCTTCTTTTCCTTTTTTTCCCGGCATTGTTTTCAGGAGCGTGGAGATTCCTTCGATCCGGCGCAGCTTCTTCATGGCTTCTTCTCCGGCGTTCGTAGGCAGCAGATCTCTTTCAGCTG
>MWCA01000074.1 GCA_002069785.1 Lentisphaerae bacterium ADurb.Bin242 | reverse complement strand
CCAGCCCGATCTGGCGAATGGCTTCGAGGAAGGTCAGGCCCTCAATGTCGCCAACCGTTCCACCGATTTCGACCACGACGATGTCGACATCGGGTGCGGCGAGCGCGCGGATGCGCGTTTTGATTTCGTCGGTGATGTGCGGGATCATCTGGATGGTGTGGCCGAGGTAATCGCCATGGCGTTCCTTCTGGAGCACGTCCCAGTAGATGCGGCCGGAGGATACGGATGAGGCTCGGGTTGTGGGTTGGCCGGTGAAGCGTTCGTAGTGGCCAAGGTCGAGGTCGGCCTCGGCGCCGTCATCGGTCACATACACCTCGCCATGCTGGTAGGGGCTCATGGTGCCGGGATCGATATTGAGATAGGGGTCCATCTTCAGCATGCAGATGCGCAGGCCGCGGCTGATGAGCAGCCGTCCGATGGAAGCGGCCGTGATGCCTTTGCCCAGGGAGGATACCACACCGCCTGTAATGAAAATATGCTTCGTCATTTTCTATTGTCCTGCGTGTTGAACTCATTACGAAATTATGAATGAAGAAACATACCACGCTTTTTCCTTTTATCAAAGGAACGGACATAAAAAAATCAAAAACAAATGCCGCCCGCGCCGCATCAAACTTTTCCCGGCAAGGTTCGCACGGGCTTTTCAGGAGGGGGGACTGCCAAATACAGTTTTTTCAGTTTCCGGACAGGACGCCGGTCTTGATGTCGATCTCTTTTTTCTGTCCGTCGCGCAGGATTTGAAGGCGGACGGTTTCGCCCGGACGTTTTGAAAAGAGCAGAAGGCGGGTCGTGCTGACTTCCCGCACATCCTTGCCGTCGACTTTCAGGAGAATGTCTCCCGGGAGAATTCCGCCGCGCTGGGCCGGGGAATTCCGGTAGACCCGGGCGACCAGCACGCCGTGGTCGAGGTTCCCTTTTGCCTTGAGGTCTCCGGGAAGTTCTCTCATATAAATCCCGACCCAGGACCGTTCCGTATGGCCCTTTTCGATCAGATCGGAGCAGATGCCTTTGGCAAGATTCCCTGCGATTGCAAAGCCGAGCCCGATATTGCCGCCCTGGGGACTCAGGATAAAGTCGTTGACGCCGATCACGTTCCCTTCGATGTTCAGCAGGGGACCGCCGCTGTTTCCCGGATTGATGGAGGCGTCGAACTGGATGAAGTTTTCATGCACGTTCAGTCCGACGGTCCGGCGGTTGAAACTCACCACGCCGACCGTAACCGTGTGGGAAAGGCTGAAGGGCGCGCCGATCGCGATCGCCCAATGTCCGGCCTTGACTTTTTCCGAATCCGCAAAACGGAGAAACGGAGTCTTGCCCGGATACTCGATCTTCAGGACCGCCAGATCGGAAAGGGGATCGCCGCCGACCAGTTTCGCATCGAATTCGCGGCCGTCATGGAGGATCGCGCGAAAGTATTCCTGTCCTTTGATGATGTGGTAATTGGTCAGGATATGCCCTTTCTCGTTGACAAAGAAGCCGGAACCTTGGCCGGTGGGGACTCTTTCGCGTTTTCCATAGTAATATTCGTGAACATCGTCATAGGCGTCGGCCCGCCGCCAGAGATTCACGGTCCGCCCGGTGCGGATCACCACGACCGAGGGAAGGCTCTGCTCGGCAATCCGGGCGAAGTCATCCTGAAGCGTGCGTGCGGACTGCGGGGATACGGATACGGAAACTGTCTGCGGCGCGCCGGAGGATGTCTCCCGGACCTCCGTCCGTCCGGAGGAATGATAGATGGCCGACAGAATCCAGACGATGGCCAGCAGCGAAACGCACGAAATAAAAAGCACACTATTTTTAACCATTTTCTCCCGGTCCATGGCAAAAAAACTCCTTCATTTTTTGTGTTAAGACTGCGAAAAAGAAAAAAAGTTCCATAAAAACAGCCGCCGTTTCATTGAAAAAAGGATTCTCCGAACCCGCTTTTCAATGGAAGCGTTCCTGGCCGGAAGCCACACGGGACTTCATTTTTGGAAGCGGACGGCCGAGTTTCGGGGAAATCCCGGTTCCGAAGTTGAAAGGGAAGTTCCGCCGTGGTATAGTATTGCACTGTATTTTGAAAGACGGAGGTGCGTTTTGCTTTTCATACAGACTCTTTTCACGAATCCAAGTTATTTCCTGATGGTCTGCCTGATCGTTGTTTTTTCGGTTTGCCTTCACGAATATTTTCACGCGCAGGCGGCGGTTCTGGAGGGAGACTATACCCTGCGGGACCATTTGACGTTGAACCCGTTCAAGCAGATGGGATTCATGTCGCTGCTGATGCTGGCGCTGATCGGAATCGCGTGGGGAGGCGTGCCGGTGGAACGGAATCTTCTGCGTTCGCGCTGGAGCATGCTGAAAATCTCCCTCGCGGGCCCGCTGGCCAATCTGCTGCTGCTTCTGTGCGCCTGGATTCTCAACGGAGTCCTGTATCTGCCGAAGTTCTACCGGGAAACGCCCGAATACGTCATGATTCTCCAGTTCGTCATGCTTTTCGGCATCTACAATTTTGTGCTGCTCGTGTTCAACCTGATCCCGGCCCCGGGGCTGGACGGCTGGAACATCCTTTCCGAAATCTTCCCGAAAATGCGGAACATCAGTTCCGAATTGGTCAAGGGAGCGATGCTGTTCCTCATGCTTCTGGCCTTCATCGGAGTGCAGTTCCTGTTCGCGCTCGGAAGCCTCGTCATGACCTTGAGCATTCTTCTCATCCGGGGAACGGGCTATGCCTGAGGAAAAAATCTGGAGCGTGTCCGAAGTCAACGCGGTGGTGCGCGACATCATCGAGGGCAGCCTGATGCCCGTCTGGGTCAGCGGCGAAGTGGGCAACCTGACGCTTCACCGCAGCGGTCATGCCTACCTGACGCTCAAGGATGCCGCCTCCCAGCTTCGCGCCGTATTTTTCGGCGGCGCGGAACAATGCTCCCGCCTCCGGATTCAGGAAGGCTCCCAGGTCGAAGCGTTCGGCAAACTCTCGGTCTACATGCAGCGGGGTGAATACCAGCTGAACATCAAGGCGCTCCGTCCCCTCGGCCTCGGGGAGCTTCAGCGTCAATTCGAACTCCTGAAACAGAAGCTGGCCGCCGAAGGGCTGTTCGATGAATCCCGCAAGAAGCCGATCCCGTTTCTGCCGGCCCGCATCGGCGTTGTGACCTCACCGGAGGGTGCGGCTCTCCATGACTTTCTGAAGATTTCCCTGGCGCGGTTTCCGGAGCTGGAAATTCTGATTTATCCGTCGGCGGTTCAGGGCAAGGGCGCGGAAAAACAGATCGCCGAGGGCGTGAAATATTTCAACCGGTATAAGAATGTGGACGTGATCGTGGTCACGCGCGGGGGCGGGAGCCTGGAAGATTTGTGGCCGTTCAACGAGGAAATCGTCGGGCGCGCCATCGCCGGGAGCAAAATCCCCGTGGTCAGCGCCGTCGGACACGAAATCGACTTCACCATCGCCGATTTCGCGGCCGACTTGCGGGCGCCGACCCCCTCGGGCGCGGCGGAGCTCATCGTTCCGGAAAAAGCTGTCCTCGAAGAGACGTTTTCCTCCCTCAACGCGCGGATTCTTTCCTCGGTCTCGCTGGCCTATGAACGGGCCAAACGCCGACTGGATGCGCTGATCTCCTCCGAGCCGCTGCGCCGTCCCGCCTTTTTTGTGATGGAGAAGAGCCAGCAGACGGATATGCTCCTCCGGGAAATGGTCATGCTTCTGGACGCCGCGGCAAAGAACGCCGAAGCCCGTTACAGCGTCGCCGCGGAGAAGCTCAACGCGCACAGCCCGTTCGGCATTCTGAACCGGGGCTACGCCATGATCTTCGGGCCCGACGGCAAAACGCCGCTGACCCGCGCCTCGGATGCTCCGGAAGGAACTCCCCTGACCGCGCGTCTCGCCCGCGGCTCTCTCCGTCTCAAGTCCGAAGGGGAACTCAACTGAGCCATTCTCTTTCCTTTTGCTTCCGGCGCTTTTCGACCCGGCCGCTCTATTTTTTCCGGAAAATCTGAAAATGAGGCGGATTGCATTCCTTTTCTGTCCGGAATCCGGCGGTTTTTTCCGGACCCGCTCTGTTTTTCCGGAAAAAGGAGGGACAGTCCGCGCGGAAAATGCGGAAAAAACTCCCGCGGATCATTGACGAATCCGGGATGGGCTGATATATTTAACATTGTCGTGCGGAATTCCTCCGTTTTCCGCCTTACGGTTCGAGAATATTTCGTCAGGGAGTGAAACCATGATTCTTGAGAAAATGAAAACCGTGGACCGTTCGGTTCATGCGCTCCGGTGCGCGGACGGCTCTGTTTACCTTTCGCCGGGTCTCCAGGGACGGATTTTCTGTTCCATCGGGGAAGAACTGATCCACAAGCTGGACTTTGAACTGGCCGCCCATCCGACCGGCTCCTTCAACAACATCGGCGGCAATTCCCTCTGGCCCGCGCCCGAAGGCGGCGCTTTCGCCTACAACTACCCGCACGGAACCTGGTGCGTCCAGGACGGCATCAACAAGGTCTGCCCGACCCTTTCGGTCAAATCCGAATCCGAAGCGGCAATGGTGAAAAGCATCACCCTGCTCAACGCCAAAGGGATTGATGTCAAACTCGAAGCCGGACGCGAAGTCAGAACCGCCGACATCTCCGCGACCGCGGCGAAGTTCAAGCTCAAGGCCGTGGCGTATGCCGAAACGGATACCTTCACCCCCGGCGAAGCATATTCCACCGACGATGTGATCCTCAACGCCTGGTCCCTGGAACAGTTCCCCGGCGCGGACGGAATTGTCGCGTTCGGCGCGTTCGACAATGCTTCCGCGAAGCCCGGCCAGATCATCAATGACGATTTCTACGGCGATCCGCTCGCCCGCATCCGCTTCGCCGACAAGCTGTTCCTCTTCGAGCTCGGCGGCCCGAACCGTCTCCAGATCGGATTCAAAAAGGACTGCTGTCCCCACCTGATCGGCGCATACGACGCGGCGCGCGGCGTCCTGGTCCTCCGCAAGACCTCCATCTCCGGGGGGACGTATGTGAACATCGCGGACAACGACCAGAAAAAGGGCACCTACTCCACCGAAGACATCTACAGCATCTTCAACGGCGCTGCCGAACTCAATTTCTTCGAGCTGGAGACCATCGCCCCGATGATTGTCCGGGACGGACGGCTGGTCCGCTCCACGCTGGTTTCGAACACGTGCATTTTCAAGGGTTCCAGGGAAAATCTTTCCGCATTGCTGGATCAAGAATATGGGATCAACCCCAAGGAGATTATAAAATGAGCAAGATCAAGACGGTTCTGGGTTTCGACATGGAAACCGACATCGGCAGCTGGACGTCGGGAGATGAAGGCTTCAAGCACGGAACGCCGCTGATTCTGAAAGTCCTCCAGAAACACGACATCAAGGCGACTTTCTACTTTACCGGAGCCCTCGCCAAAAAGAATCCGCACATCGTCCACATGGTCCGCGACGCCGGACACGAAATCGGCTGCCATACCCTCTTTCACGAGACCATCGGCGATCCCCTGTTCGAGATTCCCGGCATGATTCCCATCCTTCCCGAGGAAGTCGATCACCGTATCGAACTCGCCACCCAGTGGGTCGAGGAAGTGGCCGGCGTCCGCCCGACCGCGTTCCGCTGTCCGCGCCTCTGGGGCTCCAACATCGTGGTCCACGCGCTCGAACGCCTCGGCTACAAGTCCGACGCCACCTACCCCATGTATTTCTACCGCGAGCGCCTCACTCCCTACCATCCCTCCCGGGAAGACTGGACCAAGGAAGGCGACATGAAGATCATCGAGCTCCCGAACTTCGCCGACCTCTCCATGGAATCCAAGGACCCCTACGGCCGCGACATGGACCAGTGGCCCCTCTGGCGCACGGAGTCCGCGGACGCCGTCATCAAGCACATCAAGGGCTATATGAAATACTGCGAGAAGAAGGGCGTCGAGCCGTTCCTCTGCTTCTACATGCACCCGTGGGAGTTCTGGCCGATGCCGGAAGGCCTGATCCACTCCGGCGAAGGCGCGGTCCTGCCCGATCCCTTCATCATCAAGAACTGCGGACAGTATTCCCTGGAACAGTTCGACCTCCTGATCCAGAAACTGAAAGACCTGGGTTCGGTCTTCACGACCGCATCCGGCGTGCTGGATTGATTCCAGGCGGCAAAGACGCGCAAATCCCCGCCTATCCGGACCGTCAATTCCCGGATATGCGGGGTGAAAATAAGGATTTTTTTTCATATCCGGACTTGAAAAACGGAAAAAGTCCTCTACATTACAACGCATCGCAAGAAATGCGGGGACGTAGCTCAATTGGTTAGAGTGCCACCCTGTCACGGTGGATGTTGCGGGTTCGAGTCCCGTCGTTCCCGCCATTTTTCTGTACATCGCGGCTGGAAAAAGGACGGCGGAGTCATGGAGCGCATACTCGAACATTTCCTCGGTTTCCTCTCTCTGGAACGGGGACTGGCCCGGAATTCCACCGAAGCCTACCGCTCCGACCTCCTTGACTTCATCGAATTTCTGCGTTCCGCCTCCGTGCCCCACTTCCCGGCGGTCACCCGCGACACGATCCTGGATTACCTGGGGAACTGCAAGGAACGCGGAATGGAAGCCGCCACCCTCGCCCGCCGCCTGGTGGCGATCAAAGTCTTTTTCCGCTATCTGGCACAGGAACGGATCATCCCGGCGGACATCACCGGCGTGATGGATTCCCCGAAGCTCTGGCGAATCCTTCCGGAATTCATGTCCGCCGCGGAAGTGGACGCCTTTCTCAACGCCTTTTCCGCCCACGCGAAGGACCCGCTGACCTTGCGCAACCGCTGCATTCTGGAAACCATGTACGCCTGCGGCCTGCGGGTCTCCGAAACCGCCTCCCTCAAGGTCAGCAGCCTGAATTTCGACGAGAATGTGGTCCGCGCCTACGGCAAAGGCTCCAAGGAACGGATCGTCCCCATGGGAAGGACGGCGGTCTCGCTTCTGAAACGCTACCTGGAAACCGTGCGCCCGCTTCTCTTGAAGGATTCCGCCGAAACCGCGTTGTTCCTCTCCAATCGCGGCAAGAAAATGGACCGGGTCCGCATCTGGGAAATCGTCAAGGAGGCGGCCCGGATCGCAAACATCCGCAAGAACATTCATCCGCACACCCTCCGCCACTCCTTCGCCAGCCATCTGCTGGAGAACGGAGCCGATCTGCGCGTCATTCAGGAGATGCTCGGGCACGCGGACATCAGCACCACCCAGATTTACACCCACGTGGACCAGCGCCGCCTGATCGCCGTTCACAAGAAATTTCATCCGAGGGCCTGACCGTCATGCAGCCGAAGCAGAAAATCCTTTTCCTTCTCGGCATCGTCCTCGCATTCTGCGGCGGAATCCTGATCCCGTTGTGGATGCGCTCCGGACATCTTCCTTCCCGGACCCGCGACTTCCCCGTGATGGGAACCCTCGGCTCGCTGACGGTGTACGGGCGCGATGAGAAAGTCCGCGAGGAAGCCCTTGACCGGGCGCAGGCGGTGATCCGCGAAATCGAATCCCGGTGCAGCATCTTCCGTCCCGACAGCGAACTGTCCCGCCTGAACGCGACCGCCTTTCAGGAGGATTTCGTCTGTTCGCCCCTCCTCTGGGAGGTTCTCTGCGAGGCAAAACGGTTTTATGAATTCAGCGACGGCGCCTTCGACGTGACGGTCAAGCCGTTGATGACCCTCTGGGGCTTTCACCGGAAACGCTCTACCCTGCCTTCGGACAAGGAAATCGCGGAAATCATGAAGAAAATCGGCTTCGGCAAGGTGCGTTTGAACCCGGAAAACCGTTCCGTCCGGTTCCTTACCGACGGCGTCGGCATCGACCTGGGCGGAATCGCCAAAGGCTTCGCGCTGGACAAGGCCGCGGAGGCCCTGCGGAAAAACGGAATCGAAAATGCCGTCATCAACCTCGGCGGAAACATCCGCTGCATGACCTCGACCGGCGAGACCGACCGCATCATCGGCATCCGGGACCCGGTCCATACGGAAAAAGTCTTCGAGCGGATTCCGATGCGGAACAACTGCATCTCCACCAGCGGAGATTACGAACGGTACGTCGTCATCGAAGGGAAACACTACACACACATCCTCCATCCCCGGACAGGGCATCCCGTCTCGGACATGCTTTCCGTGACGATCGTCACGCCGCGCGGGGTGGATTCCGATGCACTTTCCACCGCGGTGTTTATCCGCGGCGAGGCTTTCGCCGAAAAGATCTGCCGCGAATTCCCCGAAACCGGCGTTCTGATGATCCGCCGCAATCCCGCCGATCCCGAAAAACCGCTCATCACCCGCTACGGCGTTTTCCGCCGTTGATTTCCCGGATTCATATATTCATCGGAAAAAAATGAAATTTTTTTCTTTTGCACTTGCAATACCTCGTAATTCGATGTATAATATATTATAGAATACAAATTAACAGGAGGTGCTTTATGGTGCAAAACAGCGAATTGATGAGGGGAATTGCCGAGACCGTGATCCTGAAACTGCTCTCCGAAAGGACGATGTACGGGTATGAGATCATCAAACTGGTCAACGAGCGCACCAACGGCGAATTCCAGTGGAAGGAAGGAACCCTGTATCCGTGTCTTCACCGGCTGGAGGAAGCTGGACTGATCGCGAGCTCCTGGGAATTGTCGTCCGGGAAGCCGCGCAAGTATTATTCCCTCACGAAAAAAGGAAAAATCGCCGTGCCGGAAAAAGTTGGAGAAACCAAACGCTTCTGCACCGCCCTCGGCGCCCTGCTTGCCAACGCCTGACGGGAAGGAGGTTTATGATGGACTCTCGTCTTGAAAAGGTCGTGTCCGATTGCACGCGTCCGCTGTCCGACGACCGCGAACTGGAGCTGGACATTGCGCAGGAACTCCGTTCCCATCTGGAAGAAAAATGCGGTGAGCTGAAGCGAAAAGGGCTTTCCGAAGAAAAAGCCGCCGAGGAAGCCGTGAAGGCGTTCGGAGACAGCGCAATCATTTCCGAATCATTGTACCATGCGAATCTTCCGCGTTTCCGGTTCCGTGCCAAACTCCGTCTGGCGGCAAAGCTCCTTTTTTTCCCGCTCCTGCTGCTCGGCTTGTATTTTGCGTTGGATTTCCGGCTTTTGCTAGAAGTGTCGGAATCACAGAAACTGTCGCAAAGTCCTGTCATGAATTCGGTGGAAACCATTTCACGCTATTCGAAAAAAGGAAAGATTCTGACTGCGGATGAGAAGCTGATTGTATTCGGAGACACCTCTCTCTTGAAAGATGGAAATCCGGCCGACGAAAGCGCTCAGCAGAAGGCGATCTGGGAACGGTTCCCCGAAAACAAGGTTTATCTTGCCAATTACATCAAGTCCCTGATCGGCGATTCCCGGAAGGACTATGTATTCTCCGAAATTGAGAAAGCCATCAAAATCGAACCGGAAAACGCGGCGTATGACTACATTCTCTGCGGACTTCTTCTGAAAGAGGCGCTCCAGCCGTCCAAAACCTGGAAAAAAGGCGACCCGCCGGAACAGTTCTACACGGTGCTCGACCGCCGAAAACTGGACCAAGCGATGGCCGAACTCAAAAAGGGAATGCGAAAACCATATTTCCGCCTTTATATTCAGGAACTGGCCCAGGAAAGACTGAGAATTCTGGATTTCAAACAGGACTATGCCGGACAGATTCTCCGGATTGCGTTCAGTGCCGGGATTTTGCTTCCAAACTTGAATCTGGAACGGGAAATCTTCCGGGCAATTCCCCTATATGTCCAACTCCTGGTCGCCGAGGGAAAAGAGGCCGAAGCTGAATTTTATCTGGATGCCTGGAAACATATCATCCCCCAGTTCAATGACGATTCTTTTACGCTTATCGATCAGCTGGTGATCGCCGCCTGTCTCAATATCCAGCATGACTTTGCTGTCCGACGGAAAGACGCCCGGCGAATCCGGGAACTGGAAATCGCGGTCGAACCGGTGAATTCATGGCGCGCGAAAAGCTCAAAAACGGAACCGGAGATGATTAAAAAACATGGTGGAATTTTGAGCGGAATGCTGCTGCCAGCGCTGAAAGCGGAAACCCTGACTTCGGAAAACCTGGCCCCGGAACGGAATTTGAACTATTCTCTGGTGGATTCGGCGGCACTCGCGGTTCAGGCGGCATTGATCCTGCTTTTCCTTCTGATCAACGCGTTTCTTCTGTCCGTGCTGTATCTGGAAGGACAGCGTCCGTTCCTGATTCTTCTCCCGTGGAAAACCGTTTTGAAAATCGTGCTGTTCGGACTTCTTCTGCCGCTGGGACTCTATCTGCTTTACAGCCGGGTCGACTTCCTCGGCGGACACCACTATACTCTCATGTTCAATCTGGGGCGTTTCCTGCCGGGAATCCTTTTCTTCGTGCTGGCTCCGCCGGTGGCATTCGGCATCCTGTTCTGGCGGGCGCTGAAACGGCGCGGACGCGAACTCGGTTATCCGAAACTTCCACTGGCGACGCACTGCCTGAATGCTCTTTTCATGTGGGCGGCGGCGCTGTTTTTACTCAGCGGAATGATGCGCCCGATTCTTTCCTGGGAGCAGGAGCATTATGTGAAAGTCGACACCATAATGTATAACGGCAAATATTTTTCCGTTGTGGAAGACCGCGTCGTGGAAGACCTCAACAGAAAACAGCGGGAGGCACTGGAAAAAAGCCTCGGCGTGAACCCCGCGCCCTGATGAAACTCCGTGCGGAGGAACATCAACGGACCCGCAGGAAACGGTCGATTTTCTCCCAAACGCCGCAATACTTTTGAATTGGCATAAATATTGACTTGAAAATCTTTCAGGATACGCTATTTTAAAATCAGGTTTTGAAACAGCGGAGATTTTTATGTATATCAAGCGAACTTTGGAGAAGCCTTTTCTTGAGGCGAATACGTTTTTTCCGGCATTGCTGGTCACCGGGGCAAGACAGGTCGGCAAGACGACTTTCCTGCGCCGGATCGCGGAACCCGGACGCCGGTTTGTTTCCCTTGACGCGCCGGATGTTCAGATGCGCGCAAAAGAAGATCCCCGGCTGTTTCTTGCCGATAATCCGCCTCCCGTAATCATCGATGAAATCCAGTATGCGCCGGAACTTCTGCCGTACATCAAGGAAATGATCGACGAAAAGCGGCACCAGGCTCCGAAACAGGCCAGAGGCATGTTCTGGCTGACCGGATCGCAGCAATTCCAGTTGATGAAAGGCGTGACGGAATCCCTGGCCGGGCGGATCGGGATTTTCACCATGTACGGACTTTCCAACCGGGAAATCTGCGGACGGCCCGAAACGCCGTTTCTGCCGCAGAACTTTACACTCGGCGGCATGCCGGAAAAAAGTCCGGCGGAATTCTTTGCATCGCTCTGGCTCGGTTCTTATCCGGAACTCGTTGCCTTGCCGAACGGTAAGAAATTCTGGACGCGGTTCTATCAATCCTATCTGCGAAGCTATCTCGACCGGGATGTCAGCAAACTGACGCAGGTCGCGGATCAGGATAAATTTTACGCTTTTCTGAAATCGGTCGCGGCCCGTTCCGGTCAGATGCTCAATTATTCCGATCTTGCCCGCGATACGGGAGTCAGCCAGCCGACGGCGAAAAGTTATTTGAGCATTCTGCAGACTTCCGGCATCGTCAAACTGCTGTATCCTTACAAAACGACCTGTTCCGCGCCGATGGTTTCGACGCCGAAACTTTACATGCTGGATACGGGACTCATGGCGTATCTCACGGAATGGACCACGCCGGAGGTTCTGGCGAGCGGCGCTTCGGCCGGCCATTTCTTTGAATCGTGGTGTTTCGCGGAAATTCTGAAAAGCTACGCCAACGCAGGGGAAGAGCCGGCTTTTTACTATTACCGGGACAAGGAACGCAATCCGCGTGAAATCGATCTAATCATCAAAAAAGATGGTAAGCTGTATCCGGTGGAATTCAAAAAAGCCGCGACCGTCGACAAAGACGCGATCCGGCATTTTGATAAACTGGCAACCTTCAAGCAGCCGGTCGGCATGGGCGCATTGGTCAGCCTTTATCCGGAAGTCGCCTCGCTGAAACCCGGTGTCAAAATGATTCCGGCAATGGCATTGTAAAAGAAACCAAGGAGACCTGACCATGGGTGCGGAAGCCTATACCTGGGTAACGAAATACAAGAAAAATCTCGGCGAAGGAGGACAAGGAGGGCTGACTTGTGGGAGTCATTGAGAAAATAATGGTGGCGCTGGGGTGGCGAAGGGCAATGCCGGTTTATTGCCGCTACTCTTTCCGCTTGCGGAAGTACATTGCGTTTCAAATCGTCAAGAAGCTGGGCGAGAAGCCACATCCGGAACGCTTCGGTATTGTTTTTCTTGACTGGACAGGCAATTCCGCCATTTCAGAAAAAGAGTTCGCCAATGCCCGTCCTTGGGGAGGAGTCGATTACTTTGAAAGTCCGGTTCCACGCGGATTTATTCATGTTTTTGATGCCCCTGCATGTAAAGTCAAGCAACCGCGCTTTTGCGGACTGGCAATGTGGTATAACTGGGACAGAATGTTTGTTTTTAAGAAGCTCTTTGGACATCTGCCGGATGCACGACGTGGAAAAATACGGCAAGTTGAAAATGAAAATGGCTCTCTTGATCTGCGCGGGAGTGAATCATCGGCAGTTATCAGAAACTCCCGCATTGATGAAATAATCATTGACGGCGAAATAGATTCCATTCAAATTGAAGCGTCTGCCGTCGTTGAAAAAATATCGGATTCCTCTCAAGGCGAGAAGCTGCGCTTGACGCTTTCAACGAAAAAGATTCTGTACCCCGGACTGGAAAAGCTGAAGGATCTGACTATCGATGATGCAGAAGAAATCAACCTGAACGATGTCACAGAATTCTATCCGACGCTTCAAACACTGTCTATTCACGGTAAACCAGGCAGCATTGCCGGATTCGACGCCTTGAGAAAATTGCCGAACTTGGAAGTATTCTGGTGCTTTAATATGTGCGGATTTGACGGCTCGGATATGCCCGGTCCGGATGAGCTTCCGAATTTGTTTCATCTTTGGTTTGAGGACTTGCCCAATGATGCGGCCAAGCGCATTCGGAAGACATGGAAAGACGCAGACGGAGTGATCGTCAATATCGGCAAGGCGCGTAAGCCGGAATGGTTTGCAGAAAATCGTGACAATCCGTTTCATGATTGGGATGAAAGAGACGGCATCCCGAAGGCCTTTGCAAAGAAAGCCTTTTCTCTTTATAAGACCTGCAAAACGCAAATGCTGGCGCTTTCGTCGCTTCCCGAAGCGGAACGCCCGGCGGCCTTTGCCGAGGCTGTCCGGGGCTTTGTGGCAGCTTTTAACGTAATGGATGAAAAAGAGCCATTCATTGAAACAATAGAACGCGAGGAAATTTACGAGGCCGCTCTCGATCTCTGGCGTTTGGCACAGAAACAATGCGGCCTTGGTATGACGGAAGATGAGTTCATCGATACTTTCGACAATAGACGGGACTGGTGAGGCAGAGCATGAGTAACGGAACAACCTATTCCCCATGGAACTTTCCGGAACGTTTTGAGTCCGGCGGAATTGTCGTGGAGTATGCCGGACTTGGCGAAGTCCAACAGGGCAGTCCGCTGATCGGCAAACTGTCGGTCAACGGCACGACGCTGCCGTCCCGGTTCGGCGGCCCGGCATTGATTGGCCGGAATGCCGTCTTTGTGCCGCGATATATTCAGGAGGCGTGGAAGTTTGAGCTGTGCCGAATTGCACCAGAGACGCGCGCCGTAACGTCTTTAACGCCGCAACAGCACGTTGTTTGGCTGGATCGGATCGAGGGCGACGTGCTCTATTTTTACAGAGACATAAACCGTACCGCGCTTTCCGAAATCAATCTGGGCACCGGCGCACTCCGGCTGGCCGAGGTAAAAACGGAAAAAATGTCGTTCGGCGAAATTGCCGTGGGAATTTTACAAGCTCCATTCGTGCTGCTTTACTGTCTGTCGATATCTCTGATTCTGTTGTTCTCTGCAGGATTCTACTGGGCATGGAGCAAACTCACAGGCAAACAATAACCGCTTGTTTTCCCCGGCGGGCGGCGGTATAGTACGGTAGAGGTAAATACTTTAGAATATGGGGGTTAATGAAAATGGAAGAAATAAAATGGCCGGCTATTGAGTTTTCACGGGGTACTATGCAAGTTATCCCTGATCAAAAACGTGCTATGATTTGTTCAACATTATCATTTTGCAGAGGGTGGTTTAATAATCTTAAAATTATTGATTCAGTCGGTAATGTTTTTATAATCAAGGAAGTTACCACAATTCCTCGCGTAACAATGCTTCATCGGATTTTCGTTCAAATAATAAACAGAAGATTGACAGTGGAATTCACTGACTATCAATTGGAATCTCAAATATCCTTGGACGAATTCAAGAAAATTGTCACTGAAACAATCGATTCCATGGAAGCAGAGAATAACCGATGGTCGGAAAAGGAAAACGTAGGCGTATTGAAAAGAGAAGTCATGTCTGCTTCCAGTTTTAGGAAAGTAATGCAGATATTAACCAGCCCTCAATCTATTCCCGACGAACCTGAAAACTCATCTGATGGCAAAGATAACATGTAGCCTTTGAAACGCGGGGAAAGTGGCGGTATGCTGCAGTGAGGATGGGAATGAACGGTGAAAGTGCTTGAGAAAATAAAGGCGCTGTTCAGGCGACGGCATGTTCCGACCGGCAGGGAGATTTACGATCGGGTTCGCGCCCTTGAAGAAATGCTGTGCGGCGAAGGACGCGATGATTGTGCGCGAAAACTCAAGGATGCGATGCTGTCAGGGGGTATGGCAACCGAAATACTTTGTAGTCTTCATGAAGCCTTACGCATTATTCAGAAAGAACAGAATTTGTCCACCTCGGCGCGGAAAACCGCTGTCGGACTTGCACGGGAGATCCAGACAGTTCTGGCTTGTTCCGGGTTTTATGTCGGATTCGGTTTTAAGGCCACGGCACATCGGTTGTCCATACGCTATACGGCTGTGTTTTTTGCATTTGCGACGGCAATAGTCTGGCTGGCTGCCGCACATGGCGGAATTGCGTGGGGACTCCTCTGGCCGGCATTGTCTTTCTCGTTGGTCGCCATCGCCTATGCGGGCGTCGGCATGAGTGTTTTCGGCAAGAAGCGCGACGGAAAGCGAACCTTATGGGCAACCATCGGCCTTTTTCCGTATTTGGCCGTTTCATGGATTTTGTGGTCAATCCGCCGGTTCATCAGCCGAGAGCCCTGTTGCGTTCAAATTGTTCCGGGAATATGGCTGGGGCGGCGCCCCTATGCGTATGAACTTCCGCCGCAGATAACGACTGTCATTGACATGGCATGTGAATTTACTCCAGCCCATGGCGTGACTTCCGGACGGGATTATATCAGCCTCCCGGTCCTCGATACGCTTGTGCCCGATTGCGAGAGCCTTGTCGATATACTCAAACATATATCCATCCACTCGGGGGAAATATATATTCATTGTGCATTCGGGCATGGCCGATCCGCAACCCTGGCTGCCGCAATATTGCTTGACCGGAAAATCGTCTCCACCCCGGAGGAGGCGTTGCAGCTTATTCGGAAAAAGCGCCCATCCGTCCGTCTTTCAAACAAACAGCAGATGCTGCTTGACTTCTTTTATCAAATAACATTGTCCCGTTGAAATATTGGATCGTTTTCCTCTGAATATGAATGGTTCGATCCGTTAATCACGGATCATATAAATTCCGGATGCCAGCGGTTCCATTGCTGTCTCGGCAACGCCATCTTTGAACTGAATTGTTTCAGGCGCATTGCCTCTGGTCAGGCGGATTGCTTCCCTGTTCCCGGCTGCGGGAAACTCAATTTTTGCGCTCCCCTTGATCAAGAGGTCCGAGGCAATCATCAGGTAATACTTTCCGGATACTCTTTTTGCCGCAGTGAAAATGCCGCGCCATGGGTCCCGCACGGCAGGACAATCCGGAAAGAACATCCGGCGTTCGGAACGCTTTCCAGTTCGGCGTGGCCGTTGTGAAGCTGCGCGATATGTTTGACGATCGCCAGTCCGAGGCCGGTCCCGCCGAGCGAGCGGTTGCGTTCCTTGTGGACGCGGTAAAAACGTTCAAAGATGCGTCCCTGGTGTTCCGGAGCGATCCCGATTCCGTAGTCCCGGACTTCGATCACCACGGAGTCGCCTTCCCGGAAGAGGGAGAGGTCGACCGACTTGGAGCCGCTGTACTGGATGGCATTGTTGACAAGGTTGACGACGGCCTGCTCGAGAAGCTGGCAGTCGCCTTCGATTTCGATGGGTTCCAGCTTTTTCAAGGAAAGGGTGATCCCGTTCTGTATCGCCCTTTCCGAGCAGAGCGCGAGGGCATTGGACAGCATGGCGTCCAGCTTCATGTGCCCGAATTCCCGCTTCGGATCGAGCTGTCTGCGTTCCAGCGCGGAAAGGCTCAGGATGTCCTGCACAAGCATGTTCAGGCGGTTGGTCTGCTCGAAAAGCATGTCGATGAGCTTGTCGAACTGCTCCTTCTCCAGGCCAGGTTCCTCCTTGATGGTCTCGACGGCGCCGACAATGCATGTCAGCGGAGTTTTAATCTCATGCGAAACATTCGCAATGAAATCGCTGCGGAAGGATTCCAGCTTGCGGAGATTCGTCAGGTCGGTGATGGTCAACAGAAGAAAACGGGAATCATTCTGGCGGATAAGGCATCCCTTGATCAGGAGAGTACGAGCGCCGGAGGGCTTCTGGAACTCGAACTCTTTTTCAAAGGAATCTCCTGTCTGGAAGGCATTGCGCGCCAGAGGAAGCAGCTCGGAAATCCCGGAACGGGCCAGATTGAATCTTCCATGAGGCTGAAGAGCGAACAGGCGGGCCGCCGCCTGATTGAACTTCTGGACATCCCCGTTGGGGGAAAAAAGCAGGACCGCCTCGGTCATGGCGTTGAGGATCGCTTCCTTCTCGTTGCGCTCGCCGGTCATCTGGGAAAGCTGGTCCCGGAGCCGGTCGGCCATCTCGGAAACTCCGGAGGCCAGTTCGCGGACGATTCCCCGCGGAGGAATGGAAATGGCCGTATCCAGGTTCCCTTCCGTGATCGATCCGACCGTCTCCTGAAGGGCCAGCAGGGGCCGCCGCACGTAAATGATGATGTAGGCGGTCAGGAAGCAGACCAGCAGCCCTCCCAGCAGCAGGGCAAGGAACATATTGTTTTCCGCCATCCGGAGGACCCGGAAAACCTGGTCGGTGGTGACGGCGGCGCGAAGCACAAAACGTTCGTTGTTCATCTTCAGAAGGACGGCATAATAGATCATCCATTGGTTCAGGCTTTCGCTGTAGCGGATGACCGCGGCGGGAGTCTCCTGAAATGCGTTCTTGACCTCCGGACGGTCCAGATGATTTCCGAGAAAAGCCGCTTTCTCCGAGGAATCCGCCCTGACCCGGCCGGAAGCATCGATCAAAGTCAGACGGAGACTGTTTTTATCGAAATTTTCGCAGAACTTCTGAATGTCATCGAAACGGCCTTCTTTCAGCATCGGCAGGAGGATCATGGAAACAAGACGCGTTTCCTGAATAATACTGTGTTCCGATTGAAGCATGTAGGCTTTTTCGAAATGGGAAAGATGCCAGAAAAAAAGAATCGCGGCAAGCACTATGATCAATGCGGCGGAAACCGGAAAGAAAAACAGGACTTTGTCGCGATTCTTCATGGTCAGAATCCCTGCTTGAGACGGTATCCGACACCGCGCACCGTTTCGATGTTGGCGCCCCATTCGCCCAGCTTGCGGCGGAGATTGACGATCTGGACGTCGATCGCGCGTTCCGTGACCGGGTAATCCTCTCCCTTGATCCGGCTGATGACCTGGTTCCGGGTATAGACGCGGCCCGGATGCGAGGCGAAAAGTTTCAGAATTTCGAATTCGCTCAACGTGAGTTCGAGTTCCTGTCCATGGAGCTTTGCGCTGTGGGTTTCGGAATTGATGACGAGTCCGGTGCATCGAATCTCCGTCCCGGATTCGTGTTCGGCAAAGCCGCGGAGCTGGGCCCGGACGCGTGCGATGAGGATTTTGCGGTTGAACGGCTTGGTGATGTAGTCGCACGCGCCCATTTCCAGGCCGATGACCACATCGGTCTCCTCGCTTTTCGCGGTCAGCATGATGACGGGAATGTTGCGGGTCTCCTCGCCTTCCTTCAGGCGGCGGCAGACGGTCAAGCCGTCGACGCCGGGAAGCATCAGGTCCAGCAGAATGAGGTCGGGCAGGCGGAGCTGCGCCAGACGCAGACCCTCTTCCCCGTTCTCGGCGGTGTAGATGCTGGAATAGCCGGACGTCTCCAACGTCAGTTTCACCAGGTCCCGGATCGGGGCCTCGTCTTCGATCAGCAGAATCTTTTCATTTGCCATGTCTGCGCCCTTCATGTGTGTGGCGGACGATTTTTCCGCTTTCCAAATAGATAATATCCTCGCAAATATTAGTCGCGATGTCCGCGATGCGTTCCAGACAGCGCGATACGGTCAGACAATCCATGTAGTAGCCGGACTCGTTCGGATGCTTCAGGATCATGTCCCGCACCCGGGAATAGTTTTCCCGGTGAATGTCGTCCACGGCATTGTCCAGCCGGATCACTTCGGCTGCGAGGACGACATCGTGATAGGTCATGGAATCCAGGGATTTCCGGAACATCTCGCACGCACGGTTTACCATACATGTAAAATCGATTTTTTCAATCGGGGAATCCGCGTAGTTGACCATATCCTGAACGCGTTCGGCAATACTGGTCGCCAAGTCTCCGGCGCGCTCGATTTCGTTGTTGACCTTCAGGATGGTGATGACCTGGCGGAGGTCTCCGGCCACCGGCTGGTAGAGGGCCAGAATCTTCAGGCACTCCTCCTCGATTTTGATTTCGGCGGCGTCGATGGCATCGTCTCCCGCCTTCACCTTCGCCGCGTCATCCGCCTGGAGTTTCTCCACCGCGTTGACGGAGAGAAGGATGGCCGCTTCCACCTGGGCCGCAACTTCGGAAATCATCTGGTTGAGTCCTTCGAGAGCCTGAATAAAATGAGCTTTCATTGTTCCGAATCCTCCTTACTTAACCGAATCGTCCGGTAATATATTCTTCCGTTTTTTTGTTTTTCGGATTGGTGAAAATCTGTTCGGTCCCCCCGAATTCGATGATCTCGCCCTTGAAAAAGAACGCAGTGAAGTCACTGATGCGCGCCGCCTGCTGCATGTTGTGGGTGACGATCACGATGGTGAAACGGCTTTTGAGATCGAACATGAGTTCTTCGATCTTCAGCGTGGCGACGGGGTCGATGGCGCTGGTGGGCTCGTCCATCAGAAGGACCTCCGGTTCGGCGGCGATCGCCCGGGCGATGCACAGCCGCTGCTGCTGGCCGCCCGACAGAGCCAGGCCGCTCGCCTTGAGCTGGTCCTTGACCTCCTCCCAGATGGAGGCGCCCCGCAGGGCCTTTTCCACCCGTTCGGCGGTTTCCTTCGGGGTGAGTTTGTAGTGGAGCCTGAGCGGATACGCCACGTTGTCGAACACGGACATGGGAAACGGGGTCGGCTTCTGGAAGATCATTCCGACCTTCCGCCGGAGCTCGAGGACATCCACGCCGGGTTCGAGCACATTTTCACCGTCGAGCAGGAGTTCGCCCGTCACCCGCTGGTCCCGGTAAAGTTCGAAAATGCGGTTGTAGACGCGCAGATGCGTCGACTTGCCGCACCCGGAGGGGCCGATCACCGCCGTAATCTTATTTTCTTCGATACAGAGATTATTGTTGAAAAGCGCCTGATGGTTTCCATAATAGAAATCAATGTTTCTGGCTTCGATCTTGATGCTCATATTTTTTTCTCCCGGAAAATGATTCGTGTGGACAAGTTGATCACAAGAACCATCACTGTGACCACCAGGGCCGCGCCCCAGCCCGCCTGATGCATGACCTCGAACGGAGAGTTGGTGGAATATTCCGTGATCAGCACCGGCATGTTCGCCGTCGGACCAGTGAAATAATCCTTCGGCCAGCCGTCGGAAAACAGTGCGGTGAACAACAGGGGGGCGGTTTCCCCGCTGACCCGGGAAAGCGCCAGAAGAATTCCGGTCAGGAGTCCTTTCCGGGCGCTCTGGCAGACAATGCACACGGTGGCGCGGGTCCGGGTCATTCCGAGCGCAAGCGCGGATTCGCGCAGGGCGTCCGGCACCATTCCAAGCATGTCCTCCGTGGTGCGCATGACCACCGGAAACATGATGATCGCCAGCGCGACGGAAGCCGCGAATCCGGAGAAGTTCCCGGTCGGCATCACCAGGATGATATACACGAAAAGACCGACCAGCACCGACGGGATTCCCATCATGACGTTGGCGGAGAACCGGAGGATGCTGGAAACGGCTTTCCAGTCTTTGTATTCCGCCAGGAAGATGCCCGCGCAGAGGGCGGGGGGAACGGCAAGAACGGCCGCTCCGAAAGTGATCATAACCGATCCGAGGAAAGCGTTCGCGATTCCGCCCCGGGTCACGCCGTAAGGCATGGTGGGCGTCGTGAAAAAGGAAAGGTTCATGGAACGGATGCCGTAGCATGCGACCGTATAAAGAATCCACAGCATGGCTCCGACCGCCAGCAGGACCGCGGTGGTGGAGAACAGTTTCACAAACTGGTTTTTCAGTTTCCGGTACGTGAGGGGCCTTCTTTTCATGATCGGGTCTCCCCCCGTTTGGCTCCGGTCGCATGAAGGTAATACTGGGCAAGGACCTGAATGCCGAAGCTCATCACGAGCAGTACCAGTCCCAGCGCGAAGAGCGCGCTCCTCTGGAGTCCATCCGCCTCCGCGAAATGGTTGGCCAGCGTGGACGCGATGGTAGCGGAGCCGGAAAAAATAGAGGCCGGCATTTCCATGATGTTGCCGATCACGAACAGCACCGCCATGGTTTCGCCGAGCGCGCGGCCGAGTCCGATGAAGATTCCGCCGAGGATTCCGCGGATTCCGTAGCGCAGGACGATGTCCCTGGCGGTTTCCCACTTCGTGCATCCGATTCCGTATGCGGACTCCCGCAGCATCGGCGGGGTCATGCGGAACACGTCCCGCATGATCGCGCAGATGTAGGGCAGGACCATGATCGAAAGGATCAGTCCGGCGGTCAGGATTCCGAATCCGTTGAACTCGGTGCCGATGAAGGGAAGCCGTCCCAGCCCGAGTGTATCCGCCAGAAACGGCTGAACGTATTTCTGCATCAGGGGGGCCAGGACGAACAGCCCCCACATGCCGTAGATCACGCTCGGGATCGCCGCCAGCAGATCGATGGCATGGCTGAGGACCTCTCCGATGAGAGGCCGGGCGTCCACCAGATACAACGCGGCGGAAAACGCCAGCGGCAGCGCGATGACCAGTGCGATCACGGTGGTGGAAAGCGTTCCGACAATGCTCGGCAGGGCGCCGAACTTCTGTTCAACCGGATTCCAGTCCTGCGACCACAGGAAGGAGAATCCGAATTCGCGCCAGGCGGAGAAGCTGCTGATGAAAAGCTGGATGAAAAATCCGAGCATCAGAACTCCGACGATCCCGGCGCAAACCAGGCAGACCCATTTGAAAGCCGTATCATACCGGAACATGGGGATTCCTTACTCCAGACCGTCCCGCCGTACGGCAATGACGGTTTTTGCCTTGTCCTCCAGGACCAGGTTTCCCTGTTTGTCGAAAGCGATGTCCGCATTCCAGTCGGTCTTCTCGCTGATCCAGTGAATCACCTCGACGTTTTCCCAGGGAATGATCCGGATCATGGTGTCGCCGCAATGGACCTGGGAACGGATCTGATCGACAATCCGCCGGAAGTGGAAGGTTCTTCCCTTAACCACCACATATTTGGCGGTCTCCTCGACCACGTTTCCGATGATGATGTGGGTGTGCGCTTCCGGATATCCCTTTTTGCAGCGCAGGCGGATGTTTTTCCCTTTCAGATACTCTTTCATTTTCCTCCTTCAACAAAGGCTTTCATGAGGACCGGAATTACTTCAGTACTTCCTTGCGAATCAGTTCAATCACATTCCCGGGGATCGGAACATAGTTGAGCTTCATCGCGGCGGTGCTCCCGGTCGTAAAGCACCACTCGAAATATTTCCGCATCGCGTCTTTCACGTTTTTCGGGCAATCCTTGCGGATCAGGATATAGGTCACTCCGGTGATCGGCCAGGATTCGTCGCCGGGCTGGTCGGTCAGGACCATGTAGAAGCCGGGGGCGTTCTTCCAGTCGGCGTTCACCGCGCTGGCGCTGAAGGTCTTCACGGAGGGCTCCACGAATTTCCCGGCCCGGTTTTCAAGCACGGCCATGGACAGATTCGCCTCCACGGCATACGTGTATTCCGTGTAGCCGATGCTGCCGCGGATCCTGGCGACGTTGTTGCACACGCCGGGGTTCTTCTGTCCGCCGATGCCCACAGGCCACTTGACCGCGGAGCCGGCGCCCACCTTTTCCGTCCATTCCTTCGAGATTTTCGAGAGATAGTTCGTGAAGATGAAGCTGGTTCCGCTGGCGTCGGCCCGGCGGACCACGGTGATCCTCATCCCGGGAAGAGTCAGAGACGGATTGACTGCCTTGAGCTTCGGATCGTCCCATCGGGTGATCTTGCCCAGGAAAATGTCCGCAAGAACTTCCCGGTTCAGTTTCAACTGGGCGTTCCGGACACCCGGAAGGTTCACGATCACGACCACGCCGCCGGTCAGCATCGGAAACTGGAGAAGGCCGGCCTTCTGCTGTTCCTCCAGCGTAAGGGGATCGTCGGTGCCGGCGAAATCGACCGTCCTGGCCTTGATCTGGTTCACGCCCGCCCCGGAGCCGATGCTCTGGTAGTTGACGCGGACGGAAGGGGTGCTCTGGCTGTAGGTGTAGGTCCAGTTCTGATATACGGGAGCCGGGAAGCTTGCGCCCGCCCCGTTGAGAGTTTGTTCGGCTCCGGCCGCTCCCAGGGTCCCCGCGGCCGCGAGAACTGTGATCCAGGTGTTTTTCATGCTGTAATTCTCCTTGTTCTGTTATTAATTTACTTCCGCGGAATGCAGACTTTGTTGTAAAATTGTTAGGATTTCGTTAGGAATCCCGTTTCTCACCGTTCGCTGTCGATGAAATACTGACGGTAGCCGTACCTGTTCCATTCGCCGGTGACGTCCGTATCCTTCTTGATGAGCTGGATTTTTTCCAGGGACTTCTCGTCGATGAGCGTGCTCGGCTGAAGGATCCCGCATTCCGCCACGACCACCAGATGGGATTTCTTCGTGGATTCGCGTTCCGTGGAGAACAGGAATCCGAGGATCGGAAGATCTTTGAGAAGAGGAATGCCGCCGACATCGCTGACGATTTCCGTTTTCTCGATTCCGCCGAGGTAGAGGCGGTTCCGGCCAGTTCCGAGCATCACCTTCTGGTTCGACTCGTAAGCCGTCGTGCGGACCGTTCCGGAGGAGGTGAATCCGAGCATGGAAACGGTGTTGACCTTCACCTGGACGGTGGCCGCCTTCTCCGTGATGAACGGAGTCACGTTCAACTGGAATTTGAACTTGTCGTTGGCCGTCTTGACGTCCACCTTGTTGCCGGACTTTCCGTCGCCGGTGGTGATCTTCGTCAGGGCCGCATACAGCGTGCCGCTCTTGCGGAGCAGATTTCCGGTCGTCCCGTTCTGGATGGCAAGGTCGCCGGTGCTGAATACTTTGGCTTTGCCTTTTGAAACCAGGAAGTCAAGGAACTTGGTGTTCCACTTCGGCTCGAAATTGAAGTAATGGGTGTTGATGGTGCCGTCCGGAGCGATCGGGATCGGGAAGTTGCTGATGTTGTAGTTCCGGCTCAGGTTCGCACCCGTGGAGAAGAACTTCACGCCGTCGTTGTTTTTCCAGGACTGGAAGTCGATGCCGAGCATGCCGTCGTTTTCGGCATTCAACTCATAGACGGTGCATGAGAACCGGATTTCCGGACAGCTCACGTCGTAGATCCGGAGCATCTCTTCGATGTTCTTCCGGGAGTAGAGGGCGGTGTTCATGAAGAGACAGTTCAGATCCTCGTCCACTTCGATCTTGTCCTTGCCGCCGATCAATTCGACGGTATCGTTCGAGACGTTCGCGCCGACCAGCTTGATCATGGCCTGGAGCTCCTTCGCGCTCCGGTTCGACGGGAAGTAAATGTATTTCGGCTGTCCGGAGGAGTTCCGCAAGTTCGGAACGTCCAGTTTATTGATCAGGGAGTCGATTCCCATGCCGTTGGTGCTGTCCTGGAACCGGTAGTCTTCGGCGGAGACCATGATCACGCCCGTGCCGTCGGAAAACCGGATGCATTCGATGCCGGTCGGGACGAAGATCTTGCCCGTGCCGGCCGCATTATCCTTATTATAAGTATTGTAGTAGGCCGTGTTCTCCCGGCCCGCCGCATTGTTGTAATCCACCCGCAGCGCCTGCACCATTTCCCGCAGATACGGGCGAAGGGAATAAGGGTCCGCGTGTTTCAGGACATAGGTCTTGGTAATGATCTTGGGATCGTTGGTGTCGCGGATGAAGTGGACGGTGTCGGCGTCTTCGCGGATGTTCAGGCGCAGCTGGGCCTGGACGTGCGACTGCGAATAGGCGGGGTTGGAGTTGCTGGTCGGCTGCTCGTTTGCCAGAAGAGCCAATGCGCTGACGGCTGCCATTCCGGCCAGAGAAAATTTTCGATTCATCTTGCGTGCCATCCTTTATTTTCAGAGGGATTTGTTGACGAGTTCAGGAACGGAAACCAGAGTCCCCGTGATCGCCGCGATATCGGTGTCCGGGTGCAGAAGCTCCGCGCGGACCGAGAGGAAGTAGAAATGCTTTTCCTTGTTGCGCGTGGTGGTTCCGAAGATGTATTTCAGGATCGGGACTTCGCAGAGGAACGGAACACCGATCGTCTGTTCCACTTCTTCTTCCCGGGTCCAGCGGGAGAGCATCCGTTCGCATCCGGTCTGAATGGAGACGGCGCTTTCATTCACGGATTCCTCGTAGAGTTCATCGCCGAGATTGTTGCGCTCGACCACGTTCTTCATCGCGAGGGAGTAGGCGAAATTCAGGACGCCGACCTGTTCCGCATAATCCCCGGGGGAGAATTTCAACCGCCCGTCCTTGTCCGTGTCTCCGGAAAGAGAGATGACGGGGTTCGTGACCGACAGCACGAAGCGGTCGTTCTCGGAAGTCACGACGGAACTGGCGAATTTATCATCCTTCATCAGATTCTGATAATTCGGGGAGAAGGCGAGAGAGGCGTTGCTGCCCGTGGAAACCGTCAGCTTCGCACTGGTGGCCAGACGGGCCTTGCCGTTCTGCTGCAGAAGGCGGATGAACGACATGTCGAAGCTCGGCGCAAACAGGAAGAACCCGTAAGGACCGAAGGTTTCGGCGATGGCGGTACCTTCCAGATACTTGGCGCCCACGTCGAACAGGTTCAGTCCGGGCCCGTTCTTCCAGGCCAGGTAGTCGATTCCCAGGTCCAGCAGGTCGCTTTCCCGGATTTCATACACGTTCATGGAAATGTTGAACTGGGGAACCATGCGGTCCAGCCAGGCCAGGTATTTCTTCATGTCCGCGTCTTTCTGGATGGAGTCCTTCCAGTAGATGCGGTTGGTCGCACTGTCGAACGCGACGGTCGCGTCCTGGTTGGCTCCTTCCGTGGCGTTGGAGGGGATGCCCGCCTTGATCATGATCTGCATCATCTTCTCGGTCCCGCGGTACTGCGGGGTATAGATATTGCGGACGATTCCCGTCCCGTCGATGCCGGAGCCGTCTTTTCCCTTCACATCCCGGTCCAGCTTGGCGATCATGTCGTCAATGTAAGGCATCAGGGGAACCGGGCAGCTGACCGCGACGAACTGCTTGTTGCCGGCCGCATAGTTGATCCGGTCGGCGGAACCGTTGTTCGCATATCGTTTGATCGCTCCCAGAATAAACGGGACAATGTCGTTGGCCTTCTGGTGCTTGAGTTCGTAGATTTTCGAAACCATGAAATTCTGCGCGTCATCTTCCACAAATCGGATCCGCTGAACTTTTCCCTTGATTTTTTCCACTTCGGTTTCATTCTTCCAGCTTCCGGGAATCGTCCCCTGGCCAAACACCGGAACCGCCGCGGCTGACGCGAACAGGAAAATCGCGGCGGGTGTTTGTGTTTTCTTCACGTTCATTCATTTCTCCTTAATTTTTGCGCCTGTCCTCATGACATGACGCCATCGACAATTTTTCTCTTGTCAAAAATCAATTTAGCATTAAAATATTAGTATATTGTGAAGAAAGCATCAACTCTTCATGAATTCTCAAGAAATCCGGGCGGAAAGCGTCGTGAGAAGGGAAAAATCCACAAGAGCGCGGACAAAAAAAATCCCTCCGGTTCAGGAGGGAAACGGGGTCCTGGTTAAGTCCGGAATCCGGGGAGTTCAGGAGGCAACGGGCTTCCCGGGAGAAAAAATGCCGACCAGAATTCCGGGAGCGTCCAGCTTGCGGCAGATGGTCACAATCAGCGGCTTGTCGCTGACGGCGGCGGAAGCATCCCCTTCCCGGCGCGACGGTTTGAG
>MWCA01000073.1 GCA_002069785.1 Lentisphaerae bacterium ADurb.Bin242 | reverse complement strand
AACAACTTATCTTTGACTTGTAACATGAGTTGCTATCTCCGATACCCCGCGTGCTCTGCACCGGGGTAGTTCATTCATAGGGAGGGTAAATACCCCGAGGCAAGCCTCGGGGATAGCCTGACCGGAAGCAAAAACTTTATTTTTTCCGTATCGATAAAATGCGGTATCTCTCGCCTTTCACTTCCAGACGGACGGATTGGCCTTCCGGTTTGATTTCCGTGTTCAGGATCGGGTCCGATAGTATAACCTGATCCGCTTTGAATCCCATGGCTTCGAAATTGAACCCAATGGCTGCCGTCTGGTCTTGTTCGTATAGATTCGAAACGAAGATCAGCGCTTTTTCCCCCGGATACAAGTAGAAACTCGCTTTCAACGGTTCCGGTACGGATATCATATTTTGCTTTTTCCAGAACGGGTGCCATTGAGCTTGAGCCGGTTTGAAAGTTTTCAGGATATTGGCAATTTTGACCGCCGGCGCCCGGTCTTTTTCGTAGGCGGCGTCTTTTTTGTACAGCAGTCCTCCGTAAAGGCTCAACTGCTGACCATAAAGCAGCGTCACGGCCAGCGCCTGGTTTTCCTTGACCGGCCTGCGCCACCAGTCGTACCACAACACATGATAACCCAGACCGTACGGGCGCTGGTAACACTTGACGAAAAATTCATCCAGCGGCCAACAGTTGAGCAGCCGTTCCTGACTGGGAGCCTCCTCGCCGCCGCAGACGAAATCGCAGAATGACAGAATCGCCATATTCGGTACTGTCCCTGAGGTATGCTGATAAACAATTCCGTCGTTATTCAAGTGCATATAGGCATACACGCGTTTGATCCAGCTCCGCAATGCCTTCATCGGCCATTTTCCGTGCTTGTCGCCGTTTTCATCGATGTACCCGTAATCGAGCAAGGGATCATAAAGCAGCCCGGTCACCGGAAAACCGTCAAAGTAAGCGCCGTCGATACGGAATTCCTCGACCGTCTGTTTCAACCCCGCCATATAAAAATCCTGAAACGGACCTTCGGGATTATACCAGTAGGTATCCGGGTAACACGGCTGAAGCGGACGCTTGACCATTTCGTCGCCGAAGTCGCCATTCTCCTTGCCATTGACGTCATATCCCCACAGCGAATACAAATAAACCTTCTTTTTATTCAGATGCCCCAGCTCAATGGTGTCTTTCAAATAACGCCGGTTGTGATCCCGGACCCAAACATCCGCATGAAACGGCGCCCCGAAACCTCCGGTTAAGAAGTGAGTGACGTTGTTCTCCCCCGCCAGTTTATAGTATTTATCCAACGCTCCGGCATCATAAGGATGCTGCGGCGACCCGCTGGCCAGGCCATTCATAGTGATGATGTCATTGTTAAGGACATAGCTGATATCTTTAACCGGAGTCGGCATGATCATCCAGGAAAAATTCCGCCCCTTCGAGCAATCGGCGGCACGGTCGATGAATTTTATTTCAAGGACCTGCGCATTCCCCCGTTCATTCAGAGCCATGGCTTTCCGCCGGTCACGGTTAACCCATTGGCGGTCTTCTTCGGCCAGCCATTGCAACACGCCGGTGTCGTCGCCCAACTGAAACAAACCGGCAAACCGGAATTTTCCGTCCGGAAACACGTCCTTGAAATTCTCGATCCGGCCGCTTTTGATAGCGATATCGGCGGACGCAAGTTCCGTGCCCCAATAGGAGCCGCCCCAGTGGCTGACAATGTCCTTGCGCACCGGAATCAGCAGTTTCAATTCTTCTACCGGCAGCGCTGACCGGACACTCATGTCAAAGGTCAGTAATCCGTCAAATTCCAACCTGGTTTTCAGTTTTAACGTCAATGAGCCATCCTCACACTCGGCTTCGTAAACCGCCCGGTCGGCGGCTTTTTCGGACCATGATGTTTTGGCGGTCAATTTCCGGTATGTCCCGGATACCTTGACCAGCAGTTCCATCGGCGAATCCAGCAAAGGACGCTGCTGGCTGTAAATCTGCTGCGGCAGCATTTGCCCGGCGGCAAACTGGTATGTCCGGCCCCACAGCAAAACCTGATCAGCCTTGAAACTCAACGGCACCCACGGCGGCAGAACTTCCCGGGTGATCCCGATCTGATTGCCATACCATTCCGGAACCGGCGGTTTGTTGAACTTGATTTCCCGGACAAGCTCCTTATCCGCCCCGGTCCCGCTGAAGGTAACCGTCAAACAGTATTCCCCGGCCGCCAGTTGCGACAAATCCACAAAATCACAAATACTCTTCTGTCCGGTTTCCGCCTTACCGGCCGCCGATAAAACCAGATCGGCCTTACCGGCCTTATAAAAGTCATATTTAATCCGGCCCCCATCGACGGTATTGATTTCGGTATTGATCTCAAGACCATTCTTCATCAGAAAGCGCTTTGTTAAACTCACTTTCAGCGCCGGGGCCACTTTCAACGGCATCGTTTGCGCATAAAGCTCATTTCCGGCTTCATCGCGCACCCGCAGACCGATCAGGAACTCACCGTCGCTTCCTTCAATGGCCGCCTCAAATGGAACCGTTTTTCCGGCCTCGACTTTGAGCTTCAAATTCTTTCCGGAAATCTTGCGGTAAGCCGAGCCGATTTTCCCCAGGTGCCCGGACTCGGATATCTGATCCGCCAGCGGAATGCCTTCAATCGCCGGACCTTCCTTGCGGAAACGCTCGATCAGATCCCAAGTCCGCATGAAGTTGAACCGTTTAGCCACAAGATCGTACTGCGCCTGAAAAATTTCATATTCCACCGTGTACTCATGTGCCGCGGCGCCGCGATTGACAATCTCTCCAGCTGCCCCGACCCGGCTGTGTCCCAGGTTGCCGATCTTCCCGATCCTGACCGCGCGAGTATCCGCCAGAAACACGATTTTGCCCAAGCGGCTGCCGTCGTACCGGCTTCCCCACATCTGGGTCAGTTCGGATAATTTCTTGAACGGCATCATATCCAGGCGCGTCACGCCCAGCGTCCAAACCTGCCCCGCCGCCAGCGGTAACGGTGCGATCTTCTTTGCGTTCAATAAATTCTGAAACGCACCGGCGGGAATCTTCACCACCGCCTCATAACCATCGGCTTTTTTGGCAGTCCGGTACTCCCATTCGAACCTGTCCGAAACATCGAACGCGCTTCCCTGGGCATAGCCATCCGAAAACCCGCCCACCGGATTGCCGAACAGCGAAAAAAGAATCTCCAGTTTCTGATCCCGACTGAGCATCAATTCGAAACCATCGTCCTTGTTCCACAAAGAATTGGTGTATCCCGTGGCTGAAACCTTGAACTCATTCGGAGCGGGATGCATAAATCTGAAACCGACATACAGGGCGGATTCATCCCACAGAAGATAAATCCCGGTATCGTCGGCATCCACCTGGTAACTGGCGGAGGAAATCAATCCGCGCAATTCCGCCGCGTCATTCCATACCGGATCATCCAGGAGCCGTTCCACTTGCGGTGCTTTCGCCGTTTTTGGAACTGCCGCCGCCAGCCAGCGCGGCCATTTATCAAGAATGCCACGCGCCAATTCAATATCTTCCGGCTTGCCCGTGGCTGCGGCGGGCTTCGGCGCGGGTTTCGGCGCGGCTTGCGCGGCTTGCATTACCGGATCGTCAGCGGCCGGCGGAAAAATACCGGAATTCGTCCAGGCGATTGCCTTCACGGCGGACTTGCCATTGAACATCTTCTCAGAAGACGCCCCCCAGATAATCCGCTCGTTTTTGGTAGCCGCCGGCTGCACTTCGGACAGCGCCACCGTCAATTTCTCCACCCCGTCGACATACAAGGTAAAACACTTTTTATGCACCGGATCATACGTCATCCGGTACGTGCTCATTTTGCCTCCTTTCACCCCGGGAACGGTCTTGCCCAGAAACATCACGAAATTCACGCCAAGATAGAGACTTGCGTCATAATTCTTCCCGTTCCAATTGAAGCCGCACAGAAAAAATCCGATATTGAAGGGCGCGCTTCCTTCTCCCAGCGCCATCGCGGTAATTTCCACTGTGCTTCCCAGTTCGCTGCCAGGCCGCCACGGCTTGCGCGCCCCCTTGGCATCGGTTACCCAGGAAACAGTAAAATAACGCCGGGCTCCTTCCCCGCTGTTTTCCAGACACAGAACACCGTCTTTGACGTTCTCGCCGATCAGCATGCCGATTTTCTCTTTGGGTTCGACCTTGCTCCACGGAGGCGATGCCTCTTCAGGCAGGATATTTCCGGTATAAACTTCCTCCCATGCAACGCCGCCGAATAACCGGATACATGCGCATAACATTATAACAACAAAACACGGTTTCATATTTATACCTTCTTTTATTATTGCGCGGTAAGCAGCAATGATTTATTGTTCCGCATCGTAAACCGAACGATGGCGTTTTTTTCGGCACCGACATGCCCGTCAACCCAGGCGATGTTGGTGCTTTGCAAATGCCGTTCATCCAGAGACGCCCCGGAACCAAAATTCCCGCTGCTGCTGTAGTAGAAGGGCCCTTCGAACCCCGCTTTCGGGGTTAATCCCGGCAGGAAACTGTCGCCCAGCATGATTTTCGACGACGGCGTCACCGCCTTCGGAATCGGTATGGCCTCCCACACCGTGGTGCATCCCAGGAAACCATTCAAGCCGTAAGTAATATTGTGAAAAATCGATTTCGAAGACGCATCGGCAAAAATCGTTTCCGGCGTCACCGTCGTTCCGGCCTTCAGGCATTGAGTCGCGTATTGATAGTTCATCGCTTCTGGGCAGACAAACGGCTTACCGCTGTTGATGAGCTTTTCCGCGAAGATTTTGCCGCCATAGCCGATATCGCCGGACAAACCGTATTTCAGATTCGGCGCAAATCCCCGACTCTGATCGGAATACATCAATACCGCCGTAGCGATCTGCTTCAGGTTGCTGACACAATTAATGGACCTGGCCTTGGCCCGCGCCTTATTCAATGCCGGCAGCAGCATCCCGGCGAGAATGGCGATGATCGAAATCACGATGAGCAATTCGATCAATGTGAAAGTTGCAGGAATTTTCTGTGTGCCATATTCCTGCCTGATACTGTCACCGGAGACTTTTCCGGCAGTTTCCATCCTTGAAAACCTGGCGATACGCATGAGTCCTCCTTTCATGAATTTGTTTTTCTTTCTGTTTTCAATATATCCCTGAGAGCGTCCATTGCAAATGGTTTCGGATGTAGGGTTTCGCGATAAACATGTATTCATCCGCTTATTTGATTTTTCTCCTATCTGCAGAAACATTGATTTATTTCCATGCCGCCGTTGGAAAAAAAGACGATTTCATGTTACATTGAACAGAACACAATGTTGTCCGAACGTCCGGGAGTTCAAAGATGAAGCCGATCCTGTTCAAGTGGCCGCTTTCCGCTTCACTGCCGTATCAAGTCGAGTTCTACACTCTGGAAAAAGGATTTGTGGAACCGAACTACGACATGCATGCCGCCGTTCATTTTGTGATTCTGCTTCAGGGATCGCTGGAAAAATGGAAAAACAAATACGATTTTTTTCTGTCCAGCGCCTGGGAAATCCACGGCAAGACATACAGCCGTACCGGTGCTACTCTGCTGGTCGTCGCGTTCCTGCCCGACGTCCTGCTGAATTCCGTGATCTGCGACAAAGAAAAAATATCGTTTTTCCTCCATAATCCCGCGGTGAAATACCGTGCCTGTTTCCTGCGGCCGGAAGTTCGTGCGCGGATCAGGGCGTTCGTTGAGAAAATGGAATTTCTCGAGAAGGAGATGCGGCCGAACACTTCCCAGAAGAAATGGCTGGAGATCGTGGACTTCATTTCCGACCTCGTCACCCTGCTGGATTCCTATCTTCCGAACAAGTTTTCCCGTTCGGAATATGCCAAGCTGGAACCGGCCCTTGTAAAGCTGGCAAGTCTCGAAAACGTGCCGTTGTCGGTTTCGGCGGCGGCAAAGGCCTGTTTCTTGAGTGAAAGTCATTTCTATCATCTTTTCAAGGAATTTTACGGAATCCCGTTTTCCAGCTACGAACTGTATTTCCGGTTGAACGGAGCTGCTTCGGATCTGAGCGGCGGGAAAATGAATGTCAAGCAGGCCGCCTCCAAATGGGGATTTTTCGATGCAAGTCATTTCAGCCGGACCTTCAAGAAATTCATGGGAATCCCTCCGGTGAAATACGACAGATGATCCCGTCCCTTGTTCGGAGGGTGATTTCATGCCCGGTTCATGGCGCCCCGGCGGTAGCCGGAGGGGTCGAATTCGACTTTCCGGAATCCGAGGTCCGTGAGAAGCGCCGTCACTTCGGCTTCCCGCCGGAAGAGCCGGTTCAGGTCGACGGGGCGGACTTCGACGCGGGCCGTCTCACCGTTTTCGAGACAGCGGACGCGCACCCCGTGAAAACCGAAGCGCTCCCGCAGAATTTTTTCGGCGTCTCTCGCCCGGTCGAGCACGGCTTTCTCCAGCGGGGTTCCGCAAGGAATCCGGGAGGCCATGCACGCGGAGGCGGGGAGCATCCAGTTTTCGATCCCGAGGCGGCGCGCGAGGAGACGAATCCGGCGTTTTCCGAGTCCGGCTTCCAGAAACGGATGACGCACGCCCAGTTCGTCGGCGGCTTTCATGCCGGGCCGCCAGTCGGAAAGATCGTCGGTATTGGCGCCGTCGCAGAGCGTGGAAATCCCCATGCCGCGGAGGGCGTCGAGCGCGGCGCCCATGAGGATTTTCTTGCAGTGGTAACAGCGCATCCGGTCGTTTGCCCGGACCGCCGCATCGTCCAGCAGGTTCAGGGAAACGACGTGGAGTTCCACGCCCAGTTTCCGGGCCACATTTTCCGCAAGGACCCGTTCTTCCCCCGGACAGAACGGCGTATGGGCGTGTAGGAGCCGGACGGCATCCGGACCGAGATGTTTCACGGCGAAAAAGGCGAGCATGGTACTGTCGGCCCCTCCGGAAAAGGCGATGCCGAAGGGGGCCGTTTTCCGGAGGATTGCAAGGAGGCGTTTTTCCTCGGGGAGCTCTTTCATTATTTCTTCTTCCGGGAGAGAAATTCCTCATAGTCGCGGATCAGGGTGTCGGACATTTTCTGCCAGGGGAATTTGTCCTTGACCAGCGCGCGTCCGGCCTGTCCCATGCGTCTGGCCTCATGATCATCGGAGAGAATGCGGATCAATGCTCCGGCCGCGGCGGCGTGGTCGCCGGGCGGAGTCAGGAAACCAGTCCGGCCGTCGATTACGACTTCCGGGGTGCCGTCGAGCGGGTAGGCGACGACGGGTTTCTCCTCGGCCAGCGCCTGCACCGCGACGCGGGGGAGTCCCTCTTTCAGGGAGAAATGCGCCACGGCGTCGGTCAGCGCGATGTACCGGGCGACCTCATCCGGGGGCACCAGTCCGGCAAAGGAAACGTGGTCTTCGATGCCGAGGCTTTTCACCCAATTTTCATAGTCGGTGCGCCTGGGTCCGTCGCCGAGGATCAGGAAATGGGTGTCCGGCCGTTTTCCGACCACTTCCGCGGCGACCGGGAAGAAATCCTCGTATCCCTTGCGCGGGAAGAGCCGCGCCACCGCCCCGACCACCTTCCGTCCGGCGGGGATGTTCAATTCCGCGCGCAGTTTTTCATCCGGACGGGCTTCCAGAAAACGGTCCAACTCCATGCCGCTGTAGACCACCTTGAACTGCTCCGGACGCCCGATCTTCTGCGCGAGGCACTGATCGATCATGGCCTGCGCCACGGAGTAGATGCGGTCGCAGCGTTTGGCGGCGAAGCGTTCCGCGTGGATGTAGATGAAGTTTTTGAGGGCGCTTTCATAGGGGCCGAAGGCGAGGCCGTGAATCGTGTGGGCGACCATCGGCACCCCCGCTTCGCGTCCGGCGATGCGTCCGAGGATGCCCGCCTTGGAGGAGTGGGTGTGGATCACGTCGAACTTGCGCTTTTTCAGAAAGCCGACCAGCGAGCGGATCGCCTTGTAATCGACGAACGGGGAAATTTCCCGCACGAAAAGAGGGTTTTCCACTACTTCGAAGCCGGGGTTTTTCATCTTGGAGAGAAGCTGTCCTTCGCGTCCTTCCGACGGTCCCGACAGCATGACGCACTCGTGTCCGGCCTCCACCAGCCCCCGGGCGGAGAGGAAGGTGTTTTCCTGGGCTCCGCCGACAATCAGGCGTGTAATAAAATGACAGACTTTCATTCGATCCGGTTCCTTTCTTCGCGGGCGGCTGCGTTTTCCAGAGGGAAAAGGGTCGCAGACTGTTCTTTCCGGCGGGGGAAAACCCATTTCCGGCTCCACCGGTTCCGCCCGTCCGCGAACTCCATTTCCGTAATGCCGTCGATCCGCGCAAGCATCCGGATATGTATATTAAAGTCGAAATGGGAAATGTCAAAAGAAAATTCGTTATTTTTTGAAAATGTTTTGATTTTCTGCGAGTTGAAAACGGTTTCCTCTCCATTTTTCTTCAGGAAAACGATCCGGGTGCCGCTGCGGCGTCCCCGCTCGACCGCTTCCACGGCATGGACGGAGCTCCGCCGGAATTCCGGGAGCAGAAGCGTATCCACGTTCATTTTCGGGAAAATATACTTTGCTCCGGCGGCGAAGTCGCGTCCTGGCTCGGAGAGAATCAGCATCGAGAGGCGGGAATGCCCGCGCTGTTTCAGATAGGTCACGGCCGACTGCGCCGAAAGGAAGTCTCCCGGATTCGCGATGACGGAGAACCGGTATTCCGGAAGGCTCAACGCGAAGGCGGGTGTCTCCTGCCGTCCGCCGTAGAGCACAGCGATTTCCGGCGCGTTCGGGGAAAACAGTCCGGAACACCAGAAGAACATCAGGAAGAGCAGAAGCCCCAGCGAGGCGAGAAACACTTTCCGGTTCGAAGCGACATAAAGAATTCCCAGAGCCGCGATTCCGGCGAAAATACTCCAGAGGGGCGGGGCGGTCAGGGTGAAGTCGTCCAGTTTGGCGAAAAAGTCGCAGACGCGCGCGATCCCGGCGGACGGGAGGGCGAGAAGCGGGGAGAAGAATTCCGCTGTTTGCGGAATCACCAGACATGGGACGATCGCGGTGCAGAAGATCAGAAACGAAACCCACGCCAGCGGGAGCACCAGCAGATTCGCCGGAAGCGCGAACGGCACACTGATTCCCTGATAAAACAGGGTCAGGGCGAAGCTGGCGGCCCACGCCGTCAGACATCCGGCCAGCGAAAGCCAGAGCCAGAAGAGGAATTTCCGTTTGAGAAACAGCGCGGGCGAAACCGTTTTGGCCGGCCGCCAGGAGTCCCTTTCAAACGCCATGCGCACCCATTGCGAGGCGACGGGCGCGGTCGCCACCAGAAAGATCACGCAGAGGAACGAATACTGGAAACCGGCGTCCCGGACCTGGAACGGGTTCCACAACAGCAGCAGGGAACAAGCCATGAACACGGAATTGATCCCGCTTCCCCGGAGGAGAAATGCACGGAGAACGCACCAGCAGAAGAGCATCAGGAACGCGCGGAAAGCGGGCATCTGAAGTCCGGTGGCGAGCGTGTAAAGGAGCGTAAGGAACGGCACCGTGAGCAGTTTCGCCCGGAACGGGAGGAAGGCCAGCAGAAAAAAGAGGGCTCCGGCGAACATGCCGATATGAAGTCCGCTGACCGTCAGGATATGAATGGTCCCGCTGCGGATGAAGTCGTTCCGGCCCTCGGAATCGATTCCCTGGAGGCACCCGAACAGGAGCGCCGCCGTCAGTGCCCGGTCCGATTCGCTGTCCATGCCGGAAAGGAGGCGTCCCAGCAGGAGGTCCCGCCCCGAGAGAAGAAGCGAATACGGCGAGGTCTCGTGCCCTTTGAATTCGGGCATGGCTGCGGTGCGGAACAGACAGCGGATTCCGCGCCGCGCCAGGTATTCCCCATAGTTGAACGCGCCCGGCACCGGACTTCCGGAGGGAAAACTCAGGATGCCTTCCGCCCGCAGACGGTCTCCATAGGAAAAAGGCGGGGTGTCTTTGGGAAAGGAGGCCATGACCGTTCCGTTGACTTCCCGCCAGGAGGAGCCGGGACTGAATCTTGCCCTTATCAGACGGCATCGCACCATGGAGGGATTCGGAAGCTTTGCCGCCTTGCCGCAGACGGACGGTTCCGTGACCAGCAGTTCCGCTTCGATCCCGGTTTCCGGGCGGAAATCCGCGAAGAGCGCCGCCGGTTCGTTCCGGTTCGCATGCTCCGCGAGCAGAAGGGAAACCGAGGCCGCCAGCGCCGGAAGCAGGACCTTGAAAAGCGTTTCCCTCGCGCCCAGCGGAAACAGGACCGCCAGCGTCAGCAGGACGGGGAGGAGCATCCGCGGAAGAAGCCATTCCGGCGCGAGGATTCCCGGCAGGATCGCGGAAAGAATTCCGGCAAGGACCACCGCACAGGGAACCCTCCGTGAGAAATCGCGCATCCGCTGCGGAAGGGGGAGCGCCCGGATCGGGTTTCCGGAACCCGGAATCGCTGTCCGTTCCATGGATCGGCCCCCGTGGTGATCTGGTTTATTCGGTCAGGATGTCCTTATAGGAACAGCCGGGAGGAATCATCGGAAGCACGTGTTCTTCGTAGCCCGTGTGACAGTCCAGCAGGAACGGTCCGCCGGTTTCGAGCATTTCGCGGATGGCGTCCTCGACCTCTTCCCGTTCGCGGATGGTCCGGCCGGGAATGTTGTAGCCTTTCGCGATCGTTACGAAATCCGGGAAGTAGGCGCCGTCCTCCTTGTGATTCTTCAGGACGGTGTTGCAGTGCCGGCTGCCGTAGAAACGGTCTTCCCACTGGGCGACCATTCCCAGGTGCTGGTTGTTGAGAATGATCATTTTGAGCGGGATTTCCTCGGCGTAAAGCGTGCCGAGCTCCTGGATGTTCATCTGGAACGAACCGTCGCCGTCCACGTTGACGACCAGCTTGTCGGGACAGGCCACCTTGGCGCCCATGGCGGCGGGGAGGCCGAAACCCATGGAGCCGAGACCGCCGGAGGTGAGGAACTGACGCGGATACTTGTACCGGTAGAATTGCCCGCACCACATCTGATGCTGTCCGACGCCGGGCACGATGACCGCTTCGCCGCGGGTGAGCCGGTAAAGGACTTCCAGCACATACTGCGGTTTCGGCGGACAGTGCGGCTTTGCCGGTGTATAGGTGAGGGGATGAGCGGCCTTCCACTCGGCGATCTGTTTGTGCCATGGAGCGTAGTCCTGGCGGAAGGGCGCTTTGTTGAGTTCCGTGAGAACGTCCTTGACATTCGCCACGATTCCCAGGTCGGCGCGCTTGTTCTTGTTGATCTCGGAAAAGTCGATGTCCACATGGATGATGTACGCCTCCTGCGCGAAGGTCTTGACCGGCCCGGTGACACGGTCGTCGAAACGGGCGCCGAAAGCCAGCAGCAGGTCACATTCGTTGATCGCATAGTTCGCATAGTAGGTGCCGTGCATCCCCGGCCAGCGGAGCGAAAGGGGATCGTCGTCCGGGAAGGCGCCCAGCGCCATCAGGGTGGAGGCCACCGGAATGTTGCTGGCATGCGCGAATTTCCGGAGTTCTTCCGACGCGCCGGAGGAAATGATTCCGCCGCCGGCATAGATGCAGGGGCGGTGGCACTTTTTGATGGCCTTTTTGATGGCCTCGACATCGGAGGGGTTCACGGAAGAGCAGGGGGGATGGTTCCGGACCTCGATCCGGGAGAAATCCGGATAGACGGGCACGGTTTTCGCCTGCTGGATATTTTTGGGAATGTCGACCAGGACCGGACCGGGGCGTCCGCTGGAGGCCAGGTTGAAGGCCTCTCCCACGATGCGGGGAATGTCATTGACGTCCAGCACCAGAAAACTGTGCTTGACCAGGGGGCGGGTGACCCCGATGATGTCGGTTTCCTGAAACGCGTTTTTTCCGATGAACGGAGTGCCGACCTGTCCGGTGATGAAAACGACCGGGATGGAATCCATATAGGCGTCGGCGATTCCGGTAATGAGATTGGTGGCGCCGGGACCGCTGGTGGCCATGCAGCAGCCGGTTTTTCCGGAGATCCGGGCATAGCCGTCGGCTGCGAATGCGCCGCCCTGTTCATGCCGGGGAAGAATGACGCGCAGCTTCGAACCCTTCATGGCCTGGTGGAGTTCGAGGGACTGCCCTCCCGGATAGGCGAAAATAGTATCCACTCCGAGTTTTTCGAGTGTCCGGACGAGGATTTCAGCGCCTTTGATGGCCGGTTTACTTTCCTGGGGTGTTGATTTCATTTCAAATTTCCAAGGGTTGGGGTGAATTCAGAGAGGGAAAAGGGAAAACAGAGGGAGGGAGCCCGGCTTTCGCGGGATTACCGTTCGGCCGGATCGGAAAGAATACCGTGCCTGACCGTGGTAAGCGCGACCGGGCGGCATACAACGACAAGCGTATTCTCCTGATTGAAAATCCATTTCATGGCCAAACCTTTTTGTTCATCCTGAATCTTAAAAGACAATTAATATAATTTGCCGGAATCGAGATTTCAAGTTTTCCGGGAAAAAAGTTTATTCTTTCCGTATCCGGTTTCGTGCGCGGTCAGCGAAAGGGTTCCCTTTTCCCGCATTTCCGGATGGTTGCAATCGCCCCGGAATATCCGTGCCGAAGCCTCTGTCCCGTTGTGATCCGGCCGCGAGAGGGGGAACGTCCCCTTGCACCCCGGCGGGCACGCCTGCCGTTCTGATGAAAACTCCGCCGGCCGCATGCGAAGAAAGAGAAAAGAGGTGAAAATGGGTTGTTTCCCGGTTTGAAAAGTTCTATATATGCGATAAATTATTATGCGGTAAATTATTAGACTTATTTTTTGAAGAGGATTTTCCGGAACCTGTTTGTTGATCCTCCGCTGGAATTCCGGATGCGGGGCAGGGCATTTTTGAATGATGTCTGATGAGACGAGGTGTCAATGTATTGGTTGAAGTATGTGTGCGGAGTGGTCGTTTCCTTGTCCCTGACCCTGTTTGCCGATACGGAGCCCCCGCCCTCTCTCGTAAAACGAATTCTCCTGATTGATTCCCATTCCATGGGGGACAGCTGGACGGAAGACATCCGGTACAATATTCTGGACTGCCTGAGAAAAAAGAATGTCCGCGGGAACTACGAAACACATACGCTGGGCGTCCGTTTCAGTCCGGGCCATGTGCCTGCCGCGGCCAGTGTAACGGAATTGGAGCAGCGGCTCAAGACGAACCGGTATGATCTGATCGTCGTCAGCAACAATGCGGCGGCCGATCTTTTCCTCGATGGGACTCTTTCCGTGGAGGATACCCCCATCCTGGTCAGCTCCTATCACGGCACATTGAACACGAAATCACTGAATATGACCGGGATCGAAACGCCGCCGGCTTTTCTTCCGAGCGTCAGGATCGCCATGAAGCTCCGGCCGGAAAGCAAGATGGCGGTCCTGATTTCCGGAGCGGATGCGGACGGCCTTGCCCAGAGCGCCCTGGCGGAAAAACAGATCCGCGAACTGGAAAATGCGCCCGTTCTCCGGCAGTTGAACGGAAGGGAATATACCACGCAGGAATTGCTTTCGGAACTGGAGAAGCTCCCGGAAGAATGTTTCGTGATTTTTTTCTCCTGGGGTTCCTCCCGGGAGGAAATTCCCACTCATATCAATTTCATGATTCTGCCCCATATCCGGAAACGGGTGCCGCACTTGCTTTTCGGGAAGTATGACCGGCATCTGTCCATGGGCGTGGACGGCGGTGTTTTTGTTTCCGGCGCGGAGCAGGGGCGGCAGGCCGGAGAGCTGGCCTGCCGGATTCTTCAAGGGGAGCGCGCCGCCGCGATTCCGGTTCAATCCGGAGCCGCTCAGCCGATGGTCCGCCATGACGTCCTGGATAAATATCAGCTTTCCCCGGATGAACTTCCCGAAGATGTCCGGATATTGAACCAGCCGCCGGGCTGGTGGAGCGTGAACCGTTACTGGGTCGGCGTGGTGGCGGCGCTTCTGGCGCTGTTCGGGTCCTGGCTCTTTTTCCTTTATTATGAGAGGCGGAAATCGTTCCGGACCCAGACCATTTATGACGCCATGCCGCTTCGGATCCTGGTGGCCGACCGGAAGGGGAGGATCTATTTCTGCCGGATGGAGAAAAACCTCCCGGAAACAGTGCCCCGGAACCCGTCCACGGTCAGGGATATTTCTCCTTGCCTCCACGAATTGTTCAACGAAGTCTGCCCGGAGGTGCTGCGGACCGGCCTCGAGGTGAGCCGGGAATATGATTTCCGGGAAAGCCGGCGCAAAGGCAGTTTTTCGCGCCTGCCGAAAACCATTTTCGGGGTGGAAACCGTTCTGTGGATCTCCATTGACATTTCCGAGCTGGCAAAGTCCCGGGAGAAACTTGCGGACGCGGCCGAACATTTCCGGATTACGCTGGAATCCATCGGCGACGGCGTGATCGTGACTGACACCGGCCAGAAAATCACCATGTGCAATACGGCCGCTTCGAAGTTCACCGGATATTCACCGGAAGATGCGGTCGGGAAGCCGCTGAAGGAAGTCTTCAACATCATCAGCTACCTCGACGACAGCGTCGTTCCCTCCCCGGTGGAAAAAGCCCTGGAAACCGATTCCGTCGTACAGTTCGCCAATCATACGGATTTGATTGCGCAGGACGGAACCCGGCGTCACATCGCGGACAGCGCGGCGCCCATTCACCGGAAAAACGGGGAAGTGACCGGAGCGGTCCTGGTGTTCCGCGACGTCACCGCCGAATACGAGCGGCGCGACCAGCTCCGGATGAATCATGAACTCCTCCAGAACGCGGCGGAGCTGGCGCATATCGACTATTTCTACCATGACCTGAAACACGGAAACACGCTGGTCCCCTGCCGGAAATACTGGCCGCTGAATGACCGGAAGGGGCTGGCCGCGGCCCGCGGCTGGATCATGGAGGAGGATGTGGACCGTTTCGAATCGGAATGGAGAAAGATTCTGTGCGGCGAAATCCAGTCGCTTCAGGCGGCCTACCGCACCCGCGAGAACGGAAAGATCCGGTATTATGTGATGCGCGCCCGCCGGCGGGTTTCCGAAGACGATTCCTCCCGGGGCCATGAATTGTTCGGGATCATTCAGGATGTGACCGATTACCAGAATGTCGTCCACAACTACGAGGATGCGAACAGCCTGCTGAACACCATCCTTGAGAACTTCCCCAATCCGGTGCTGCTGAAAGATCCGGACAATGAATTCAGGTATATGCTGGCGAACCGCGGCTTCTGCGCGCTTTTCGGAGTGGAGCCGGAGGAGGTGCCCGGAAAGACCGATTTCGACCTGTTCCGGAGACGCGAGGATGCCGAACAGTTCCGCTCCGACGACAGGAAAACCATGCAGACGGACGGCGTCATGCACTTTGAAAACCATTTCCTCGGTCCGAAAGGAGTCCTTCATGATCTCCTGATGAACAGGATCAGCATCCGGCGTTCGGACGGCAGCCGTCTGCTGGTCGCCATCGGCACCGATGTTTCCGAATTGAAGAACGTCCAGCGCGAACGGGAAAAGGTCATCGGCGACCTGACCCGCTATATTGAATATGAACGGAGCCTGAATCATTGTCTCCAGAATATTACCTTGCAGTCCGACTTCGAGCAGTCGGTCCATTTCCTCCTGCGCGAGATCGGCGAAACCGTCGGCGCGGACCGCTGCTACATCTTTCTCCAGTCCGAGGACGGCCTTTCCATTTCCAACACGCATGAATGGGTCGCGCCGGGAATCGTTCCCCAGATCGACAACCTCCAGAATCTGAAAATCAGCGATTTTCGCGGCTATTTCGAGCGTCTCATGCGGAAGGAATACCTTCTTTTTGAAGACCTCGACCTTCCCCAGCCGGAGGACTTGCAGCCTTCGGTGGAGTTCCTGAAACGGCAGCAGATCCGTTCCGCTGTTCTGGTCGGCATCTGGGACAAGGAAAACCTCTGCGGGCTGATCGGCGTTGACTTCGTCCGGAAAAAACGTTCTTTCACGGAATGCGACACCCACATCCTGAAGAATGCCGCCAATCTGTTCCTGCTGGCCCGGGAAAGAAACTCCCAGGTGAACGCCCTTGCCGACAACGTTTCGCTCCAGCGGCAGATTTTTGAAAGCATTTCCATCCCGATCCTTCTGCTGGATACGGATTTCAATGTGGTGAAGTCCAATTCCGCTCTGGAAGACTTCTCCATGAAAAACGGCGCCGCTTCCCGCAGCGGGAAATGCTATCAGCGGTATTGCGGCAGTCCGGAACTGCCGGGGAACTGTCCGGGCCATATCGCCTGTTCCACGGGGAAGGCGCACACGGTGGAACGCAAAGTCAGGGAACGCCGGGTTCTGATCAACGCACAGCCGATTTTCGACCGCCACGGGAACATAATCTATATCCTCGAATCCGGTTTCGACATCACCGAGCTTCGGATGCAGCAGGAAAAACTCCGGAAACACAACGAACAGATGAACGCGTATCTTCAGCAGGATGTGACGGTCAACGCCTGTCTGGAAATGCTCGCGCTCAATTCGGATTTCCATTTTGTCCTCCATGAAATCCTGCGGCGCATCGGACAGCAGCTGCATGCGGACTCCTGCGAGGTCTTCCGCTACGATCCGGAGAAAACGGTATTCCTGCCGGAGGGAAGATGGACTGCCCATGAGAGCGAAGCCGGCGGCGGTTCGCTGGGAGTCATTCTGGAACAGGATTATCCGGAATGCTTCCGGAAGCTGAAGAACCGGGAAGTGGTGACGGTCGACCTGCGCAGCGACGGTGAAAACGATCCGGAACAGTCCAGGATCAGGGCGTATCTGAAGGAGCGCGGAATGCAGGCCGTCTGCTGCGTGAGCATCGGGTTCCGCGGCAACTTCTGGGGACATATCGGAATCGAATTCGGCGCCTCCGGGAAAACCTTTGAAGAGGCGGAAATCCGGCTGATGTTTGCGGCGGTGCGGATCATCGAAATCCTTCTGGAACGGGAGTCGGAGCGCATCAAGCTCACCCGCAGCGAAAATGAGAAGAACATGATCTGGGAGCTGATGACGGTTCCCCTGGTTCTGTTCAATGCGGACCGCCGGGTCATGCGTGTCAATCCGGCCGCGGAACGGCTGGCCGGCCTGAGTTCCTCCCGCATTCTGGAGCAGCCCTGCAACATGAGCTTCTGCATGGGGAATATCCCGGAGGACCGATGTCCGCTGGTCCTTACTCTGCGGGAAAAAAAGCCGCAGCAGGTGGAATGCCGGCTCCACGGTCGGGACTTCCAGGTCATGACTCTGCCGGTCTTCGAAGGGGAGGCTGTGGTCAGCGTCCTCCAGATCTACATCGACATTACGGAAAACAATGAAAACAAGCGCAAGCTGCTGCGCGCCATCGAGGCCGCCCAGGCGGCGGACCGCGCAAAAAGCAATTTCCTCGCCACGATGAGCCATGAAATCCGCACCCCCCTGAACGCGGTGATCGGGTTCAGCGAACTGCTCCAGAACGGAGAAATCTCGGAGAAAGAGCACATCGAATACCTCCAGGCGATCAATTTCGCCGGAAACACCCTGCTCCAGCTGATCAACGACATCCTCGATCTTTCCAAGCTCGACGCGGGACGGATGAACATCGTATCCCAGAAGGACGACCTGAAGAAACTTTGCGAGGAGCTGCTTCTGATGTTTTCCCTGCGGGCAAAGGAAAAGGGAATCGAAATGAAGCTGGTCTGCCCGGATTCCCTGCCTCTGCTTTACATCTGCGTCCAGCGTCTGCGCCAGGTCCTGCTGAACCTGGTGGGAAACGCGATCAAGTTCACTCCCTTCGGGCAGATCGCCATCACCGTGTCGTTCGAGGAGGAAGACGAGAGCTTCGGCATGCTGAAGATCGAGATCCGGGATACCGGCGTCGGAATCAGCGACGAGCACAAGGGCCGCATCTTCGAATCGTTCTTCCAGGAGGAAACGGTGCGGGGCGCCCATGAGGGGACCGGCCTGGGCCTGGCCATTTCCAAACGGCTGGTCGAACACATGGGCGGCGACCTGGCTTTCGAGAGCAAGCTCGGATGCGGAACCTGTTTCGTGATCACGTTGCGGAGAATCCGCCACGAGGTGCGCGAATCGCAGGAGCGGCCCGGGACGGCAAAGAATCCGTCCGGGAAAAATCCGCAGCGGAGGAAAATCCTTCTGGTCGATGACGTGCCGATGAACTTGCGGGTCCTCATGGCGATGCTTCGTCAATGCAGCACCGACGTGGTCACGGCTTCGTCGGGCAGCCAGGCGCTTGAGATGCTGAAATCCTTCCACCCCGACCTGATCCTGACCGATATGTGGATGCCGGAGATGAACGGTTCGGAACTGGCCTCGCAAATCCGTTCCATACCCCGTTTCGCGAACACGAAGATTGTCGCGGTGACCGCCGATACGGAAACGGACGGGAATTTCTCCATGGACCCTTTCAACGCGGTGCTGCTGAAGCCGGTCTCGATGGGAAAGCTCGACAACCTGTTCCAGCTGATCGACCGCGGGGAGCTCGGCGCCTGCAATCATGTCACGCTTTGACCGGCTGGTTCCGCTCCTTCCCGGAAAGAGGACTTTTTTCAAAGAGTTTTTGCCGGTATCTCTTACACGCGGGCGAACCGCACGACCATGTAGATTTCCGCCGGATTTTCGGACGGGTTGGCGATGGAATGTTCCACGTCGCTCTCGTAGGAAATGAAGTCTCCTTTATGGAGAAGCGCGGTGTTTTTGGCCGCGGTGACGCTCAATTCACCGGAAAGAACGGTCAGGAATTCCTCGGTCCCCTCCTGATGCGGCTGAGACATGTGGACGGCGCCCGGTTCCAGCGTCACCAGGTAAAACTCGAGGTCCTCGGCCATGCGGATGGGCGAAAGCACTCGGAACACCGTGCCGGAGCTCTCCATCGTGAACGAGGTGATCCGTTCCGCCGGATTGACCTCGAATTTCTTGCTCCGGACGCCTTCCTCCCGGAGCATCATCTCGAAGTCGACCCCCAGCGCGTGGGCGATTTTCCACATCGTGGCGACGGTCGGGTTCACCTTGCCGGACTCGATCTGCGACAGCATCGCCTTGGAAACTCCGCTGGCGGCGGACAGGGCATCCAGTGAAAGCTGCTGTTTCCGCCGTTCCTTCTGCACGTTCACTCCCATGGCGGGCAGGGCGGGAATGGTTGTTTTGTTCATTATATCAACCTTTTTGTAAAATATATTTAACAAAGCCCTTGACATTTTCATTTTGCTGTGTATAATATAGTGAATGAAGTTTGAAATATCAAACGATTTTTCTGAAAAAAACCAACGAAGGGAGAAAAAATGAAGGCACTGATTAAAGCAAAACCGGAGCCCGGACTGACACTGGGGGACGTTCCGGTCCCGGAGTACGGGATCAACGATGTCCTGATCAAAATTGAAAAAACGGCCATCTGCGGGACGGATGTCCACATCTACAACTGGGACGAGTGGTCGCAGCGGACCATCCGCACGCCGATGGTGATCGGGCATGAATTCGTCGGGCGGGTGGCCGCGTTCGGGAGCAACGTCCACGACGTGAAAATCGGGGAACTGGTGAGCGGCGAAGGACATATCGTCTGCGGGCGCTGCCGGAATTGTCTGGCGGGACGCCGCCACTTGTGCAACGCGACCAGCGGCGTGGGCGTGAACCGGCAGGGGGCGTTCGCGGAATACCTCTCCATCCCGGTGACCAACGTCTGGCATTGCAATCCGGAGATTCCCACCGATTATCTGGCATGTTTCGATCCGCTCGGCAACGCGACCCATACGGCGCTCTCCTTCGATCTTCTCGGGGAGGACGTGCTGGTGACGGGCGCGGGTCCCATCGGGATCATGGCGGCGGCGATCGCCCGGCACGCGGGCGCCCGGTATGTGGTCATCACGGATGTCAATGAGGACCGCCTCGCGCTGGCCCGGAAGATGAACGTCACCCGCGCCGTCAATCCGGCGAAGGAAAAGCTGTCGGACGTGATGGCCGGGCTCAAAATGAAGGAAGGGTTCGACGTCGGGCTGGAGATGTCGGGCAGTCCGAAGGCGCTCAACGACATGATCAACGCGATGTGTCACGGCGGAAAGATCGCCCTGCTCGGAATCCTCCCGAACGGCACGCAGATCGACTGGGACAAGGTGATCTTCAACGGCCTCATCCTCAAAGGAATTTACGGACGCGAAATGTTCGAGACCTGGTATAAAATGACAACCATGCTCGAATCCGGGCTGGACATCTCCGGCGTCATCACGCACCATTTCCATTATACGGAATTCGAAAAGGGCTTCGAAGCCATGCGGTCGGGCAAGTCCGGCAAAGTCATTCTCAACTGGGAGGAAAAAGAATGAACAAGGCATTTCTTCAACACGTGAAATCGGTTCTGGACGAAATTTCAAACGCCGGTCTTTATAAAGAAGAAAGAAAAATCACCACTCCGCAGGGAACACAGATCCAGACGGCGGACGGGAAAAAAGTCCTGAATTTCTGCGCCAACAATTACCTCGGATTCGCCAATCATCCGGCAATTGTGGAAGCCGCGCGCGAAGGACTGCTGCGTCACGGCTACGGCCTTTCCTCGGTCCGCTTCATCTGCGGCACGCAGGACATCCACAAGGAACTGGAAAACCGCCTTTCCTCGTTCCTCGGAACGGAGGACGCCATCCTTTACGGCTCCTGTTTCGACGCCAACGGCGGACTGTTCGAGCCTCTTTTCGGGGAGGAGGACGCGATCATCAGCGATTCGCTGAACCATGCGAGCATCATCGACGGAATCCGTTTGTGCAAAGCGCAGCGGTTCCGCTACAGGAATAATGACATGAAGGATCTGGAACTCCAGCTCCAGGCCGCGAAAGACGCCCGGTTCAAGGTCATTGCCACGGACGGTGTCTTCTCCATGGACGGCGTGATCGCCGACCTCCGCGCCGTCTGCGATCTGGCGGACCGCTATGACGCGCTGGTGATGGTGGACGACTCCCATGCGGTCGGGTTCATCGGCGGACACGGGCGCGGAACGCCGGAACTCTGCGGCGTCGAAGGCCGGATCGACCTCCTGACCGGAACGCTCGGCAAGGCCCTCGGCGGCGCCAGCGGCGGCTACACGGCCGGACGCAAGGAGATCATTTCCCTGTTGCGCCAGCGTTCGCGTCCGTATCTTTTCAGCAACAGCGTGCCGCCCGCGGTGGTGTCTGCCTCGCTCAAGGCGCTGGAGCTTCTTTCGGGAGCGGGAACGCTCCGGCAGCGTCTTGCCGAAAACACGGACTTCTTCCGCAAAGCGATGACGGAGGCCGGATTCCAGATTCGCGAAGGGAGTCATCCGATCGTTCCCGTGATGTTCGGCGACGCCCTGGTCGCCGTGAAAATGGCGGCGCGCCTGCTGGAGAAAGGCATTTACGTGACCGCCTTCTCCTATCCGGTCGTGCCGAAAGGCGAGGCCCGCATCCGGGTGCAGCTTTCCGCGACCCACACCCGCGGGGAACTGGAATTCGCCGTACGGAGTTTCCGCGAAGCGAGGGAGGAAATCCGGACGTTTGACAAAAATTGAAGGCAGGGTATATTACAAAAGGCTTTCCGATCGACGGAAGAGCTTTTTTGCACACAACCCCATGAAAAGGAGACGGCCGCATGGAACGAAAGACATTTTTCATTCTCGCAATGGTTTTGGGCATGGCTTTGGGAGCGACGGCGGTGGAGCAGGGAGGAATCCATTTCGGATTCTGGTACCGTGCGCCCGGAAGCGTTGTGGACAGCGACCTGAAAGGCGTCGGAATCGGACTTCCCATCTATGCGGGGAAGAAGGTTGACGGCGCGGCGCTTTCCATCATCGCGAACTCCAATGAGACCGTAAACGGCTTCCAGGGCTCCTGGCTTGCCTACAATATCGCCGATACGATGGCCGGTTGTCAGCTTGCCTTTGTGAACCTGATCCAGAAGATTGCGGAAGGTCCGACGTTCCAGATCGGATTCTACAACCAGTGCGAAACGCGCGGCATCCAGATCGGATTGGTCAACAACGGCCGCGACAACGCCATCTTCCAGTGGGGACTGGTCAACATTAACCGTCACGGGGCGATGCCGTTCATGATCCTCTTCAACTTTGGAAAGAAAGTGCAGTAAAGAGGGGCCTCCGGAACGCGGAAGCTCCGGAGCATTCTGCCCGGTCCCGTACCCGGCGTGACAGATCAAAGGGAGCTTTCAGGATGAAAATCACCCTGCTGGGCAGCTGTTCCGGAACGGAACCCTTCCCGAACCGTCATCATACGAGCTGGCTGCTGGAGTCCGATTCCGGAGACATCGATGTCTTCGACGCGGGCGAATGCTGTTCCCATACGGCGCACGTGAACGGGATCGATCTACTGAAAATCCGGAACGTGTTCATCTCCCACAGCCACATGGACCATGTCGGGGGGCTGTTGAACCTTCTCTGGACCCAGATGAAACTTTCGAGCGTCCGGAAACTTCCGGCTCCGTCCGTCGATCTGTATCTGCCCGAACCGGAACTCGGACGTCCTATTCTTTCGATCCTTGACCTCAGCGAATTCAAAAGCTCCTGCATGAAAGTCGGAATCCGTGAGATTCATGCCGGTGAAATTTTTGCGGCTTCCGGCATTCGTGTCGAAGCTCTCCCGAACCGGCATCTCGGGGGAATCCGCCCGTCCTTTTCCTTTCTCGTCGAGGCCGGAAAACGAAGAATCGTTTATTCCGGCGATGTGACAAGCTGGCGGGAGCTGATTCCCTTCTTTTCCGCGCCCTGCGACATCCTTCTGATGGAGTCGGGACATCACGTTCCGTCGAAGACGGCGGCGGAGCTCCGGGAAGCCGGAATCGAGATCGGAAAACTGGTTTTCCTGCATCACGGCAGACGTCTCCTGGATCATTACGAGGAGGAAATCGAAGCCGTCAAGGCCGTATACGACCGTCCCTTCCTTGCGGCGGAAGACGGCATGGTCATTCCGCTCTGACGGAGTGATCTTTTTCTGCATGAAACCCTTCTCCCAAAGCCCCGCATCGTTCCGGAAACTGGAACTGTCCGCAGGTTTTAGCAGAAAGCGCCGATAAAAAAGCAGAATATGCTTTTGAAGTCGCCTCTTTTCAGAATATATTCATGAAGAATATGGAAAGGGCGAATTTATGGAAAGTGAAATTCATGTATGGACGGCATTGATCGGGTTCGACCGGGAGGCATCCGACAAGGGCGCGGGAGAGTTTCTTTCGCGGATGGGAAAAGTCCGCCCGACGGCGATTTCCCTGTTTCTCTTTCATCCGGACATTGTTCTGCAGCATGACGGTCTGGCGCGCGAGCGGGTTCTTCCATCGGACAACTGTTCCTATTACGCGAGCGAAAAGAATGATGAGCGTGAACGTCAGCCCTGGACAAATCACGAGCTGCGGATGCTGGTCGAAGAATTGCACAAACACGGTGTCCAGGCGTATCTCGCCATCATGGGGGTAGAACTCGACAACCGGTTTCACAAAGAATGGATTTTCGATCATCCCGAACTGCGGTATACGTATGTGAAAAACGGGCGTTACGGCTATAATTTCATCAAGAAATTCTCCGATGGAAGACGGTTCGATGAATTCTTCGTCGGAAAACTCTGCCGGACACTCGAGGATTACGGTTTCGACGGCGTCCAGACAGCGGACAGTTTTTGTCCCGCGGGACAGGTCCTGCACGCGGATTTCTGTTCGGAGGTGTTCGAGCTGTTCCTTTCCCATGCGAACCTGGAATGTCCGCCGGAAATGGCCGTCCGCAAAGGGGACGATCGTGAGGAGGCGACCGGACTCCGCCGGAAATGGATTCGGGAAAATCATCTTCCGGCGTGGATCAAATTCAACGCGCGGAACTGGACGGAATTCTGGAAGAAACTGTGTTCCGGCGTGCATGCGCAGGGAAAGAAAGTCATCAATCTGGGGATGTACTGCACCGATCCGTTTGAAACGCTGTATTGCCTCGGGATCGACCAGAAGGGACTCGTCGCCGCGGGCGTGGATTATCTGATGCCGAACATCGTGCCGACGGGCGTGATGATGGAAAGCCCGAAACACAAACGCCTGTTTCACCGGTATATGGCGCTGGCGATGCTGTCGGAGGCGTATTCTCCGGAAGGGAAATTCGTGAGTCTTCTCGGGGTGCGCGACGCAACCGAAGAATGGGATGTTCTTCATCATGCGCCCTGCTTGCTGGAACGCGACATCTACACTCTGCTCGGGTTCATGCGCGACACGGGACACGGCGTGAAGCGTTCTCTGGACGGGCTGATGATGTGTCTCGGAGACGGCATCCGGGGCGAAGAATGGCGCTGGCTCGGCGAACGCCTGGAAGCGGCGGAAACCACGGTTTCCGGCGTGGAGAAAATCCTGTCGCCGAAGGTCGTCTGGTCGGATGCGGCGTTCCGCAATACGCTGGAAGCATATCACAAAACGTGCCGCTGGACGCTGCACAAATGGGTTTACGAGATGGCGGAACGCGGTTCGATGAGCATGGCCTGTGTGCGGATCGAAGACGTGCCGGGGGTCGAAGGTTCGCTTTTCGTTCCGAACTTCGATCTTCTTCCGGCGGAGGAACAGGAAATGCTTGCCGGATACAGGGGCGGTCCGGTGGTTGCAACCGCCTCTGCCGCGGATTTTGATCCGGACGCCCTCGGAATCAAGTTCGATTTCCGGCTCGAAGACCCGTTCTCCGGATATCCGATGTCGGTTTTTGTCTGGAATGCGCCGGAAATGGATGGTTCGGACCTCGCGGAAGCGGTCGCCCGGGATGACGGGACGCCGGACCCGGGATTTGAAGAGCTCCAGTCGAAAATGCCGTTCAGGGGCGTGCTGGTGGACACTTTGGCTTTCCGGAAGGTGTCGGATGGATTTGCCGGAGCGTGCGCGGCATTGCTCAAGCGGCTCGGTTCGCAGGAAATCCAATGCACTCTGCCCTGTTCCGTCTTCCGGAGGAAGGATGGTTCCTTGCGGGTGTTCATTTTGAATCCGGACCTCAACAGTTACGGTTCCGCAAATGTGACGGCGCGGTGTCCGGTTAAAAAAGTTTCGATCGTCACGAAATATCCGGTCCTGCCAGTGAAATACTTGAATAATCCCGACGGCGGCGCGGGAGTTATGGCACAGCAATCGGACGGCACCCAACGCTCCTTCCGGGTCAAGGTGTCGCCCGGCGGCGTGACCATTGTGGATATCGATCTCTGAATTTTTCCTCTTGAAAGTCAGGAATCCCGGGAATTGTGCCGGAGCCGGAAGCGTCCGGGAGAAATTCCGTTCACTTCCCGGAATCTTCTTATGAAATGGATTTCGTTTTCGAATCCGCATTCTGCATAGAGATTTTTGACTGGGATGTCCGTTTCGAGAAGCAGGCGTTTGGCGAGGTCGAACCGGCACCCGGAAAGATAGTCGATGAAGGATCGGTTCAAATACCTGCGGAAGAGCTGGGAGACATAGGACGGAGTCAGCCCGAAATGCTTCGCCGCATCCTCCCGCGTGATCGGCGAGGTGAAGTTGTATTCCACGAAATGACGCAGTTTTTCGAAGGTCTGCCGCGCCTTGTTCTCCGTCAGTTCGCCCTTTTCCGCCTCCAGAATGGAAAGACGCACGATCAGCTTTGCGCATTCCGCGGCGGCCGGAGGATTTTTCGCGATCTCCGGGCTTTTCAGGATTTCAAACGCATGAAGAAGGCTTTCCGACACCTCTTTCGTGTGGAACCAGACGTTTTCCGGCCACGGTTTATGGGTCCGCTGCGGTTTCCGGATCGGATACCATACCAGCCTCAGATAACCGTCGTGCGGGATGATGCAGAAAAATTCGTGCGTCGTATCCAGCGCGGTATACTCCCAGATGGTTTTGCGGATCAGGTAGAAATCCCCTTTTTCCAGCCGGACGCGGGTCAGTTTGCCCTCCAGCTGCATCGGCTCGTTCTTGATTCCGCTCAGGATGAAGAGAAGCCGGTCGTACGGCTGCGGATTTTTGCTGTATCCGGGCGGACGGTACGGTTCCGGCAGATAAAAACGGCGCAGTTCCAGATCCGAATGTATTTCCCGCATCAGTTCAAGAATTTTTTCCCGCATGACGTCGATCCTGAAAAGTGAACAAAAGGTTTATGAATTATATATCGTGAATATTGTTTTTTCAACCCGGATGAATATTTTATATGATAAAAGATTTATTCTGAAACAAGGAGGTGGATTATGAATTTCACGTATGCGGGGCTCGATCCGGTTCCGGTGACGCAACCGACGGAAAAACATGCGCGCGTCCATCGGACCCATCAGGGGATTCCGGGAATCGAGAGGATTCCTTCCGGACGCCTTTTCGCGGTCTGGTATGCGGGCGGCGACAGCGAATGCTGCGAAAACTATGCGATGCTTTCGATCAGCGACGACAACGGAAAAAGCTGGAAGTCCCCGGTCGCCGTGGTGGATCCGCCTCATCCGTACGTCAGGGCTTTCGACTCGACCCTCTGGGCGGCTCCCGACGGCCGTTTCTTCTGGTTCTGGGCGCAGGGGTGCGGCGGTTCCCACGGGGCATCGGAAATTTACGACGGCATCGCGGGCGTCTGGTATTCGGTTCTGGAAAATCCGCAGGACCCGCCGGAACAATTCCGTTTCACGCCTTCCGTGCGGATCGCCAACGGAATCATGATGAACAAGCCGACCGTGCTGTCCGACGGCACATGGTGTCTGCCGGTTTCCCTGTGGACCAATCCGGCATACCGTCGGCACGATTCGCTGGGCGTGAAACCGGGGTGCTGTCTGGTGGTTTCGGAAGATGGCGGAAAGAGCTTTTCGGTCCGCGCCAGAATCGAGATGGGGCATGTGGAGGGCGGACCGGTCTTCGACGAACACATGTTCGTGGAGCTTTCCGACGGAACGCTTCAGGTGCTGATCCGCGTGAACCTCGGTGTCGCCGAGGCTTTCTCCTATGACCATGGCTTCACCTGGACCGCTCCGGCTCTTTCGCGTTCGATTTGCGGTCCGAACAGCCGGTTTTTTATCCGCCGTCTGAAGTCGGGACGTCTTCTTCTGGTTTTCAACGATGCTTCCGGGACGTTTTCAAAGGAGAAGTGGCGTCCGCGGGAACGCATGACCGCGTATCTCTCCGAGGACGACGGCAAGACCTGGCCTCATCGTCTCCTGCTGGATGAAAGGACGCCCGTTTCCTATCCGGACGGCGTGGAAGGCGACGACGGGTTCCTGTATCTGATCCACGATTACCTCCGTTCCGGCGGTGGGTATATTTACCTTTCGCGCATTGCGGAGTCCGACATTCTGGAAGGGACGCTGAAAAATCCGGGGTCCGCGCTGAAGCTGGAAATCGACCGTTCGAACCCGGTTCCGAAAAAGAAGGATTGATGCGCCGTTGTTTTGAAGTCCCGCGTCCGGAGGATTTCCTGTCTTCCGCCGATGCGGGATTTTTGTTTGGGAGGTTGTTTATTTCTTCCGGCGGTGTATATTATCCATTTAATGATAAATGGAGAAATTGGATCTCATGCAGGAAGAAATCCGTAAGATATTGCTTGCGCTGGGAGAGGACCCGACCCGGGAAGGACTCGTAAAAACCCCGAGCCGGGTGGAAAAGAGTTTCAAATTTCTGACCCGCGGTTATTCCCAGGACATCGACGAAGTGATCAACGGCGCGGTTTTCAATGTGGAGCAGGACGACATGATCATTGTCCGCAACATCGAATTCTACAGCCTTTGCGAACACCACATGCTGCCGTTTTTCGGAAAGTGCACGATCGGCTACATCCCGCGCGGCAAGGTGCTCGGGGTCAGCAAGCTGGCGCGGGTGGTGGATGTATTTTCCCGCCGGCTCCAGATTCAGGAACGTCTTTCCAAACAGATTGCCCAGGTGATCTATGAGAAAATCCAGCCGGAAGGCGTCGGCGTGGTGATGGAGGCGCAGCACCTGTGCATGCTCATGCGGGGCGTCGAAAAACAGAATTCCATCATGACCACTTCCACGATGCTGGGGTCTTTCCGCAGCCAGGAAGCGACCCGTCTCGAGTTCCTCAACCTGATGAAGCACTGACCGGGGAGGCTGTTTTGAAAGCGCTGGTTCAAAGAGTTTCCGAAGGATCGGTCGCCGTCGGCGGGGAAACGGTCGGCTCCATTGGAAAGGGGCTGGTGATCCTGTTCGGCGCCGGACGCGGAGACACGGAAAAAGACGTCGCTTACCTGGCGGAAAAATGCGCGAATCTCCGGATTTTTTGCGACGGGGCCGGGAAGATGAATCTCTCCCTGCTGGACATCGGCGGGGAAGCGCTGGT
>MWCA01000072.1 GCA_002069785.1 Lentisphaerae bacterium ADurb.Bin242 | reverse complement strand
TTCCACCATTCATATTCGTTGAGCGTGATGGCTCCCTTTTTCAGCGGGTCCGGGAGAACGAACCCCACGCCCAGTTTTTTCACCTGCGAGGGGGCGTCGCATCTTCCGTTGACATAGAGCCGCATTTCTCCGCGGTTCCAGACGGCGTCCAGTTTGTACCAGTTCCCGGGTTTCCATGAGCTGGTGGACCCCTGTGCCGTGTATACCTGGTCCTTCACCTTGATGTAGAAGGTGAGTGTCGGCATCGTCATCTGCTTGTAGATCAGGAAAACGTAGTCGGGCTCGCGGATCTGGAAAAAAATCTGGTAATGGGGGTTGTCCGGAGGCCAGTTTTCCGGCTTGACCCAGAGGGAAACCGTGCCTTGCCGGGGATCGAAGTTGCCGACGGCGGAATAGACGATCCGTTCCCTGCCGTTGAGGACCACGGCATTCGATTTGGCGGAGACGATTCCGGGCGCCATTCTCAACTGGAGGTCCTTCGGGATTCCGGACGCCTCGCGGGAACCTTTGGCGAAGTCGGCCGTGGTGTTGTAGACGTCGAACGTGCTTTTGAAGAGAAGCCCCTCCTCTTCCGCAAAAAGGACGCTGCCCAGGACGGTCATTGCAAGTACGGATACGGAACGGAACATAAAATCCTCCTCCTATTTGATCGGATTGAAATATTTGTTTTCCAGAATATACGAGTAGTCCGTGTCCCCCATGACGCGATGGGGGTTCACCACGGTGGAAACATGGCCGTCCGCCCAGAGAATGTTGGTGGAGCCCAGAAAGCTTTGCAGCGTGGGAGTGGTTTTTCCGTGCGGGTTGGCCATGTTGACGATGTAACTGTCTTTCGGATACCGGTAGGGACAGGCGTAGAAATATCCGGAACGCTGCCCGCTCATCACGCCGACTCCCTCGGCTCCCATCACTTTCCCCGAGGCATTCCGGACCCGGGTCATCTTGAACAGGGGGTACGCCTTGTTCTCATTGACGGAATACCCGCCGAAATAAACGCCGTTGTAGGCGTAGGACAGATAACAGGAATAACTGTTCTTGGCGGCGTTCTCTGGCGTCGTGACGTTATAGGGAGCAATGCAGTATTGACGCGCCGTCGGACAGACAAATGCTTTTCCGTTCATATTGTAGTCCAGGGAAAGACGGACGATCCATGAATCCAGGGAGATATCCGCAAGAACGTTGGTGAATGCGGCTTTGCACAGGGGAATGACATAATCCGTGTGGTCGTTGATGTAAAAATGCATGGCGGAGGCGATCTGTTTCTGGTTGCCGAGACAATTCATCGTGCGGGCTTTCTCCCGTGCGTTGTTCAAGGCGGGCAGAAGCATGCCGGCCAGGATCGCGATGATCGAAATCACGATCAGAAGCTCGATCAATGTGAAACGCCGGACGGAGCGGTGGAAATGCCTCCCTGTTGAATGTCGACTCAGCATACATACCTCCCGAAGGTTAGTTTTTCTGGTGCAGATAAAGACGCCCGAAACGTTCCTTGAGTTCGGAACAGAAATATTCTTCCGTCATTTTCCCCTGGAGCACGTAGTCCAGGAACATGTCGATCATGAACCGCGCATTGAACAGCTTCGGCGATTCCGAATAGGCGAGCATGCCGTGGAGCGCCTGCAGACGGCTGCTCACCGCATACTCCCGGGGGACGGCCAGGGAGTACAAATTCCGCGCGGCCGGCTGCTGGATGGAGTGCTTCGCCACGATGTTCTGTCCCCGCTCCGACGCCAGATACGTCATGAAATTCCAGGCTTCCTCGCGCAGGGGACTGTTCCGTCCGATCACGACCTCATTCCCGGACAAAAGATATTTCCCGCCCGGATTCAACGGCATCGGGGATACATGTCCCTTCGGAATGGACATTCCCGTCAGCGCCGCCTTGTGGAGCATGGAAGCCGCGCCGCCGTGAAAATAGATTTTATACTGGTCCGCCGCGTAGGAACCGTATTTTTTTTCCGCGATGAATTCCCGGAAATAGCGGATGAACGGACGGATGGACTCCACCGTCAGGCAGATTTCATTGCGTTTTGTGTCGAACAGCGGGATTCCCATCCGGTACAGGTTTTCCGTCATTCCCTGGGAGAGAAAAATCAGATGTTCCGGAAATTTTCCGGCCAGCCTTCCGCAAACCTCCATCAGTTCCCCGTAGGCGGGGGCCCGGTCGATCGGAAACATGTCCGCCGCGGGGATGTCCGGGTGGTGGCAGAGCAGAGACCCCAGCGCGCCCGGGATAAATCCGATCTTCTTTCCCCGGTTCGTCGGAGAGGACACCCAGGCAAAATCGAACAGGGGAACCTCCGGCTTCCACTCCTTCCATTCCGCGGAGAAATCGAAGAGAAACTCTTCGTTCCATATCGTCATGGCCGCCATGTTGTTTGCGGCGACGGCCAGGTCGAAATGCCCCTCCGCATCGTTCAAATCCTTCCACTGGCGCTCTTCCAGGAAACAGATCGCGACGGGACAGAAAACATCGGTCCGGTTGTAGTCCTCGACCAGCGCCCTCCACATGGCGACCTGGCCTGAAAAAGTCTCGTAGAGACGGAGTTCCAGGGAAGGGCGCCCGGGCATCATGAAAATCCGGTCCCACTCCTTCGGTTCCGGAGGAGACTCCTGTTCTCCGTTCCGCGAACCGACCACGAAAATTCCCTTGCGCTGTTTGATGACGATCTGTTTTTCCTTTTCCAGACGGAGAAGGGTGGCGTTCAGGAGGGAATAGCCGACCCGGTAATTGGCTTTCAGCAGGTGGACCGGAGGCAGCGGCGCTCCCAGCGGCAGGGAAAGGACCAGTTCCCGCAAGATGCGGTAAAGCTCTTCCGCGGCGGACTTTCTTTTTCCTTTTTCCGGTCTCATTTTCCGATGATTTCCTTTTTGTTTCGGGAACAACTGTTCTTGCATCTGTTCTTATTATATTTCTTTTTTTTCTTTTGTCAATGGCTATTTCTTTTTTTTTCAATTTTTTTTCGGAGCGGACTTCGGAAAACGGGGCAGGTACCGGGTTTTTTGCGGAAAAGTGCTGCGGCGGGGTTGACAAAGAGAGATTTTGGAATATAATGAAAAGGTGCAAACGTTCGCATCATGGGAGAGTCGGGGCTTGGAATATGGCGGTCACAATTAAAGATATTGCTCAACTGGCGCAAGTCAACAAATGCGTGGTCTCCCATGTCCTCCGCGATGACGCCTACGCCGCCAAAGTCCGCCCGGAAACCCGCGAACGGGTCCGCCGGATCGCCGCCGAACTCGGCTATGAGCGCAATCTGCTGGCTTCTTCCACCCGGACCGGGATTGTCAATACCATCGCCGTCCTCTGCGACTTCACCCGCTTCAAGGATTTCTTTTCCATAAACTGGGTGCTTTCCGGAATCATGATGGAAACGTCCGCCAACGACTACAGCATCAAGCTTTTTCCCGAAACCGACCTGGAACGGACTTTTTCCGGCATTCAGGGCAACCGCATCCGGAAGATGATCTCCACCAGCGTGGATTTCGGCATCCGGGAGCGGACCGCCGAACTGGCCGGGAAATATGGAATCGACCTCGTTTTCATCTACGAATGCGGACACGGCGGATATCCGTCGGTCAATGTCGACAATGTGGAGATGTCCGCCGCCGCGGTTCAGTATCTGGCCGGACTCGGGCATACCCGGATCGGGCTCCTTTGTGTTCCCCACATCCATCATTTCCACTATGTGGAAGACCGCCATAACGGATACCGGCTCGGCATGGAGCGTTCCGGCCTGAAGGCGGACCCCGACTGGATCTGGTGCAGCGACGATGCGGAAGGCGGAACCGAAAAAATGTTGTCCCTGCCGCAATCGCGGCGTCCCAGCGCGTTTTATGCGATTGCCGACAACCTGGCGGTCCGGGCCGAGCGTTATGCCAACCGTCGCGGACTGGAAATTCCGAGGGATTTTTCCATTGTCGGAGTCGGTGCGTCCGAAATCGGAAGATATGCCGTGACTCCGATTACCACCATGGATGAGAATCTTCCGACATACGGGATCAACGCCGTGAGAATCCTGCTCGGAAATACGGACGGTTTATTGATTTCGGAACAAAACGTCTGCCGCGTCCAGGCGTCGCTGATTGTCCGGGATTCCACGGATTTTTACCCGGCCCCGCCGAAAAAGTAAAATCTTTTTCAAAAAAAATCGGAAAAGGGCTTGACATTTCGGAAAAATATTTTATAATTAGCAATTAAATACTACATATTGAAAAATATAGGACCTTGCATGGAAAGCAATTTTACGGAACTTCGGGCGGTGACACTGGCGGACAGCGTGGAGACCCTTCTCCTGAACTATATCCACAAGGAGGGGCTGGTTCCCGGGGAACTGCTGCCGAAGGAATCCGAAATCGCCGAGCGGTTGAACATCAGCCGGAATATCGTCCGGGAAGGGGTCAGCCGCCTGAAGGCGCTCAACATCGTCGAATCCAGGAAAAGAAAAGGAATGGTGCTGGTGCGTCCGGACGCGTTCGTGAGCCTGAAAAAGATCGCGGACGCCCGCCTTTTCACCGAAGCGGACCACCGGGAGATGATGGAGCTCCGGATGGCTCTGGAAATCGGGATGGCCCAGTTCATCTTCCTCCGGAAAACGCCGGAAGCCGTTGCCCGTCTGCGGAAGCTGACCGGGCCGGACGCCTACCGGCATGACATCGGCACCGAGGTGAATTTTCACAGCTGCCTGTTTTCGATCGGTGAAAACAGCATGGCATCCAACTTCCGGAATGTTCTGCTCGGCGCCTTTGCGCAGCTGGAGCCGGACTGCTTTCATCATCGGGAAAATCCGGAAGAAACCAAACTGATTTCCACCCACCGGCAGATCTGCGATGCGCTGGAGCATGGAACCGCGGATGAATTTCAGGCCGTCATGAAAAAACATTTTGCCCTTTATCTGGCAAAAAGCAAACGAATACAAAACAGAGGAGACAAAATATGAAAAGAAAAATGAACTTCACCATGATCGAACTTCTCGTTGTGGTCGCCATCATTGCCATTCTCGCCGGAATTCTTCTGCCGGCGCTGAACAATGCCCGGAAAAAGGCCCAGTCCATCCAGTGCCTCGGCAATCTCAAACAGATCGGCACGGCCGAGATGCTGTATGTCAACGACTACAACGGCTGGGCGACTCTGGACAACTGCAACTCTTCGTCCTCCTGGATGTCGTCGGCGTATGTCAATTCGCACGGAACGGCCCTCAGCACGGTGATCTGGTGTTATCTGCTTTCCGACCGCGGCTATGTCCCGGATTTTCACGGACTGGAAAACCAGCAGTATACGGCTCTCGGTGTCCCGCGCCCCGCAAAATCCGTGTTTTACTGTCCCAACATGCCGACCGACGTCAACCGTTCCACGGACTACGGAATCAACTATCTGATCACCCGTCCCGACATGTCGACTTCTACCCGTCTTTCGAATGTGAAAAGACCGTCCCGGCTGGCCCTGATCTCCGATGCGGGCGGGTCCTGGCTGACCAATCCGGCGGTGGAAAAGCAGTCGGGTACCATTTTCGGACAAGTCAGCATTTCGAGCGGGACCGACCGGAGCGCGGCCTCCGCCACGCCGCTCGGAATTTCCGTCAAACGCCATCCGGGCGGCGGCAATATGCTGTACGGCGACTTCCATGTCGGAATGGTTACAACCAGCATGCTGCCGGTCGCCAATACGGCTTTGGACACGTATCCGGTCCTGATCCGGAATCTTTGAAAAACTCAAAAACGGCAAAAAGAAGAAATCGGGGGGATTTCGTTCTCTCTTTGGACACTCCCGTTTTCCATTCGATGAAAATGATGTTAAACTGTATTTCAATGATAAACATCCAAAAAAGGAACCCTGTGAAATGAAACGATTTTTAATGTCCGGGCTGGCCGCGGCCGCTATGCTGTCGCATGCCGGGGTGATGGATCGCGGCGGCGTCAGCATGGATCTCTCTCAATGCGAAATCAAGACCGCGAAGGGAACCGGTCCGGATTATGTGACCAACGGCAGCTTCCAGGCCCCGGTCCCGTTCAACAAGTACGCCCGCGGAAACTGGATCGGCGGGGAAAACTTTCAGGGAGTGTCTCCGGAAAAGCGCAAAGAACTGCTCGCTTCCGGCAAAAAAATGTTTTCAAGGAGCATCGTTACGGTCGACGGGGCCAATTACGCACGGATTGCAACGTCTCCCGAAGTGAAAAAGTTCCGCAATGAGAAAGGGGAGCCGACCGTCACCAACTGTATTTACCAGGATATCCGCGTTCCTTCGGGGGGTGTTTACACGCTTCGCTTCCAGGTGCGCGGCAACATCGACAAAGGACCGGGGTTCAATTCCATGGTGCTCCTTGTTTCCTATCTCGATGAGAAAGGGAACAAACGCCTCTGTACGGACCTCAATCAGCGGATTGCAGTCAGCGGTTCCTTCCGGGAGTGCGCCGTCACGCTGTCCGCGCCGTCTGAAACCAGGCTGATCCGGCCGGGATTTTTCGTGTATGGAATCGGTGAAATCGAACTTGGCGGCATCGAGCTTCGCGCCGCCCAGTCCACGCATGAGATCAGCGCCGAGCTGTATCCGCTCGGATTCATGGACAACCTTTTCGCGGTGGCCTCCGGCCAGCCGGCCGCGCTGTATTTCACGGTGAAAAATCAGGACGGACTTGCACTCAAAAATCCGGAATTGTATCTGGAACTTCCCGACGGCTTCCGGCTTCTGACGCCGTCGCGTCTCTTGAAAGCGTTTCCGGAGGGAAAAAACGTCTGGCGTGTTCCGATCCCTCCCAACCATATCCGGGAGGAATACACCACGGGTGCGGTCGTTCCGCCGCTCCTGATCACCTCCGATCTTCCCCCGGACGGCAAACGGCATCCGGCGAAGTTCCACACGAAAAACAATGGCGTTGCGGGGACGGTGCGCACCTTCGACCTTCAGGTCATTCCGAAAATCAAAAGCATACAGCCCAAGCTCTTTCGGATCGGCGCCATGCCCACGTATATGAATCAGTATACCGGGGAATATGCGGCTCTCGTGGCGGATTTCTACAAGGACTGCGGGTTCAACGTCATCCAGAACAATTATCATCCGGACATGTCGGCGGCCTACCGGAAAGCCGGACTGCTCCGCATGGTCTGGCAGGGGCCGAGCAACGGATACGACATGGGGAAGAAGGACAAGCCGGCCGATGTCGTGTTCCGGCGGGTCGACGGCAGCATCGAGCCTGCCATGTATGCCGCCGGATACGGGGAGGCGATCTGTCCGGCAGAAGTCTACCGGCGTGGAGACTACTACAGGAATGTCGTCCTCCCGCCTCTTCTGGCGGACATCGCCGCCGATAAATTCGACATGCTCAACAACAACTGGGAGCCGCAGCAATGTCTGCGCGGATGTTTCTGCGGACGCTGCCGCGAGGAGTTCATCGCCTATTCCAAACTCCCGGCCGACCAGGTCCGGGCCGCCTGGCCCGGAGAGATTCAGGACAAGTGGCGCGAGCTATGGCTCAAATTCCGCGCATGGCAGATGGGGCGTCTGGTGACAACCATCGAGGAGGATGTCTGCGCCGAAGGCAGAAAGCACGGCAGGGATTTCCATTTCCTGCCCGCGATCACCAGCCAGGCCATGCGGGATTCCGAGACCGGAAGATTTCCCACCTACAACCCGGAAGAATACATCAAAACTCTTCCCTGGATTTGTCCCTGGGGGCCGTATGTCTTCCGCGACATGAAGAGTCCTTACGTCTACAACAACGCCGCCTACCTTCCGGTTTTTCTGTGCGCACGCGACGTTCAGGCGTATCTGGCGAAACGGATTTCCGATCCGGCGAAATTTCCGAAGCTGATCGCCTATCCGCACGGCAACCAGTGCTTCTCCTGGTGCACCGCGCCGGAAATGCCCGCTTTTGAAATGTATTGCTATTTCCTCCACCGCTGGAAAGGGGCGATCGCCTATATTTTCCCGTATGGATACGATCACCGTTATTTCGTGCCGCTGGCCAAAGCCGCGGAGGATATTGCCGCCGCCGAGGATTTCGTGTTCAAGGGAGAACGCACCGACCGGGTGAAAGCCGTCCCGGTGACCTCCCTGCCGGACAGTTTTTACAAAGGAGGAGCGCATTCGCACTACCCGGACATTCCGGATCAGAGTCTCCTCCAGACGATCGCCTATGAGCGGGACGGGAAAATCCTTGCCGCGGTCGGCAACTTCTGGCAGAAGGGCGAATGCTTCTTCACGCTCCGGGTGGACGGCCTGGCGGCAAAGGAACCCTATGCGGTCTTCCTTCCTTCACAGAAGGCGGTATTCACGATGGACGACGGGACCTTCTTCACGGGCGGGGAGCTTGCCAGGGGAATTCTTCTTCAGGTGGGCGCTTTCCGCTGGAACCTGTATGAAATCGGCCCGTATCGGAAAGGAATGAACATCCCGGGCGCAAGGGTGGAGCAGAAGACTGTCCGGAAAACGATGGACGACCGTCTGCCGGACATCCGGAAAGCCATGGATTTCGAAGCGCGGGAAGCCGCGAAGCTCAAGATCATGCGCGGCGCCGACGAGGTTCCCGACTATTCCGGCCTCAAGAACCTCAAAGGCGACGGCATCGAAGCGCAACAGGAGAACGGCGTTTATACGTTCCTCTCTCCGGATCAGAAATTGACCGTCGATTTGAAACGCGGCGGCAAGATTGCAAGCTGGCTCTACCGCGGGACGCCGGTCATTGCGGAGCATCCGGAATTCGGGTTGGGAATCGAAGGCGCATGGGAACCGCGTCCGTTCATGCTCCGGTCTCCCGTTCGCGTGATCTCCCTTTCCAAAGACCGAAACGCGCTGGTGCTGGAAATGGAACGCCGGATTTCCCACTCCGAAAGCAATTTCTTCGAGGGCGTCACGATCCGGAAAAAACTCCGCATTTCCGACGGCGAAGTGAAGCTGGCCTCCACCATTGTCAATTCCACCGGGGACAGCCAGAGTCTTGCCTTCCGCTGGCACAACATGATCCTGTTCCCGGAATTCGAATACCGGACGGGCAAAGGTTCCTTGCAACTCAAACGCAACTATGGAATCCGGGCATTCAAGCGTTCGTCCAGACCGGACACCTTCCTGATTCAGGGAAAACAGCGTCCGGCGGAGTCGATTTCCTCCCCGACAGCGGTTTTCCGCGATCCGGTGAAACATCTCGAACTGACGGTGGCGGCCGCTCCGGCGGAGGAATTCGACGCCTTCGTCATGTGGGACGGTCCCACGCCCGCGCCCTCCTTCGAGCCGGTCTTCCGGGAACGCACCCTCAATGCCGGAATCAGTGTTTCGTATGAGCTGACCCTCACCATCCAAAAAGGAAAAGCCCAATGATATTTTTCGATGAAGACAGCGACGCCCGGGTTTTCTGCGCGGAAGCCGGGACCATTACCACGGAAGACCTGGAGGTGCCTCTGAATGCGATCGGAGGCACCTGGCTGGGAGTCCTGATCGTCGGCGTCAACGCCATGAAAACCAACTATCCGAGCAAGGTCATGCAGTCGCACCTCGACGGCTTCGACTGTTCGCTCGGAATGGGGCAGCCCTTCCTGCGCGGATCGAAAAATCCGTGGCTTTACCGGCGCTCCGCGAACTTCCAGGTGCTCTTCAACCAGGGAATCGATTCCAACGCGTATCTTCTGGACGGTGCACGCAAGCGCGGCGTTTCCCCGTGGATCGGGGTCCGCATGAACGACATTCACAACGGGCACGATCCGCAGGACGCCCTGCATTCGGATTTCTGGCGCGAACACCCCGAACTTCTCTGCAATGATGTCTCGCATCCCTGCGAAAACACCTTCGATTATTCGCATGAAATCATCCGCGAACGGTTTCTGGCCCTGATCGGGGAACTTTCCCTCCGCTACAATGCGGACGGCGTTTTCCTCGACTGGATGCGCTGGCCTTCCCATGTTCCCTATGGCAAAGGGTCCGAACGTGCGCCGCTGATCACGGACTTCATGCGGAAGGCGAAGGAAATACTCAAAAAAGCGGAGGCTCATCACGGACACGGAATCACCTTGCATGCGCGGGTCCCACTGACCCCGGAAAACGCCCTTCGGCTCGGATTGGATGCGGTCGCCTGGTGCAAGGAAAAAATCATCGATTCCCTCTTCATCGGCGAGTTCGGCTGCGGCCTCGAATCGGACGTTCCCGTCGAACGCTGGCACGAGGCGGTCGGAAGCCGTTTTCCCGTCATTGTTTCCCTGGAACACGGGTTTCAGGCGGACCCGTCCGGGAAGAAAAGTCTCCTGACCACCGTGGAGGAAGCGCGGGGCGTCGCGGCCGCGGCCTATCATCGCGGCGCCGCGGGCGTTCATCTCTTCAACTGGATGGGAAGCTTGCGCGATACGGCCGCCGGAGTGGCCGGCGTGATCCTCAACGATCTGGATTCCGTCGAACGGCTCCGGGGAAAAAACCGTACTTTCCGCCTCAGTTGGGACGATTCCGACGTCCGTCTCAGCGAGCTTGACCGGATCTTCCGGATTCCCGGGTTTTACGAGAACTGGCGTCGGGAGCGGGAACAGTCCCGCCTCCCGTATCCGTCCCCGCTTCCGAAGGAACTCCAGCCTGGCGAACAGGCGGCTTTCCGACTTCACACGGCATGGAGGCCGGAAGAAGGGGCCATGGCGAAAATCCGGATTTCCGCGGAGACCTCATGCGATTCATTCATCGTTCAGGTCGATGGGAAGCCCCTCTATGCCATCCGGAAAAAGGATATGGAATTCGAGGCGGAAATTCCGCCGGGGACTCTTTCCGGCGGCTGGACCCGGATCGAAGCGCCGGCCTCGTCCGGCCGTATTGTTTTCCGGGAAATCCTCATCGACGTTGTGTTCCGGGACTTCTGAATTTTCCAGGTCGGAGCCCGACAATGGCCATCCGGATGACCCCCTCAAGTGCCGCCTCGACACGGGGAGGAGAACCGCCGGATCTGGAAAAAGCGCTGAAAAATGCACCGTCCGGAACGGCGAGAATCCTGCTCTCCCATCGGCCGAATATGGTCGTGCCGGCAGTTACGGAAGGGGTGGATTTACAACTTTCCGCACATACGCACGGCGGGATCGTTTTGGGGCTTGATCGTCTTGTGGCGCGTTACAACGCCAGATTCGTCTCCGGTCTTTACCGGGTCGGCGACATGACGCTTTACGTCACGAGAGGGTCCGGCATCTGGAACGGATTCCCGGTCCGGCTCGGCGTCCCCTCGGAAATCACGCTGCTGAAGCTACTCCGGGAGAAATGAGGATTCTCTTTCAGGACGGTCCGGATGTTTTTTCTTTGCGGAGCTTCTCCCGGTAACGGGCAGGGGATTCCGCGAAATATTTCCGGAAGACGCGGATGAAGTAGTTGGAATATGTGTAGCCGCAGCAGTCGGCGATTTCATCGATCGAGAGCAGGTCGTTGTCCAGCAGGCTGACCGCCTGTTCCATCCGGAGCTTGGTCAGATATTCGTTGACGCCGAGGCCGGTCATTTTTTGTACCAGACGCGAAAGATGCGCCGGATGAATCCGGATGGCGCGGGCAATCTTTTCCCGTGAGATGTGCTCAAGGGAATGAATCTCCATATAGTCCTGGATGCACTCCCATGTGAGAGCCTCCTTGCCGAATGTTCCGTCTTCTTCCTTTTCAAGTTCAAGGGCTTCCGTGACGGTTCCGAGCAGCGCCCGGAAGTTCAGCCGCGTTGTCCGTGAATCCGGTGCGGCGGTCAGAATCGCCCGTAGGGTATGGGTTCCGGAGGTGTTCAGCGGGAACTTCGTGTGAAAGAAGATATCCGGTCCGTTCTGAGCGGGCGGCAGACCGTTATGATGAATGTAAAGGACCCGTATATAACGTTCCCGGAAAACCACGGAAATCATGCTGTGTTCCCGGTCCCATGCCTCGATGCTCCAGCCGCGGGCGTGACAGAACAGCACTTCGCCGGGATGAAATATGCGATCGTTCATAATTCCGTTTTGCGCAAACAGAATGCGTTTCGTTCCGGAGAGCGGCAGAATGAAACGCGCCCACGGCAGACAGGTTCTTCCGTCTCCGGACGGCGGCAGAGGATGGGGGACCGCATGAAAAATCCTTCGATACTCCAGCGTCTCCGCCCGCTTCAGGTGCTTCAGCATTTTTATCCGGCTGATTTCCATGAAATCCTTTCCTTTCCGGATAAGGTGTCTCTGTTTTTCTGAAATATCAAGCCGTTTTGTTAAAAAAGTATCGTTAATGCTAGTTTTTTATCATTGCCAAAAACGATTTTTCCCTTATACTAAATATAAAGAAAGCAATAAGCATCGGAGAAAAGCAGTTTATGAAGATTGAAAAATTTACCATCAGCAATGATCCGGAAATCTATGAGGCATGGCCGGATGTCGTTCTTGCCTCTGCCGGAAAACTGATCTGCGTTTTCAGCGAATGCACTCACCACGGAGACCGTTCCTACACTCGGATCATGCTGTCGGAATCCGATGACCGCGGGCACACCTGGACGAAAAAGCATCCGCTTACCGAAGGGACGCGCGGACTCAAATACTATTACAATTGCGCTCGGATCAGCCGTCTTCGCGACGGACGGCTGGCGATCATTGTGGACAAAGTTCCGGCGGCGGGAGAGAGTGTGTCCGGGAATGCGGTCAATGTGCTGTATTTTTCCGATGACGACGGGCGTAACTGGAGCGCTCCCGTGGAAACGCCCCTGATCGGGCTTGTTCCGGACAAACTTCTTGAACTCGACACCGGGCGCTGGATCATTGCGGCGCATTCTCCGCATCGTGGCAGGCTGACCCAGTTCCTGCGTTATTCCGACGATGCCGGAAAAACCTGGAGCGATCCCGTGATCGTCGCCTCCGATCCGCGCTATCATCTCTGCGAAGTTTCCCTGCTTCCCCTCGGCGGGGGCGTCATCGCCGCCTTTCATCGCGAGAACAGTTTTCTAGGCTATGACTGTCAGAAGACCCTCTCCTTTGACAATGGCGAAACCTGGGGGCCTGTCGTGGATTTTCCGCTTCCAGGATGTCACCGTCCCGTGGCCGGATTTCTTCAGGACGGGAGCATTCTCATCACCTACCGTTTCATGCAAGGCGGCAAAGGGTGGCTCGGACGCTGGACGCAGAACTTTTTCGGGGCGGTTTCCGATCGTGAATCCGCGTTGGCTGTGCGTAGAAACGATGCCTGGACACGCATCTTCCCCATTAACTACGATCCATCCTCTAAAGCCGATCTGGGATATTCCGGTTGGGTTCAATTCCCGGACGGCGAAATCTACGTGGTGAATTACATTGTCGACGATGCGATCGACAAGTCGCAGATCAGGGGCTATTCTTTTTCCCCCGATGAAATCATGCTCAAAGAGGAAAAACAAATGTTGACAGGAAGGGTTTCCGGTTTTTCTCCCTGACCCGGAAAAGACTGGACTGTGAATCGAGAGATTACAATGATAATATTTCATACGGGAGGTATCGGATGAAGAACAGAAATTTCTTGCGGAAAAGAGAGAATTTTACATTGATCGAGCTCCTCGTTGTTGTAGGCATCATCGCCATTCTGGCGGGAATGCTTCTGCCGGCGCTGAACAAGGCGAGGGAGCGGGCCAGAGCGATCACCTGCATCAACAATCTCCGGCAAATTGGAACAGTATTGGCTCTTTATGCCGATGCGAACGGCGACTGGATGCCGGCCGGAACGACAGACAGTGCCAGCGACAGGTATCTCCGATGGATGATTGCGTTGGGCAAGATTTATCTGAATCGGGATGGCCTTGACGAGTGTGCTTTGGGGAGTTATCAATATCGGAATATTATAAAACTCTACTGCTCCTCCGCATCGGAAAAAGTAAAATGGAGCTACACAGCGAACACGGCGAATCAAGGCGCCAAAAACAGCAAGATCCCTTTTACCAATTTCACGTCGGCAGGAAACAATCTGACAAAATACTCGCAACTTGTTCCACAACTTACCATTATCAGCGATGGCGGGAGTGAGGACTCTTATGGGTATCGCGCATTATCTCCGAAGCAAAGCGGGCTCAGTCTTTCCTATGACCAATCCGGGAACGGCATACCGGATTCGCATACCTCCGACAGCGGAGACAAATACCTTCGTTTTGGAGCGGATCGCCACTACAAGGGCGGAAATTGGCTGTTTGCGAACGGCTCCGTTTCATGGAAGAGCTTTGCTGAATTTGAACGCAATTTGTTCCACTCCGGTTGGATATTCGACTCCAAATACGATCTTTGAGGGGCGACAATGAAAAAGACAATTATCATATTAAGTGCGATGGTTCTTTCCCTCTTTGCTTTTGGGGAAGAGATTGTAAGGAACGGTTCTGCAACGAAACACGCCGTATACGATTTCGGCTGCTGGCGTACTGAAAATGGTGCTTTTATCGGAACGGGAGGCAACCTGACAGCTGCCCGTACGGTATGCGGAGACAATTTCGAGGTCTCAGGACGTCTTGCATTGGCCCGTGTGGGACATACCGCATCCGGGCTGATGGTAAACGACGCTTTGTGGAGCTTTGACAGCGGTATGAGCGGAAGCCAAATATTTGTCGAAGATTCCAAAGGAGTGGCAAATTTACTCCCGACGGAGTCGTTGTTCAAGTCCAACGAATTCTTCGATTTTATATTAACTGGGAAAGACGGGTTGATGACCATGAAGATCAATGGCCGGAAAATTGGAGATCTGCGCTATGATCCGAAAAAAGATTGCACAATTGCCATCCGTCCATGGCGTGCGACACTTATGATCAAATCATTGGAGCTGAAAGGGACTCCAGTCGGTTTTGCCGTTGGAACCAAAGAAATTCCTCTTCTGGGGAACTTTACGCCGATCGACCGGGACTTGACAGTCAAATTACCACAGACCGTCGCGGTTCCGGAAGGAATATGCCAAGGCAAGTTGGGCAATGCCGACAATTCAGCTCAGACCGGTTTTAAGGGAATGTTGAAAAATGCCCGACTGACGATTCCCGCCGAAGCTCTGCGGAAGGCATATATGAATGACGTCTGCATCCCGCCATATAAATTGCGCAGCATACGTCTTGAAATTCAGGCAGATGGGGGAACCGCATTTCGCGGCACATTGCTGCTCTTCGATCCGGCAGTGCAGAGCGATTTCGGACAGGGCGAGATCAAAGTTGAAAATGGCCGGAGCCGGATATATGTCAACTCGCGTCCGGAAGGCCTGATCATCGGTCGGCTCAGCAATTATGACGGGAACCCGGTTTTTCTGCCGGATTCATTCCGAGCTTTTGCTGAACAAGGTGTGAACGGACATCTGGTACTGGTATATCCGTATCATTTCATAAAAAACGGAAAACTCGCAGTTGACGAATTGGAAAACAGTATTGCACAGCATATTGCCCGGGTGCTTTCCATCAATCCAGTTGCTTATTTCAAAATCCAATTTTCCCTGCTGATGCCGGAATCCTGGATTGATGTCAATCCAGAAGAACTGGTGGAATTAGATAATAAACTCAATACCGTGCGGAACCAAGTCAGTTGGAAACGCCAGCCGAGTTATGCGTCCTTGAAGTGGCGGGACAATGCGGCGGCCATGCTTACGGATTTTCTTGAAACAGTGAAAAAGACTCCCTATGCCGACCGTATCGTATACTGTCAGCCTCTTTACGGGAATGCCGGCGAGTGGAATCACTGGGGATATCACGAGAAAGCTTTTGTCGATTATTCCAAGCCGATGCAGAATGCTTTCCGCCAGTGGCTGAGGAAACGTTATTCCAGTAATGAAGCGCTGCAGAAAGCCTGGCAAAATCCGGACATCACATTCGAATCCGAACAACTGGTTCCGCCGCGCTCTGTGCGTAATTCCGGAATTGATCCCACCAGACTTGAGGCAAAATCCGGTATGTGGGCTACAGACTACTACACGTTTTTTAACGAATATACCGCCGATACCATTTCCTTTTTTGCCGGGGTAATCAAACACGTCTCGAACCGCCGTTTGCTTGTGGGGGCTTATTACGGTTACTTTTTCGGACATTATAATGCAGGCCCGTATCACTTTCAGGATTCCGGACACTATGGCGTCGGCAGACTGCTTCAGTCACCGGATATCGACTGCTTCGGCGGCCCCTATATCTATAACAACCGAATCAGACACTTGGAACTTAACGGTATAGCCAACAGTCCCGCTCTGCATGGTAAATTATGGGTATCGGAGGAAGATACAAGAACACATCTATCCGAGAAAAATGAGATTCAAAACGGCGCTACGGCAGATTTGAATGAAACATTGGCGATTCTCAAGCGGAATCTGATGCTCAATCTTGAGCGGGGGTCTTCCTGCTACTATTTTGACTTCATGAAAGACTGGTATCGCGATCCGGAGGTCATGACCACTCTGGGGCAGTTTCAAAAGTTCGATCAAGTGCTTCATACGCTCAAACGCCGCAATCCTCAAGTTGCGATGATTTTCAGCGAGGAAACCGTTCCGTATCTGACTCCGGGGAACACACTCGGAATTTGGAAAACAGCCATGCACAGTTTCTCCCATGCATGGAGTGTTCCCTACGACAGCTATTTGTTGAGCGATTTGGATCGGATTGATTTCAGCAAATATCAGATGATGATATTTACCAATTGCTACTATGCGGATACAAAGATCGTTTCACAGGTGCGCAAATTGGCCGCCAACGACAATCGAACCTTGGTCTTTTTGTATTTGCCCGGCGTTCTGAACTCGCAAGGCGAGGTGGATTTGAAGCAGGCCGAGGATTTGACCGGGATTCCTCTGGCGCTCAACCGTCAAGGTGAGCCGGTTACGTCGATTTCATCGCCCTGGCAGAAGGATCATGTATACCGACATACGCCGTTCGCACTGAAAAGCACTGCTGCCGATGCCAGTGCGAATCTGATGGGGACTCTTTCCGATGGCTCTCCGGCAATGGCCGTCAAAAAGTTTAACAAATGGACCAGTGTGGTGATTTTTCACCCGATGCCGGATGCGATCTTTATGCGCGGCATGTTCGATTATTTCAAAATTCATAAATACGCCAGCGGTCAATCCGGATTGGACGACATTCTAATTGTGCCGCCGCTGTACGCGGTCTACTCCCGTATCGGCGGCGGCAAGCGGATATTTTTGCCGCAACGGGCGGAAATCGTAGTGGAACTTTTCTCGGGGAAGGTCATTGGCCGGGATCTGTACGGATTCGATCATGAGATGCCGCGCCATCCTCATTGCTCGGTTTTCTTCGCCGGATCGATTGAGGATTATCTGAAGTTCAAATCGGTCTTGGAACAAAAATGACATGAAGAGTTCTGGAATTTCACGAATTTTCCGTGGAACTGATGTTCCGCGAGATGATCCGCGGACGTTATGACTGCACTCCGGCCTTCTTCCTGAAGAGCCAGACCCGGCGTTTCGGTAACTGTTTCGGCGATCTGAACTCGGAAGAGGCCGTCTCCCATGCCGGAGCCACCGGGTGCTTTCTGGTTCTGAACCCGAAATACGATCTTGTGGCGGTCATCCTGACCAACGGCAGACGCACGATTCAGCTGGATGATGCCAACTATAGCCGGATCATCAATCTCCTGATGTCCCGGTTCGCAAAATAAGCCCATGCAACCGGAAGAAGGGAAATGGCGGACGGCTTATCCTCCGTCCGTTTCCTCCGATTGCCGGAAGCCGCCCGGCGTCATTCCCGTCGCCGCCCGGAAGACCCGGTTGAAATGTTCCGAGTTCTGAAATCCGCAAAGCACGGAAATTTCCTTGATCCGGAAGTCGGACTGTTTCAGAAACAGTTTGGCATGGCGGATTCGTTCCTCCGTCAGCATCTCGAAAAAGGTTTTTCCGCAGGAAACTTTGACCAGGTGGCAGACCCGCGTGACCGAAAGGGACAGATGGAAAGCAAGGTCCCGCGTGGAGACCGGACGGTTGAAATTCTCCTTCACATACGAGGCGATCTTCTTTTCCAGTGAATTTCCGAAAGTTTCCTTTTCATGGATGCTCTCCGCGATTCCGCAGACGCCGGAGGCGAAAAAAGGCAGAAGCAGGCTTGCCCTCCGCATCTTTTCACGCTCCGTGCGCGGATCGAAAAGCCCCGCGAAGAAAACCAGAATGCAGGAACCGTTCCGGTAAACCGGCGCCGCGACCTCCCAGTAATTCTTCCGGCAGTGCTTGAAACAGCAATCGCGGCGGTTCTTGGCGATCCGTTCATTGAACTCGTCCATACAATGGCGGATGCAGTACGGACGGAACTCCTTTCCGCATTTCTCCGGGAATGCCCGGCGGTGCGAACACCGGAGAAAACCGTCGAACAGAGGGCGTCCCTCCGAGAAGAGAAAGTTGACGTAGTCATGAAGGGTGATCCGGCAGCCGGTGCTTTCCTCGAAAGCCTTGAAATAGGGTTCCAGAATATACATGTTTTCTCCTTTTGGCGCCATGAAAAGCAATATACATCAATCTTTCAGGAAATCAAGACAGGACGAAAGATTTGAAACGGCCTCTTCCCCTCTTTATATTGACAAACAGAATCTCCGGGAGGAAGAAAGACCTCCAGGGGATTGCACAGACAAACCAAAGGAAGTTCTCATGAAGAAAACGGCTGTTGTCATCGGGTGCACGGGCTGCGATTCCTGCCGCTGGGCCTGTCCGGCCGAGGCGATTTCGTTTGACCACGCGGGGGCGCATGTCGATCCGGAAAAATGTGTCGGCTGCGGAACTTGCGTGGATGAGTGCGCATCGGAAGCGATTCATATAAAAGATAGGACGGAAGGAGACGGAAATGAAGAGCGCTGCATTGAAAAACGGTAAAATCGTGGAGCCCGCACGCGAACTGAAGGTGGCGGGGGAATATGACGTGATCGTCGCGGGAGGCGGGGTCGCCGGGTTCGGAGCCGCGGTCGCGGCGGCGAGGAAAGGCTGTAAAACGCTGCTGATCGAACGGACGACCTGTTTCGGCGGCCTTGCCACCGTCGGACTGGTTCCAATCCCGCTCGACATCTTGTACGGAATCGGCCGGGAAATGATCGACAGCCTGAACGCGGTCGACGGACACTGGCACCGGAATACCGATCCGGAAAAGCACAAGCGCGTTCTCGACCGCATGCTCGTCGCGTCGGGATGCGACCTGCTGCTGGACACTTTCATTGTGGACGCGGTCATGGAAGGCGATACGGTGCGGGGCGTCGTTGTGGAAAGCAAGTCCGGCCGCGAAGCCGTTCTCGGAAAGCGGTTTATCGACTGTACCGGCGATGCCGATCTTGCGTATTTTGCCGGAGCCGAATGTTTCAGCGGGCGTCCCGACGACGGCAAGCATCAGGCGTGTTCGCTTGATTTCCGCCTCGGCGGCGTGGATTTCGACAAGTATCTCGCCTCGGACCTGAAAAAGAATGATTCAACATGGATCCGTCTCATCAAAGAGAGTGTGGAAAACGGTTCCCTGCCGTATATGATCGAAAACCATGTCAACTGGATCACGCATGTTCCCGGACGCCCGCAGCATTGCGGGCAGGACGAGATCTGTTTCTGTATTTCGCACTCCCGGAATTGCGATCCGCTGTCCGCCCGCGACCTGACAAGGATGTATCTGGAGGGCCGCGAACAGGCGGAAATCCATGCCGCGTTCATCAAAAAATGCATTCCGGGTTTTGAAAATTCCTACCTGATCGACACGGCCACGCTGCTGGGCGTCCGCGAATCCCGCCGGATTGTCGGGGAATACGTGCTCAAAACCCTGGACTTCGCCCAGGGGAGCCGGTTCGACGACGCGATCACTTCGACCAATCACCATTTCGACCTCCACAATCCGGACGGTCCGGGCAACATCAAATGGGCGAAGGAAGTGATCGACGGCAAAGTCTGCTACGTGAGCTCGACGGGGAATCCCGGTTCATGGGAGCCTCCGTGCGGCTACGCCGGCATGACCGACGGCTGGGGCCGGACCGGCGACCAGAGGGTCTTCAAGAAGACTCCCTCCGATATTCCCTGGCGCTCGCTGGTGCCGGTCCGGGTGGAAAACCTCCTGGCGGCCGGGCGGTGCCTTTCCTCCGAATTCATGGCGCAGGCGGCCTCGCGCCTCATTCTTACCTGTCTCAACATGGGACAGGCCGCGGGAACGGCCATGGCGCTTTCTCTGAAAGAGAACGTTGCCCCCCGGAAAATCAACGTGCCGGAACTGCTCGGGATTCTGGCGGAGGACCGCAGAATACCTTCCTGATTCCCTCCGGGGAATGCGCCGGAGGTGCAAGGAACAGATAAGGAAAAGCCGCCTTCGCTGAATTCTTGCGGAGACGGCGCGCTCCGGACCGATCTTCAGTCCGGCGCCATTCCGCTCGGCGGGAAAAAGTAAAAAACACAGATTCCCGGAGGAAGAGACAACTTTCCGGAAAAGTTTCTCTCCACCGGGCTTCTCAAAATCTGAACAATTCAGGGTCGATCGATTCAGGCATGATCAGAACGGAAGTTTTTGTTTCAGCTTGTCAATAAAAACTTGCGCCGCCTTGGATACAGGACGGAATTTATCCCTCATAATTCCCCAGGGGATACGAATTTCTTCTTCAATCCTTATTTGGGAAATACCTTTCGGTTTCATCATGGCTATAATATAATCCGGGGCCAAGGCCATTCCCATATTGAGTTTCACATACGGCACTATGGTTTCCGTATTCATTGCCGCCAGTTGAAAGTTCCTGCCGGCGGCAGTCTGTAAAATTTTACTGAGACGGCTGTATTCAACTTCTCTTACACGACGGATGAGATTCAATTTGGGCAGAGCCCGCACGGATATGGATTTCAGCTTGCTCCATTCACTTTGCGAGGAACAAATCAATACAAGACGTCCGACCATCAATTTTTCAAAATGTATCCGTTCGTCTTCTTCATCGATCTGCCCTATTCCCAATTCAATTCGCGATTCAACAATTGATTTTATCAGACTGCTCGAATGAATTTCAAAAAGAGAAAACGATACATCGGGATATTTCGTCAGCATCCCGGAAATGATTTCCGGCAAAAGTTTCTTGCCTGTTACCGGTCCGCTTCCGATTCTTACTGTTCCGACAACATTTTTTCCTCTGGATTTGAGTTCATCTGAAAGACCTTCCATCTGAATGATTATGTTTTTTGCTTTCTGATATAAAAACTCACCCTCAGGAGTAAGTTGCAGGGAGCGTCCATGACGGTAAAACAACCGGCATTCCAGTTCTGCCGACAGTAAAGCAATTTGCTGGCTGACAGCCGACTGGGTCACAAACAGTCGGCGGGCAGCCTTGGTGACGCTCATTTCATCTACCGTATGTTTGAAATATGTCAGTTGAGTTATATTCATTAGAATTATTAATACTTTCTATAAGGTGATTTCATTTGACTAATATATTACATCCATTTATATTAAATTCAAACAATATGACAGCATAACTTATGATGAATTGGAAAAAAAATTTGGCATTTGTCTGGATGGCGCAATTTCTTGCGACTGTCGGATTTTCCTTCACGAGCCCGTTTATTCCTCTTTATATGCAGCAACTCGGAGTAAGAAATCCCGAAAGCCTGAGCATTTGGGTGGCGATCTATACCGCCACCGGCTATCTGGCTCTTTGCGTCTTCGCTCCTGTCTGGGGGTTTGTTTCTGACATTTACGGTCGGCGGATCATGATGCTGCGAGCCAATTTCGTATGCGCACTCTGTCTTGCCGTAATGGCCTTTGCGCCGAATGTGCAATATTTGGTAATGATCCGCTTTTTTATAGGTGTTTTCAGCGGCACCGTCACGGCCTCCATGATTCTTGTTTCCTCGAATACTCCGCACCGGCATCGGGGATTTGCACTGGGGACAATCAGTTCAGCAACGTACACCGGAACGATGGGGGGGACTTTCCTGGGTGGAATAATTGCCGATAATTTTGGCTATCACAATGCTTTTTTTGCCAGTTCCTTCACATTGCTGCTGGCCGGATTTTTGACTCTCTTCTGGGTAAAGGAAGAGTTTGCAAAGAGTTCCGGGATACAGGAAAAATTGCGGAAAATCGAATTCAGACTCCCCAATTTCGGCGCGGTCTGGCTGATCTTGCTGCTGGTTCTGCTGACAGGGTTCGTCCGGCGTTTTTCCGAACCGTATCTGCCTCTGCTTGTCGAAAAGATCAATGGACCGGAGAAAGCTGCCACATGGACTGGGCTTATTGCAAGTCTTTCGGCGATCGCAGGGGGCATTTCAGGAACATTTCTCGGCTGGCTGGCGGATCGTACCTCCGCCCCCAGGGTGGCAGTCTGGTCGACCTTTTTTGCCGGGCTTCTGCTGATCCCTCAAGGGCTCGCAAACAGTCTGGGAATGCTGGCGGGAACACGGTTCGGAATGGTGTTTTTTGCCGGAGGCCTTGATCCGATATTCCAGATATGGCTTTCAAAATCCGCTCCGGATGAAAAACACGGCCTGTTCCTGGGATGGGCGACTTCCGCAAAGTCATTCGGCTGGTTTCTCTGTTCGCTTGGCAGCGGAGTCGTGGCGATGGCTTTCGGGATACGATGGGTTTATCTGTTTGCTGCCGGAATGTTCTTGCTGTTGATCCCGATTATCAAGTTGACAATGGTTTTGCTTGAATCCGGAAGTTCATCGATGAAAAGAGATTTTGAAAAATGCCGCGATCCTTTTCCGGCGGCACAAGATGTATCTTCGTGCAGGGAAAGAATTCCTGTCCGTCAGGCGGAATCACGGTCAACTGATTTCGAAGGACGCCCCGCGGATCGATCCTCATGACTTCCGCCATGACAGAGGCTCCGTTCCCGCTTTGCGAACGAAGGGCTTTCGTCTGCCATTGAAGAACCTGAAGGCCTTCGCCCTTTTCGTGCCGGGAGTCTGTAGAATGGCTGCCCGCACGAAAACACCCCTTTTTGCAAATGGGCCTTTTACTGTTTCCGGGCGTCCTTGGTTTCGATCTTCGCCCAGGAGTCCTTGAGCTGGACCGTCCGGTTGAAGACCGGCTTGCCTTCGACGGTATCCTTGGCGTCCGCGCAGAAATAACCGACGCGCTCGAACTGGAAGCGTTCGCCGGGCTTTGCATCCCGGAGGGAAGGCTCCAGTTTGCAGCGGGGCAGCGTTTTCAGAGAGTCGGGATTCAGGTATTTCCTGTAGTCCTCGCTCTCGGGGATGTCCCCGACATTTTCGATGGTGAACAGACGGTCGTAGAGACGGACTTCCGTCTCGAAGGCGTGTTCCGCGGAAACCCAGTGGATTGTTCCCTTGACCTTGCGGCCGTCGGGCGCATTTCCGCCCCTGGTGGCGGGATCATAGGTGCAATGGATCACGGAGACGTTCCCCTGCGCGTCTTTTTCGACGGAGACGCATTGGACGAAATAGGCGTAGCGCAGACGCACTTCCGCGCCGGGCGCCAGACGGAAAAACTTCTTCGGGGCCTCCTCGCGGAAGTCGTCCTTTTCGATGTAGAGGACTTTCGAGAAAGGCACCTTGCGGGTTCCCTGCGAGGGGTTCTCCGGATTGTTGACCGCGTCCATTTCCTCGACGACGCCTTCCGGGAAGTTGTCGATGACCAGCTTGACCGGGTCCAGCACCGCCATGACGCGTTTTGCGGACTTGTTCAAATTTTCGCGGATGAAGAATTCCAGCAGGGAGAGGTCCGTGAGGCTGTTGTATTTGGTGATGCCGATCTCCTCGCAGAAAGCGCGGATGGCTTCCGGAGGAACGCCGCGGCGGCGGAATGCGGAAAGGGTCGGCATGCGGGGATCGTCCCAGCCGGACACGTATTTTCCCTTGACCAGTTCCAGCAGCTTGCGTTTGCTCATGACGGTGTAGGAAAGGTTCAGGCGGGCGAATTCGATCTGCTGCGGACGCGGCGGTTCGGAGACGTTTTCGAGGAGCCAGTCGTAGAACGGACGGTGAATCTCGAACTCAAGGGTGCAGATGGAATGGGTGATCCCTTCGACCAGGTCTTCCAGCGGATGGGCGAAATCATACATCGGATAAATGCACCATTGGTCGCCGGTCCGGTGGTGGTTGGCATGGCGGATCCGGTAGATGACCGGATCGCGCATGTGAATATTCGGGGAAGCCATGTCGATTTTCGCCCGCAGGACCCGGGCGCCGTCTTCGAATTCCCCGTTACGCATCCGGGTGAAGAGATCGAGGTTTTCCTCCACGGTACGCGACCGGAAGGGGCTTTCCTTTCCCGGTTCGGTGAGGGTGCCGCGGTGTTCGCGGATCTCCGTTTCGGAAAGGTCGCAGACGTAGGCTTTTCCCTTTTTGACCAGAAGGACGGCGTATTCGTAGAACTGCTCGAAGTAGTCCGAGGCGTAGAACAGGTTGTTTCCCCAGTCCGCGCCGAGCCAGCGGACATCTTCCTGGATGGATTCCACGTATTCGGTGTCTTCCTTGGTGGGGTTGGTGTCGTCGAAACGCAGGTGGAAGGTTCCGTTATATTTCTGAGCCGTGCCGTAATCGATGCAGATCGCCTTGGCGTGCCCGATATGGAGGTAGCCGTTGGGTTCCGGAGGAAAACGGGTCACGATATGCGACACCGCGCCGCGTTTGAGTTCCCCGTCGATGCGTTCGTAAATGAAGTTGGCTTTGGAGGGGGTTTCTGGTTCGGACATAGATATGAACTCCTGATTTATTTATCGGTCGGATGCCTTTTCCAGCTTCACGCTGATGCTGGAAGGATAGATCTTTCTGGTTTTGACGCCGTCCCGTTCGGAGGCGCATTTGACATCGATCTCATACAGGCCGGCCTTGTCGAATTTGGAAATATCCACATATGGAAGGAAGTCTTCCTTGCGGAGGGTTTCGATGACGTTTTTGGACCCCGAGACCGTAACGTCGACGGTGGGCGCGGAAACGATTTCGCAGGAGAAGGTCCTCTTTTTTCCGGTGGCGGTCGCGGAAAGAATCCGGACGGGGAGCGCGTTGAAGGTCCGCGTCTGGACGGACGGCAGGATTTCCACCTGGACCAGCACTTTGGATGGAGAAAAAGTGAACTGCGGATAATTCTTCTGGTCGAGCTCCTGGTCGCAGTCGAAGCTGTGCGTGATGTCGCTGAGGCTGATGGGGGTCGTCTGAATCTGCTTGAGCGCGGTCAGCTTGGAGGCCGGGGCTTCCACGCGGACTTCCGCCGGCGTCACGGTCACTTTGCCGATCGTATATTCGGACGGCATCTTGGCGCGATCGGCGAAGATCGGCTCGACTTTGACCATCCGGTTCTCGATGTCGTCGAGCGCGAGCGTCACCGTTTCGGGCTTGATCTCGACCGGGCGGGTTCCGAACGGCGTCTGGACCCAGCGCAGATCGAGTTTCAGCTTGTAGAATTTCTTATCCTGCGTCGGAATGACGTCATTGGCGTCGGCATTGATCGTGATATCCGCATTGCTGACCTTGCTGATCATGGTCTTGCTTCCTTTCAGGCTGACGGTCACCAGGCATGGCTTGTCGTCCATCAGAATCCGGTTGCCGGGGGTTTTGATGTTGACCGTTACATTCCGGATGTCCGTCGTGGAATCGATCTGCGCACGGATGGACCAGTAGAGCAGCATGGACAGGAGAAACGCAGCGATTTTCAAGCCGAGGTTTTCCCGGAGGAACGAAGGAAGCTTTTTCAGAAATCTGTTTCCGTGATCCTTACCTGATTTCATTCTGGTCCTCCATGTCGGCGCTGTCCTGTTCGTTCAGGGGAAGAGTCTGATGTCCTGTTTCGTCATTGAGGTTTTCGGTCTTTTCCTCTTTTTTGTCGATCAGGTTTTCCTTCAGATAAAGAATGAGTTCCCCCTCCGAAAGGTCACTTTTGAGTTTCCCGCGGTAGGCGGCGCTGATGATGCCGGTTTCTTCCGAGACGACCACCGCGACCGCGTCGGTTTCCTCTGTGACGCCGATGGCCGCGCGATGCCTCGTTCCGATGTTTTTCGTGCTGGTTTCCTGCGAGAGGGGGAGGATTGCGTGGGCTGCCACGATCGTGTTTTCACGGATGATGATCGCTCCGTCGTGGAGCGGCGAGTTCGGATAGAAAAGCGACTGCACCAGAAGGGAATTGATCTTGGTGTCCAGCTGGACCGCGTTGTTGATGATGGCCGCCATTCCGATTTTGCCTTCAAACACGATCAGGGCGCCGCAGCGGCGGAAGGACATCTGGGTGACGGCGCTGGCGATCTCTTCGATCGCTTCCTTCTGCTGGGTCCGTTTGTGACGGGACAGATGGCTCCCCAGCTGGGCGAACGCCCGCCGTAATTCCGGCTGGAATATGACGATCATGGCAGTGGCGAAGACGGTCCAGAGGTTTTGCAGAAGCCATCCGAACACCTCCATCCGGAGGGAAAAGGTCAGGACCATCAGCAGCACCAGCGTGACGACGATTCCCACCAGGGCGCTGACCGCGCGGGTGCCGCGGAAAAAGTAGAGAATGGAATAAATGATCAGCAGAATAAGGCAGAATTCAATCGGCGGATTGATGTATGATATCCAGACTTGCTGTAATGTTTCCGGAAATTGTTTCAGCGTCAGATCCATTGTATTTAAAGTCGTAGGGTTCATCGCGATCCTTTCCTCAATGTCTCCATACGGTTAGGTAATATAACTTCAAAATCCGAAAATTCAGCAGGACTTTCGGCTTTTTTGCAATTATTTTCGGGAGATGTTCGGAAAGGATCGCGGTGAAAAGCGGGTTTTACGGGGCGGCGCTTCCCCCGGATTTCATTTTTTCGAGTTCGACGACATAGCCGTTCGTCTGGTCTCCGGTCTCGAAAACGATCTCGACTTTGTCATTGTTTTTGATGCCCGTCCCGCCGGCCTGTTCCCGGCTGATCGTAATGCTGGCTTTCGATTTTTCCTTCATTACGATCTGGACGGCCTGTCCGTAGCGCAAATGAGCGGAAAAACCTTTTTCCGCGGAGGGCTCGAGGGAAGCGTCGGCTCCGTCGAAAAAACTCATGGCGTTGTGGCCGCATCCGGACAACAGCAGAATAATAAGTCCGGCAAGGGCTGCCGTCCAGGCGATTGCAAACGGGATTCGTTCGATTTGCTGAGGATTCATCGTGTTTCCTTTCTTTTCAAAGAGTGGTTTTGGGGTTTTCGAGATCAAGGGCGGCGTCTACTTGAACCATGCGCCGATGGACAGCGCGGAGTTCAGGATCAGGGTGACGATCGCCGCAATCCGTCCGACCTGGCGTTTTTCGGATGCCTGAATTTCCTCCAGGCTCTGGATGCGTTTCTCCAGTTCGCCGACTTCCCGGACCAGGCCGGGCTGTCCATCCCCCTGGAGTGTTCCGGTGACTTGTTCCAGCCGGGTTTCGATCCGCCCCAGCCGGTCGATCACGTCGCGCTCAAACCGCGTCATTTTTCACCTTTCCGCCGTCGGAGACGAAGTGATAGCCGGTCCGGCCGAAAATCCGGCACCAGTTTCCCCATCTCCGGGCGCGGCTGATCCAGACGAAGCGGCATGGATTCCATGCGGAGAATTCCGCGCGGGCGAGTTTGATTCCGTTGCGCTTGAACCGTTCGTTGCTGTTTTGGAAGTCCTCTTCGCTTCCGCCAAGGAAGTATTCGACGTCGTGGATCAATGCCGCGGGCTCGAAAAGCCAGCCCCATTTTGTGCAGAATCGCCGCAGCTTTTCCGGTATCCAGTCGGGGCCGATTCCGTTGTAGATTTCTGCGAGTTCGGCCATGGTGTAACGCTGGAAGATCCAGGTCCCTTCCAGTTCGCACTCAACCGCTTTTCGGATGAGTTGAAGTATTTCCGGATGATGCATGAAAAAACTCCTTTTTATGGTAATGCGTTGAGCTTTGTCTTGAGGTTGGCGAGGGTGATTTTAACGAACTTCGCGGCGGTCGCGTCATAGATCAGCATGTCGTCGGCGGCGAGCCCGGAAAGAGCATCCACGTCCGCCAGATCGGCGAGGACCGCATTTCCGACGACGGTTTCCGCAACCGCCTGAATGGACGCCGCATCCATCACTTTTTTGAACTGCGCGATGTTGTTGGTGACAGTCTCTTCGCGGGTCCCTTCTTCGACGTGAATGTTCGTACTTCCGGCAGCTCCGGTATCTATCCATGTTAAAGAAGGATCCCAGGGATCATGGGATCCGTCGTCAATGGCATTTGCGTATACTGTGCTCAACCAGTAGATTTGCCATTCGTTGTATCCTCCAATTTGACGATACCCGACATAGAATGTGTTGTTGCTCGACATCCAAGTTCGGCTTGATCCTGTGCCGCCTTGCAAGGTATAAGGATTCCAGTGGATATACATTCCAGACCCGGAGTAAGCACCAGCCACATTGAGTCTTGTCGGATCCGGAACATTCACTGTTGTGCTGGCAGAATTCTTGCGGAAAGTGTCGCCCGCGGCGATGCCGAGCGTGCTGTTGGCCGCTGTGATCCGCACAAGGTCCCCGATCGCCAGAGAGGAAACCGCCACGCCGTCATCCAGCGTGAGCGTGCCGTCATCCGCGACCGTTCCGGTGTAGTGCTGAACCGCCTTGGAGGGGATCGACGGCTTATCGCTCAAGTCGCTGTAGTTCCCGGACGTGGCGACGGCCGCAAAAGTCGGCTTCCCGGCGATGCTGTCCCAGGTCGAGTTGATTGTATTGCTGTCGGTGTTGACCCATGCGGAAGTATCCGAATCCCACGCCCAGAGGGTATCGGTTGCGCCGATGCTGGCGAAATCGCCGTCTGCGCCGGTCGGATGGGCGGCAGATAGTGCCACGGCGGTGGCGAAATAGCCTTTGTAGCCGGCCAGGAGATTGTTGAGTGGCATTCCCTCGCCGAGGATGCGGGTGACCATACAGGACGACGCGGTGGAGTTCAACAAGCAGGGCAAGAACGTGTTCTGCTCCTTTGTCACCGACGCCGATCCGGACATCC
>MWCA01000071.1 GCA_002069785.1 Lentisphaerae bacterium ADurb.Bin242 | reverse complement strand
AAGCTCTTCCCCACGCCCGTGGGGGTGTTTCTCGTCTACGGAAGCAGCGCCCACGGCAACGCGGCTCTTCCCCACGCACGTGGGGGTGTTTCTGTTGATGGCGGACCCTTCCGGAAAGGAACGGGCTCTTCCCCACGCCCGTGGGGGTGTTTCTGGCAGATCAAGAAGACGCGCAAGTCGGACATCCTCTTCCCCACGCCCGTGGGGGTGTTTCTGACTCAAAGTCAAATATCGGATTACCTGCGAGCTCTTCCCCACGCCCGTGGGGGTGTTTCCTGATGTTTTTGATGCGAAAACGAGTTTGAGCGCTCTTCCCCACGCCCGTGTGGGTGTTTCTCGAGTTCTAATCCCACTCGTGGGAGGGCGCAACTCTTCCCCACGCACGTGGGGGTGTTTCCTGATCGCGGGGAGCAGCTCTTTGAGGTCAAAACTCTTCCCCACACACGTGGGGGTGTTTCTCAGGCGCAGCACTCTGGCACGGCCGCGCGTGACTCTTCCCTACACCCGTGGGGGTGTTTCTCATCTCAACGCGGACGACAGTTTCGCGTTCGGACTCTTCCCCACGCACGTGGGGGTGTTTCTCTTGATTGTTATTATCGTAGTTCATTCTGATTCTCTTCCCCACGCCTGTGGGGGTGTTTCCAGGTCCTTGATCGGCCAGTTCTGGAAAAGATGCTCTTCCCCACGCACGTGGGGGTGTTTCTAAAAAGATGTGATTGTCGTTGAGCAGGTCGGTCTCTTCCCCACGCCCGTGGGGGTGTTTCCCATGAAGACATCAAGGCTCCTGCGGCGCGGAACTCTTCCCCACGCACGTGGGGGTGTTTCCGAGGCGCAGCTTCTCTACGCCATCGATCTGCCCTCTTCCCCACGCACGTGGGGGTTCTGCTTTACGCTCAAAAGTGGCGGATTTGGCTGTCCTTCCGCTTCACCGGAAAGACTCCTTCAAACGGTATTTTGGCACAGAATACCCACTTGAAAATTTCAAAAAGGGTGGTTTCAGAAGTCCGCATGGAACAAGTTTTCGCTCTGAAGAGGTGTATTTCCTGAATTCCGCAGGCCCTGTCCAATTCGGTGACGCCGTATCCAGGTAAAATGGGCCGAAGACGTTGCGACGATGTCCAACCACGGTTATTTCGAAAAGGTTTTCTCCTTTTTTGAGGTCGTCTGTGACGTCTGCCTCATATGGCGGACACCACAGTAAAGCTGGTTCCGAATGGTTGACGCGAATTTCCAATGCAACGCCCCTCCAGTCCGGAATGGAAAGAATGGCGCGTTCCTCTTGCTCCGGGCAATACACAAAGGAGGTCCGATACGTCATATTGCCGGCGTAATTCTGGAACCCCTGTTCACACCAGTCGCCTGTGGAAAGAGTATCCGGCAGAGCGATGATAGTTTCTTGCTTCAGACCGAATTCTCCCAACAGGAAAATGCTTTCAAGTCCCGGCAAACGGGCATGGTACACCGTTTTCAGCACAATGCTGTTTTCTCCGATTCTGAAGAATTCCGGCGGAATGAAAAGCCGTCGGATACAAGGATCGCACCAATAACCTTCATCCGATTTGTTCAACGGAATCCCGTTGATTTGAATATCATAGAACTCAGGGTGTTCCAAGGCCAGGAAAGACTTGCATGCGGGAAAAACTTCACACTTGAAAAAATAATTCAGTGTCAACCGGAGCGATTTTTCAGTTGTTTTTACTGTATCCGAAAGCCACGGCTGAACCATCGTTCTGTCTCTGGGTTGAACACCGAGTTTTTCACGGATATCATCGTCTGCAAAAAGAATATATTTTTTTTCTGATTGCGGTCCGCCGTCAACAGAGTAAAACACATGATCGAATACCATTGCATTGAATTCATCTGTGCTGTATTTCCATCCGGATTCAGGCAGGCTCAACACCGGTTTATGACTGCCATAAACAAGCCAATGCGGAGGTTCCGTGTTGGCGATGTTTTTCTTTGAAATGAAAAACATACGAGATCCCAGCGAAGGAAGGGAAGTCATGAACTCATATTTCCCCTTTTGAAATGTGCTGTCATGCCTCCAGATTTTACCGGAGAAAAGCTCCAGTTCATAAACAGCCTCCCCCTTGTTGCCGGGAACGGAGACCTTCACGGATGGGAACTCAAGTTTCCGGTTGCTGACGGAATCGTAATTCTTATGCCAATCGATGAATTCGGTTGAAAAGTTGCAAATGAAAACGGCTGTATGCGAGGCGGATTTTCTCATTATATGAAGAGCCGGACCGATTTCCGTGCCGTCATCCGCACCGGTGATGGAAACCAGCCTTGCGCAGGGCTCGATTTTCGTGATGAAAGAATTCTCCATAACCGATGTAAATTGCTTATAAATCTCTTTTGCGGCGGCGGACTTTTCACCCTCAACAAATTCCGGGGGATTTCCGAAGTAGAATACTTTGCCGCCGGCGTCTGAAAATTGCTTTAACAGGTTCAGCGTAGTTCCACGCACAGTCAACATTTCAGGAAGCAGAACGCTTCCATAAGAAGCCTTGTTTACAAAAATTCTTTTGTTTTTCAACATTCCGAAACGGGAGATGATTTCTTCATCCCCGAAGTCAAAGTCGATGTTGGCGGCAAGGATTTTATTGACAAGGCGGATCATTTCGTAACGGCGGACGCCCATCATTTCCTCATCGCGCCGGGAAGAGGTCAGGAATACGCCCCAGACAGACTCTATTGGATGAATCACGAGAAGCTCTCGCTGCTCCTCCCCTTCGGCGAGAGCCGCGCCCAGACGTCCGAAATAATCTTCGACCACATGAAAATGTCGGCAATAGGGAGCCTGAAAAGATACACTCGGCGGATAGTCACGTTTGGCCTCGTTGTCCATCGTATACAACCCGAGGTGAACACTCCGGTAGTTGATTCCCAGCGCATACTGCCAGTCACAGCAGGCTTTTTGTCCGGCAAACGAAAAATCCCAGCCCGTACAGCCGGACGTTTCGGAAAGACGCCGCGTCCGGCCGAACTGATGTGCCACGGACGTGCATTGTTTGGCGGTAATGAAAATTCCCCAATGTTCCGTAAGGAGATCCATTCCGGGGGTCTGCATGAATTCATAAAAGCGCATTGCCGATCCAACCAGAGGTGTTTGCAGAACAAGATCGTCTTCATCAAGAACATGTCCGGTGAATTCAAGATTGTTTTTGCCGCACCACTCTCCGATCTGACGGGAAAAAGCGTTCACAAACATTTCCGTGCAAAGTCCATAAAAATCGACTCTGGTCTTAGAGAACTTTCTCTGATCCGTGTAGTAGAACAACTCTGGGAGATGATCCAGCAGGTCATAGCCGAATTTTTCGATGAATCGGGCGGGAATGGAGTCCGTCCAACCGGCCTGGTAAAAACCATCATAAAAATTCGGTTCATCGGAAAATATGCCTGGAACGGGTTTTCCAAACTTATCGGATATTTCGTGTTTATATGCATCATAAGTAATTTCGATGAATTTTCTGACAGCCTCTTCATTCAGAGTATCCAAATAGGCCTGTCCATTATACCATGAGGAGGGGGGACAGATTTCAGAACGAAAAGCAAGGACCTTTTCCCCTTCCGAGATTTGATCGCCCGGGACAAGACGCCGGATGCCATCGGCATTTTTTCCATTGATTTTCACAGCAAATACCGCGAGCAGACCCCTAAAATCACCGGGAACGGCATCCGTTACATCCATTGCCAGTTTTCTCTGTCGATATTTCTCTTCCTTTGTGGCAAATCCGCCCGCAGCGCCGGAGGGGAAACGATCTTCATCATACAGCCATGGTTTCATTTCAAGTTTTTCGGCTTCGTCAATACTTGTCCGGATACAATCAAACCACTGTTTGCCGAGATAAAGGGTTTTCAGCCCGATTCGTGCCTGCATGAAAAAACCGCCGAACCCCATTGACTTCATGATTCGTATTTGACGCCGGAGTTCAACATCGTCCAGTTTGCCATTCCATGCCCAGAAAAGTGTGCCGCGATATTCATTGTCGGGATTCGCAATTCTTTTCAGAAATGATTTTTGCATCTACAGGCTCCCGTTTATGTCTGCTGTGAATATAATTTGCAAAAGATACATTGCAAAACATATCCTGCATATTTTTTAACGTATTCTGCATTGTTTTACCGCCGTTCAAATAAATTCCACTTCGAGGCTTGACGAATCGAATCCAATGATGTATTTTAGTCGGGGATTCAAAGGAGAAATTCCAATGAACATAGAGGTCAGCGCAAAAAAATTCCTCCATAATTACCACAGCAGTCTGTATGAGTTGTTCGGGATCGTGACGGACTGGATTGACGGAAGCGGAAAACACCACAACCTTTGTCCAAAGGAACATTGCACTGCTTTTTGCCGAATGATTATGAGCACAAACACTGGCAACAACGCCTGTGTTCGTTCGACGATCCGCGCCATCGAAAAAGCAAAGGCATCCGGACAAATACAGCTGTATGAATGCCATGCGGGAATGGTGGATGCGGTGATTCCTCTGTTTATTGAAGGCCGCTATATCGGAAGCCTCAGCACCGGTCAGTTTCTGTTAAGCAAGCCAAGCATGAAACACTTCAAAAAGGTTTGCAAATTGACAGCCTCTCTGCCCTTGGATCGTGAGGGACTGAAAAAATGTTATTTCAGGATGCCGTATCTTGAAAAAAATAAATGCGACAACCTTCTTACTCTTGTATCCCTGGTGGGGGAATATGTCATTGAAATGGAATCCCGCCTGGTTTTCCTTGAGTCAGTGGATGAGCGAAAACCGATTCATGCCGCACGAAAATATATGGAAAGTCACTTCTCGGAAAAACTTTCCATTCCGAAAATTGCGGCAAAAATCAATGTGAGCGAAAGCAGTCTGAGTCATTTGTTCAAGAAAGAGACAAACACCACCCCGATTCAATACCTGAATGAGTTCAGAGTCAAAAAAGCAATAGACCTTTTAACCAATACAAACCTCCTGGCATCCGAAATCGCAGACAGGGTGGGATTTCAAAGTCTGCCGAATTTTGACCGTGTCTTCAGAAAAATTACAGGAATGACTCCCGCCGTCTGCAAAAAATGCAGAATCCGTTAAATGTTTTGCAGAATTCGTGTTGATTTCTCCTTGATCACAGCTTATAATCACCATAGAAACCAGTTGCAGCATTACAGCATGCATCAATACTCTTGTAGAAAGGGCTGGGATTATGCATCATCCAATCAATTCGAGTCAGGAACAAAGGTCTTACACAAAAATACTGAGGGAAGACCAGGAGCACGGTTCAGCGGTCGGAACAAATCGAATTCGATCCTTGCGGAATTTTACTCTGGTAGAACTCCTTGTTGTGATCGCAATCATCACGATTCTCGCCGGAATGCTTCTGCCCGCATTGGGCAAGGCCCGGGCAATGGCGACACGCATCAAATGCACCGGACAACTCCGGCAGATGGAGCAGGCGGCCCAGATGTACCGTCACGACTATTGGAATTATCTGCCGTTCCATGTGGCGATCAATGATGCCAAGGCCTACGGTCATACCTATACCTATGAACAGGCATTCTGGACTTTCAAACTCGTACGCTATATGAACAGCAACATTCATGCGGCCGACAACTCTTACATCAAATTTCTGCGGGCTGCGGTTGTCTGTCCGGCTGTGTACCAATACCTCGTACCGGAGGATGGGGTCGCTTACTACAGTTTCAATCCCAGTTTTTACTGCGCCGACAATTATGCCGGAGTTTACAGTCCCACCAGCGGCAACAAATCATGGATTGAATCTTTTCTCCGGGGCAAAACACAATACACTCAAACGTTCTCTTTTGTCTGCGGCAAAGGCAGCAATGCGGGTTATATTTATTATTCGCAGCTGAATATGTCTGTCCCTCAACCATTTTTCATCCATACCGGTTGTATCAATGTATCATTTTTTGACGGACATGTGGAAAGCCGTAAACCCAAGAATTTTCCAAATGCCACGCCCAACTATCCCGGAACGGTTCCCTCGAATACGAACGCTTACCGCATCTTCTGGTACGGCCAGGATCCTTTGACATAACCAGACAGCATGCGGTTTCTTGAAAGAAACGATTGAACAGCACAGCTTCTTTGTACTTTCTTCCGAGAAATATCCTTGCTTCACAACGAAAAATTCAAATCGATAAAAAAACAGGAGCAATGTTCATGAAAAAAATTCTCTCCTTCTCTCTGACCGTGATTTGTCTGACAGGCATTCAAACCTATGGAGACGCTTCGAAAACGCTTGACCCGGGCGGAAGAACCGCAATGGATTTCTTTTATGTCGCCAATCAGCGGCAGACGGAAGAAAGAAAAAAGGAAAAAGGGGGCAATATCTTTCCTTTGGATAAAAAAACCTGGATGATGAGTTTCGGCTGCAATCAAGGCTCTGTCCAATGGAACAAGGAATGGGATCAAAAAGAGCTGGAAATGCGCAAGCTTGTCAAAAACGAAATCCGCGAGGAAAACGGAAAAACCGTGTATTATATGGAAACGCCGGTTGAAATCAACCAATACAGAACGGACCGTTTTCTTCCGCATGTAAACCATTACCTTCTGCCGAGGGGAAGCCGCAGTCAAAACCCGATTAAAGTCAAAGCGAACTCAAAATATGAGCTTGTTTTTTTGCTGAAGGGCTTCAAGGAAAACGCCGACAGTCACTTTTACGTATCCGTGCAATATTATGATGCGAATTGGAAACAGGCTCCCATTCCGACCTATCATCGGGTCGAGCTTACTCCGACACGGCAGGAGCAAAAGGTGACTTTTTACACTGGCCCGAAAACAGAAAACATCTGGATTCTTTTTGCCCTCAGCGGGTGCGGTTCGGCAGAAATTGTTCCTGTCTCCCTGATGGAATGTTCCACTCCGGACGGCTATACCATGATTCTGTATCCCATGGGACTTCTGGACAACCAATATCATCTGGCATCCGGACAAGTCAATCACATCACTTTTGTGAGAAGAAACGAGAGCCGCAAGCAACCGGAAAAACCGTTGATGAAGCTTACCCTCCCGAAAGAAATCAAGCTGCTGGATGTCGCCAAATGGGCACAGCCGTATAAGGACGTTACAGACGAATATCCATCGGCGGACGGCTCACGTACCTATATTTTCAACGTCATGTGGTATGAAGCGGTGAAAAATGTGGAAGCAATCACAGACTTTATCGGCACCTATTCCGTTCAGATTGCGGTTACAAGCGATCTTCCTGCGGGTGAGAAACTGTACCCGGTAAAATATCAGGCGCTTGCGGACAATTATGTGCCGCCCGAAAAGACCTGTTTTTTCAAAATAATCCCCGCTGCAACCGGGTTGCGCCCAAAGTATTTCATCAGTGGAATTTACGACTGCCGCAACACGCTTGCCAGTCAGGAAGTATTTGAAAAATTTGCTGACGAATACAGTGGAATGGGCTTCAATGGATTCTATAATTTTCATTGCGAAAAGTATGTGACGGATGCCATGAAAAAGCATAAGATCATGCGTTTCACCAATGGACCGCTGCATGACGGATATCTCGGATACCTGCCGCCGGAAAGAAGACCCCGGTATACTCATTTCATCGGAGTGGATGGAAAACCCGCCATTCCGATGGCATATTGTCCCACAACCGTATACTTCCGCACGGATTTTTACAGGAATGAAATCCTGTCCAGCGCAAAAAAGGAAATTGCCGATCAGGATGAACGCGAATTTTACATGAACAACTGGGAGCCGAACTATGAACAGAGTGCATCCGGATGTTATTGCCGGAATTGTAAAAAGGAATTTCTGAAATTCACAAAACTTCCTGCCGCCGAGGTCGAAAAATACTGGCCCCGCGAAATTATTCTGCAATACAGGAAACAATGGTTTGAATTCAAATCCCGGCAGCACGGCATGTATCTTTCCACGTTTGAAAACGACCTCAAGGAAATCGCAAAGAGGGTGGGGAAAAATTCTGGTTTCATTCCCATGATTTCCATGAGCCTCATGCTGGATTCCGAATTCAATCTCACAGACGAACAGGCGTTTGCGGTCCGTTTCTACGCAGATAAGCTGGAGTGGATCAATCCATGGGGGCCCTATATCGGACAATGGTGGGCAACCATCCAAAAAGAGCTTCCCGGAAGACATCTTCCCCAGCTCACTTCTGCGCGAAGTGTGGTCCGGTATCTGGATGTTGTCGTCAAAGACCAGGCCAAACGTCCAAAACTGATGGGGTTTCCGCTCGGTGCCTGCGACAATACCCTGACTTCACCCGAGGAGCTCGCAATGGATACTCTCAGCATCTATGTCGCCGGCTGGCAAGCCTCCTTCCCTTATTATTTTCCGGTGGGATACGATGCTCGTTACTGGAAGGCACTTGCCGACTGCAATACGGTCATCGCCAAAACGGAACGGTTCGTGGTTGAAGGGAAACGCGTCTCCGAAGCGTCCGCCGCAGTAATCACGCCATTTCCGCCCGCGATCTATTCGGAGGTCAACAAACCGAACAGTCCCATTTCGTCTCTTCAACTGGATGCCTTCCAAAACGGGAAAGAATATCTTTTTGCGGTCGCCAACTTCTGGGACGACGGCGAAGCATTCTTCAAACTGACCATGAAGGGGCTTCCCGGTATACAAAAATATTCGGTTCATGAACTCACAACGGACACCCGATATTGCGCGGACAACCTGACCGGCTTCACCGGCAAAGAACTTTCCGAAGGCGTAATCCTTTATATCGGAGCCCTGCGCTGGGCTTTCTTTGTGCTTGCACCGGAAAATGGAAAAATGGAGAATGCCATTTCACGGACAGAGGTTTCACGCATCATGGAACAACACATTCCCATGATCGCGAAAGCAAACGAAGAGGCGAAAAAACGGGTTTACAACTCTCTCCCGCCAGTGGAGAAGAAAACAGACTTTTCAAAGCTTTCCGATCTATGCAATGACAGCGTCAGTTTCAAGAAAAAAGAAACGACTCAATCCAGGGTCGTGGAAAGGATCAATGTTGATTCCCTTCCCGGATCGGATTCTTCCAAGTCGGATATCTGCCTCATGGCAACCGGCGGGAACAGTCAATGGGAAGTGAATATTTCCAATGGAATTTTTATTACATCATGGCTTTTCAACGGAAAACAGTTGAGCTTCGCCAATCAGAAATACGGTCTGGCATTGGACGGCCCGTGGATTCCGGCGTCTCTGATCACACGTCCGTATGAATTCATTAAAACGGAAAAAATCAAAGGCGGTCTAGCGATCGAATTCAAGAGAATTCTGAATTTGAATGACGGGCGGGCAATGGACAAAATTGTTTTGAATAAACGCCTCGAATTCACTGCGGATCAAGTCAAGATCGTTTCAAAATTGTCCAATCCTTACTCGGAAACGCTTCGTTTTGCATATCGGTATCAGAACGTTCCCGGATTGCTTCAGAACATTTCGGCCAATGTTCCGGGAACCGCCGAACTTGCCGGGGAAAACAGTCCGATCATCTTCAAACGGGACTATAAACACACATTTTTCCGCATGAAAGGCGTGCCGGAAAATCCTGCAATCACCCGGTTTATTCCAGATGCATTGAAAAATATCCGGACCATCACAAAACCAGAAGTCACCTTTTACTCGTCCGACGGGAAAACAAAATTGAGAATGTCAGTCGCTCCGGTTTCTGATTTTCATGGATTCGCATGTTTTGACAATCAGCGGCTGATTACTTTCGAACCGATTTTCAATCTTCGAGAGCTTCCCATTGGACAGCACTGGACTTGTTCAATCACCTTCCATGCATTTGGAAATCATGAATGAAGGACACCTTGTCCTGACAATATTTTAAAAGAAAAAAGCTCATCGCCGGGCTGAAGACAAAGGAAAATCAAAGATGTCCGAGAAAGTGAAAATCGGTCTTTTTGGAATCGGATTGAATACCTACTGGGGACAGTTTGAAGGGTTGAAGGAGAAACTGATTGCCTATCAGGCCCGTATTGCGGCGCGCATCGGAGACGTTGAGCTGTTCAATGCCGGGCTGGTCGATGACATCGACAGTGCGCGAAAGGCCTCCGGGCAATTCGCAGCCGCCCGTGTCGAATTGATTTTTCTATATGTTTCCACCTATGCATTGAGCTCAACCGTATTGATCGTTGTACGTGAACTCAATGTTCCGGTCATTGTGCTGAATCTCCAGCCTTCGCGTCAACTGGACTATTCGGCATTCAACGGTCTGAATGACCGGGAAAAAATGACAGGAATATGGCTGGAAAACTGTCAGGCGTGTTCATGTCCTGAAATCGCCTGCGTTTTTTCACGGGCGAAAATAGACTATCACCTTGTCAACGGTTATCTGGATGATCCTTGTGCCTGGCGGGAAATTGATGAGTGGATCGCCGCCGCAAAAACAGCGTCCGCGCTGAAACACAGCAATATTGCCGTATTGGGCCACTACTATTGCGGGATGCTTGATGTCTACAGTGACATGACAGCGCTTTCTTCTGCTTTCGGAGTCCATTTCGAACTCCTGGAAATGTGTGAACTGGCCAAATATCGGGATGAGGTTGACAATCCCTCGCTTCAGGAAAAGCTCAGAGAGATTTCACACTTTTTCAAAGTGAGTCCGGAATGCGAACCGTATGAACTCGAACGCGCGGCCCGTACCGGCTGTGCATTGGACCGTCTTTTTTCTACCCGAAAAATCGACGCAATGGCATATTATTACGAAAGTGAAGCCGGCAATCCGTATCAGGATATTGTCACCAGCCTTATTCCGGGCAATACCCTTTTGACGGGAACCCACCGTCCGGTTGCGGGAGAGTGTGAGATACGGAATGCCATTGCCATGAAAATCATGGATCTGCTGAATGCCGGCGGTTCTTTCTCCGAACTTTATTTAAGTGACTTTGAAGATGATGTCATTTATTTCGGTCATGACGGTCCTGCCCATTTTGCAATCGCAGAAGGTCCGGTGGAGCTGGTGCCGGTCCCTCTTTACCACGGGAAACCCGGGAAAGGCCTTTCTATTCAAATGACTGTCAAGCATGGGCCCGTCACGCTTCTTGCGCTTGTCCACGGAGCCGACGGGGAAATCTCTCTGGCAGCAGCGGAAGGAGAATCCGTCCCGGGACCGGTTCTGCACATCGGGAATACAAACAGCCGTTACCGTTTTTCCATCGGTGCCAGAGAATTCTTATCACGCTGGTGTGCGGCAGGACCTGCGCACCATTGTGCAATCGGAGTCGGACATATTGCGGGAGTACTGGAAAAATTAGCCGAAATTTTAAAATTGAGACTGATCCGCATTTCATAAAACATACGCCCATTCCGGCGAGGTCCGGCTTTCAATTCCTCCAGGTACTCCCGAAAAGTTCATTGCAGACTTATTGACCGGGAAACAGGCTTGGATGCCAACAGGCAGTTGGAACTCTTCAAACGTCCTAAAGCCGTGTATTCCTGGAAAAACAGAGGTAAAGTTATGCTTTTAACATATTTTCTCCATTTTTTCACATTCCAGGCTCTTGATTCGCAGCCGGAAACCGAATATAATATTCCATAGAACAGGGAACAGGAATGACTATGGAACCGAGAACGGGAAACTGCCGAGTGAATTTCAGAGATATCGCACGCGACCTCGGAATCAGCGTGATGACTCTTTACCGCGTCATCAACAATGTCCCTTCGGTCCACCCGGAAACGCGAGAACGTGTGATCGATACCCTCAACAAACACGGCTACTACACCCATAAGGCGCCCAAGCGGATCAAAGTGGTTTTCGACTGGGGAATCAACCGTTATCTCGACAATCTCGGAATGATTCTCATGCAGAATATTTCCGCACAGAATTACACCTGTTTCCCGACGGACTCCCACAGGAATCCGGAATCTTACTTCAACGCTGTCGCCGAAAGCGACATTGTGGTTTTTTTCTCTGTGCCGGATGAGGCGGTCATCGCCAAAACCCGCGAAGCGAAAAAAGATATTTACATCATCACGATCGCCACAAAATGCAGCGCGGATGTCCTGATCGCCGCGGATAATACACGCGGAGGCGAGCTGGCGGCCCGTCACCTTCATGCGTGCGGACACAAACACGTTGCCGTGCATCTGGCGGAAGAACATTCCGACCGCATGACACGTTACAAAGGCTTTTACGCGGAGTATAAAACGCTGAACCCGGAAAGCCGGGTCGACACTTTTTTTCAGCCATTGAAAATGACGACCGAGCGGGCTTGCCTGAATTACCTGAACCGCATCGACAAGCTTCCGACGGCCATCTTTTTCCTGATCGGAAGCTATGCCCAGATTTTTCAGTTCAATGTGCTTCCCCACGATCCGGAACGATTCGGCGTCCTAAGCATCATGAGCTATGACCGCAATCAGGACATCATGCCTTCTTCCGAGCTCATTCATCCTTTCGACCGCATCGAATTTGATCCGCACGATCTGCTCGACTGGGCGGAATATTATATCATCAACCGCCCCATGCTCAAAAAACGTTCCACCATCAAGACATTTATCGATGTGAATCTTGTCATTGAAGGAAGTGTCAGAAACCTGAATCATGAAAACGGGAGAAAACCAAAATGAGCACAAAGAAAAAGAAGTTCACACTCATAGAACTTCTGATCGTAATTTCAATCATTGCGATTCTGGCGAGTTTGCTGTTGCCCGCCCTCAACCGGGCCCGTGAGACCGCTTATAAATCGGACTGTATGGCCCGCATGAAACAGATTGCGCTCGGAAGCATCATGCTTTATTCCGACAATTACGCGGGCTGGTGTCCGAGCGCCGACTATTCCTATTTTTTCGGCAACGGCAATTACTGGCCGTGGTGGCGTGTTCTCTACCATGCAAACTTCATCAATTATGTTCCCGGCGCATTGGACGGAAACTGGGCGAAACGAATGGGACGGAAGGCGATTCTTCACTGTCCGGCCGTGTACGGCAACGTGTTTTTCGACCAGTCGCTTGACATTGGAATTTATTCCAATCTCTGCAATCCGCTTTCGGGCAGTATTTCCTGGACCTACACCAAAGCTGTTACCGCGAACAACGGAACGTTTGGCGGCTACTTCAAACCTTCGACGGTCATGGCGCCTTCGCGCCTTCCGCTGCTTTCCGATACGAACGACTATTCCACGGGGAAATATTACGGCAACGGGCGCGGTTCCTTCGGACCTTATATGATGACCGGCTACGCCATTGCATACAATCATTTTCAGTCCGCCAACATGGCTTTCGTCGACGGGCATGCCGAAACCGTCAAAAAAACGGTCATCGGCGGAAGTTCCTGGCCGAACTTCAAAGGTCTTTAACACATTCATACAACAAACAGGAAAGAAACCGAAATGTCCATTCCGAAATCGTTCTTCTTTTGTGCCGTTTTTCTGGCAGCAACCACCTTTTCCCTTCATGCGGACTACCGGCTTGCGGAGAACGGGAAAGCCGTATGTTCGATTGTGCTTGGAAAAGCCCCTTCCGAACCCGAAAAATACGCGGCGGAAGAACTGGCCGCCTATCTGAAAAAAATCAGCGGGGCGGACGTCGCGACCGGTTCCGCGCCGGTCAAGGGAACCTATCCGGTTTTCCTGGGGACGGAATTCATTCCGAAGGTTCCGGAAGCCAAAGGGCTCGAGGGGGATTCCTATCTCATCCGGGCCGACAAAAACGGCATGTTCGTGACCGGAACGACTCCGCGCGCGGTTCTTTTCGGCGTTTACGGCTTCCTGGAGGATCATCTCGGCATGCGCTGGTTTTATCCCGGGGAAGACGGTGAGTTCTGCCCGAAGAATAAAACCGTCTCCGGGAAAGATTTTACCGACCGGCAGGTTCCGTCGTTCACACGTCGCGGCATGGGACTGATGACGACCTCTGTCGATGCTCCGCTCACCGAAACGAGAAAATGGATGGTTCGGAACCGGCTCGACCGCACAATGGGCCGGGTCGATCCGCTGGCGAAACAACATGCCGCAGTTCCCAGAGGCGGGGGACATTCCATGCATGAATTCGTCCCGCTTTCCCTGTATGACACGCATCCGGAGTATTTCCCGCTCATCGACGGCAAACGGCTCAAGCGGTCGGATGCCTTTGCCCCGAATCCATGCACAAGCAATCCGGAGGTGGTCCGGCGGGCCGTCGAGCATGTAGGCGATTTTTTCAAAAAACATCCGGACGGCGTTTTTCACATTGGAAACAATGATTGCGCAACCTGGTGCGGGTGCGAAAAATGCATAGCGCTCGATCCGCCCGGGGAGCGGAAAAATGGATATGTCTCGACTCGTTTCACACTCTTCAGAAACGAGGTTGTCGAAGGAGTGCGTAAAAATTTTCCCGCTGCGGAAATTTCTTCCTGGGCCTATCAGAACTATCAATATCCGTCCGCTGAAGTCAAGTCGCTTTTCAAAGTGGTGCTGTGCGATCACGGACGTTGTTACAGGCATGCGCTTCCGGACGAAAAATGCAAGGCGAACCAGTGGTTCCGAGAGATGTTTTCCAAGTGGGCGGGAGACGGCTGCAAACGTTCGATTTTCACATATTACGACTGTTTCGTCGGACAGCTTGACCAGCGCACCACGGGGAACCCGCAAGTGCGTTTTGAATACATTGTCGCGGACGATATGCGCTATCAGCACAGACTGGGACACAGCGAATGGGTTTTCAACACCATTCCGCCGGATGGCCGTTACGACTATCTCAAGAACCATTTCAAGCAGGATGCGCCCTGGATGGCGGAAATCTGCCGCAACCACTGGCGGGCACAGATGTTCGTCCATTATGTTCAGGCAAAACTGGCATGGAACATTCGCGCCGACCTCGACAAAATCATACGGGAATTCAATGAAAAATACTATGGTCCCGCCGCGCCGGCCATGGAAAAATTCGCATCCCTTTCCAATAAATACTGGACGGAAGAACCGGGATGCTTCATGTATAACGGACTTTTCTGTCAGCTTGGAAAGGCAGTGGTCGATCCCGCCCGCATGAAAGCGCTTTCCGACGCGCTCAATGAAGCGGAAAAAAATGCGGAGGGAAAGCCTCCGTACGAAGCGAGAATTGCAAAGGAAAAGGAACTTTTCGAACAAGGCTGGAAGCTCGCCCGCAAACAATTCATCCAGCGTCCGAACAACGATGCAAAAGCATTCAAAAGAACCGGGAAAATCACCCTCGACGGCAAACTGGACGAAGCCGACTGGAACCAGGCGGAAACCTATACGAATTTCTTGAAGCCGGACGGCAAGGCGACCGGGAACCCGGCCGAAGTCAAGCTCGTATACGATGGAGACAGCCTTTACATCGGCATGAAAATGCACGAAGAAAACATGTCAAAACTCAAGGCGGCGGCCGCGGCGCGCGACAGCAATAAGATATGGGATGACGAACCCGCCGAAATATTTATCGATCCGGACGGAAAAGGGCTGACTTACTATCATTTCGCCGTCAATGCGAATGGTGTTTTCCGCGATTCGAAGTGCGTTGCAGGAGCCCCGACGACCGGGGATATCGATTACAATGCAAAAATCGAGGTGAAAACCTCGCGCGGAGACCGCTTCTGGACCCTTGAAATGCGGATCCCCGCCAACGAACTGAATGGAAAACTTGAAAAACGCTGGCTGATGAACGTCGGGTATCGCGGCGCGACATGGATGGACGGCACCTATCACCAGACGACCAGTTTCCGCGGCGTGACCTTTATGGAGGACATTGTCCGCAACGGCGGTTTTGAACAGGTCTTCCTTCTCGACGACAAAACCCGTAAAAAATATCCGAAAAATGTGAAAATCAATGGAGGCAAAATGGCCTCCCATTGGATGCCGCATTACCTGTCGACCGGCTCGATCGAAGTCATCGACAAGGATGTTTTCGAGGGAAAATATGCCATGGCGGCGGAAAATGTCACCTTCATGAATGAGCTCAATGCAAAATTCAAAAAAGGCGATCGGCTCCAGTTCAGCGTGGCGGCGAAAGGGGAAGGAACGCTGACGTTCCAGCTTTACATCTATTCCACACCGTTCAAGGCCCCGATCCCCGGAACAGTCAAACTTACGCCGGAATGGAAAAAATACGAGTTCGCATATACGCTTGAAGCGGACTGCGACACCCTTCGTCTCGCCCCCGGAATATCCGGCAGAGGCGTCCTGGACGCCTTCCAAGCCGTTCCGGTGCAATGAAGAGGAAACAGGCAATGGACGAAGCGCTCGAAAAACTGACGGGCAATCTTTTCCGCGATGATCCGGAAATCGAAATGCTCATAAGAAACGGAATCGAATCCAACCGGAAGGGATTTGCCGATATCCGGCTTTTCCGTGCGGACGGGACCATGCTCCACAAGGCCAGGCTCCGCTTCAGACTCCGAAAACACCAGTTTGTTTTCGGTTCGAACCTGTATATGCTCGATGAATTTCCGTCGGACGAACAGAATGCCGCCTACCGCCGGTATTTCGCGGAACTTTTCAACGGTGCGGTTATCCCGATCTACTGGACGGGGCTCGAACCTTCGGACGGACATTTGAGATTCGACCGGAATTCGGAAAAAGTGTTCCGGCGCCCTCCCCCTGACCTTGCGATTGAATATTGCCGGGAACATGCTCTTACGGTCAAGGCGCACCCTCTCCTATGGCATGAATATCTGCCCGCATGGCTCGATACCCGGGACATTGGACGTCTTTCCGACCGCCTGGAACGTCATGTCCGTGAAATAGCGGAGCGGTACGGGAAAGAAATCAACATCCTGGATGTCGTAAATGAAATTCTCACATTCGATCCCGTCCGATTCATTCTGCCGGACAATCCGCTCGAATTCACCTTTGCGCTTGCGGAGAAATATTTCCCCGCCGGCACCCGGCTCATGTATAACGAAATCACCGCCGAAAGCTGGAAAAACAACGGCAGCTATACTCCCATCGACCTGGTCTGCGGACGGCTCAAGGCCGCCGGCCGCCGGCTCGGCGGCCTCGGACTCCAGCATCACCTGTTCTTCCTCGATCCCGGCATCATGCTTGAACGGAAGATGGATGAAACTTTTTTCAATCCCCGCTATCTCTACAGCACAATGGATGCCCGTGCGGCAAACGGAGTCCCGCTGCACATTTCGGAAGTCACAATCTCCGGCAGGGAAGAACTGGGCGGCGAAGAGATGCATGCCCGCATTGCCGAAAGGCTTTATCGTCTCTGGTTCAGCCACCCGGCCTGCGACGGAATCTTCTGGTGGAATCTGGTCGAAGGAACGAATGACTGCGCCGCGGCGCTCGATTCGGAAAAAGGGGAAAATATCCATCGGAGCGGTCTGATGAAATATGACTTCACGCCGAAACGCGCCTATCGCGCCCTCTTCCGGCTGCTGCATGAGGATTGGAATACGGACTGCCGGATGGATTATACCGACGGAGCCGCCAACAAACTGCATGGCTTTTTCGGCACGTATGACTGTACCGTCGAATGGGACGGCGGCACACACACATTTGCACTCGAACACTTCAAGGGCTGCCGGAAGGAACATACTCTCGTATTGTCGCCGGAACCGGCCCGATGTCACAATTATTGATTTCCCCGAGGATAACTCGAAATCACGGAAAACGGAAAAACAGGGCATTTCAATTTTTGCAACCATCCCGTTTTACCGGACCGGCCCTGCACCGCATGACGGAAACTCCGTTTCACGAAAAGCAGTCCGAATGATTGTCTTAAAAATAATATGGAAGATTTTTTTTCATTTGCAAAATGATCGGAGACCCGCTATTTTATCCGTCATTGAGGACCGTCGCCGCCCATCCGTTTCTGCGAACCGGCTGCGCCGGAAAGATTCTTTTTCCTGCTGACCGGCTTGCATCGGATGCGTAAGCGGCCGTTTCAGCATTCCATCTACGGCGGAAGGGACCGACATGAGTTATTTTGACGATTTGTATATTGTTGAAACCACATACCATATTTTCGGTCCCCATATTTCCCGTCCGATCGATCCGCCGTATTTTACGTTCTGTCTTCTGCACAGCGGTTCCCTGCAATTCATCGTGGACGGCGTGCGGAACGAATTGAAGGGGCCGGTCCTTTTCTGGGCGGGAAGCGGGCATCTCTATCAGTTTACCACTCCCCGCAAACGGGAAACCATCTGGCTGGTTTACGGGGGAAAGCGGGCAGACCGCATCTGGAAAAACCTGGAGAAGGACATCCCGTCCGGATTTGTCGCCCTTCACGAAGACCTGACTCCCCTGCGGATTTTCCGCGAAATTATCTCCCTGGCCAGAAACGATACGTCCTTCGCCCGCCGCCGGATCACGGTCCTGACCGAAGACCTGACGGGCTACATCTATGACGAATCCCTGCGGAGTTCCGAAAGAAAAGTTTGTCCCGCTCTTCCTCATTCCGTGGCGAACCAGATCCAAAACGATCCGCTCGCACAATACGATTTCCGGAAAATCGCAACGGAGAATTCGGTGTCTTACGATTTCTTCCGGAAAAAATTCAAGGCTTTCCTGGGGATGCCTCCCAAAGAATTCCTTCTCTCCTGCCGGCTCAAAAAAGCAATGGCGCTTCTGACGGAAACGCCTCATTACTCGATCAAGGAAATCGCCGATTTGTGCGGCTTCAAAGAAGCCTCCGATTTTTCGAGGATGTTCCGCCGCAAAAGCGGATTCTATCCGAGAGCATACCGGCAACGTTTTTCGGAAAAAACTTCCTGAAAACTCCCCGGAACAGCCAAAAAAATCCAGAAATGTCAATAAAAATCCAAAAATGTCATTTTTTCAGGCTTCTTTCTGTTGTATAATGGAACCAGGAAAAAGGGAGGACCCTTTTGCGGAACCGGTCGCAAGGCCGGAAATGTGCCGGGAACAAACCGCAGGAACAGGAGTCCCTTCCGGAAAAAGCGGAGAAAATCGATGGCCGGGTTGAAGTCAGCAAATGCAAAAGCCAGAAAACAGATACGGGCCGTTCACCTGGATCTGAAAGGAATGCCGCCCCTGTTCGAACGGCTGGTCCGGCTGCCGAAGCTGTTCCGGGCCGCCGGATTCAATGCGATCCTGGTGGAATGGGAGGACATGTTCCCGTGGCGCGACCGCGATTTGAGGCGGCCGGGATATTATGATGCGCGGCAGGTTCGCCTTTTTTCGGAAGCCGCCGAGAAACAGGGACTGGAAATCATTCCGCTGGTTCAGACGTTCGGCCACATGGAAAATGTCCTGAAGCACGGCAAAAATGAAAAATTCCGTGAGATTCCATGGATGAATTCGGATATTTCGCCTCTCTGCGAAGGCGCCCGGGAACGGGTCGAAGAACTCCTCTCGGAAATGTTCGACGCCTTCCCTTCCAGCCGGTATTTTCACTTGGGAGGCGATGAAGTCGGGACGCTGGGACGGGGAGAACGCTCCCTCCGGTATTGTTCCGTCCATTCCAAAACGGAATTGTATCTTGACTACATGATTCCGCTTCTGGATTTCGTGAGAAGCCGGGGAGCCGTGCCGCTTTTGTGGTTCGACATGCTTGCCGGGGGAAACGACCGTGAACTGGCGTATCTTGCGGGCAAAGCCGAACTGGTCCTGTGGGGCTTCGGGGACCGCCTGGAAGCTCCGGCCGTCCGGCTCTCTTCGCTGGGAATCGGACTCTGGGGAGCGCCGTGCTTCAAAGGGGCCGACGGCGCTTCCTCCGAATTGCCGGACCTGAAACGCCGCTTCGACAACACGCGGAACTATCTGGCGCTCGGGAAAAAGGTCCGGCTGTCCGGCCTGATCTCCTGCGGCTGGAGCCGCTACACAAGCCTCCGGCAGCAATGCGATCCTCTGGAGGGTGCGCTGGATTCCGCCGCGGCCGCGGGACTTCTCTTTCGCGGAGAGCAAGACGTCACCGAAGAGAAAGTCCTGAAAATTCTGGAAGACGCCGGGTTCCTGGAAACGTTCCTGCGGTCGAAAGCCCTCCTGGGCGAACTGTCGGAATGGAAAGAAATCGGATGGCGCTGTCTGCGTTCCGCTCTTGAACTCGCGGCCGGACAGGAGCGTTTGAAGGTTCGGAAAGATTCGCAGTTGGCGTGGTATTGTCTGAAAATGGCGGGTATTCTCGAAGGGGCGGACGCCTTGAAGCTCCGGTTTCACAAGCATTTCGATCCGCTGTACGGAGCCGGTTCCGTCGAGGATTTCCTGGAAGAGAGGATCATCCCCCTGCGGCGCGGTCTGGAACTCATGAAACGCGACAATCGGAAGTTCGGGCATCCGCTGGCGGAAGAAGGATACCGGAAGGTTTTTGGAATAGAAACAGGAGGAATACAATGCGGAACAGAACCCATTTCACACTGATCGAACTCCTCGTCGTGGTTGCGGTCATTGCCATTCTGGCAAGTTTGCTGCTGCCGGCGCTGAACAAGGCGCGTCAGACGGCAATGAATACAAAATGTCTTTCAAACAGTCGGCAGATCGGTGTGGGACAGGCGCTTTACTGCGACACTTTCGATTATTATCCACCCTTCTCGACGGGCGGGGATACCACCTGGATTTCACTGTATGCCGGGCTTATCTGGAACACAAGCTGGAATTTGAAAGACCATTACATGAAATTCACCCCCGGATGCATTTTCCGCTGTCCGGTTCAGATGGAATGGGTTTCATTGACACAGGCTTATAGAACAACCGCTTACATGAGTTATGCCTGGAACGGAGCCCTTTTCGGCTGGACAAATTATTCTTCGGACATCAATAATCCAAATGCCGCAAAAATCACACCCGTGAAAGCGGGCTCTCTGCGGAAACCAAGCAGGACGCTGACGGTTGGAGAAGGCTGGAATCCAAGCGATGTAACATACGATTCGATTACATATCCCTACCGGCAGATCGGTTCGAATGTGATCTCATCGGATTCCAGCGTTCTGGCATTCCGGCATAAAGGAAACATGTCCGTTCTTTTCGGGGACGGCCATGTTTCGTTCGAACACCAGCGCTGGGTACGTCGGGGGAATCCGGCATACGTTCCATGGAATGCCGGGAACATGGGCTATGAAAACGATACGATCGGCTTGCGGCCGCCTAAACCAAACGATCCGTATAATTAAAATACAGATGTACTAATTCTGGAGAAATCATCCCATGAAAAAGATCGTGCTTCCCATCTTGTTTCTTACGGCTTCTTTCCTGTTTGCCGGTGAAGGGAAAAAAGACAATGCCGGACTTGAAAACCTTGTCCCCGAAAAAATGCGCAGGATTGCGAGTTTCAACAGGAACGGCCGGAGTGTCACAGTGAAGGTCGTTCCTGGAAAAAGTTACCTCATTTCAGCGGCGGCGAAGCTGAATGCGTCCTCTACGAATCCGGATATGAAACTTCGCTTTGTCATCCTTGAAAAGGGGAAGAAGGGACAAAAGCTTTTCGCGTGGCGCAGCCTGACCGCGGAGAGCTATACCACGCTTTCCGACATCTATAAAGCGCCGGAAAAAGTAGAGGAGATAACGGTTGTTTTCAAACCGAACTTCACCGTCGGCGAAAGCGCGAACTATAAAGATTTCCTGATTGCGGAAGTCAGTGAGGAGCTCGACGAATGAAAATGAAAACAGGAATTGCTTTATCGATGTTTCTGGGGGCGTCAACACTCTTTGCATTCGATGTCGTGCGGGACGGAAAGGCTTGTGCTTCGATTGCAATGCCGTCTCCCCTTCCGAAAAATGTGACAGACGCCGTTGCACAATTCCAGAATGATGTTGCAAACCTTACCGGAGCCCGACTGAAGGAAGACGGGAAAGCGGAAAACCGCATCGAACTTGTCCTTGTTCCCGCCTCGCTTGAAAACGATGACACGGTGCATGTCGGATTCCCGCGGAAAGACACGATGCGGCTCTCGGGCGGGGCGCAGGGACTTGTCCGGATTTTTCCGGTCCTGCTGGAAAAGTTTGCGGGCGTTCGTTACCTCTATCCCACTGACAAAGGAACCTTCTATCCCCCGACGAAAGATTTCAGAATTCCGGAAAAAGAATTCACGCACAAACCGTTTTTCAATTTCACGCGGGCGCTTTCCAATCAATATAATCCGTGGCTGGACATTCTCGGCGCAAAATGGCGCCCGAACTGTCAGCATGACATTCCGTTTTATATTCTTCCGGTGAAAGAATATATCCGAACCGGAAACTGGCCTCCGCCGGAAGTTTTCCCGATGATGAACGGAAAACGGCTGGATATGAAAGCCGAGACAAAAAAATTCAGTCCGAGCTTTCAGAGCGACTGGCAGCCGTGTCATACAAGCCGGGCATCGATCGAGGAAGCGGTTAAAAACATATTTGAAGAACTGCGCCGGGAACCGGACCGGGGATATATTTCGCTCTCTCCGAATGACAATCGCGGATATTGTGAATGTCCGGAATGCGCAATGCGGAACCGTCGCGACAGAAAAGCATTCCGCATGTTCGGTCCGGAATATCTCTACAAGGATCATTCGAACAGTTATTTCCACTGGTGCAATGAAATTGCGAAAAGAGTAAGCGAAAAATATCCGGACCTCTATTTCTCAACGCTCGCCTACCGCGAAGTTCATTTCGCTCCGGACTTCAAACTGCACCCGAAACTGATCGTCTATCTTTGTTTCGACTTCGGCTGTTCGCAATACCCCGACATCTTCGAAAAACAAAAGAAGTGGATCGGCGAATGGGCCAGGACCGGATGCAACCTCGGAATCTGGGAATACGGATTCGGCGACTCCTACTATACTCTGCCCCGCGTCGGATTCAAAAATCAGGGAAAGATGTTCCGTTTTCTTGCGGACAACAACTTCCGGGCCTTTTTCGGCGAGGGAGCCGAATCCGTCGGAGAAGGGCCGAAGCGTTATCTCTATATGAAACTCATGGAAAACCCATACGCCGATGTGGATGCGCTCCTGAAAGGGTGGTATACGGCCTGTGTGGGAAGCGAAGCCGCTCCTTATCTCGCCCGATATTTTGATTTCTGGGAAAATTACTGGCCGGAACAGGCGTCCGGAACCTCTTTTTCCGAAAGTCGTATCGCCGTTTACCATACAATGACTCCTTTCGGACCGTATATGGTTGGTTTGCGGAAAGGCGACCTGGCAAAATGCCGTTCCCTGATGGAGAAAATGCTTTCCGCCGCAGAGAAAAGCAGAGACCCGGGACAAAAGCTCCGGGCGAAGTGGCTGATGGCGTCATTCGAATATTATGAAGCCTGTGCGAAAGCCTGTTTTGCCGAGATTCTTTCGGATTCCGGCGCACTTGAAACTCCGGAACAAGCTGTCGAACTCCTGCGGAACCTTCCGAGTGCCATAAAAGCAAACCGGAAACGTCTTGCGCTTCTGGAAAAATTCACGACGGACCCGGACCTCAAGTGGTGGCGCGGCATTTACAGGGCCAAAGAGAAAGCCTCGATGAATTCTTCCCCCGCCGAAACCGAATTGGCAAAAGCGGCTTCTTTTGCATCCGATCCGTATGTGCGCGAAGAACTCAAGACAGTTGTACGGAATAAAACGCTTCCTTTAACGATACGGTATATTGCCAATACCATCGTCCGATCGGAAAAGGAAAACAACCTTCTGTCGGAAATTCCCGACTTTGCATTTTTAGCCAAGGGGAAACATTCGGTCGAGTTGCCGCTCAAGAACGGAGAATGGATTCATACGGTTCCCATGAAACCGGGAACGTATCTGGTCCGGGTTCGAGTTTCCGTACCCGGGGACGCCGTGCTTTCGGAACAGACCTGGCTCAATTTGAGGCTCCAGGCGCGGGACGAATTCGGAAAAGCGGCGGGAGCCATCGTGGACACGCCGAAGATTTCCCCTGAGGCCGGACATGCTTACTCGATTCTAAATACGGTGAAACTGGGAGACAAAACCCGTTTTCTGCAACTGATCGTCAATCTGTTTCATTTCAGGGATGGAACGAAAGTCGACATTTCCGATGTCGCGGTTATTCCGGTCTCTTCCCCCTGAAAGGAAGTACTCCGTTCTCCGAACTTGTCCCCATCATGGATAAAAAATTTCATTGTCCGCTTCCCATAAACAGTCTCACGTGTTTCCCGAAAAACCGGATGGAAAACCAACCGAATGAAACTGCCTGACCTCTTTGACGGCGGGAGAATCGGAACCGCTTTTCAGAAAAAAATTCCTGAAAAACTCTCTGAAACGACAAAAAAAATCCAAAAATGTCAATAAAAATCCAAAAATGATATTTTTTCAGGCTTCTTTATGCTGTATAATGGAATAAGAAAAAAGAAGAGGAAAAGGTATTGCGGAGACACTCCTGTCGGGGAGCCCGCAAGAAAAGAACATCCCTCTGCTGCACGGCCGGCAATCATGAAACAGGATGACAGGAAATCCTGACATCGGACGGTTGGAGAGGGGCTGAAAGATTTCTAAAAGAGAGGCAGGAGGAATAAAATGCGGAACAGAATCCATTTCACACTGATCGAACTCCTCGTCGTGGTTGCGATCATCGCCATTCTGGCGGGGATGCTGCTGCCGGCATTGAACCGGGCGCGCGAAATGGCCCGGAAAACCGTCTGCATCGGCAACCTCAAAACGATCGGGATCGCCCAGATCGGATACAGTTCCGACTGGAACGGCTGGATTCTCCCGGTGAAAAACAACCTCACTTCTCCCAGCTGGTACGACCAGCTCTGGTATGGAATCCTCTCCGGATACGGTGTAAACACAATCAAATATGGAACAAACTACGATTACTTTACGCGGTATACCTCGAAATGCACCTTCTACTGTCCCAGCGAACAGCGCGCCAATCTCTCGACCAATCTTTTTCCGTTCACCTGCTATACCATCAACAACATCCTTTGCGGGACGCTGGTCAAGAACTCCTTCATGAGGAACTGGAATGCCGTCACTTCCGGCGCCCGCGCCATCATGGTGCACGATTCCATCCGGACCGACCAGTATTCCAATAATCACAGGAACGGAGTCTCCTACCGTCACGGGAGCTATGATTCCCGTCCTCTGGTCGACCTCAGTTCCATGATTTCCGGCAATGTCACCACGGGCAAAGGAAATTTCCAGTTTCTGGACGGACATGTCGAATCGCTTTCCTACACGGAACTGAGCGCCCTGCGGAAAACCGCGGAGGAATCCGGGATTTCGGACGGAAATCCGATGCTGAGCAATGGAATGTTTTACCGGGGATTCTATAACGATAAAAAAGTAACGGTGGAATAACGCAAGGAGTTTTGCATGAGAGTCATTTTTTTCCTGTTTTTTTCAACCCTCGTTTTCGGAACTCTTGCCGGAACCCCGCTGACACTGGTCCGGGACGGGAAGCCGGATGCCGCAATAGTCCTTGCCGGACGCCCGACCCGCGCTGCCCAGCTGGGAGCCCTGGAGCTCCAGCACGTCCTGAAACAGATCACCGGAACCGAGATTCCGATCGTCCGGAATGCATCCGAGGCAAAAGGAATTCCGCTGTTTGTGGGGGAAAGCCCCGAAACCGTGAAGCGCGGATTGAAAACGGCGAATTACACGGGGGAGGAATATGAAGTAAAATGTTTTCCGGACGCGGTAGTCCTGATCGGAAACGATTCGCCCGACTACGGCGACGTCAATTACAAGATCTGGCAGACCTTCCCCTCGATCGACCAGAATCTCCACACCACGCTCTACGCCGTATATGATTTCCTCGAGGACCTCTGCGACGTCCGCTTTTATCTGCCGGGCGATTCGGGGACAGCCTTCACCCCGCGCAGAACCCTGACGGTGGAAGGCAAGGATTTCAAACGGAAGCCGTCCATGGAAGGAATGCGTTACCAGAACTTCATCGGACAGTGGAACCCCGGCTATCCTTTTCCCTTCCGGGATGTCCGGCTGCTGGCCCTGCGCTGGAAATCCGTCAATCTGTTCGGCATGTCCAACCACAACACCATGGCATTGTGGTACCGGTATTGGGCGCCGGCCGTCAAGAATCCGGCCCTCGCCAAGATGTTCATCGAAAAACGCCCGGAATATTTTGCACAGGGATACAGGGGGCGCTACGGCGCCGGACTGAAAATGAGCTGGGCCTACCATGAGGACCCGGACCTGCCGCCCCAAGTCTGCGCCACCAATCCGGATGTCATCAAGCTCCTGGCGAAAATGGTCGTCAACGCCTATCGGGGAATCGAAAATCCGGGCGCGACCTATCCGAAACTCCACCGGCTGGACGGAGTGCTTTTTTCCTATCCGATGCTGTTCGAGGACAATGGTTCGCTTTGCCGCTGTCCCCGGTGCCGGGAATTCAGCAAGGGCGGCCTTTATTTCAACTTCATCTACAACCTCGCGACGGAGGTCGCCAAAGAAGAACCGAACGCCTGTATCGGCGCCGGCGCGTATGCGTGTCCTTATTCCGACGAGTATCGTTTCCCGGAGAACATGACGCTTCAGCTGATGTACGGAATCCACGCCTGGTATCTGCCCTGTATTTACAACCGGCACATGGAACTCTACAACGCCTACCGGAAAAAGGCGGGGTCCAGGCCCGTCACCCTCTGGACGTATATGCTCAGCCCGAAATGGGAGGCGACACGCATATACAAGTATGAAAAATTCTTTCCCGGATTTTATCCGGAGGCGATCATCCCCATTTTTCGCAAGTTCAATGCGGACGGAATCCGCGGATGGTTCGCGGAAACGTATCTCGAGATCAACTTCCTGGAATGCTACCTTGCCATGAACCTCTGCAGCAATTCGAAGGACAATTCGGAAAAACGGCTGGAGGAATTCTTCCCCCGCTACTTCGGAGCGGCGGCCGTTCCCATGCGGGAGTATTACCGCGAGGTGGAACACGCCTTCTGGAATCCGGCAAACTATCCGAAGGAGGTCCGGGAGCGTTATTCGGGCATCCTCAATCTCGGCACCCACACCGACCGGGTGAACTGGGGTCTCGGCACGCCGGAACGTCTCGCAAAACTCGACAAGCTGTTCAAGGAAACGCAGGCGAAGGCTGATTCGGAAACCGTGAAAAAACGGCTGGAACTGTTCGGAAAAACCATTCATTTCCAGATGATGGAAGGCCGTTCCCTGTATGAAAAACGGGAAAGCATCCGCCGGAGTCCCGTTTCAAAAATGGCAGTCCCGATGATCCCGGATGCGGGAGGAGACCCGGAAAAGCTCGATTTCACCCGCGGAGAAAAGATGCCGTTCAACACACTGTTCGGGAAAACCGATCCCATGCCAGTGTCGGCGGCAATCGCCCACGACCGGAAATATCTCTATTTCACTTACTCCGAGAAAAACGCCCCCGCGGAAAAAATGCCGGACGATCCGTGGTCCAACAGCGTTGAACTCTTTTTCGGGCGCACTCCGGAAATGCCGTTCCATCATTTTGTCGTGACCCCGGGCGGCAAGGCGACTCTTTACCTTCATTCCATCATCAACGGAATTTCGACCTTCGGGAAAACAGCCTCCAACGCCCGGCTTTCCAGCCGGAAAAACGGAAACGACTGGAGCTTCTCCCTTGCCATTCCGTTTGCGGAGATCGTTCCGGACGGAAAACTCAAGGCCGCCGACGCCCTGTATATGAATATCATGCGGACCCGAACCGGAGGACCAAGCCTTTCCTGGAGTCCGATCTTCGACACCTCCTACCTGAACACCCTCTACCGCATGGGGCGGGTCCACCTCTCCGGCACGGAACCGTGCAAACCGGAGATCAAGGGCGATTTTGTCGGACGCAACCGGATTCCCGAACGGGAATGGCGGATGCTCGGCGCTCATAAGAAATACGCGAAGGAAACCCTTGCCCCGGACGGACTGACGATCGACGGAGCCGGAAAACTCGCCTATTATCTTTCGGAGACACTGTTCGAGGCCGGCAGCGGCAACCGTCTGATCATCGAGGCGGAAGCCTCCGGCAAAGGAACGGCGCTTGCCGGATTCCTGGGATACTGCCGGCTGCCGGGGGAACCCTTGAAGGAGATTTCATTCCAGCGGGTCGTTCTGGGGACGCTGGGGCCGGAAACGAAGACACTCCGGGCCGTTCTTCCTCTGCTGGATTCCTCGGGGAAACGGATTACGCATGGAAAAATTTTCATTGGAACGGATCAGGATTCCGTGATGAAAGTCCGTAAAGTGGGAATTGCCCTCGACATTCCGGAGAAGGCGGCCGAATGAATCTGCCCGATCCCCTTGACGGCGGAAGAATCGGAACCGCTTCCGAATGGATGAATATCCGCCGCCCGGAACTTCTGGAACTCTTCCGGCGGACCATGTTCGGAACCCTGCCGCCGCGTCCGGATTCCCTTGTCTTCGAGGAACTGGAACGTTCCCGGAATGCGCTGAACCATCGCGCCGAGCGGAGACAGCTCCGGATTCACTGTTCCATGCGCTCCGGCGGAACACACTCCTTCGACCTGCTGCTTTATCTTCCGGGAAACGCCGACGGGCCGGTTCCGGTTTTTCTGGGGCTGAACGGACTGGGAAACCAAGCTTGCACCCGGGAAAAGGAAATCCTCGTCACTCCGTGGAAAATCAACCTCGGCGGCCTCTATCCGACCCATGTTGCGGATGAATCCGCCCGGGGAATCCGCGAGGATTTCTGGTGCGTGAAGCGGATTCTGGAACGGGGATGGGGCTTTGCCACCCTCCATTCGAGTTCCATTTTTCCGGATTGGCCGGGAGGCATTTCCGAAAGCGTTCTGCGGCTCTTCCGCCTCCGCGCTCCGCGCCCGGGCGCCATTTCCGCCTGGGCGTGGGGACTCTCCCGCGCACTGGACTGTCTGGAAAGCATTCCGGAAGTGAATGCCGGACGCGTCGGGCTCGTGGGACACTCCCGTCTGGGAAAAACCGCGCTGTGGGCCGGCGCGAACGATCCGCGCTTCGCTTTCGTGATCTCCAACAATTCCGGATGCTGCGGCGCTTCGCTGGCGCGCCACAAACAGGGGGAAGACCTGGAATCCATCCTGACGTATTTTTCATTCTGGTTCACGGAAAAACTCCACGACTACCGGAACCGGGAAGAGTCCCTTCCGGTGGATCAGCACGAACTGATCGCCCTCATGGCGCCCCGTCCGGTTTATATCACCAGCGCGACGAAAGACCTTCACGCGGACCCGGAAGGGGAATTCCTGGCCGCTCTTCATGCCGTCCCGGCATACCGGCTTTTCGGGTGTCGGGATTTCCCGCCGGAGACCATGCCCCCGCCCGACGCCCCGTACGGAACTGATGTTGCTTATCACATCCGGACCGGGCCGCACGACATGACTCCGCTCGATTGGGAATTTTTTCTCGATTTTGCGGACCGTATTTGAGATGTTCGAAGGCAATTTCAGGAAAAAGAAAATCCGTAGAGTTTCGCACCATTCCGCAAACGAATCTCAAGGCGGAAAAAGCCGGAATGGTCCAATCGCGTATTGTCATTGTTGTTTCCTTCGGCGATTTTTGTTTCTGTCAAAAGTTTTCACTTTATGACTTATTTAAGTTCTTATCAGTCAATGAGGAAATAATTTTTTTCGTTT
>MWCA01000070.1 GCA_002069785.1 Lentisphaerae bacterium ADurb.Bin242 | reverse complement strand
GCCGGGACGGAGTCCTGACCGGCTTCACGATCGGGCGCAACGGCCCGGTGTCGCGCATGGCGTCCGCCATTACCGCCGAATCGGAAGAGGACGCGCTGCGGCTCTTTGACGCGGTCGCCATGGCCTCTCCGCCCGCGGAAAAATCCCTGATGGTAATTCCCGATAACCAGACCCGGATGATCGAACTCGGCAAGCGGCACGGCTTCACAATGGGAACCGCCCTCGTGTGCATGGACTATGGACAACCCGGTCCCCTGCCGGCATCCAACTATTTCGGAATGCTCGGCGGCGACTTCGGATAAATTCCAGCCATCTGCCAGAATTTGAGATAAAATACGATTATATCTATGAAAAATGCAAAAATTTTTGCATTTTTCATAGATATATTGTTGATTTTTCCCGGAGACTATTCTATAGTAACCACAGAAGCCGAAGCGGAAAGCGAGGTGCGATATGCTGGAACGGAGTTTAATGGTTGATCTGATGGAATGGAAGGATTCCCCGCACCGAAAACCCCTGATTCTGCGCGGGGTGCGGCAGTGCGGTAAGACCTGGTTGTTGAAAGAGTTCGGAAAACGTTGTTTCAAGAACGTCGCCTACTTCAACTTCGAACGCCGGGGACAGATTCATACGGTTTTTGAAAAAGACCTGGATCCGAAACGGATTCTTTTGGAGCTTTCTGTCCTGGGCGGGGTGAAAATAGAACCTCAAACGACTCTGATTATTTTCGATGAAATTCAAGGATCGCCGGAGGCATTGAACGCGCTGAAATATTTCTGCGAAGAAAATCCTGAATATGCGATAGCGGCGGCCGGATCGCTTCTGGGAATCACGCTCTCATCACAGAAGGGGTTCCCGGTCGGCAAAGTGGATCTCCTTGAACTTTATCCATGTAGTTTTCAGGAGTATCTCGGTGCCGTTGATAGTGAACTGCTTCTGTATTGTCAGGACCAACTTGAAGTCAAACCTCTTTCCGGAGCGTTTCTGGCGGAATTGGAAAAACATCTGCGCGACTATATTGCGATCGGAGGAATGCCGGAAGCGGTCCATGCTTTTCTGAACTCGCACGACATGGCGGAAGTTGAAAAGATTCAGGATGCCATCATTACAACCTACGAGCTTGATTTTTCCAAACACGCCCCCCATGCGGACATTCCGAAATTGCAGCTGCTGTGGGATTCGATCCCGGTTCAACTGGGACGTGAAAATGCAAAGTTCATATATGGGGAGGTCAAGACCGGGGCCAGAGCGAAAGACCTGGAAGACGCCTTGCGGTGGCTGACGGAAGCCGGTTTGATTTCCATTGTCCGGCGAATTGAAAAACCGGAGATTCCTCTGAACGCTTATGCGGACCGGAAAAGCTTCAAGATTTATTTGGCGGATACCGGTCTTTTACGACGGCTGGCCGATGTCCCGGCATCCTCCATCCTGTTGAACAAAGATATTTTCGGCGAGTTCAAGGGGCGGCTGGTGGAGAACTTTGTCCTCCAGCAACTGAAAGCCATGAACTTCCGGTCCATCTATTACTGGACGAGCGGCAATATCGCCGAGGTGGATTTCGTGATCCAGCATGACCGCGAGGTGATTCCGGTCGAAGTCAAATCCGGGCTGAACGTCAAAGCCAGAAGTCTTAAAATCTACCGTGAGAAATACAATCCGTCCAAAGCATTGCGTTTTTCCATGCAGAACCTGCGGGAAGACAATGGACTGCTGAATGTGCCGCTGGGACTGATCTACAATACAAGAACCTACCTTGGAAAATGATTCCTCCCGGAATGATTGTCATTGGACAGCTCCGGTTTATTTAAACGTACAAGAAAAAAAAGCAAAGGCCCTTTTCCGGAGTCTTTGCTTTTGAGTTTGTCCGCGGTGAGGAATTACTTCTTGGCGGGCTTCTTGAACAGCTTCTTGGCGTCGAAGTTATAGTAGGAGCCGAGGGAAATCAAGGTCTTCGTATGGGTAATGCCTTTGATCTGGTGACACATCTTGTCGGCGAGAATCATGGACAGCTGCTGATTGTCTTCCACCCTCGCGATGGCGGCGAGGTCATATTCTCCGGCAACGGAATGAACTTCCATAATGCCGTCGATTTTGAGAACTTCATCGATGACGTCCATGATGAGATCGCGTTCGACATTCACCAGGATGATTGCAGTGACCATTGGTTACCTCACTTTTTGTTTATGCTGCGTTTCGTTTTTGTTTGGACTGCGTTCCTTCCGCGCATTCCTCTCTCAAGTCCTAAACATAGCGACAGAAAAGCGCTTTTCAAGGCAAAATCAGCGAAAAAAATCAAATATCGCCTCCTTTTCTCAAAAATGGATGCAAAAACTCTTTCTTTCCGCAGAAAAATCCGGTCACGCCAAGTCCTTGTATTCAAATACCATCATTCCCATCGGGGGAACGTGCAGCGGCGAATAGGCGTCCTTGCACCCGAGATATTTTCCTTTTCGGACCAGCCTTGCATATGGAAAGGGACTGATCTTTGTGATCGTTCCGGGATCTTTCTCCAATCCGTATTTTGCCACCGCATACTTGTGCAGACGAGAAATCAGCGCAACCCGTTTCACCGACTGCCGGTTCTTCATGCTCATGACAAGCGTCCCGTCCTGCGGATTTTCCAGCGGACTCTTTCCAATGCCCTCCCGGATCAGTTTTGCGGCACCTTTCCAGAACGATTCAGGAATATCCATGCGCGGACAGCGGTTCTCAACCGGTTTATGATAGTCCGACCCATCGAAAACGCGGCGTTTTTCAGGGCATGGCAGTTCTGTTTTCCGCGCTTTGGCGACACTATTCAACGCCACACAGCCAAGTGTGTAATCATCATCGATCCGACAGAAAACCGCCGATGCGCGGGCGGGGATTTTTTCGTTATGGAAATTGCCCAGCAGGAAAACCGGAATTCTTTTTTCCGCCAGCAGTTCTTCCTGAAGCGTCCGGTCCAGAAGATCGAAATTCGGGACCAGGAGAGGCTGTTTGACGTATTTTCGCGCATCGGCCGTACATACGCATGAAATATCCAGCGCATAGTTTTCGACCAGATGCGAAACTTGCAAATACGGCGGCCAGGTGCCGTGCTTCCGGTGATCCTCCCGCATAGGATCGAAAACCGCCGGGTCCAGCAGCCAGACAAGCTCCCCGCTCCGGACGGGGCCGAACGAGTAGGTTTCTTTCCGGAGATTGTTGAGAAAGCTCCATTCCTGCGGCGTAATACCGTCGCCGAGACAAATCATATATCCGTCCGCACAGCGGCGCAGACCGTTCCGGCAAAGGATCGTCTGGTTCGAAAGCATATAGAAATCACGTTCGAGTCTTGCCGGAGCGTGACGCAGGGAATCGTAGCTTTCGACCACATCTTTGACTCCGGGCATCATGATGAACTTCATTCCGGGCGCGGCCGCCTTGAGTTCGGCAATCGCGGCACAATAGTCGAACAGACGTTCTTCCCCGCCGTTGATGAGGGAAATACTGGTGGAAACCGATTCGACCAGCAGATAATCCACCCCGATTTTTGCGATTTCCCTGTAGTCCAGTCCGAAGTAGAAAATGGATTCGAACACCGACTTTGTCATCGGGGAATTGATCATGGTCTCCTTACCGAGCGCATGCATGGCCGCTGTCGCCTTGGACCAGAGCGACACCCAGCGTTTCGAGGCGAAATCCGCCCATTCCGTGTGGAAATTCTTCCAGATGTATTCCAGACGGAGCGACATCTTTTCCGGAGAAGCGTCCATCTCTTCAAGATATTCGCTTCCGAAACGCTCCCTGCCGATATATTCCGCAAATTGGAATACGAATTCATCCGAACCGTCGTTCCGGCAAAGCGATCCAAGCGGTCCCTGGGAGTCCGCTCCGTGCCAGCCGTCGAATCCATAGTCGCACACCGTTTCCACCAGCTTTGCGACAAAAAAGTCCTCGAACAAAGTGCCGTCTTTCAGGCGGGCAAGCATATTGACCGCACATGGAATGATGCCGTAGTTTTTGGAGCCCAGCAGAACCTCGGGATGATCCATGCACCATTCATGGTGAAAGGTGATGTCATGGCCGGGAACAAAGAATGAGAAGAAAATTTTCACTCCGCGTCCGCGCAAATGGCAAACCAGCCCCCGGAGCTGATGATTGGTCCACTTCTGGCGTTTCCGCTCTTCATTCTCCTCGTGAGCCAGCCGCGAACAGACATCGGGAAAGAGCTCATATTCCGTTTCCATTCCCCGGTGCAGCAGAACAAAATCGATTGCCGAAAGCAGAAGGGAAACCCCGTCCGGCACAAACCCGGTGCGATGGAGATATTCTCCGACCCCGTAGTCTGTCTGCGTATTGTCGAACGCCAGCAGTTCCGTCCAGATCCAGGCTTCTTCCTTCTTCATGAAAACACCTTACTCTCCGGGTTCAAGGTAAAGTTCGCCGAAACGTTCCGGGGCATGGTAGCCTCCGAAAGTCGGAATCCAGCAGGCCACCGGCTTATATCCCGAAGCGGAACGGATCAGATTGTAGTAGAGAGTATCGCCGGGACGAACGCCCCCGTCGATCATATCGCTCATTTTCACGGCGATGTAGGTTGTCCACGTATTTGCATTGAATGTACATTGAACTTTTCCGGGAAAAGTCCAGTTTTCAAACCCGATCCCTTTTCGGACAATCCCGGCGATTTTTCCGTTCGCGTCCACGCCGATCTGACGGTATGGGACATCGCGCTGTCCTGCAAAATAACTTTCCCATTCGTCATTTTCATAAGGAGAGGAGGCGTTTTTCTTCAGAGTGTCCGGGTTGATATGCTCCAGATAACGGAAGTAGAGCCACTCGCCGTCATGGGCGGCCCGGACCGAAATGGAACGGGCCAGCGGTTCCGCGCGAAGCCCTCCATACATGTTCAGGGCACAGGCTTTGTTCCAGTCGATCTTGAGTGGATTGCCGGGTTCCGGATTCTTCAGGCACGGGACCGGCGCCTGCTGCATGCAAGGGGTTTTCGACCGGTTCTCCAAGGCATCCTTCCGCCCTTTCACAATATACTGCCAGACGCCGCGGTCAAAGAGCTCCACCCGCGACTGGAAGGGTTCCGACAGATTCATAGCCTTTGCCTGCGCCAGATATGAGGAAAGTTTCTTCATGCGTTCTTCCGTAGCCAGACGCGTGACAGGATAACTCTCCCAGGCGTTCCCCGCATGGGAAGGATAGTTCGCCGGATCGCAGTAAATGGACTCCGCAAGCTTATAGAATTCTTTCATCGGCTTTTCGGCGGGTCCGTAATACCGCCGGAAGAACTCATCGAACAACTGATCCGCATCCAGACTGCTGTCGAAAGCCAGTTTCCAGTTGATGTATCCTTCAACCTGGTCGAACAATACGCTTTTCTGCCGGTTGACCAGTGCCGCCGGCTCCCAGAACATGCCGGATACGCGAGCCTCCTTGAGATACTTGAAATAGTCTTTGACATGGCTTCCGAAGAAACCCGGGAAGCAGCGGGTTTTGTTCCGCAACGCTGCGCCGGTCGGAAAACAATAATACAGCCAGACATATTTCTTCATGTCCGGGTATTCCTTCTGCCACGCCCGAACGATGCGCTCATCGTTTTCCGTGACCTTTTTCGAATAGACTCCACGCACGTGAAGACACATCATGACCATGATATTGTCTTCGAGTTTGAAGTCCGTCGGGGGATAGGCGTAATTGGAATAGGCGCCGGTGGCGATGAGCTTGTCCGGATGCGTTTTCTTCACCTGTTTGGCGACTTCATTCACGAAGCGGAAAAAGAAATTGCTGGACTTGTCATTGGAAAACAGCCCGGCGCCGCGGCCGGCCGCGGTCGGAATATATTTTGCACAGCGGCTGCACTTGCAGAAATCCCCGTTGTCCATCGGAAAAACCGTGAACACATCCGATTTGTAATCAGGAGTCGCATGCCCCATCACACGGTTTCCGGGGACTTTGCCATCGAAGAAGTCGCGGGCATCCTGCGCCACCTGGGCAATGACTTCAGGATTGGTGTAGCAGAGCTGCATGAAAGGCTGGATCTCATACCCTTGTGCGAACCAGTCCCTTTTTTCCTTGAAACGGGGCAGAAGGGTGCCGAGGGAATGATTGATGATCTCGAACCGTCCCCCTGCCCGGCTGCGGAGAAACCATAACTTGGTATCCCGAAGATTCAGCATCGCCGTATTCGGATGCGGAACGGTGTCGCCGCAGAGGTCCGCCGGAATCCGGCTCGGCTCGTTCTCATACATTTTCCGCATTTCCATGGATGGGACGCGCCGGATTTCCGTATCCTGTACCGCCAGGTCTCCGGAAGGAATGAAGGTTGTCCCCAGTTCAGTGGGCAGATACCAGCGGACGCCCAGGAGTTCAATGAAATCATAGACCGCATACAGCGTTCCGATGTCTTTCCAGAGATCGGGAAACGTCCCGGCATCCTGATAATTCACCGTCCGTTTATCCGGGCCGTCAAATCCGAGCAGAAAAATGTCGTTTCCCTTGATCCGCACCAGATATTCCTGCTTTTTGAAGTCAGCGTTTTTCAGCCCGTTCCGGAGTGTTCCGGGGCTTTCACCGACAAAAATACGGGTGTCTGTTCCAGACGGCGCTTCTTTAGCAATCGGAAGTTCCGCCCCTGTGATTTTTTTGACATGATATTGAATTTCATACGCCCCCAGCCGGGCCGGAGCGGATGCGTTTTCTCCCAGTATGATCACCGCCCCGGGTTTTCCGTTTTTCACCAGGTCTGCGGCAAAAAGAAATCCGGGTATGATCGCAAGTGCAAACATCATTTTTTTCAGCATTGTCTTATCCTTCCAAATTCATAAAAACAGAGCGGAACCCGCCGCTTCGGGTTGTTTACTTCATGTCAGCGGTCACACGGATATTTTCATACCGCGCCGCCCATGCCGGGAGCCAGATGCTGTTGAACGCAACCCCTTCCATTTTGACATTATACAGTTTCGCCAGCGGAACGGACGGACTTTTTGAGTTGTAAAAGAGCAGTTGTTTCTTTACATTGTCGTATACCAGCGTCACGGTAACCCACCGGTCATGATCCGGAAGCATCGCATACGGCGCACAGGGCGGCGAACTCCGGATGACTTCCTGTCCGTTCACACGATAACCGATATAGTTGTGCAGCTGGGAGTTCGCCCCGTAACAGAGCATGTAAATCCCGCTGTCCTTTTCCGGTTCAAATGCCTGTCCGCTGTTCCATACCACCGTCTTGCGCGAGCTTAAAACGATCATCGGCGGACTTCCCATGTATTTTTTTTCTTTGAACAGAGTCACACTCACGGTGAGCTTCCGAAGCGAATCATCGACCGTCAACGGCCGCGACAGTTTATGGGAAATTCCGAAATAGACATTCGCTGTTTTCAGAAAGGTATGCCCGTCTTCCGTAACCACCTGATAATGTTCCTTGTTTTTGGGCGAGGAGTTTTCATCGTAAACATTCGGCGGGCTCGCGTTTCCCATATCCGCCCATCCCCGGAGTGTTTTGTCATGGATGAAATCGCTCTGAAACAGGATTTCTTCCTTTGCCGCGAGCGTAACAGCAAAACCGGCCAGGAGACAAAACAAGACTTTTTCAATCTTTTTCACAGGACTTCTTCTTTCTCTTGTTTATTTGTACCAGGGGGTGCAATCATACTTGGCGGCATCGTTGTAAACCGAAGCATGAAGATCGGCCCAGACAAAATTGCTTCCTCCGGCATGGCAGCGGTAAATCGAAAACGGGCGGATGTTCCAGCGCTTTCCGGTCAGGGAGCTGATATACTCGTTTGCGGCGATGTCCGTTCCGGTCAGAATGTCCCTTGCCTTCCACTGTTCCCCGAAGACCGGCACCGTGGACATCCCCGTATTGCGGATCTGGCTCAACTTGAGGACATTGCGCGGACTGGCGACCGCAAAATGAATATCGGCGTCAACCTGCAAGTCCATAAAGACGTTATAAGAATATGCCACCGGCAGCGGACGGTTCCTGTAAAGCAGGGAGTTGTTTGTCTGGAAATATCTGCTGTTCCCCTCCGCACTCGGACAAAGCATCGTCCCGCTGAAGATTTTCCGGTTTGCCGCCGCATCGTATCCAATCAAAGAGATCGGACGTGCAAGCGGGTATCCCGTGCCGCTATAGGTCATCAGGAGCTCCTGTGGAAGAAGAATCAGAGTGCCCGACCTCGAAAAAGCCGGCAGAAGATAGTCCGCCGAACAATCTGTGTAGTTCTGCCAGTATATGCCCAGCTGCTTGGTCTTATTGAGGCATGAGATGGATCGCGCGGTCTCGCGTGCCTGATTCAATGCCGGAAGAAGCATGCCGGCCAGAATCGCGATGATCGCAATCACGATGAGAAGTTCTATCAATGTAAAAAAATCCAACTTTCGCAATCCTTTTTCCGCTGCCGAATTCCTGTTTTTCATTTTCAATCCCCTTTCTTCATGATTGTTCATTGGAAGCACCTTGTTGAATTCATAAAAGCGCAGTCTTTTCACGGACGACCATTTTGGGAATACACCACTCCGTACCGCAGTTCCTCTTGCGGATCGCCACATCCCAGGCACGATGCCATTGCATGTCGTAGGAGGAAAATTCATATTGCGGAATCTGGGAGTTTTTCGTATTGTAGCAGCCCACCAGTTCCACATCGCCAAGCCGAGGGTAAAACGCCCGTATCTTCTGCATGAAATTGAAAAGAAGGCCATCACTCCGGCTGAAAATCGCCGTGGGCGGCTCTTCCCGGAAAATCTTCGCGATCCGCTGCGGATGGGTGTCGAACTCCTTGGGGCTGCCGTATTGAAATTCCGGCGTCCAGAGTTTCAAACCGACCCGTTTCGCCGCATCCTCCAGTTCCAGCCGCTTGTATTCGCGCGGTTTTTCGTAGTGCCCCAGGAACAGGATTCTCCGGTGTCCGCGTCCGAGGAAATACCGCAGGGTGTCTTCCGTCTGGGCCACGCGGTCGATCAGGACCGCGGATTCGGGCGGCGGATTGATCCATTCATAACGGTTGAAAAAGACCACGGGCACGTCTTTGAGCAGTTCGCTGATCTGGTTCAGGTCGTAACAGGCGCCTTCGAGGTCGACCAGCACCCTGGAGGGATTCTGCGCCAGCATGCTTCTGATATGGCTCTCTTCGCCGGCAAAGACGGGGATCACCACGCCGTTGATCTTATTGACGCTTTCAAACAATCCCTCGTAGTAAAAATCCATGTTCTGGGGCCGGATGTCGGTCATGACGCCGATCACCGTCCGTTTCTGTTCGGGCAGATCGGGGATGAACAGACCGCAGCGGGAACTCCGGAGAAGAAGTCCCTTCTCCTCCAGTTGAATCGCCGCCTGCTGCATGACCATGGTGCTTACGTTGAATGATCGGGCGAGATCCCGCATGGACGGCAGTTTTTCACCGGGTTCAAACTGTCCGGAACGGATCTTGCGTTCCAACGTCTTGAGAACATTGTTTGTTTTGGAAGGAGTCATGTTCCTCCTTTGTTATTACTGTAATTTCTGTTATATTATAATCAATAAACGGTCCATTGTCAACCCCGGTTTGGAAAAAATATCAATTTTTTAGCGAAAAAGAAATAAACTCAACACAAAAAGGAGACTGCAAAAAGACTCCCGGAATGGAATATCCGGATCAGGCGGAGACGTCCAGAGCATTTTTGGCGTTGCGGACAAAGGCGGCGGATATTCTGGGATCGAGTTCGCCGCCGAACCCCTTGAGGGAACTGTTCACATCCACCGCGAACGGGCGCACCCGGCGGATCGCTTCGGCCACGTTGTCGGGGTTGAGTCCTCCGGCGAGAATGACGGGACGCGGGGAAGCCGCCGCAAGCCGGGCGCTGGTGTTCCAGTCGTGCGTCCGTCCGGTGCCGCCGACCCGTCCGGTGGCGGGATCCATGCTGTCCAGCAGAATCGCGTTGACTTTTTCATAGTAAGGCGCCGGATCGGGCGAAAATTCGCCCGGGGCGGTCACATGCACCGCCAGGATGAGTTTTCCGGCGCCTTCCAGATATTCGAGCAGCGGGATGATCTGTTCGGGACGGCTGCCGCCGTGGAGCTGGAGGGTCGTGATGAGAGTCTGGTCGACCAGCTCCATGACGGCGTCCGGCTCCGTGAGATGCGTCACGAGAACCGGCGAAACGAACGGAGGAAGAAGGGAAGCGAGGCGCGCCGCGGTTCCGGGCAGAATGAAGTCCTGCGACGGGTGACGCTGTCCCACCATGAATCCGACCGCATCGGCGCCCGCGCTGACCGCGGTTTCCAATTCCTTTTCATTTTTGATTCCGCAGATTTTTACACGCATGATCGTACTCCCATAGTTTGCGGATTCCCCTGGCCGTAAAGAAATCCGATCCGTCCTCCAACCCCTCCAGATGCCTGAGGAAAAACGCACGGTCGCCGCCGCATGCCACGATCCGGAGCGGACGGGAAGACAAGTTCCGCATGGCGCCGATCAGTTCCTTGACCGAACCGATGGCCGCCAGGTCCGTTCCCAGCCGTATGGCATCCGGCGTATTGCAGCCGGGCACGGACGGAAGCTCGCCGTAAAGATCGACCAGCGGAAGCTGAGCCGTGTAATCATGAAGGGCATGACGCACGAGCGCGCGCCCCGGCAGAATAGCTCCCCCGGTGAACTGCCTGTCGCCGGTGACATATTCAAAGGTGACCGCCGTTCCGAAGTCGATCGAAAGAGCGGGAAGCGGTCCGTCGAGAAGAGCGGCGGCATTCGCCAGACGGTCCGCCCCAACCGTGGTCAGGTCCAGCTTCGACTTTGCAAACGGCAGCGGGTTGCCGGAAGAGACCACGAATCCGCCCCGGCTCCGGAGGAAGCAAGTGAGCTCCGGAACCACGGAAGAAGCGGCAAACTCTTCGCAATCCTTCAGCCAGGAAAGCGGGTCCCGGCTGAACACTTCCGTCCGTACGGACGGAAGCGCCTTGAACTCCGTATCCGAAGACGAGTCGATCATCTGAACATTCGTATTGCCGATGTTCAATATGCGGATGCGGGCGTTCATGGTCAGACAAACTTTGCGAGTTCCGGTTCGGAAGCGAGACGGTGGACCAGCATCTTGACCCGCTGGGCGGAACGGGCGCTGCAAACCAGGGTGGCGTCCTCCGTTTCCACGATGACCAGGTCCTTGACGTCGACGGTCGCGATCAGATGGTTGGAATTGCCGACGATGATGCAGTCATTGGTGTCGATCCCGGCATGAAGGCCCTGCACCACATTGTTGTTGTCGTCCGGAAGAATCTGATTGCGCATGGAAGTCCAGGAGCCGACGTCATCCCAGCTGAAGTCCGCGTCGGCCACGATGAGGTTGGAGACTTTTTCCATGATGGCGTAGTCGAGGGAAATGGGATGGAGCGTCTCGTAAAGGTCCGTCAGGTCGGGGGCGTCCGAGGCGGAGAACCGGGCGGAAGCCGTCTGCATGAAACCGGCAATGTCGGGAACGAAGTCGGAGAAAGCCTTCTCCAGGGCGGAACGCTTCATGAAAAAGATCCCGCTGTTCCATTTGTGCTGTCCGTCAGCCACACAAGCCTCCGCGATGGCCAGGGAGGGCTTTTCCTGAAATCCGAGGGAATGACAGAAAACCGTCGGCGTCGATGTTTCGATTTTTTCCCCGAGACGGATATAGCCGTAGCCGGTCAGGGGAGCGGTGGGTTTGACGCCGATCATGACGATCCGGCCGGAAGAAGAGGCAACGGAAAGACTGTCCTCGACTACCTCCAGGAAGGGTTCGACATCTTCGATGATATGGTCGGCCGGAAGGAAACAGAGCACGGGGTCCGGGTCCGGGGAAATGGATTTGACGTAAGCCGCCGCGACCGCGGCGCAGGGCGCCGTATCCCTTCCGACCGGCTCGCCGATGATGCTGCACTGCGGCAGATAGGAAAGCAGGGAACGGATCGGAGCCACATAATTGGTGTTTGTCACGACAATGATATGCTCACGATCGAAGATGGAAGTCAGGCGTTCCAGAGTCTGCTCGATCAAGGTCAGGTTTCCCAGCAGACGCAGCAGCTGCTTCGGATTGGAAAGCCGGCTCTGCGGCCAGAAGCGCTCTCCGCGTCCCCCCGCCATGACGATCGCATAGGCACCGTTTGTTTTTTGCATGGAAAAATCTCTCCTCCTCAGCCGCCGCCGAGTCTTTCGATAATGGAAATCATGGGCATGAACAAGGCGATAACAATACCGCCGACGACCACGGCAAGACCGACCATCATGACCGGTTCGATCATGGAGGTCAGGGCAGCCACGGCGTTGTCCACTTCTTCGTCGTAGGTATCCGCAATCTTATCAAGCATTTCCGGCAGCTTGCCGGTTTCTTCGCCGACCTCGATCATGCTGATCACCATTTCGGGGAAAATCTTGGTGAGCTGAAGAGGTCCGGCCATTCCTTCGCCTTCCTTGACCGCGTCATAGACCTTCTGGACGGCCTGGGAAACAACTTCGTTGCCGGCCGTCTCCTTCACGATGTTGAGCGCATTCAGGATGGGCACGCCGGACCCCATCAGAGTGCCGAGCGTCCGGGCGAATTTGGAAATCGCCGAACGGGAAACGATCGGGCCGAAAAGAGGCATGTTGTATTTGACCCAGTCGATGTAGTACCGCAGGAAAGGCACCTTCAGAGTCAGGCGGAAGGCAATGGCGCCGCCGATGATCCCGGGAACCAGATAGGCGACGTTGCCGATCATGAACTTGCTGATGCCCATGACAAACTGGGTCAGGGCCGGAAGAGGAGCGCCTTCCAGCAGTTCGGTGAAGGTCTTTTCAAACTTGGGGACAATGAAGATCATCAGGCCGGAAGTAATGATGATGGCGATCGAAAGAACGATGCACGGATACACCATGGCGGACTTGACTTTGCCCTGGATTTTGGCGGCCTTTTCCCGGAAGACCGCCAGACGGTCCAGGATCAGTTCCAGCTTGCCGGCGGCCTCGCCCGCGCGGATCATGTTCAGATACAGTTTGTCGAACGATTTCGGATGCTGGGCGAGCGCCTCCGAAAAAGTGGAGCCGGCTTCCACGGAAGTGGCCGTCTCCTCGAGGGTCGATTTCACCACGGGGTTCTTGGCCTGCCTAGAGAGGGTTTTCAGGGAACGGATCAGGGGCAGCCCGGCGTCGAGAAGAATCGCCATCTGGCGGGTCAGGATGGTCAAGTCTTTGCTTTTGATCATCACGGGCCCGAGATTGATATTCATATTGAAGCCGCTCTTTTTCTTGTCCTTCGCACCTTTTTTGTCCTTCTGAGCGGTGGCGGCCATTTTCTGGGCCGCTTTGTCGGCGCTTTTGATGGAAGTGGGGAAAAGCCCCTGATTTTTCAGAAAAATCGAGACTTCTTCTTCGTTGGCGGCTTCTTTTTTTCCTCTCTGCTCCTTGCCGTTGGCATCCATTGCCGTGTAAATGAAGTTAGGCATAGTCCGCTCCTTTCCGAATCCTTATCTTACGTATATTTCAAAACTTCTTCCATGGTGGTTTCACCGTCAAGGATGGCATGGAGCCCGTCTTCGCGCATGGTTTTCATTCCTTGCGCCCGGGCCTTGTCGCGGATGATGACGGTGGGGGAATTCTGGATCACCAGTTCATTGATCTCCGGATTCATCACAAGGACTTCCGTGAGCGCTTTGCGTCCCTTGTAACCGGTCTTGTTGCAGTAGTCGCAACCCTTGCCGTAATAGAATTTGCGGTCGCCGACTTCCGCCCGTTCGAGGCCGAGGAGCCAGAGATCGTCGTCCGTCGGGACAAATCCGGTTTTGCATTTCGGGCAGATCCGGCGGATCAGCCGCTGGCCGACCACCCCGACCAGGGAACTGGCGATCAGGTAAGGTTCCACGCCCATATCCACGAAACGGGTAACCGTTCCGGCCGAATCGTTGGTGTGGAGCGTGCTGAACACGAAGTGTCCCGTCAGGGAGGCTTCGATGGCCATCCGGGCCGAGTCGAGGTCGCGGATTTCCCCCAGCATGATGATGTCGGGGTCCTGCCGGAGGAAAGCGCGGAGAGCACGGCCGAAGGTCATTCCGATGGAATCGTTGATCGGGAGCTGGATAATTCCCTCCAGGTCATATTCGACCGGGTCTTCCGCGGTCAGGATTTTGTCTTCGACCTTGTTGATCTCCTTGAGAGCGGAATAGAGAGTCGTCGTTTTTCCGGAGCCGGTGGGTCCGGTCACCACCATGATTCCGTTGGGAAGCAGCAGCATGTCGCGGACTTTCGCCAGGTTCTGCTCATTGATGCCCAGGGAATCCAGGTCGAGGTTCACCACGGAACGGTCCAGAATACGGAGCACGCACGATTCCCCGAACTGGGTGGGCAGCGTGGACACCCGCAAGTCGACCGGCCGGCTTCCGACCTTGGTCTGGATGCGCCCGTCCTGGGGCTTCCGGCGTTCGGAAATGTTCATCTGGCTCATGAGCTTGACGCGGCTGATGACGGGAATGGCAAGGTTTTTCGGAGGCGGCGGCAGTTCATAGAGCGCACCGTCGACACGACAGCGGATCTTGAATTCTTTTTCGAAAGGCTCGAAGTGAACGTCACTGGCCTTGTCCTTGATGGCCTGGTAAATGACGGCATCCACGAATTTGATGATCGGGGCCTCGTTGGCGCGTTTTTCAAGGCTTTCCGTCGATTCCGCGCCAGTGGCCTCTTCCTCGGCCATTTTTTTCGTATGCGCGACATCCATTTCGGCCAGCATTTCCTGCATGGAAACCGTCACGTCCAGAGGATAGTATTTCTCGATGGCCTTTTCGATCTGCTCCTCGGGCGCCAGCACCTGAACCACATCGGTTCCCACCACAAAACGGAGTTCGTCGATTACCTGATAATTCAAGGGAGAGCGGAGCGCGACCACCAGAGTCGAACCGTCAAAGGACACCGGAAACACGCCGAGCATGCGTGCCGTATCGGGGGGGACCATCTTGATCACCTCGTCCGACGCCTGGAAATCGGCGGAAATGCTGATGGTTTCCAGCATGAGATTCCGGCCGATGGCCTCCAGGATATCCTTTTCCGTGAGAAGCCCGAAGTCGATGAGAACCTCTTTGAACGGTTTTCCGTTCCGGGTCTGCTCTTCCTCGACTTCTTTCAGCTGATCCTCGGTGCAAAGTTCCTCCGAAATCAGGATATCTTTCAGAATCTGGCTTTCGGTGTCAAGCATTTTCAATATCTCCGTTTCTTTTGGCTTTACTCGGCGTCCGCCATGGTGGCCTCAATCACTTCCGCGAGGGTTGTGATCCCGGCGGAAGCTTTCCGCAGCCCGTCTTCGCGCAAAGTGATCATTCCGCCTTTCCGCGCGGCATCCCGGATCAGGTCCGCGGAAGACTTCTGGTAAATCAAATGCTGGATATCCTCTCCGACCTGGAAGATTTCATAAATGCCGACGCGTCCCTTGTAGCCGGAACCGCCGCAGACGGAACACCCGCGTCCGCGTTTCAGGGTGGCGGTGTCCATGAACTTCTCGTCCAGGTGGAGAAGACGAATCTCTTCCGAGGTCGCCTTGGTGGATTCGGCACAGTTCTTGCATACTCTGCGGAGAAGGCGCTGAGCCATGATCGCGCGGACCGCGGAGGAAACAAGGAAGGGCTTGACTCCCATGTCGATCAGGCGGGTCACCGCGCTGGGCGCGTCGTTGGTATGCAGCGTGCTGAAAACAAGGTGTCCCGTGAGGGCCGCGTTGATCGCGATGACCGCGGTCTCGGCGTCACGGATTTCACCGACCATGATGATGTTCGGCGCCTGGCGGAGCATGGCCCGGAGGGCATTCGCGAAGGTCATTCCCGCCAGCACGTTCACCTGAACCTGATTGATGCCGGCCAGCTGGTATTCGACGGGGTCTTCCACCGTGATGATTTTACGGTTCGGCTGGTTGATTGTATTCAGGAACGCGTACAGGCTGGTGGTCTTTCCGGAACCGGTAGGCCCGGTCACGAGGAACACGCCGTCGGGCATGCTGATGATCTTGTTGATTTTCTGCTGGTCGTCCGCGTAAAAGCCCAGCTGGGGGATTTCAAGCTGAATGCTGGCCTTTTCAAGGATACGCATGACGATGCTTTCGCCGTGGGTTGTGGGAATGGTGGAAACACGCAAGTCGATGTCGCATCCGCTGACGCGCATCTGAATACGGCCGTCCTGGGGAAGACGTTTCTCGGAAATGTCCAGGCGGGCCATGATCTTCAGGCGGCTGGTGACGTTTGCCTGGAGGTATTTGGGGGGGGCGTCCACTTCCCGCAGCACGCCGTCGATCCGGTAGCGGATGCGGTAGCGTTTTTCCAGCGGTTCCATGTGAATATCGCTGGCGTGAAGCTTATAGGCTTCGACGATGATCGCGGTCACCAGCCGGATGATCGGGGCGTCGCCTTCGCCGCTTTCCGTCTCGCTGACCCCGTCCCCGCTTTCCACGGCATTGTCTTTCATATCCTCTTCGACTTCGGAAAGCACGGCATCCACGCCCTTTTCGAGTTCGGAGTAGTAGCGTTCGATCATCGTCTGGATCTGCGACTGGGGAGCGACCACCGCATCCACGTCGCACTTGAGGACGTAGCGGACCGAGTCCAGCGTGGACATGTCGGTCGGATCGCCGATGGCAATGGTCAATACATCGTCATGCTTCATCACGGGAATGATGTGATACTGCATGACAATGTCCCGCGGCACGGACTCGATGACCTCGCGCGGAATCTTGTACGTCGCCAGGTCCAGCGTTTCCAGGCCGTACTGCTGGGCCAGCATCGACAGCAGTTCGAACTCATCCACATATTTCAGCGCTTCAAGCGCCTGAATGATGTTGAGCCGCCCGTCGGTTTCCGCGACTTTCTTCCATCCTTCATTGACCTGCTCCTCGGTCACCATCCCGTTTTCCTGAAGCAGTTCAAGAATGAAGTCACAGTTTTGTGCCATACGAATTATTCCTCAAAACAGTTCATTTCTCATTGACCGAACAACATAAATGTATTTTGCCGTTTTTTCAAGCAGTTTTTCCGAATTGGAAGGTTTATTGCCCTGGAAAAACAGACCGCACCGTCAAAAACCGAGTTCCGGCTGGGAGATTCCCCAGTTTTCATCCTCTTTTTCGGGATCCGGAGAAACGGAATCTCCTTCATGCTTCGGGGATTCCGCCGACGGCGCTTTTTTATTTTTTTTCGTTCCGGGCTTGTCCCCCGGGGGAGGCGGAGGGGACGGAGGAGGAACGGAAACGGATTTTTTTCCGGGACGGACGGCCTTTTCTTTTTCCGCCGGGATTTTCTTCTCCGTCCCGGATTCCGCCGTTTCGACGGGAGTCTCTCCGGCATTCTCTTCGGGAGGAACGCTTTCCACGGAAAACGCTTTTTCCGGATCATTTCCCGCTTCGGCGGAAACGTCGATCAGCGGGGGTTCCTCATTTTCTTCCGTTCCGTCCAGATATTTGATGAAATTGATCTTGAGAAGTTTCCGGGCGAAAAGCAGCATCCCGCCCGCGCGGGGAGACCGGACCGGCATATCGGCCAGGTTCACGGTTTGCGTCTGGCGGGCCCGGATGGGAGTGTCGATCCGGCATTCATACAGGGCGTTGGCGCGGGGCGTGATCAGCTCCAGGCGGCAGCCGTCCGGACAAATCCGGTATTCCTTGTCCTTGATGAACTTGTCGATGGAACAGCGCTTCGCATAGACCTTGCCGGTTTTCACGTCCGAATAAACAACCCCGAAAACGACGGTCTTGTCGTATTTGCGGAACTCGTAAAGACGGTCGATAAAAATCTTCTCGGGGATGTCGATGACCTTGTAGCCGCCCTTGCGTTCGATGCAGAGGAGATGGTCGAACTCGTTGCAGACCACCACATCGTCGCTTTTGACGTTGGTTCCGATGTAGCATCCGCTCTTGTCCCAGCCCACGCGGATGTTGTTCAGCGCGACGGCGCTCTTGTCGATCTTCCCGAATCCGTCCAGAACGATTTCGGTGCGGCGCGGGAAAAGAGCCCCGTATTTGTCGATCAGCCCCTGAAGGTATTTGATCGCATACGCCTTGATCCGTTTCAGGTTCTTCTGGGCTTCGTTCAACGTCTTGTTGAGAAGTTCGATCTGCTGACGGTTCTCATTGCATTCGAAGGCGGAGATCCGGCGGATCGGGATTTCCAGCAGACGCTCGATTTCCATCTCCGGAATCTCGCCGCGGGAAAGCTGTTCCACCCGGGCCTCGAACTCCTTCGGCAGCGGCATGATGTGGGGCCCGTTGAGGATGTTGTCGTGGAGCATCTGAACAATCGGGAGCCACTCGGATTTGAACTTTTCCAGACCGTTCCGGACCTCGGAGAACATCGCGTCGCGGGTTTTGCACTTCTCGATCCGCTTGTAGATGCCTTCCTCGATGAAGATCTGCACGAGCGTGCGCGCCAGAATTTTATCCAGGCATTTTCCGCTTTCGATGTAAAGCTCGTATTTGAGGTGTTCCAGCAGTTTTTCCGTGTTCCGCCGCAGGATTGCGCTCACGCCCATGGTCCTGGGCCGGTTCTCCACGATCACCATCGGATTGCAGGAGATGCTCATCTGGCAGTTGGTGTAGGCGTAGAGGGCGTTCAGGGCTTTTTCGGGGTCGTATCCGCGGAGGGGGGTAAGCTGGATGTCGATTTTTTCCGCGGTGTAATCCTTGAAGGAGGCGATTTTGATCTTGTTGCGGTTGACCGCCGCCTCGATGGTGTCCATCAGTTTGGACGTATTGGTCGCGGACGGGATTTCCCGGATCACCAGGTTGCGCCCGTCGAGTTCGATTTTGGCGCGCACGACGATCCGGCCGAAGCCGTCCTCATACTTGGAGACATCCATGATTCCGCCCTGGAGGAAGTCCGGATAAAGAGTGAACGGCTCGTCCTTGAGGATGGCGATCTGCGCCCGGAGCAGCTCGTTGAAATTGTGGGACATGACCTTGGTGTTCGTGCCCACCGCGATGCCGTCGGTTCCCATCAGCAGGAGGGTCGGGATCTTCGAGGGCAGACGTACCGGTTCGCGGTTGCGCCCGTCATACGAATCGACCAGTTCCGTAATATCCCTGTTGAAAAGGACTTCCCGCGCCAGGGGCGTCAGCCGGCATTCGATGTAGCGCGGGGCGGCGGCGGGGGAGCCGGTCATGATGTTGCCGAAGTTCCCCTGTTTGTCGATATAGGTTTCCTTGTTGGCGAGATAGACCAGGGCGTCGCCGATGGAGGCGTCGCCGTGGGGATGGTATTTCATGGTCTCGCCGATGATGTTGGCCACCTTGTGGAACGTTCCGTCGTCCTTTTCGAAAAGAGTCCACAGGATGCGGCGCTGCACGGGCTTGAGGCCGTCGTCCACATCCGGAATCGCGCGGTCCTTGATGACATAGGAGGCATATTCAATGAAGTTGCGGTCCATCATTTCCCGCAGACGGGAGTTGGAGCCGGTCTGAATGGCCGCCGATTCGGTGGAATTGTCCTCTTCCTCTTCGGGCGGGACGGCCGGATTGTCCTTCTCTTCCGGGGTTTCGATGCCGGCGGACTGTCCCTCGTCTTTTTCGGGAGCGTGCTTGAGAGCGTCTTTTATTTTTCGGTTTTTGGAAGCCATACGATCATACCAGATTGTTTTCGATGTGTTCCCAGCGGTCCGGGGTGTTGTCGCCCATGTAGAACTTCAGCATTTCGCCGATTCCCTTGGAGTGCTCGACCGTGACCTTTTCGAGCCGGATGTCGTCTCCGATGAACTGTCCGAACTCTCTGGGAGAGATTTCTCCGAGTCCTTTGAAACGTGTGATTTCCGCTCCCTTCCCCAGCTTTGCGGCCACGGCGTCGCGCTCCTCCTCCGAATAACAGTAGAAGGTTTCTTTCTTGTTGCGCACCCGGAAGAGCGGCGTTTCGAGAATATACAGGTGCCCGGACAAGACCAGCGGCTCGAAGTAGGAAAGGAAGAAAGTGATCAGCAGATTGCGGATGTGAAGGCCGTCGACGTCCGCGTCGGTGGCGATGATGACCTTGGCATAGCGCAGATTGTCGATGTCCTCCTCGATGTCGAGGGTGTGCATGATGTAGTAGAACTCTTCGTTCGTATAGACCGAATCCAGCTTCATGCCGAAGCAGTTCAGCGGCTTGCCCCGCAGCGAGAAGACCGCCTGGAACATCGGGTTGCGGCTCTGTTCCAGCGACCCGCCCGCCGAATCGCCTTCGGTGAGAAAGATCATCGTCTGTTCCGCGAATTTGGAACGGTCGCTGAAATGATGTTTGCAATCCTTGAGCTTGCTGTTGCGGAGGCTCATGCGCTTGGACATTTCGCGTCCTTTTTTCTGGATCGCGGAGATTTCCTTGCGGAGGTCCTGATTGCGCTTGACCTTGTTCAGCAGAAGCTCCGCCTCGTCGAGGTGACGGTGGAGGTAGTCCACGACCGCCTGCTTGACGGTGCCCACGATCCAGCCTTTGATGTCCGTGTTGCCGAGCTTGTTCTTGGTCTGCGACTCGAACATGGGGTCCTGAAGCTTGATGGCGATGGAGCCCACGATGCCGTCCCGGAGGTCGCGGGCGTCGTAATCCTTCCCGCTGAACTCATTGACCGCGCGGAGCACGCCCTCCTTGAAGGCGGAAAGATGCGTCCCGCCGTCGGAGGTGAACTGGCCGTTCACGAAAGAGTAGTATTTTTCCCCGAAGTCGGAGGTGTGGCAGAGCGCGAATTCGAGGGTCTTGTCCTTGTAATGGATGATCTCGTAGAGGCTCTCGCCGCCGACTTCGTTGTTGACCAGGTCCATGAGGCCGTTTTTGGAGTAGTAGCGCTGGTTGTTGTAGTAAAGCGACAGCCCGCTGTTGAGGAACGCGTACATCCACAGGCGCCGTTCGACATATTCCTGCCGGATGGCGTATTTCGGAAACAGTTTCGGGTCCGGAATGAAGCAGGTGAACGTCCCGTTCCGCTCCTCGGTGACGCCGTCCTCTTCCTCGCACAGGATGCCGGTATTGAACTCGACGCGCTTGAATTTGCCGTCCCGGATCGACTGCACGACGAACTTCTCGGACAGCGCGTTCACCGCCTTGGTGCCGACGCCGTTGAGCCCGACGGAAAACTGGAAGACGTCCGTGTTGTATTTTGCCCCGGTGTTGATCTGGGAGACGCACTCCACCAGCTTGCCGAGAGGGATTCCGCGTCCGTAATCCCGGACCGCCAGTTCATTGTCGCTGATGGAAACGTCGATCCGTTTTCCATAGCCCATGATATATTCGTCGACGCTGTTGTCGATGACTTCCTTGAGCATCACATAGACCGCGTCATCCGGGTGCGAACCGTCGCCCATGCGTCCGACGTACATTCCGGGCCTCTGCCGGATATGCTCCAGCGAAGAAAGAGTCTTTACCTTGCTCTCATCATAGACCGCGCCGGCCGGAACCGGAGTTTCGACGATTTGATTTTCTTTTTCATCCATTGTGATCTCTTAATACTTTCCGCGTTAATGCGGAAATATAGCCCGTTTTCGCAAAGATTCAAGTTTGAATCCCCGGCATGGAAAGCCCTTTGACCTCATTTTTTTGTGAAATCCGGGAAAAAAGAGGGATCGCAAAAATATCAATCCTTCTTGAAAAATCTTTCCGCCGCGTTATATTGAGAGTCCATTACGACCGACAGACAACACGGGGGACTTCAAATGATTCTGAAAAATGACGATTCATCACCTTATCCTAGGCTCTGCGCCCATCGCGGATTCAACACCATCGCTCCGGAAAACAGCCTGCCCGCCTTCGGGGCGGCCGTGGCGCTCGGGGCGGCCGAAATCGAAATGGACGTCCGCGAAACCGCCGACGGCGAGCTGGTCGTCTGCCATGACGATTCCGTCGACCGCATTTCCAACGGGACCGGGCGGATCGCCGAATTAACGTTCGCACAGCTCCGCACCCTGGATTTCGGGTCCCGCCGCGGCAAACACTTCGCCGGGCTGAAAATCGCTTCCCTGGAAGAAGTGCTGAAAGCCTTCGCCGGAAAAGTCATCGTCAATCTCCACATCAAGTCGGTCAACGGGAAACCATTCCCGCACAAGACCATGCAGCGGATCGTCGAACTGATCTACAAATACGGTTTTGCCAAGCGCCTTTACTTCATGGCGAACGGCGACGTCATGGAAACGGCGCTGGAGGTCGCCCCGGAGATCCAGCGCTGCATGGCGGCCGGCTCCGCCCCGTACGAGATCGTGGAGAACGCCCTCCGCTGGCAGTGTTCCAAGGTACAGCTCTTCAAACCGCACTACAACGAGGCGATGATTCATAAGGCGCACGAGAACGGCATCCGCTGCAACGTCTTTTTCAGCGACGATCCGGCGGAAGCCAGAACCATGCTCGCGATGGGGATCGACACCATCCTGACGAACGATTATCTCTCCATCGCCAACGCGACCGGCTGCCGCTGAAACCGGAATCCCGGATCAAAGTTCCGTTTCAAGCTTCTTCCGCATGGCGAAAACCTTCGCAAGGGCCTCGTCCGTGTTTTTCCCGCGTGCCAGCAGAACCCCGAGACGGCGGTGTCCGTTGAGTTCGCCTTTGCCGAAAATGCGCAGGGCGGTATCCGGCTCGGAAAGCACCTGCTCCAGATTCTTGAAGCGGACATTGCGCGAAACGCCGTCCACGACGATCGCCTTGGATGCGCTCGGGCCGTGGAACGCAATGTTGGGAATCGGCAGTCCGAGAATGGCGCGGGCGTGAAGCGCAAACTCCGAAAGGTCCTGCGAAATCATCGTGACCATGCCGGTGTCGTGCGGACGCGGACTCACTTCGCTGAAGATGACCTTGTCGCCCTTGATGAACATTTCCACGCCGAAGATGCCGCGTCCGCCGAGCGCATCGGTGATTTTCCCGGCGATCTCCTGCGCCTTTTCCTTCGCGGCCGCGCTCATCGCCTGGGGCTGCCAGGATTCCTGATAGTCGCCGTCCACCTGATGGTGCCCGACCGGTTCCAGAAAGCAGGTTCCGCCGGCATGCCGAACGGTCAGGAGCGTGATCTCGTAGTCGAAGTCGATGAATCCTTCCACAATCACCTTGCCCGCCCCGGCGCGTCCGCCTTCCTGCGCCATTTTCCAGGATTTGTCGATGTCGGCCTCGCACCGGATGACGCTCTGGCCGTGTCCGGAAGAACTCATGATCGGCTTCACGACGCAGGGAATGCCGATTTCTTTCACGGCGGCGGTGAATTCCTCATACGAAGCGGCGAACTTGTAGCGGGAAGTGGGCAGGCCGAGTTCCTCCGCGGCCAGACGCCGGATTCCTTCGCGGTTCATGGTCAGGAACGCCGCTTTCGCGGTCGGAATCACATGGAATCCTTCCTGTTCGAGTTTCAGCAGTTCCGGTGTGGCGATGGCTTCCACCTCCGGAACGATGTAATCCGGTTTTTCCAGTTCGATCACACGGCGGAGTTCCGCGCCGTCCAGCATGTTGATGGTATGGGAACGGTGGGCCGCCTGCATTCCGGGCGCGTTCGGATAGCGGTCCACGGCAATGACTTCCACCCCGAGACGCTGCATTTCGATGATGACTTCCTTGCCGAGCTCCCCGGCTCCCAGAAACAATACTTTGACGGCCGATTTCGTCAGCGCCGTTCCCAGTGTGGTCATGCCTTATTTCCCTTCTTCGTAAAGTGCCTTCAGTTTCTGTCCGAGCTCCGAATTCTCCTGGCGGATTCCGAAGTTTTCCGCTCCTTTGCCGATAGCAAAGACATACACATCCTCATTGGTATGCCCGCCCGTAGGCCAGGTGATCCCATATCGGGTATCGATGATCCTTCTTGCCGCCCGGTTCAGCGCTTCCGCTTTTTTGGAGCCGGTGAGTTTGCCGATGGAATGGACCATCGCGTCCTTTTCCACCGCGGTCGGGGTGATTCCCTTTTCCGCCAGTTTTTTCGCAGCGCTCTCCGGAGTGTCGTTTTCCGTCAGTCCGTACGCCCGGGCAATGCCGCCCGACACATTCACATAGGATTTCGGAACGTTTCCAGTGACGACGATTCCCCCGGTGTTATGGTCGGCCGTCACGACAATGAGCGTGTCTTTCGGGTGTTTTTTGTAAAATTCGAGCGCTTTTCCGATCGCCCGGTCGAATTCGATAAGCTCCAGCAGCATTCCGGGACCGTCGTTCGCATGGGCGTTGTGGTCGATTTTCGCCCCTTCCACCATCATGAAAAATCCTTTCGGGCTGACTTTTTCCAGCAGTTCGATGCTTTTCGCGACATATGCGCTCAACGGACGAACCTTGCTGCTGCCGCGATCCGCTTCATATCCGAATGAAAAATACACAACCGTGGGCTTTTCCAGTTTTTTCAGGTTGAAAAAGTCCGATTCCTCCTTGCTGATCACATTCATTCCGGCTTTCCGGAAGAACTCCGAGGCTGCCGGGTCCTTGGCGCCGCGCATGCCGTATCCCATGACAAGGTCGAAATTCGAACCGGGAATCTGTTCCATGATCTCCTTGTAATCGCTCCGCTTGGCGGCATGGGCGTAAAAGGACGCGGGCGTGGCGTGATCCGGCGACTCCGTGCCCAGAATGCCGACTCCGAATCCGTTTTTCTTCGCAAGCACTGCCACGGAATCCACCTTCTTGCCGTCGGCGTCCATCCCCAGGACTCCGTTTTGGGTTTTTACCCCGCAGGCAAGCGCGGTTCCCGCCGCCGCGGAATCGGTCGTGGTCCTCAGAATGCTGGCAGTGACCAGCGAGCCCTTCACAGGAAACGTTTTCATCTGAAGGCCGCCGAAAAATTTCTCCGCGAAATCGACGTGATTCTTTCCCATGCCGTCGCCGATCAGATAAAACACGTATTTCGGCGGTTCCGCAAACAGTTGAATCGCGGCGAAGAGCAATACAAGCATCCAGAACTTTCGAATCATTTTGTCACCTCTCAAAAATGGTTGTTTATTTAAAACCGTTCTGTTTTCAAAACATGAACGGGGAAAAATCCGCTTCCGTGATTCCGACCTCGCCGCAGAACGCCGCGGCCTCTTCATACCCGATGAACCCTCCCGATTCGTGCGAATCCGAGCCGATCGTGAATTTGCAGCCGGCCTTTTTCGCCAGCTCATGGGTCCGCCGGATGGTGTCGCGGGAAAACATCTTCGCATACCGTCCGCAGAAAAGACAGGCGGTGTTGATCTCGACCGCCGCATGATTTTCGGCGGCTATGCTCCAGGCGTCGAAAAGCTCTGCGTCGGAGAGCGATTCGATGATGCGGTCATACTGCTCCATGCTCTTTCCAAGCGGCAGGAGCGGGTGGACCAGAACGTCCGCCAACCCGCTTTTCGCGCCGGAAATGAAGAATTCCAGCATGTGGGCCGCGATTCCGCGCGGGCTGTCGTCCGGAGGCTGTTTCACGAAATCCGTGATATGAAAATGATCCGTCGGAAGAGCAATGAAATCCACCTGCTCCTTGAAGGCGCGGTCCACTCCGAAAACGCCGGGCGCGACCATTTCCGCCTCCGCGCCGATCAGGACCTGGAGCGGAAAGCCGCTGTTGTCCGCCGATTTCTTGAGGGACAGAATCGAGTCCCCCGTCTGCGGCGCGTAGAAACCGTTCGGCTTTACGGCGGGATTGCGCCAGAAATGATCGCATATTCCGATTTTCCGGAACCCTTTTTCCTTCATTTTCGCCGCAATGTTTTCAAGCGTCTGCTCCGGATCGTGACAGCAGCAGGAAAGCGTGGTGTGAATATGCATATCCGTATGAATTTCCATCGTCCGGATGTCTCCTTTATACATACAGCCCGACTTCCCGGATGCGTTTTTCCGCTTCGGGATATTTTTTCACCAGTTCGGACGCAACGCCTTCCTCGAAATCCTCATACTCGAAACCGGGGACAACCACCGCCCCGAAGAGTCCCCACGATTTCTCCGAACGGTCCAGCAGCACCGCCGCCTGCCAGGTCCATGCGGGAATCAGGTTTTGCGGCATTTCTCCCGCGAGCACGTCGGGACCGATGACCCGTTCGCACCAGCTTCCGTCGGGAAACAGCAGAATCTGAAGCGCGGGCGAACCGGCGTGATACATCCAGATCTCGTCCGACCGGACCCGATGCCATCGGGAAACATCCATTCCTTTCATCAGATACAGAATGGAAGTTCCGGCGCGCCGCTGCCGGGTGGCTTCCGTTTTGACAATGGACCGGTAGGTTTCCCGGAAATATCCGCCTTCCACACGCAAGGGCGTCATCCCGAGCGCCTGTATGATCTCGTCCGCCGTATTCATTTTCAGCTCTGTCTTTGATGTGTCCCGCAAAAATCCGGTACTATAGCCCCGGACAAAACCGAATTCAAGGAGGGTTTTGAAAACGCGGGAAAGATTCCGGCGAAACACCGCATTGCAATAGGGTGGAAATCCCGCACGAATTGTTTTCAAACTCCTCTCAAAGACGGATTACTTATTCAAGGCCTGCAACGACTTGCGGATGATGTTCTCGCTGGAACGCTGATTTTCGGGAAGCTGCTGTGCAACTTCGGCAATCAGCTTCTGGAACTTCGGTCCCTGGAATCCCAACTGTCCGAGCGCGAGAATCGCATCCTCCACCGATTTGTCCACCGGAACCGCGCCACCGGCAAAAGCGGCTTCCGGAAGAACGTTCTGGACCTTGTCGCGCAGTTCCACCAGAATCCGTTCGGCGGATTTCGGCCCGACCCCGTTGATCTTTTTGAGCATCTTGAGGTCTCCGGAAGCGACCGCCGAACAGAATGACGGGATGTTCATGCTGCTCAGAATGTTCAGCGCGGTTTTGGCGCCGATCCCGTTGACCGTGATCAGAAGCTCGAACATGGAACGTTCCTGGCGCGTGGCAAAGCCGAACAGAAGAATGGCGTCCTCGCGCACGTCCATGCGGGTCAGGAGCGTCACCGGTTCCCCGACGCGCGGGAGCTTGTCGAAGGTGCTCATCGGAATCGACACCCGGTATCCCACCCCGCCGACATCCACGACCGCTTCCGTGAAGGAAGATTCCAGAAGAACCCCTTTAAGTTGCGCAATCATTTCCCGTTCCCTTCCTGATAAAAAATTGTTTTCGGAGTCATTCAATCCGTTTTCCGCCGGAAAGAGCTTGCACCCGCTGCCGTCATATCATCCGTCACTTTTCCGGAAAATTTAAAATTATTCATTATAAAGAACTTACGATCCGTCAAAAAATTTCTATTCCCCTTTTTTCGGAAGAACGATATCCATGGAAATATCGCAGGATTTCACGGAATGCGTCAGGGCTCCGGCGGAAATGAAATCGACGCCGGTCGCGGCGGCCGAGGGAATCCGGGAGAGCGTGATTCCGCCGCTGGCTTCCAGTCTGGAGCGGCCCGCCGTTCTTTGGACGGCTTCCGCCATCTGTTCATCCGTCATATTGTCGAGAAGGATGTATTCCACGCCCGTCTCGAGCGCTTCCGTCAATTCCTCGAGGGAATCGACCTCCACCTCGATCTCGAGGTCCGGATGCCGGGTGCGGGCATGCTCCACGGAACGGGCGATGCCGCCGGGACCGTCCAGTCCGGCCAGTTCGCGGTGGTTGTCCTTGATCATGATCCGGTCGTACAGCCCGATGCGGTGGTTGAACGCGCCTCCGACCGCCACCGCGTATTTCTCGAGGTTGCGCCAGCCGGGAGTGGTCTTGCGGGTGTCCAGAATGCGGCAGGAGGTCCCGGCCGCGGCGTCCTGGTATCTTCTCGCGGCGGTGGCGACGCCGCAGAGCCGCTGGAGGAAGTTCAGGGCGGTGCGTTCGCCGGTCAGGAGTTTGCGGGCATTGCCGCGGATCGAGGCCAGGACCGTTCCCTTCGGACAGAATTCGCCTTCACGCACCCGGGACGTCCAGGCCAGCAAGGGATCGAGCGTGTGGAACAGCCGTTCCGCCACCGGGAGCCCGGCGCAGACAAGGTCTTCCTTCGCCAGCAGAACCGCTTCCGCTTCAAGGTCTTCCGGAATGACGGAATTGGTCGTGACGTCACCGGCGTCTCCAAGATCCTCTTCCAGTGCAAGGGCGATCAGGGTGTCGGTCCGTTTCCAGTCGATGGGGGGAATGATTTTCTCCATTTCAAAGAGGCTCCGGGGTAAAGAATTCGGAAGCGGCGCGGATTGCAACGGCGCGTCCCGTTTCCAGCTCGTAGGAAACGACCGCATAATCCAGCCGGATGGTGTTTTCAGTGACGTTCAACCGGGTGGGCATGCCCGTGCGGAACTTGCGGACCACGTCGGGAACATCGCGTCCCAGCACGGAATTATGCCCGCCGACCATGCCGACATCGGAAAGGAACGCGGTGCCGCCGGGAAGCACGCGGGCATCGGCGGTCTGGACATGGGTGTGCGTGCCGATGACGGCGGTCACTTTGCCGTCGAGGAACCAGGCGAGGGCGGCTTTTTCGCTGGTCGCCTCCGCGTGGATGTCCACCACGATGCACTTGACTGTCGGGGAAAGCTGCGCGAGAATTTTTTCCGCCGTTTCAAAGGGACAGGATGCGCTTTCCTTCATGAAAATCCGCCCGAGAAGGGAAATGACCGCGACGTCCCCTCCCGCCGGATTGCGGAAGATCCCCCAGCCTTTTCCGGGCTGGAGCGAACTGAAATTCGCGGGCCGCAGCAGGTTTTTCACGGAAAGAATCTCCGTTTCAAAGGGCTTCTGGTCCCACGTGTGATCGCCTCCGGTCAGCACGTCGGCCGCCTCCATGTCCCGGATGCACGAGAGGCTGAATCCGGCGCCGTTGGCGGAGTTCTCCCCGTTTACAATCACAAAAGAACAGTTGTGCCGCTGCTTCAGGACGGGCGTCAATGCTTTGACCGCGTTCCGTCCGCCTTTTCCGACCACGTCTCCGATAAACAAAAGATTTAAAACAGGTCCAGCCATTCCAGTTCCCGACGATTTTTCATGTATTTTGCCCGTGAGTACATAATTGTTGTTGAAAAAAAAGAAAACCGGGCTATCTTTTCCGTTTGTTCATATCCTGGAAATATAACCGTAAAACAGACTCTCTACAAATGAAAAAGAGAGAAAAAACACACAATTCATGATGAAAACACTTGTCAAAACATTCTTGAAATTGCTGCTGGCCGGAGGCATCATCGCGTTCCTGATCCACAAGACGCCGGCGGGATTCATGGATACGCTCCTCAAAGCCAGTCCGGGGTGGATCGGCGTCGCGCTGGTGCTGTATGCGCTGCATATCTTTGCGAACGCCTGGCGGTGGCGTCTGCTGCTCAAGGCGCAGAAAATCGACTGTTCCCTGGCCCTGGCCTGCTCGCTTACGATGCAGTCGTTTTTCTTTTCGCTGGTGCTGCCCGGGGCCATCGGGGGCGACCTGGTGCGGGTCGGATTCCTGGCCGCACATATTCAGAAGGGACGCAAGTTCGACGGCGCGTTCACGATCCTGATCGACCGTTTCACGGGGATGATCGGCATCTTCCTGGTGGCGCTGCTGATGCTTCCGTTCGTGTGGGGAACGATCTCCTCGGTTTCCTCCGGCGTGATTGAGAAATTCATTTATGTGCTGCTGGCGGGGAGCCTCTGCGGGATTGCCGCGTCCGTCGTGGTTTTCAACCACAAGATGCTCGAGGGGATTCCATTCTACCGGAAGTTCCAGGCCCTTGGCGACCGTTTCACGCGCGGGATGTATTCCCGGGTGACCGACGCGCTGGATTCCTACGGGAA